>MSXO01000010.1 GCA_002083615.1 Proteobacteria bacterium ST_bin11 | reverse complement strand
GGTAAATTTCAACAGCCTGTTAGCTTAGAAAGCTTAGTAGTTTGGAATAATTGGCAATTATTCTGTCAAAACAATCGTAGGCGAGATCAGCCAAGTGCATTCGGGAGGCGTGCTAAATGCGCCGGCTTATCCGCCCTTCGCACTCCCCGCCTAGATCCCGATAATGTTGCTGAGGTTTTAAACGATGTGAGCGATGACGGACATTAGTTCGGTTTTTTGCTGGGCGATGCTCTCGCATAAAGCAAATTGCTCGATAGCGCGCTGGAGATTCTCTCGCGGCTGATTGACCTTGAAATAGCGATTGCCTTGCAGATAATCGCTAAAAAAGCGCAGGCCAAGTTCGAACGGGATTAGCAGGATGGCTGCATACAGATAATCGTAATCGGCCTGCTCAAAAAACCGTCCGGCTTCGGCCAAATAGCTGGTCAAAATAGTCTCGCAGCACGCGATGTCAAATTGGTTGCTGGGCCGAAGATGGCAGCAGGAGCGCAGGCAATCGCCTATGTCGTAATGCACCAAGCCCGGTTTGACCGTATCCAGATCGATCAGGCTGACAATCCGGTCGCTGCCCGGTTCGAATAAAAAGTTGTTCAATTTCGGGTCGCCGTGTATCACCCGCTCCCGCAATTCGCCGCACTGTTTGGCTTGTTCCAGCACGGTAATCCGGTCTTGAAAGCGCTCGATAAACTGTTGGCATTGCCGAAACTCGGCATCCATCGCCACTGTCAGCGGTTGCTCCAGCGTAGCCAAATACCGTTGATAATAAACGGGGGCGATGTGGAAGCCAGGTAGCGTGTCATGCAGCAATTCCGGGGGTAGCGCGCCGCACAAACGATGGAAATGCGCCAGTGCAAAGCCGACTTGGCTGGCTTCTGTATTGTTATTCAGTCGCTCGCGGCTTTCGGCTGGACTGATGAACTGCAAAGCCCGCCATACCTGGCCGGCGTCGTCGCGAAAAAATCCCTGGCCATCGTTGGTTGGCAGCAGGGCCGGGATTCGTAACCGCACGCTCGCCGGGTCTTGTTGCGCAATATGGCGGTTTAGCTGTTGCAGATTGGCGATGACGTGTTCCGGTTGCGGAAACACCTGGCTATTGATAGCTTGCAGCACAAAGGGGCCGTCGCCGGCATTGACCAGGAACGTGTCGTTGATTAAGCCATTACCGAGCGGACTGATCGTGCCAACCGATTGCCCGCCGGCAAAATGTCCGGCAATTCCTGGTAGCGTGTTCACTAGCCGACGAGTTGCTGACTAAGTGCCCGCAGTGCTTGGCCTCTGTGGCTGAGCGTGTTTTTTAACGCTGGCGCCAATTGTGCGGAAGAGCACTGGTATTGTTCCACCCAAAATATCGGATCGTAACCAAAACCGTTCTCGCCGAACGCATGCCGCAGAATTCGACCTTCCCAGACACCTTGGGCAATGATAGGGGTGGGGTCAAGCGCATGGCGCAGATAAACCAATACGCAAATAAATCGAGCCGTGCGCTCTGCGTCTGGCACCTCGTGCATAGTGGTCAGCAGTTTGTCCAGATTGGCTTGATCCGACGCTCCGACGCCAGCATAACGTGCGGAAATGACGCCGGGCGCGCCGCCTAACGCATCTACGGCCAAGCCCGAGTCGTCGGCAATGGCCGGCAAGTTGCAATGCGCGGCGGCGTTGCGGGCCTTGATGATGGCATTTTCGATAAAAGTCGCGCCGGTTTCTTCCGCTTCGACCACATTGAACTGCGATTGCGGCAATATGTTATCGTTTTGGAGGATGGCTTGGATCTCGCGGATTTTGCCAAGATTACCGCTGGCTAAAACTATCGAGCTCATTCCAAACTACAGCACGATTCGCAATGGCGCAGGTTTTTTGGCGTCTCGCAACGCTACCTGTTGTTTTTCCAGCAATTGGTTTATGCCGACTTCTGCCAGTTCCAGCATGGCATTCAGTTCGTCTTTCCTAAATGCGTGGCCTTCGGCAGTACCTTGTACTTCGATGAAGTGGCCGGCCTCATTCATCACCACATTCATATCGGTTTCGGCTTGGTGATCTTCAGCGTAGTCCAGATCCAGCACCGGTACGCCGTTATAAATGCCCACCGATACTGACGCAACTTGGCCGTGCAGCGGGTTTTTCTTGATTTTGTGGGTTTTTAACAAATGTTCGATCGCAATCGAAAGCGCGACGAAGCCGCCGGTGATGGACGCCGTGCGGGTGCCGCCGTCGGCCTGAATCACGTCACAATCGATGGTGATAGTATTTTCGCCCAAAGCTTTCAAATCGATGGCGGCGCGTAAGGAACGACCGATCAAGCGTTGGATTTCCAACGTACGGCCACCTTGTTTGCCCCGACCGGCTTCGCGGTCCATCCGGCTATGCGTGGAGCGCGGCAGCATGCCGTATTCGGCAGTGACCCAACCTTCACCTTTGCCTTTTAAAAAGCGCGGGACGCTATTATCGACGCTGGCGGTGCATAAAACCCGGGTATCGCCAAACTCTACTAATACCGAACCTTCGGCGTGTTTGGTGTAATTACAGGTAAAACGTATTTCTCGTAATTGATCGGGATTGCGTCCGCTTGGTCTCATATTCATCTCGCTGTTATACAAATTGCCGCCATTATACGGGCTTTACCGAGCGGATTTTTAACTATTGCCGGAGCTAAGAGCTTGTTGCAACTCCGCGACGCTCTGCGGTCTATTTTCTGGAAAAACCGCCATCGCCCAATCGATGGCTTTCAGTAAATACTCAGGAAAATGCCGTTTGTGCGCTTTAACTGCCGGCGCTAAATCGTCCTGTTTAACCCGATCCGGCGAGGGTTGCGGAATTTTGTAGTCCAGACACGCACGCATGCTGGCACCTACCGCATAAATATCGGACCAAGGCCCGAGATTGCCGTTGTTGTCGTATTGCTCGATTGGCGAATAACCGTTGGTTAGCACCTTGGCGCGGTTGCGCTGCGGGTCCAGCGTGATTTTGCGGATGGCCCCAAAATCCAGCAGCAAGGGGTCGTTTTCGCTGCGGATCAAAATATTCGCCGGTTTGATGTCCAGATGCACCAAACCTTTTTGATGCACAGCTTCCACGCCTGTCAGCAATAGCTTGAATACCGTTAATAAGAAGGCTTCGTTAATCGGCAGGCTGCGTTTGTGCAGAATTTTGTCCAGGGTGATGCCGTAGTCGTATGTCATCACCATGTAAACGGTGTCGTTGGCTTGGAAAAAATTGATCACGTCGACGATATTGTGATGCTTCAGCATCGCCAACACTTTGGCTTCTTCAAAGAACAAAGAGCGGCCGCGCATGAACAATACTTTGGCCTCTTCGTTGTTGGGCACTACTAGATTGTTCCAGGTGCGATGCGCCAGTTTGCGGGGTAAGTATTCTTTGATCGCTACCTGTATCTGGTCTGCCAACTGTCTGGCCAGATACACAGAGCTAAAGCCGCCATGTGCCAATTCCCGCTCGATCATGTACTGATCTATAATGGTCCCCGATTGAAGGTAGTTCCATTCCTTGGGATAAGTTTCTGGATCGTAGTATTCGGCCATGTGCAAAGCTGGGCGGGTTAAGCGTAACGATTATAGGTGAAAAATGATAAGAAGCATGACCGCTTTCGCGGACGGCGATATAAGCGCCGACAACCTGACCATCCTTTGCGAACTGCGTTCGGTTAACCATCGTTACAGCGATGTTAGCGTCAAGTTGCCGGAGAGATTACGCTTTGTCGAAGCCGACGCCCGCCGCCTGATTGCCGAAAAGCTGAAGCGCGGCAAAATCGAATGTGCGTTGAGTTACAAAAAACAAGCCAGCGACAACAGTTTTAACATCAACCGAGAGATCGTCGAAAAATTGTTGATGGCCACTGCCGGTGTCGAAGCGCTGATGAGTAATCCGCAGCCGTTTTCCGCCTTAGAGGTGTTAGCGTTTCCGGGCGTGCAACAAGAAACCGAAACCGACAAGGAAGCGCTCAGGGAAAAAGTTGTCAAATTATTGGAATCAACCTTGGACAAAATGCTGGAAACCCGCGCCCGCGAAGGCGCGCAACTGGCGCAATTATTAGAAGATCGCTGTCAAAAGATTAATTTACTAGTCGAAGCAGCCCACAAACGCATGCCGGATGTATTGCACAACTTGCGCAGTAAGCTGACCAGTCGGGTACTGGAGATGGTCGCCGAACCTAATTTCGATCGCTTGGAGCAGGAGTTGGTCCTGCTGGCGCAAAAATTGGATGTGGCCGAAGAGTTGGATCGCTTGGAAACCCATGTGGCTGAAGTACAACGCACCTTAAAACAACCGGAACCCACCGGCCGCCGCCTGGATTTTTTAATGCAGGAAATGAACCGCGAAGCCAACACCCTGGGCTCAAAGTCCGCCGACCGGGAAATGACGCAAATTTCCATCGATTTGAAAGTGCTGATCGAGCAGATGCGCGAGCAGATACAGAACATTGAATGATGTTCAGGCTGTCTCCCCCAAGCCAACAGAAGCCGCGTAAATTGCGGCTTTTTTGTGTCTTGCGTGGTCTGAAATCCACAAAAGACTAGTGTAATCCTGGTTGCAGGGTTTAGCTCGGGAGTTCCCGTTAGATAGGATTTATTCAGGGATTAAAGATTAAGTTATCAGGGTTCGTAAATTCATCGCCAAGGGCTTATTCATCCGCATTATTGCCAGGCGTAACAGCCTTGCCGCTATTATGATTTAAACATTTTCGCTCTACTGGAAACACGCCCAATAGCGCTATTCTTTTGTCGGGTTCCCAAGCGCTAGCTTGGGAGTCGGATCTTGAAAGATCTAGCTTCCAGAGCTAATCACCAATGCCGAACCATATCAATCAAGCCGTCCAAGCCCACATAGTTCCTGGCACTGGAATAACGCCAATGTTTCAGCAAAGCCACATAGCCGCGCTTGACCGGGTTTTGCTGATGTAATCCAGTTTCTGCCGCACTACCGCCTCGGTTTCGATTAACTGCGGATGATAGCCTTCTCCCCAAACCTGGTATTCGTTGTGGGTCTTGTGCGGTCGTTTCAGTAAGGCAAGTAGCTTTTAAGTACCCGTGCCGACTTGCTTTGTCGCAGTCGGTGATGATTTGCTTGGCGGTATATGCGATTGAAGCGCTGCATGTCTCGGCTCAACTCTGGTGATGCGGCGATCAGGTGCAGATGGTTTTTATGGATGACTAGCCATACAACTGGAAGCCGCTGTCCTTCTGTAGAAAGCTCCGAGAATACAGCGCGATGTTCACCACTCGGCTAAACAGCGGTAGCCAGTAATTGATGGTCGCCGGCAAAAAATGCGGACTGGGATATTGGACGACTCAATAGCGGTTGCGGTCAGACTATTGTGAATATTCGCTATCTAAGTTGGAGCTTTGAAGATATTCGGTTCCCAATCGGGAGCTTGGGAACCGGGCTATCCGGCTTATTTCAAGTGATCAAAAAAGTCTCAAGCCCTTCTATATCGGCATTTAAACGTGGCTGCGACGAGCATTTAAAGAGAACAGACCGACTACGCTACCAAATAACCAAATTGCAGCCGGCACTGGTACTGCGGCTGGTTGCAGGAATCCGCGAATCTCTCCGCCGGGAAATGACGCTGTATGCACGTTTAGGTAGGCTTTTCCTGTCGCTGCGCCAGCCAGTAGCGCGTTCATTGCGCTGCTGACAGTGCCACCATTATTGGTAATGAATGCAGCGTTAAAGCTGCTTGCTAGGCTAAGGTCGAAAGTACGGTCGTAACTGGCGGATTTCACTCAGAAGGAAATCCAGTAAAACTCGGGGTCTGACTGGCTACCCCAACATTCCCGACACCTGCCACGGGAGTGCAGCAGTGGATGTGTGCCGCGGTGGTGTTACCTGTCAAACCGCTGAAAAAAAAGCAACCCGCATGGTGATCAAGTCCAGATCGAAAGTGATAGTGCCGCTGCCAAAGCCCGGTGAGTTATTTGCTGGGGCTTCATTTGCCCCGGATAAAGCAACGTCATAGCTAACCTGATGAGCCGCCGCGCCAGTGCTGATTAAACTTGCCGACAATAATGCGAGTAACAACATAATGCTTTTCATGTAAATCTCCCTACATAACAATGCAAAATTAATGGATTTTGTGAAAAAACGTCTGCTAAACAGCTTAGTCCGCTACCTTCCCCCCCGACAAGGCAAACAGATTGTCACTTGCTTTTAAAGGAGCTGTCAAACACAAAAATAGTAATATTTTCAATGGCTAGAAAGTTAAGCAAGTGGACTGTTGCCTGCGCTGGGGAGTAAGTTGATTTGTCCTATCAACAGCGCCGGAGGCTTGCTTCAAGTGACTGTCGTGCATTGATCGCCCGCATTGCTCAACGTTGACGCGCTTCCGGTTTTTAAGCAAGTTCCCCGGTTCAGCTTTTTGCGTCAATATGGTCTAATCATCGCCTTTTTGTCTGCGAGGCCTGATACCCATGCCAAATTTGAAGGCTATTTATATAAGCGTTGGTATGCTCGCTGGTTTGGTATTGTTGGGTTGTGGCGACCAGCAGCGTGCGTCTGCGAAAGCTGATCTGGCCCAGACTGTTGTGAGGCCTATCGACACCAAGGCGCTGGGTTTACAAAATCTGGTTAGTTTCGATCTCTATGTCGACCGGCAGACCGTGCATGCAGCCTTCGTCGCGACGCTAAGCAGCGGCAAGCAGCCCTACATCGCTTATCTGCATTCGGAGGACGGTGGCTTGCATTGGTCACCGCCAGCCGTTTTAAGCGAGCAATTCCCGCAGCCGGTCGAGGCGAAAATCGGTAACGATATACAAATTGCCGCAGCCGGCGACAAATTGCTGATCGTCTGGCAAACTACCGGCGAATTACCGGGGATGGGGCCGTTGTTGGCGATCCATTCCAATGACGCCGGCAAAACTTGGCAGCAAGGTGCCAAGCCGACCGGCAGCGATGCGGATCAATCCCATCATGAATTGCTGGCAGACCAGGAAGGCCGTTTCCATGCTGTCTGGTTGGATGATAGGGACGAAAACGGTTATCAGGGACTCCGGTATGCGCGCAGCAGCGATGTCGGCAACAGCTGGGAGCTAGCGCAGACTATCGACGATTCCAGTTGCTCGTGCTGCTGGAACCGCATGCTTCTGCGTGCAGACGGCAAATTGAATACGTTGTATCGAGATATGAAGCCGCGCGACATGGCGTTGGCACAAAGCGCCGATGGCGGCGCCAGTTGGCAACGGCTGAGCACCGTGGGTGAGTTCAACTGGATTTTCGACGGTTGTCCGCATAACGGCGGTGGTTTGACGGTTGCCGGTGACGGTTCCTTGCATAGTTTGGTATGGACCGGCGCGGACAATCAGGTTGGGCTGTATCATATGCAGTCAGCTGACGGTGGCAAAAGCTGGGCGCCGCTGCAGCGAATTGGAGAAACAGGTGCGTTTCATGCCGATATCGCTTTCGGTGCCGGACGTCTAGTTGCAGTTTGGGATGCGCTGGGACCGGAGGGTTCTAAAGTGTTCGTCTCGGAATCTGCCGATAGTGGCGGGCATTGGTCGGCGGCGAAGCCCTTGTCCTTATCCGGCGGTTCAGCGACGTTTCCGCGTATCGTCGCTACCTCGACCGGTTTACTGGCGATGTGGTTAGAGCAAACGCCAGCCGGCAAGCAATGGTCGGCAGCAGTTTTACAATGATTTTTACAATTTTGAGGTGGTCATGCCCAAGTTAGACATAACAAAAATAATAAAACCCGGCTTGTTGGCGATTGCGTTATTCGGACCGTTTCCGGCATTTGCGCACGCCATTCTGGTGAAATCGCAACCCGCCAAGGACGAAACCGTCACGGAATCGCCCAAGCAGGTCGATCTGTGGTTCAACGACGCAGTGCGCAGCGAATACAAAGCCTTGGCGGTAATCGATAGTACCGGCAAGCGCGTAGATAATCACGACGTTGCGCAAAGCCTGACCAACGGCGCCAACATCTATGCCACGGTGCCGACCTTGGCCCCGGGTACCTATACCATTCGTTATCGGGTGGTGTCAGAGGATACGCATATTGTCACTGGTAAATTCGAATTTACCGTCAAACCCTAGTCTGTATTCTTCCATCGGTTTAAATCTATGAACATTCAGCGACTTCCCGTCTTTTTTATAGTCGGGCTCATGGCCTGCGCCGTTTTACTTGGCGGCTGCGATAAACTCGGCTTCGGTACCAAACAGTCCAACGCGCTAGGCAACCGCCCGGATTTGGATTGCATCATCGCTAACGATTTTTACGCGGTGCATTTCAGCGCTTATTTGCAGCCGGATAAAACCGATAAAAACCCCGATACCAAAGCGGCCTTTGTCCCGTTTTGTCAGAAAATCCCTAGAGCCGGCAAGATGTTTTTCACCGCCGATTTGATCGACAGAGACATTCGCGCCACGCCGATTGGCATTAGGTTGGTGGAAGTGGAAAAAACCGGCCAGAAAGCCCCGGATGATGTGCGCGAAATTCGCACTGTTAGTGAAATCCCTTCCAAACTTTATCCGAAGGGCGCGGTAGAAGCGCAAGCGGATATCGATAAAAACGGCGACTATGTGCTGTATCTGTTGATCGGCGAAGCCATGGAAGACGACGATAAATTTCGCATTGCCCTGGAAGTGGGTGTTGATCCCAAGGGTGCCGATCTGCCGCTGGTAGCAATTGGTGGTGTCGTGGCTCTGGTGTTAATGGTGCTCGGGTTTTTGGTTTACCTGCACAAACGTAAAAAAGCGGCGCAAACCAATGGCAATGGGGAACAGCCCTAATGATCAACCGATGGAAAACGCGTGGGCTGTCTGGCTTGGGTCACTATCTTTTGTTGGCCGCCTTGCTGCTGCAAGCGGATTGGGCGGTGGCCCACGCGCCTGGTCTCAGTTCTATTGATGTGGCCGTCAAAACCGACCAAGTTGTGACGAAATTGACCTTTGCCTTGCAAGACATCGAAGCCTTCGCGCCGATGGATAGCGACCTGGATGCGGAAGTCAGCGCTGCGGAGCGCGAAGCAGCCAAGCCTGACATCGCCAAAATGCTGGGTGAGCAGTTGCGGGTGAATATCGACGGTGTGGATGTGCAATCAGTAGCACCGGGCAGCGTGATTTACGACGAACAGAACAACGCCCATGTCGAGTTCAGTTTCAAACCAGTCCCACACCAGCAGCTGTTGTTGCAATCCAAGTTACTGGCCTGGTTGCAGGACGGTCATCAGCAGTATATTACGGTGCGCGATGCCGCCGGCAAAACACTGAGCGAGAAAATGCTGAACCGGGCTGGCGACCAGTTGCAACTGGTGTTGTTGCAAACTGATCAATCCGTTCAGCAAAATGATTCCAGGTTTTCGGCATTTGCGGATTTTCTGAAGTTGGGTATTGAGCACATCCTCACCGGTTATGATCACTTGCTGTTTTTGTTTGCTTTGCTGGCAGTTACCCACAGTTTCTGGCCGGCGATCAAGATCGTTACCTTCTTTACCCTCGCTCATTCCATCACCTTGGCGTTTGCCGGGCTAAATATAATCGAACTGCCCAGTAGCGTGGTCGAGCCGGTCATTGCGTTGACCATTATTTATGTGGCGGTTGAGAATATCATTCGCGGCGATCATCCCAAAGGCCGGCAGTGGCTGACCTTCGGCTTTGGCTTGATCCACGGCTTCGGCTTTGCCAGCGTTTTGCGCGAAATGGATATTAGCAGCGGTGATACAGGCATCCTGTTGCCCTTGCTATCGTTTAACTTGGGCATAGAAACCGGCCAAATCGCAGTAGCCTCGGTGGTGTTGCCGATCATTTGGTGGCTTAATAACAAGCCGGCATTTGCCGAGAAGTTTCTAAAAGGCTGTTCCGTGATGGTAGCCTTGATGGGCGCTTATTGGTTGTTGGAACGCACGGTTTTGTAACAGGCTAAGCAAATAGTCATGACCTTTTTTGGTCTAGAAGCCAATGTGGACGTAAACATGCGTCATGAGGGGCTATGACGTGGGCGTGAGTGCTGTATTAGCGACAAATTGTTGGAAAGATGGCAGGTGTTTTATAAGATTAATTAGTTTTTTCTATATAAATCATCTGCTTAATTATATTTTTTGATGGCATCTTAATTGCTTTTCAAGAAGCGCCGGTAGAGGCCGGGGTGTCTTGGCAACCCGCGTCCACCGGTTTTCTTTATTAGTCATGAGGTGTTGATATGTTCGAAGCCATTGTATTGTTCATACTGAGCGGCCTAGTCGCTGCGTGCGCATACTCTTCTCAGGGTGGCGGACTTTCCTCTATCGGTAAACGATTCCGTTCCACTAAAGGCAAAACACCAGCGACTATGAGTAGCCAGGTTCCTGCTGTTGACGGTGCCGAGCTAAGTTCCTGTTTTCTGGAGCAACTGCAAAGCGAAATTGAAGCCACCTTATTTCCGCGTCCTACCGACTCGGTGCTAAGGCGCCATTACGATGCACTGGTGGCCGGGGAAGTGCAAAATCGTTTGAGCTTTTTTAGCTGAGAGCCGTGGACTCTATATGCAGCCCTTACCGGCTGCATATAGAGTTAGTCCTATTGCAGGGTAAAGTGTTGTTTCATTGCGCCAGGCAGCCAAATAAGTCGGCGCGCTAAACCCACAGTTAGCGCGAACTCCCTATCAAGAATCCCCGCCGTTGGTTTAGCCTAGAAGGTGACGTTGATATTGGTTAGCCAGACGTGATTGATCACATCGGGCGATCCGTAATTGTGGATGTACTGCAATTGATAGCCTGTATCGACATTGAGGTGTTTTGTGAGTTTGTAACCTACGCCTGCATAGCTTCTGTTCTGGTTGATACCGGTTTGTACAGAACGGGCTAAACGCCCTTCGTCGATTGAATTGAAGTAGACAAAGAGTTCGTCCAGGGCGATCAAATAGGCTTGGCTGTCGGGTATAGAATAAACCAAACGGACCCTGTGCCGCATGCGGTGGCCCACATCGCCTTCATCGGCGAAGAAGCGTTGCTCTAAACGAAACCGGTATTGAAAATTCAGTTCCGGTGTCCAGTTGTCTATCCATTGCACCTGCTGCATGGCATCGTGGGTGGCCATGTCAAAATCGGTCTGTTCGTTGTATTCGCCCTGCCAGGTATAGCCCAGCCAGAGTTGTAATTTGTTAGTTAGCTTGTAGCCAATCAGCGGGCGGACAATAAATTGGTTAAACAAGGTGTTATCGGTTTTGGTGCGCGGTCCCAGTTCCAGAAAGGCCAAATAAGGGCTGCCACCGAAATCTGTTTGATAGGTGTTGCTGATCCAAGTGCTGAAATCGTCTCGCGCTGGGCCGGCATTGGCCGTTACCGGAGCAAGCGTAGAGACGGCGAATAGCAGGGCTAAGTGAGTTTTTTGCATATTTTTACCGAAGATCTTGATTTGGAACGAATTGCTTCACGGTTTGCGAGGCTCCACGCGTAGACGCGGTTTCGCTGCTGGAGTTAAGCTTATCGCACTTCTTGAAAAAATTTCTTGCCTAGGGTTTGTATTCTGCGTGTTTCGCAACGGAATAATTTAGCTGCTATCGTGAAAAGCTAAAAAGTCAGTTATGCCCGTCGGTATACCCAAAGGCCACAAGAGCTGGTATCCGCTGCCCATTCTGGCGAGTTTCCAATTGTTTACGCTGTATGGATTTCCCTATTCCAAATGTGGCTCAGGGAGTATTTCGGTGTGAGGGTCTGGCGCGTGCGAGGGTTAAAAAGCAACGGCAGCGGCCAATCGGATAGATTGATGGCCCTGCCGGAGCCGGAGAGGGGTTGAGCGAGATGGCCTTGGTTTAGTCGGTCAAGCCGCCAACACCTTCCACAGACCAGTTTTCGAAGTCGCTTGCGCCTGAGGTGTCGTCGCCTTTGCCGTATTGGATGCGGCAAGCGTAGTGGCGCAATACGTTGGGGCTGTCTTTTCCGCTGATTTCAACGTCGGCATTCACGATATATTCGTAGTTGCCGAGAGTCCAAGCATTGGTTGGTTGGCTGGCAAATGACAGGCTTTGGTCTTCGTCGGCTTCATTTTTGATATAGGTGTTGCAATGGGCAAATGCCAAAGCGGTCATATCGGTGCTGATGGACATCGGGTTAGCCGCATCCTTGCTTTCCACCAAAAATAAATCAGAAGCGGCGATGTCGTACATAAACGGCAGGAAGAACTTAATCTGGACGGCAAGCAGGGCTGCCAAACAGACGGCAAATAATATAATTTTCTTTTTATTCATGGCTCAAATGGTGGTTTTTATTGGTTTAATTATCTAGCGATCACCCGCGATTCTAACAAAGAACGCGGACTGTAGGAAATGCCAACCCTCGCCGGCTAATTTACCGTGAATTTAATATTGTCCAAGCGTGTGCTTTTATAGCGCTCTTTGCCGCAATGGCCGGGCCGAGGCAGTCAGCAGCGTAATTTATTTCAGTGTTCGTTCCAGCTCGCGCCAGGCTGCTTGTTGATCGTTTCCATCCAGGCCATCAGTGTTGTTAGTCAATATTACGTTGTACGGTAGCTCCTCGGCTTGCAACGCTTCGGCGCCGGTTGTGGTCTTGTCCAGCACCGTCAAGTCGGCTTCCGACGCATCGCGACCTTGTTCTTGCCGGTGCCGAATGCGTTGTCGTAACACTTTATCCTGGGCCTGTATCGAGAGAATGACGAAAGGAATACCCAAATTCTGCGCCAACAGCTGAAACGGGCGACGTTGTGCGTGTTTTAAAAAAGCGGCGTCGACAATAACCGGATACCCGTATCCAAGTAGGGCTTGTGCCAGGTCTAATAAATGTTGGTAGGTTTTTTGGCTCGCTTGCGGATCGTATATGCCGCTATTGATAGCCGAACCGCTTTTTTGCAGAGGGTTTAAGCCAAATAGCCGTTTTCTTTCGACATCCGAACGCAAGCGGATTAGCTGATGTTTTTCCAATAGTATTTGCGATACCACGCTTTTGCCGCAACCTGGCAGGCCGTGGGTTAGAATCAACGCCGGTTTATGCGGGCATAAGCTGCTACTGGCCAAGTTTAAATAATTTAGACATTCTTGTCTGGCCGATTCCGCAGCGGTTTGCGCGAACCTATACCCGGCAATTTTCGCGCGCACGGCAGCTCGGTAACTGAGATAAAAGCGCAGCACGCCAAGGCCGGCGTAATCGCCGCTGATTTGCAAATAGGCGTTCAAAAACCGGTATGCTAGATCGGCGCGACCGCGATGGAGCAAGTCCATGATTAAGAATGCCGCATCGCTGATTGTATCGATCCAGCGCAATTCGGGCGAAAACTCGATACCGTCGAATGCGACCGGCCTGTCTCTTAACAGCACGATATTGCCCAGATGCAGGTCTCCGTGACATTCGCGAATAAAGCCTGATTGTTGCCGCTGCTCAAACAGGTTTTCGGTTGCCAAAAATGCTTGTCGGCAACTCTCTTGCAGCAGTTCAATTGATGCGGCGTCTTCGGGGTTCACCAAGTCAAGCAATTGCTGGAAATTTTGCCGAGCTGGTGCCTCGATAGCGGCCGGAGAGCCGAAGTCCGCGTTGGGGTTTGCCGGCAAGCCTGTATGAAATCGGGCGATTGTCTCGGCCAAGCTGTCAATATGCGCCGGCGTCACTTCCCCGCGGGTCAGCAGCGTATCCAGCAGCTTGCCAGCCGCAAAGCGCCGCATTTTTACCGCATATTCAACTGCCGGTTCCCCGTTGATTCTGGGTTGCCCAGGGCTACCGCCAATTGCTGTCACTTGTAAATAAATGCCAGGTGCCAGACGCCGATTCAAGCGAATTTCTTCCTGGCAACAAAAATGTCTTTGGCTGAGTTGGCTGAAATCCAGAAAGCCCAGATTGACCGGCTTTTTAATTTTGTAAGCGTAGCGGCCGGCCAGCAACACCCAGGAAATATGGGTTTCCAGCACGGTGACCCGTTTGACCGGATGCGGGAAACAAGCCGGGTCGCAGAGCGCGGTTATCAGCGGTGGGTAGGCGTGTGTCATGATTAATAACCTTTTACGCGAACTGAGGACGGCTAAAGCTGAACAGGCAAAAACAAGTGTTGCCAACGATTCCGGCAGATCGACTAATGCTAGGCAAAGCGCGCTTACCCTGCAATAGCCTGCTGCCAGTTACATCAAAAGGCTAGGTTTTGCGGTACCTTACAGGGTAAAGTTACGTGATAATTGAGATTTCGACTATAATCCCGCCCCGCTTATACGGCTTTTTCATAGACTTACCCAATTCGATTGGTTTACATCAAATTCATCGATATGCTGATTTCGACCCTGGTACCTCGCTGGTACGGAGCATAATAAAATGGACATTACCCTTCTCATCAAATCCCTGATACTCGGCGTAGTTGAAGGCTTAACCGAATTTCTTCCCATTTCCAGCACCGGCCATTTGATTTTAGCCGGCGACTTGCTGAATTTTAACGACGACAAGGCAAAGCTGTTTACCATCGTAATTCAGGTTGGCGCGATACTGGCAATTTGCTGGGAATACCGAGCCAAAATCGGCTCGGTGCTGAGCGGTCTGACCAGCGATAGGCAGGCGCAAAAGTTTGTATTGAACCTGATGATTGCATTCATGCCGCTGGCGACGCTGGGTCTGCTGTTTGGCAAACATATCAAGGCTGCTCTGTTCAAACCGGTGCCGGTGGCCTTGGCATTCATCATCGGCGCGCTCGTGATTATCTGGGCGGAAAAGCGCGAGCATAAAATTCGCGTGGAAAGCTTAGACGATCTCAGTCCGCTGGATGCTCTGAAATTGGGTATCGCCCAGGCGTTTGCCTTGATTCCCGGCACCTCCCGATCCGGTGCAACTATCATCGGCGGCTTGTTGTTTGGACTGTCTCGAAAGGCTTCTACCGAGTTTTCTTTCTTTTTGGCGATTCCAACCTTGATCGTCGCCAGTCTGTACGACCTGTATAAGCATCGCGACTTGCTTAATATCGAAAACGACGCGGCATCGTTTGCAGTCGGTTTGATTGCGGCTTTTATCAGCGCCTTGTTCGCGGTGAAGGGTTTGTTACGATACATCAGTCATCACGATTTTATGATTTTTGCCTGGTATCGGATTGTGTTTGGCGTGGTGGTGATTGCCAGTGCCTACAGCGGTCTGGTGCAGTGGACGGTAGATTAGTAACCCACCGTACACAGCAGTATTTCGGTTTTTTTGATCTTTAAATTTAAGGGTAAGTTATGGCGTTGCCACTGTTGATGATAGCTATCGGTCTGATTGTATTGGTTTGGAGTGCCGATATTTTTGTCGAAGGAGCTGCTGCTATAGCGCGTTTTCTGGGAATGTCGCCCTTACTAATCGGTATGGTGGTGATCGGTTTCGGTACCTCCGCACCGGAATTGACGGTATCTGCTCTGTCAGCTTGGCAGGGTAACCCGGGGATAGCGCTAGGTAATGCTTACGGTTCCAATATCACCAATATCGCCTTGATACTCGGTGCGGTAGCGCTAATCAGCCCTATCGTAGTGCAATCGCAAATCATCAAAAAAGAATTGCCGGTATTGTTTGGGGTGACGATATTTGCACTCGGCCAAGTATATGACGGCGATTTGTCGCGGATGGATGCGGTTCTGGAGTTGGTCGTGTTTTTCGGCGTAATGACCTGGATGATTCGCCAAGGCTTAAGCAAAACAGCCGAAAAAAACGATGTGTTGGGCGAGGAAATGGCCGAAGAACTCGACGAACAACGCATGTCTTTCGCGCAGTCTGTCATTTGGTTGGTGAGCGGGTTGCTGTTGTTGATAATCAGTTCCAGGCTGTTGGTGTGGGGCGCAGTAACAATTGCCCAGGATTTGGGGGTCAGCGATTTGGTGATCGGTTTAACTATCGTCGCCATCGGTACCTCGCTGCCTGAACTGGCGTCCTCGATTGCCGCCGCCCGCAAAGGCGAACACGATCTGGCCTTGGGCAATATCATCGGCTCCAATTTATTTAATACGCTGGCCGTGGTGGGTTTGGCCGGGGTGATTCATCCGATGTCCATTCCACTGGAAATCGTTAATCGCGATTGGCCGCTGATGGCACTGTTGACCTTGTCGCTATTCTTTCTAGGCTATTCCAGTAAAGGTGAGCAAGGCCGGCTAAATCGTGTCGAGGGCGGCATTTTGCTGGCGATTTATGCCAGTTACACCGTTTATTTGATCAACACCGTAGTGAGTGCTTAAGGATGTCGTTGGAAAAACGTTTGGGAAATATCGCCTTTCGTTGGGGCAACTGGTTGCTCTACTCGCCAGGTTTGGTCTTACTCGGTTCGGTCATCTTGGCCTATCTTGCCGTGCAATACACAGGCAATCATCTTACCGTCAACACCGATACCGCGGAACTGATCGCACCAGAGGCGCCGTTTCAGCAAAACCGCCGCAAGTTCGAAGAACAATTTGGTCAAGAAGTACATACGCTGTTGCTGGTGATCGAATCTTCCAGTCCGGAATTGACCAAAGCCGCAGCCCAACGCTTGAGCCGCGAACTCAGAGCAGATACCGAACATTTCACCAAGGTCTATCGGCCGGATGAAAACGCGTTTTTCCAACGCAACGGTCTGCTGTATCTGGACACCGATAAGTTGCAGGATTTTTCGGTAACGCTGGCGCAAGCTCAGCCGTTTATTGGTCGAATTTCCCACGATCCCAGCCTCAACGGTTTTTTCTCCATTTTTGAAGACGCGTTGAATGCCGAAACTAAGACCGAAGAAGTGCCGATCGATCTAATGTCTTTGATCGACAAGGTCAGCAACTCGCTAAATAAGACACTCAACGGCGAAACCGATCTGTTGTCCTGGCAAAAACTGATCGCTGAAAACAAGATCAGCGAAGAACAATCCGACAAAGCCTTTATTTTTGTCACGCCAAAATTCGACTACAGCCAGATTTTGCCAGTAGAGCCTGCGATTAAGGTGATCCGTAAGGCGGTCGACAAAATTCAAGCCCCTAATCTGCCGGCGGTTAAAGTCTGGGTGACTGGCGAGGTGGGTTTGGAACACGACGAAATGGCAGGAATGAGTGAGGGTACCTTCACAGCTAGCATTTTCTCTATCGTGCTAGTCTGCGGTATTTTACTAGTCGCTTACCGTTCCTGGTTGTTGATGCTGGCAACGTTATTAACCCTAGCTTTGGGCATGGTCTTTTGCGGACTGTTCGCGTCCGTGGCGGTCAAACAGCTAAATCTAATTTCGGTGGCCTTCGCGGTGTCCAATATCGGTTTGGGTGTTGAGTATGCGATCCACTTTTGCCTGCGCTATCGCGACAATCTGGACCTGTACGGCAGCGACAAAGGCAAGGCGATTCGCTCGGCGTTATTGGCAACCAGTCCATCCTTGATTCTCTGCGCAGGCACCACATCCATCGGTTTGTATGCCTTTATTCCCACAGATTATCAAGGTATTTCCGAGCTGGGTTTGCTGGCGGGAACCAGCTTATTTATTTGTTTATTCATCACCTTGACCGTGCTACCGGTGTTGCTGAAGGTCCTGCCAAATCCGCCGGTGCATCAGTTGCACGGCGAACAACCAGGCGCGACAAAATTTACCCACCTGCTGGCACACTTCACACTGCACTATGCCAAACCCATTTCCTTGCTGACTTTGATTGGTGCGGTGGTTGCTGTGTATTTTGTATTTCAGGTGCAAACCGATTTCAATCCGTTGAATCTGCGCGACCCAAACACCGAATCGGTGATTGCTTTCAAGGACTTGATGAAGGAGCGCGATACGTCGCCGATGACCCTGACGGTTTTAGTTAAAAACGAAGACGAAGCCAGAGCGGTACAGAAAAAATTGGAGAGCCTGAAAACCGTCGATAAAACCGTCAGCTTGTTCGATTTTGTGCCCGATGACCAGGAAAGCAAGTTAGGCATCATCGACGACATGGTCTTAACCCTGGGTCCGCAAAGCCAGTTTTTCCCGCAACTGAAAACCGGCACAGATCCCTTACCTGCTATCAAGCGCATGATCGCGGCGATTGATGCCAATCTGCCGAAAAAAACCAATCCCGCTGATATTAAGTCGCTGCAAACCTTTAAACAGGAATTACAGGACGTGATGGTGGAACTGGAGGCCAGATTGCAGCCTGACCGTGGCGTGTTTATCGAGAAGATTCAAACCTCGTTGCTCGGTACCTTGCCCTCCGTGATGAATCAATTGTTGACCGGTTTTCAAGCCGAGGAAATTGTGCCTTCCAGCATCCCAGCGGAAATTAAGGAGCGCTGGTTGAGTAAAGACGGTTTGTATCGCATTCAAATTTTTCCTAAGGAAGATTTGAACGATCTCGGCCATTTACAGGACTTTATCATCGACGTGCAGGCGGTCGCGCCCAATGCCACCGATTTGCCGGTGATGTATTGGGAATCCATGAAAGCCGTAATTGATGCCTTTCAGGAAGCAATCATGATTGCATTGGTGGCGATTGCCTTGCTGCTGATGTTCATTCGCCGCAGCATCGTCGATACCCTGTTGGTAATGACGCCTTTGGTATTGGCCGGCTTATTTACGATGGCGACCACCGTGTTTACCGGTACGCCTATCAATTTTGCCAATATCATCGCGCTGCCGCTCCTAATGGGTCTAGGTGTCGACAATGGCATCCATATGGTCGAAAAACTGCATCATTCCCTGTCAGAGGATCAGAATATTTATCAATCCAGTACCGCGCGCGGCATGTTCTACGGCGCGTTGACGACCATTTCCAGTTTTGTCGGTTTGGCGTTTTCGCCGCACCAAGGCATATCCAGTATGGGCTTGGTGATCACTATCGGGATTTTCTGGATCATGACCTGTACTTTTGTGGTGCTGCCCGCTATCAGCAAGTTGGTTTTGAAAAAAACTGAGCATTTAGCCTGAGATATTCAAAACCATGGCCTAGACTTATCCGGCAACTTACTTGGTTGCCGGTAAACCGAGTAAATCCAGGGTAAGTTTGAATTTTGACAATTAACTTTTAGTTTTTAGAGGCAACCATGTTTGTAATCATTGGTTATGTGATCATTTTGGGCTGCGTATTGGGCGGCTTCTTGATGGCCGGTGGCCACTTGGGGGTACTTTGGCAACCGGTGGAAGTACTGATCATCGTCGGCGCGGCCTTTGGTTCGTTTTTGGCCAGTAATTCTTTATCCACCAGCAAAGCGGCCATGGCCGGCGGTACCGCTACGCTGAAAGGCGGTACGTATACCAAGGAATACTACATGGAATTGCTGATGAGCTTTAATGCGCTCAGTCAGAAGGCCCGGAAAGAAGGCTTGCTGTCCTTGGAGAAAGTGGTGGACGATCCGGAGGGCAGTTCGATTTTTGGCGAAAAAATCGTGCATGACCACCATTTAATGGAATTTATTTGCGATAAGCTCAGGCTGATCCTGACCGGAGTTGATGTCAATCAACTCGAAGACCTCATGGACGCCGAAATTGAAGGTCACCATGCGGAAGGCAATGAGCCGATCAAGGCCGTGCAACGGGTTGGCGACGGTATGCCGGCTTTCGGTATCGTTGCAGCGGTCATGGGGGTAGTGCACACCATGGAATCGGTAGGGATTCCGCCCGCCGAGCTGGGCAAACTGATTGCTGCAGCGCTGGTCGGTACCTTCCTCGGTATTCTGGTGTCTTACGGCTTTATCGGTCCGGTGGCTTCGGTAATGGAAGCACGGTTGGAAGAAGAGGGAAATGCCTATAAATGTACGCAAAAAGGTCTGCTGAATTGCGCGAAAGGCACTTCGCCGGCAATGACGGTGGAATTCATGCGTACCGCGATTCCTCACCATACCAGGCCGACCTTCGCTGAGCTCGAAGAACAGCTAAAAGCCGGCAAATAGGGTAAGCAGCGATGGCCGAACAACCGATAATCATCAAAAAAATCAAGAAAGGCGGTCATGGCGGTCATCATGGCGGCGCCTGGAAAATTGCCTATGCCGACTTTGTGACGGCAATGATGGCTTTCTTTTTGTTAATGTGGCTGCTCGGCTCCACCGATGAAAAGACCAAAAAAGGCATTTCTGAGTATTTTCAAAACCCCTTTGGCGTAGCGATTACTAACAGCAGCGGCGAAGGTACGGGCGACCGCACCAGCATTATTCAAGCTGGCGGTCAGGACTTGAAATCCCAAGAAGAAGGTCAGGTGCATCAGGGCGAAAATACGCCTGCCGAACCAACGCCGGAAGATATTGAAAAGCTGGCCGAAGAACAGGAAAAGCTCAAACTGGAAAAATTGCAGGAAAAAATCGAGGATATGTTGAAAGCCAATGACAAGTTGGCGGATTATAAAGATCAGATCAAGCTGGAAACCACCCCGGAAGGCTTGAAAATCCAGATCATCGATGCGCAAAACCGGCCGATGTTCAGGCTGGCTAGTTCCGGTATCGAAACCTATGCGCAAGCCATCCTGCACGAGCTGGCGCCGGTGATTAACGAATTGCCCAATAAAGTCACCATCAACGGTCACACCGACGCCCTGCCGTTTCCCAGCAATCGTACCGGCTATTCTAACTGGGAGTTATCCAGCGACAGGGCCAACGTAGCGCGTCGCGAGTTAAACCAGGGAGGTCTTAGCGAAGACAAGGTGCTGCGTGTGGTTGGCTTGGCATCCAGTATTCCTTATAAGGCTGATGTGCCTAACGATCCGATGAACCGGCGCATTTCCATCGTGGTGATGAATAAAAAGACGGAAAACCAAGTACTGCACGATGGCGCCGAAGATAAGCCCGAGAGCAACGATACAATTGTTCCCGGTCTGCCGGCTATGTCGCCGACGATACAGCAAAATACCAAAATTACCGGGGCTGACGCGCCGGGACATTAGGCAGTGTGGTTGTGATTAGGGACGGTTTTGCTCGTTTTGCTCGGCCCTGAGTTCCCTGTCGCCGCCCTAATATCCGGCAGCAAAACTACTCTGGCAACTGCACCCCCTTCGGACTGGGCGCAACGATATTTTAGAATTTATTTAACAGTAACAACCCGGCGATGCAGTTACTCAAGGCTCTGCTAAGCCAGTCGCTAGCCTATGCCATGGTGTTAGGCTTAGGCGCTGTGTTCCCGCTGTCCATTAGCGCTTGGCAAGCTGTCGCCATTCAAGCCTGCGGCGCGGCGCTATTCTCTCGCGGCTTTCGCCAGCCCGTCTGGTGGCTACTCATCCATTTGCTGTTTATGCCCGCCGTGCTGTTGGGCTTGAGTTGGCAAGTACCTGCTTGGCTTTATCTGCTGGTGTTATTGCTGCTAACCCTATTATTTTGGGGGACAGTGAAAGGCGATGTTCCCCTGTTTTTATCCTCATCGGCTGTCAGCGAGGCACTGATCGAAATAGTCCGCCGCGAAGGGGCGCAATCGTTTATCGATATCGGGGCCGGTTTAGCGACGGTTGTGGTGCCATTGGCGAAAGCCCGACCAGACACGGCGATAATCGGCTTGGAGCGGGCACCGCTGACCTGGCTGCTGGCGGCTTGGCGCTGTCGCAAGCTAACCAATGTCAGCATAGGGCGGTCCAGTTTTTGGGAGCAAGATTTGCGGCAATTCGATGTGGTATTCGCCTTCCTGTCGCCGTTGGTCATGGCGCAAATCGGCGAAAAAATTCAGCAAGAGATGTTACCCGGAAGCCTCTTTGTCTCATCTTCTTTCCCGATTCCGAATGGTGTACCTGAAGCGATAATAGAATTGAAGGACAGGCGTAGAACCAGGTTATATTGCTACCGGATAGACCGGTCTTAGGGGGAAACGTGCTTATGTCAAGGCTTGTAGCTGCGAATCTATTCTCACGATGGGGGTAAGGTCGCATAAATGCGACCCCAAGGCATGTCTGAACTTAACGGCATTGAGGGTTGTGGTGAGCACAGTTAAACAAAGGTTCCTTCAACTGAACCTTCCCCTAATGCTTGTGCGAGTGATAGCTAGGGTTAAGCGCCCGTATTACTAACCTCCGGCACTAAGTGCTTCAAGCCCGTCAATAATTGTTGGTTGTCGTAGTTCCGGCAAACATCTTGCAAGTCTTCAATCTGTCTAGCCCATTCCGCCGAGTCGTAAAGCCGGGCTTTGGCTAGACGCAATTTCGCATGACTGGTGGCTAGTAATTCTTCCTGGTCGTGGAATAACTCTTCGTAGAGTTTTTCGCCGGGTCGCAAGCCGACAATCTGAATCTGGATGTCTTTATTCGGAACTTTGCCGCTCAGCCGGATCATTTGTTCGGCTAGATAAGTAATTTTTACCGGTTCGCCCATATCCAGCACGAACACTTCGCCGCCTTGGCCTATGGTTTCCGCCTGCATGATCAACTGACAGGCTTCCGGAATCGTCATGAAGTAGCGGGTAATATCCGGATGTGTCACCGTGATCGGCCCGCCGGCTTTGATTTGCTCTCTGAACAGCGGCACTACACTACCGGCAGAATCCAGCACGTTGCCGAAACGTACCGTAGTAAAACGGGTGTTACCGGTTTGATTCAGGTTTTGGCAAAGAATCTCCGCCGCCCGTTTGGTAGCGCCCATCACGTTAGTCGGATTGACGGCCTTATCGGTGGAAATCAATACAAAGCGCGCCACGCCCGCAGCGATAGCAGTTTCCGCCAGGATCTTGGTGCCGATCAGATTGTTATGCACCGCCTCGCGGATTTGATTTTCCAACAAGGGAACATGTTTATAGGCGGCGGCATGAAAGACGATTTCCGGTTGCTGTCCGGTGACTAACTGCTTTACCGCAATGGGATCGGCGACATCGCCCAGCACGGCTTGGTGCGCTAGATCGGGAAATAGCCGGGTCAAGTCCGCGTTAATTTTGTACAAATTAAATTCGCACTGATCGAACACTATTAATTTGCGCGGTTGCGCTCTCGCCAGTTGCTTGCAAAGCTCCGAACCAATCGAGCCGCCGCCGCCGGTGACCAAAATGACTCTGTCGCGTAAATGGCGCTTAATGCCGGGCCAATCGAGTTTTACCGGTGTGCGGCCCAGGATATCTTCAATGGACACGCTGCGCAGGTTGGCGGTAGTGACCGCGCCGCTCAATAGCTCTTTAACCGACGGTAAGGTCTGAAAATCCACGGAACAGTTTTCGCAGATCTCTACGATACGGCGCATCTGCCGGTCGCTGGCCGATGGTACGGCAATTAGCACGGTTTCGATATTCCAGCGCTCGACTAATTCGGGTATTTGCTCGACAGTGCCGGCGACGCGGATGCCGCGAATCTCACGCTTATATTTGCCGTGATTGTCATCGACGAAAATGATTGGCACATAATCACTATCGATATTTGCCAGTAAATCCCTCACCAGCATTTCGCCGGCGGAACCGGCGCCGACGATCAAGGCCCGCCGACCAATACGTTCTGCAAATGTTTGTTCTTTCCAGAAGCGATAAACCAGACGCGGAATGCTGAGCAAGGAAAACAGGATTAGCACATACAGCGGCACGACGGAACGCGGCACACCGTGCAGTCGGTCGTATAAAAACAAGGCGGAGGCAATAAAAAAAATACCGGTCAGGACCGCTTTGCCGATGCGGATCAGGTCAGGTAGCGAGGAAAACCGCCAGACCCCGCGATATAAGCCAAATATCCAGAATAAACTTACTTGGATAGCGATGACCCAGGGCAGGAACAATAAGGCTGAATAGAAAAAGTCGTCGGGGATATCTTGCAGATTAAAGCGCAGCCAATACGCGCCGAACCAAGCCAGCGGAATCATGCACAGATCGTGCACAAAAATGGTGGTGCGGGAGCGAAATTTTAAGGTCACGAAGTAAGCAATTCGGTTTGGCCGGCCTTAAATCGGTAAGCCAGATAGGTTAATGGCAGATAAGCCAAACCAATGCCGGCCAAAGCATGGCTGGGGTGCTGAAATATCCATAAAGAGACTGGTAGCAGCCAGCCCAAGTTGATTGCCCAGGTTGCCAATAACACTCGTAAATGCCCGTAGCGTTTGGCTGCGTGCTGATAGGTGTGGGAGCAATGCGCAGCATACCATTTTTGCCCGCTAACCAGCCGAAAAACCAGGGTATAACTGGCATCGACCACAAACACACCAAACAAAATCAGCCCGCAATACAACAGCACGGCAGCCTGTTCTGAGGCCAGTAAAATCAATAACCCCAATAACAGACCGATAAAGCCGCTGCCGACGTCGCCCATAAATATTTTGGCTTTTGGCCAATTCCAAAGCAAAAAACCAGCACAAGCCGCTGCCAAACTTAAGGTAACGGCGCATAGGTTTTGATCGATAAAAAACAGATAGCCTGCCAATGCCAGGGAGACGAATAGCGCTTCCGACGCGGCAATCCCATCGGTACCGTCCATGAAATTAAACAGGTTTAAACTCCACACTAAACACAGCGTCCCCAGTGGATAGCCCAGCAAGCCGGGATTGAAGCTGAATCGTCCGAGAAGGGTGTCCAAGGGTGCGGGTAGCAAAATCGCTGGGAAACCATTCAATAGTTCCAAGGCGATGAGCGCCGCCAGTAAATGCGTCAAAAACCGCCAGCGGGCGGCCACTTCGCCGTGATCGTCGCAAAAACCGATAACGGCTACTAAAAGTGTCGAGACCAGTAAGCCTAAGGATGAGTCGGTTAATTGTCGATTGAAAAACAGCCAAACGGTCGCCGCACAAAACGCTAATACGATAGCTAATCCGCCGCCGCGCGGGGTTGGCACGCTGTGAGAGCTGCGATGGTTGGGAATGTCCAGCACCTTGTAAGTTAAGGCATAGCGGCGAAGCAGGCCAGTCAAAATCGCGGCGAGCAGTAAAGTAACAGTGAAAAGCAGTAGCACGCTGGATTAATTTAGATGACGAATAATATCGGGTAAGGCTTTCCAGAGAGTCTGGCGGGGTTGAAATCCCAATTCGCGATGGATTTTAGCAGACGAATACCAAGCCGAACTGGTTAATTTTTCCAGGCTATCGCTGTCGATAGGAAAACGTCGCCCTGTTAGCCGGCCAAAAGCATCGCCTAATTTTGCCAAGCCGGTGACCACTGGCAATGGTACCGACCAAGCGACAGGGGGCTTGCCGAGGGCTACCCGAATTGCATCGTAAATCTGCCGAGTGGAATAGCTTTGTTGATCGGTAACAATATAAGTTTGCCCACTGGACTCCGGCTTTTCAGCTGCCAACAATGCCGCTGCGACCACATCCGCTACATGTACCATGGAGCGTCGGTTGCCCGATTCCGCAAGCGGTGGAAATATGCCGCGCCGGATTGCGCCAATCATGCGGGGCAGATTGCCTTTCTCAGTGTCGCCGTAGACCATGCTCAGTCGCAATACCACGGGGTGTGGGACGAAATCACCATGCAGGACGAGTTGCTCCGCGTCATATTTGGATGAGCCGTAAGGGTCTCTGGCTGGATCTTTATTGGTTTCGTCCATGGGTTGTTGATTAACTTGCCGGACGGCTTTCACGCTACTGAAGAATACAAATTTTTTTACCCCAGCGAGTTGTGCCGCCACCAGTAACTTGTGCGTGCCATCGGTGTTGATTTCCCGGTATTCCGCTGCATCCTGGTGACTCTTGGCTAAGGCGTGGGCTTTACCTGCCAGGTGAAAAACAATGTCAACGTCTGCACACACTTCCACGGGGCAGGCTGCCATTTTTACAAAATCGAAGGGGATATTGTCCGGGCCCTGCGCGGTCCGACTGCAAGTTCTAACCGAATACCCCCGCTCCTTTAACAATTGACATAGCTGGGAGCCGATAAAACCGCTGGCGCCGGTAACGAGGGCGGTGCTCATTTAATGGTTAGGCACATTTGCATTTACGGATTCCGCTGGCTGAGCGACGGATAAAGGCTGTTTAGGCGAAGTCGTATCGTGCTGGCGAACGCAACCAACCCGATCGAGCGGATCAATAGCGATTTATACACACTGTTATTGATTCGTTCCATGTTCCGCGAACACCTCATGTTTGCCTTCCTTGTCAAACGAAACTACTTTATACGCGTCCTGCTGGCCGCCCATTTCCATGCCAGGGCTGCCCATTGGCATGCCGGGTGCGGCAATGCCGGTTAGGCTAGATTGGCTTTGCAATAGCTTCTGAATATCGGACGCCGGGACGTGGCCTTCGATAACGCGTCCGTCTACAATGGCGGTATGACAGGATGCCAGCTTCTCAGGCACGCCGAAACGGGCTTTGATAGTCTCCATGTCCTCACTGATCACATCGTTGATTTTAAAACCGTTTTGCTTGGCGTGTTCCAGCCATTTGCTGCAGCAACCGCAAGTAGGGCTACGGTAGACCGTCATTTCCAGTGGCTTTCCGGCTTCTTCTGCGACCAGATTTTGACTGAAAGCCGCCAGCAATATTGCCATTAATTTCAACGCGTTCATAAATACCTCTTTATTCGCCGTGTAGCGTAACGATGATAGTGCGATTACCGGCATGATTGCGATGCTCGCATAAATAAATGCCTTGCCAGATTCCCAAGGCCAATTGGCCGTTGCTGATCGGAATACTTAGCGAGCTGCCCAAAATAACGGTTTTTATGTGGGCAGGCATATCGTCCGGACCTTCGAGCGTGTGGCGGTAGTATGGTTCATTTTCCGCTACTGCTCGGGAAAAATAGCTCTCCAGGTCTCGGCGTACGTCCGCATCTGCATTTTCATTGATTGCCAGCGAAGCCGAGGTGTGTTGCAAAAACACATGGGCCACGCCTATTTCAATATTATCCAGCTCAGGCAATTGTCCAACTATTTCCCGAGTGATCAGATGAAAGCCTCGCGGTTTAACGGCGAGCTGAAGGCGTTTTTGAATCCACATGTTAAGCAAGTTTAGAGATGCAAGATCGTGTAGGCTCGCCGCTCAGCTAATTGGCCATATTCGTATGGTATTGCGGACTCAATGCTTGCACCGCATCCACCATAGCTTTCACGTGTTTGGGATTGATGTCCGGCAAAATGCCATGGCCCAAATTAAACACATGTCCCGAACCATTGCCGAAGCCTTGCAGCACTTTACCGACTTTCTCGCGGATAACGTCCGGTTGTGCATACAGTGTGATCGGGTCCATATTGCCTTGCAACGCCACCCGGTTGCCAACTCGGGCGCGGGCTTGGCTGATGTCGGTTTGCCAGTCTAGGCCGAGCGCGTCGTAGCCGGCATCGGCCATCGCTTCTAGCCAAAGACCGCCGCCTTTGGTAAATAAAATGGTGGGGATTTGCTTGCCATCTTGGCGGGTATTTAACAAGGCGCGCACCTGCCGCGCATAACGTAGCGAAAACTCCAGATAATCGTCATGGCTGAGCATGCCGCCCCAGGTATCGAATACCATCACTGCATCCGCGCCGGCGGCGATTTGCGCATTCAAATACGACGCGACCGACTGTGCCAGTTTATCCAACATTTGATGCATGAGTTGCGGTTGCTCGAACATCAGACTTTTTACTTTTTGAAAGCTCTTGCTGCTCTTGCCTTCCACCATGTAAGTAGCCAGCGTCCATGGACTGCCGGAAAAACCGATCAAGGGTACCCGGCCATGCAGATTGGTTTTGATCAAACGAACTGCATCGATAACATAGCGCAATTCAGTTTCCGGATCGGGTATCGGGAGTTTGGCGATGTCGGCGGCTGTTCTGACCGGGTTGGCAAATTGTGGGCCTTCACCTTCGGCAAACGATAAACCCAAGCCCATCGCGTCGGGGATAGTCAGAATGTCGGAAAACAAAATCGCCGCGTCGAAATTAAAGCGTTCAAGGGGTTGCAAAGTGACTTCGCAAGCCAATTCCGGATTGGTGCAGAGCTGCATGAAGCTGCCGGCTTTGGCCCGCACTTCCCGGTACTCAGGCAAATAACGTCCTGCTTGGCGCATCATCCACACTGGGGTGCGGCTAACAGGTTCTCTTAACAGGGCTTTTAGGAATAAGTCGTTTTGTAAGTGGGTCATTCGATTCGATTGGGTGAGTATCAGCGGCGGCTTTCTTTCTGCACGGCTCGGAAGCGCTTTTCGACGGACTGCTTAAATTCGCCAGGCATCACCGATTTAAGCTGGATGGCTTCTCCGGCAGATTGAAAGGAGCCGTAAATTACCACGTATTTTTCCAGTTCGCCTTGTTTGATGGGGTAAAACTTCAGGCCGTCGCGGTATTCGGCGTATTTTTTTTGGAAACGCTGCGCCGCATCTTTACTCGACAATACCATGACTTGCAGCGTGAAGTTGCCGCCTGGTTGCGCCATGATCCAGTCCTGATCGCTGCCTTCGAAGACCGGTTTGACCGGCTTGCGTTCCACTGCCTTAACGGCCACGGGCGCTGGTGTAGGCTCGACCACCGATGTGTTGTCTGCCCTAGGTGCGACCGGTTTTTCCGGTTGCGGTTCGGCTTTTGGTAATGTCGGGTCGGCGGCGACTGCTGCGTCAGCGTTTTCGCTAATTACGGGTTGATTGGTCGGTCGCGTTTCATCGGGAAGCGAGCTGGTCTGTTGCGGCTGTTCCGGGGAGGGAGTCGCTGAGATAATAGGTGCAGCTGGCAACGCCTCGCCAGCGTTGGGTTCTGGCAGCACTGCAACCGGAGGTGGCGTGCTTGCCATGTCATTTGCAGGTGCCGGTATCGGCGATTCGCTTGGTGTCGGTGTGACCGGCACAGGAGCGTGGCGTTCGGTTACAAGCTTGCTGGCAGTGTCGTTTGGGCTGGTAACTGGCGGGATGACCGCAGTTTGCGCAATGAGCGGATCAACTGGTAACAAAACGTTCACCGCATAGCCGGCTCCGGCTAACACGCTGGCAACTGCCAGCCACAAGCCGACTCTGCTGTGTTTTTTGGCTTGGTAATTAGCCAATTTGGGCAATTGCCCGAGAATTTTGCCGGGAATACCGTTGCTGGCGCGGTATAAATCTTCGATCAGGCTATCGCTGATAGCGTTGAAGGACACCACAGCGCCGGGTTGTGCTGACAGGTTTTGCAAAAACTCGCCGCATTGTTTTTTACTGAGTGGCGGCAACTCGATGAAATGACATTCCTCCACCCGTTTGTCGGTACCGCTTTTGATGTGGAATTGATCGTGATTCATCGCCAATACCAGCCGCAAGCCTGGCAGCGAATCGGCAAACTCGATTAGCATGGTGATCAGGCTGGGCATCAAGTGGCCGGCATCGTCGATTAGCAGTACTACTTTTTGTCTTGCGCATTTTTCACGCAAGGCACCGAGATCGAAGGCCGAGCCCTTGGCAATGTTAAGTTCGCGTAATAGATGGTTAACCACGCTTTCGAAGCTGGCATCGGCAGTGGCAGTCAGTAACACAACTTCCCACATATCCTTACGATTTTGTCTGACAGTTTCCAATAAGGTGGTTTTACCGATGCCATCCGGACCGCAGACGATCAGCGATTGCTGCAAATTGGCCAGCAAGTGCAGCAGCAAATCCAGTTTTTGTGAGCGTTCCAACGTAATCAATGCTCGCTCGGTGCTGTTAACCACAGAGCGCTTTTGGTAACTGTAAGTCAGATCGTCGTTATCCAGCATAGCTGTTCAAGGTTGCCTGCAATTGCGCCAGATCGACGTTGACGGGGAGAGAGGCTTTGCCGACCGCTTCCAATAAAATGACCCGAATTTTGCCGTCGACATTTTTTTTATCCACGGCCATCAAATCCACATATTGCTCGGTCGTCATTTCCGTGGGAGGAGTGACAGGCAAATTGGCGGCCTGGAACACGGCGATAATCCGCTTGACGTCGGCATCGTTCAGCCAGCCCAGGCGCCGCGACAAATCGGCAGCAAAGCAAGTGCCGATAGCTACCGCTTCGCCGTGCAGATAGTGGCCGTAACCGCTGCCGGTTTCGATGGCGTGGCCGAAGGTGTGGCCGAGATTTAGCGTAGCGCGCACGCCGGATTCAAATTCGTCTTCGCCGACCACTTCGGCTTTATTGATGCAGGAGCGCTCGATCGCATACGCCAGAGCGTCTTTATCGCGAGCTAGCAATTTCGGCATATTGGCTTCCAGCCATTCCAAAAACGCCAGGTCACGGATCAGACCGTATTTGATCACTTCCGCCAATCCTGCGGATAACTGTCTATCGTCCAAGGTATCTAAGACATCGGCATCGGCGATAACGCATTGCGGTTGATAAAACGAGCCTATCATGTTTTTGCCCAAGGCATGATTCACCCCGGTTTTGCCGCCGACTGAGGAATCAACTTGCGCCAATAAAGTGGTGGGAATTTGGATAAAGGCGATGCCGCGTTGATAGCAGGCTGCCGCAAAACCGCCCATATCGCCGATCACCCCACCGCCCAGGGCAATCAGCGTGGCGTTGCGGCTAAATTTCTTGGCTAGCAATTGATCGAAGATTTTTTCCAGATACTCGAGGGTTTTGTATTGCTCGCCGTCCGGCAAGATGACCGTTTCGACCTGATAGCCGCTCAAAGCGCTCTGCAGTTTGGATAAGTATAGCGGCGCGATAGTCTCGTTGGTGACGATCAATACCTGCTTGGAACGAATATGCTTGGTTAACAGGGTCGGCTGAGCCAGCAAGCCGGCGCCGATATAAATCGGGTAACTTCTGTCGTTATTTAGTGCAACTTGCAATTCTTTCATGATCTTCTAAAGCAGCCTGATATTGCTGCAAAATGGTTTTAACCACGGTTTTAGTCGGGAGTACGCCGGAGTCGATTTTAAAGTCGGCGCATTCTGTATACAGCGGGTCACGTTGCGCCAGCAGGGTTTGCAGGCGTTGTCTGGGGTTGTCTGTGCGCAATAGCGGGCGTTGGGTGTCGTGTTTGGTGCGATGCAGGATTTTATCGATAGAACAGTGCAGATAAACCACGAAGCCGTTTTCTTTTAGTCTGGACCGATTGTTCGGCATTAACACCGCGCCGCCGCCGGTGGCCATCACTACCCCTTGCAACGCCGATAAATGCTGGATCACGGTCTGTTCGCGCAGCCGGAAGCCTTCTTCGCCTTCATAAGAGAAGATAGTGGGAATATCGACACCCGTACATTCCTCGATAACTCTATCGCTGTCGTAGAAAGGCCATTGCAAGGCTTTAGCAAGCTGCTTGCCTATCGTGGTTTTGCCCACACCCATCAGGCCGATCAAATAGATATTTGCCGCTGGTTTCATTGCCTTGGCTGGATTCTCGCATTAAAAACCGGAGCATTATGCCCACTTTTTGCAGGGAGTTAAATTTTAGATGTCGGGCGTTAGCTTTTGAAGGGCTCTAAATATTAAAGGAATCCCCCTTCTATCATCGGGAGAAGGAGGGGGTGAGGAACTTAAAAAATAGGAAATTCACCTTAATCAATTCTCCTCACCCCAGCCCTCTCCATCAGGAGAGGGAGTTATTTTCCTAAGTTTTTACTGTATCTTTTAACTCAAGAATAGTCAGATGAATGGCTTCCATCACGGCAGGGGTGTATTGTAAAACCTCGTTATTCCAAAATCTTAGGACTGTATATCCCACCTGTTGTAAATACTGACTTCTGTTTTGATCGTATTCCCGTTGATCGGCATGCTGCCCGCCGTCAATTTCAATCACCAACTGGGGTTCCAAGCAGACAAAATCAACGATAAATGGGCCGATAACCTGCTGTCTGCGAAATTTACATCCCAGCAATTGCCGATTCCTGAGCTGTTGCCAAATCACTCGCTCGGCGTCGGTTTGATTTTTGCGGAGTGAACGGGCCAATTCTTTCATTGCAAGAGCCTTTTTTTGGATTCCCTCACCCCCCTCTCCCGCAGGGAGAGGGGGAATGCCGGTATTTTTGTTCACTAGACGAAATTAGGGTCGCCCCAACATAGATCGGCAAGGTAACTCCCTCTCCCTCCGGGAGAGGGCGGGGGTGAGGGGAGTTAAAAGTCCCGGCAAAATTAAATTTTTTACCCCTCAAGCTAACTAAACCCGGATTAACGCAAACACTCAACCAAACTGCGCAGCAATCTGTCCCTGGATTTTTTCCGCCATCGCTTTACGGTCAGCCGCATCGCGGATAGGTCTGCCTACCACTAGGTAATCAGCGCCGTTTTGAATGGCTTGCTCGACGCTGACCGCGCGTTTTTGATCGTCGTCTTCACGGTTATCAACCGGTCGGATGCCGGGGGTGATCACCAATAACTTCTCTCCCAACGTCTCCCGAATCATCGCGACTTCCAGGCCCGACGAAACAATGCCGTCGCAGCCAATCTGCAACGCACGTTTTGCGCGCGATAGCACCAATTCGCGCACGTCGCACTTAAAGCCCAAGTCGTCTAAATCGCCGCGATCCAGGCTGGTTAATGCGGTGACCGCCAAGACTTTTAAGTCGCCTTTTTCTGCAGCCGCCGCTTCCATAATCGAATCGTTGCCATGGATAGTGGCTAAATCCACGCCTTTACTACTCAACGCTTTAATCGCTCGGCCCACCGTAGCGGGAATGTCAAAAAACTTAAGATCGACAAACACTTTTTTATCACGAGCTTTCAGCCACTCGATAAAGCCGAAGTAATCGCCGGACATGAACAGCTCCATACCCACTTTGTAAAAAATCACCGAATCATTCAACTCTTCGACTAATGCTTGCGCCTCGGCAATGCTGGATACATCCAAAGCCATAATCAGGCGTTCGCGGACAGGGATGGCTTTAGTTGATATAAAAGAATCTGACATGAGGATTATGAAATAGTCTGTTTACTTGGTTAAGGGTGGCGTTTTTATTGGTCAGCTTGGCAAGACCTGGTAAAGTGTTTTGGGAGTGCTGTTATTGTTTTGGTCTGTTTTTGGATATTAATTCTCAGGCTTGAGGTATTGCGAATAGGCAACGCGGGCAACAAGCACCACCAGTGCAAAGGGGGTTAGTTGTCAATGCGGGCTTTTATTAAACTTTCATTAAGCTGAAATAATTTTGGCTTAAAGTCCTATAATCAGGCAGCAAATGATGTACTCATTAAGCTAACCAGTATATTTGATATGAACCAGTTTCGCCCAAAAGGATTTATCAGGCCGCTACAACCCGAATTGCAGAGCATTAAACGGGCCATGGACACCGCGTTGATTTTCATCACGCTATATATCTCGATAGATATTTATGGTGAGACGTTTGGTCGCGAATACCTGGGGCTATTCATTGTCTGCACCGTGTTGTTCGGTATTTTTGCCGAGCATCAAGAAATCTATCACGGTTGGCGCGGCGATCCCCTATTCGATGACGCAGTTCGCATCTTGTTTTCTTGGGTATTTGCTTTTGCGCTGATTGGCAGTAGTTTTTTCGTATTCGACTTAGGGTTTGAATACTCGCGGCAAGTATTAGAGCTCTGGCTTCCGCTAGCGCCGCTTAGCATCATCATGTTGCACTCGCTACGCCGCTCGACCTTGTCTTACTTGCGGATGAATGGCCTAAATACCCGCAATTACGCCATTTTAGGTGGCAACTCGCTGGGCAAGCGCCTAAATGTTGCGCTTACTGAAATGCCATGGCTGGGCTACAGCTTTCTCGGATTCTTCGATGATCGTATCGAGAACAAACAGCGTAGGCTTGATGAAGACATGGTCGATGTCATAGTCGGCGACTTTAAAGATTTACTGGACAGAGCACAGCGAGGAGAGATAGATCATATCTACATCACCCTGCCCTTGCGTGCGGAAAAGCGCATTAATCAATTGATCCGAGAGTTGGCGGATAGCACCGTATCGGTAAACATTGTTCCGGACTTTTTTACCTTTAACTTGATGCAGTCCAAGCTAAGCAGCGTAAAAGGGATTCCGGTGGTCAGTGTATTTGATACGCCCTTAAATTCCTCACTGGACGGCGCAGTCAAACGCCTCGAAGACCTATTATTGTGCGCGCTCATTCTGCCGCTTATTGCTATACCAATGTTGTTCATCGCCCTTGCCATAAAGATTACATCGCCAGGCCCTGTCATCTTTAAGCAAATGCGCTATGGTGTGAAGGGTGAACAAATTGAAGTATGGAAGTTTCGGTCGATGTCGGTGTGCGAAAATGGGGACAACGTCAAACAAGCCACAGCCAACGACAGCCGCGTCACGCCCTTGGGCGGTTTTCTTCGTCGCACCTCATTAGACGAATTGCCACAGTTTTTAAATGTATTGAGCGGTACCATGTCCGTAGTCGGCCCACGGCCCCATGCGGTGGCTCACAACGAGTACTACCGCAAACAAATCCAGGGTTACATGCTGCGGCATAAAATGAAACCCGGCATAACCGGCTTGGCGCAAATCAGCGGCTGTCGCGGCGAAACTGAAACCATCGACAAAATGGAGAGACGGATACACCACGACCTGGAATACATCCGTCAGTGGTCGGTCATTTTGGATCTAAAGATTGTGATATTGACTATTTTCAAAGGATTTGTAGGGCAGCAGGCTTATTGACTAAAAGCTCTTCTCTTTTTAGCTCCATCTCCTTGCGGGAGAGGGTTAGGCTGAGGGGAATTAAGATGGAAGCTCTGGCTAAGTCCTTAGACAGGCTCAGCACGGAACAGTATTTTATTGATTCCGGTCGGGGTAGCCTGTCCAATCACCTGTACTCTGAGAGTCTGGTTGGAACCAATTTGTAAAGTCCTGTACTCTGAGAGTCTGGTTGGAACCAATTTGTAAAGTGCGCCATAAGGTGACTTACTCGTTTTGATTCCCTAACCCAAATTCGCTCTTTTATGCCCTTTGGGTATGAAGGCAAGGCCGGTAAGTCGAGAGTTAAATAGGCTGAAATGTCGAATTCTTTCGACCTTTGCCGCCCATAGTGCGAATAAATTCGTACCTACAAGTTGTTAACTTAGTGTTATTCAGTATCAAGGGCGAAGAGCTTGCTTTAACTTATAAGCGGGTATCTCAACAAGCTTTAGACCCGCCCAACAGAAATCGATAACGGGGGTCTAGAGGCCAAAAAATGAATCATAGACATCCACGGCAAACAAGTGGCGCTGCAATACACGGACATAAACCATGCGATTGACGCAACAACACGCGGACATCCTAAAGACCATCGGAGCTGACGTGTTTGTAACGCCAGCAAGCTTGCAATGGTATGTCTCTCGAACAGACGATACTAGACCTGACGGCTACAGGGATTTGTGTGTACAAGGATTTAATCAAACCCTTGATCAAACCTTGGATGCCAAATTACGATTTCTCGTTAAAGCTAAACAGACACTTGGCGAACAGCGTACCGATTTAGTATTTGCGCCGGAAGTGGGGCAAGAACAACAGCCTATTCAGCGAATCGCGGAACAGACTGCGATTGCCTTATGAATAAACTGCAAGGTATAGAATTTAAACGTCGGCCAGCACTACAAGAATGTTGGCGGCATCAGACTCGACTGCATGCAGCTTGGCAAGAAGCCATTAATTTCATCGCCGTAAAATATCTCGCAATCCAGACCCTAAATGATGCGGAAGTAAGTACTCTCGATCAACCAGTGTTTCGTTTCGGCGGATTACATGATGTTATCGGACCGAGATTACTGCCCGCCGGCATGCGGCCACCAGAAAAATCGCAGGAAAACGGATCTTTTCTGTACAAATTAAGCACGGTAGAAAACAGGTATTTTGCTCGCGGAGCCGGGTCACTAGTTAGGCGATTTGCGCAGCCAAACAGACGCCAAGCATCAAACGGAATATACGAACGGTGGTGCCATGTAGCTCTTCCCACCATATTTAAACAAAGGTTTTCGCATTCGGTCGATTCCGTTAATGCACAGCCTTAAAACGCAAACCAATAAGGTAATGGCTAAATTTCAAGGCAACCGCTATCTGGCAATACTGTTTATTCTTTTGAGCGTTGCCTGGGTAGGGGTTTTGTTCGCGGAATCGTCACAGCCCCCCGCAAAAATTATCAACGAAATATCTGGTCTGGATAAAGTTGCGCATTTTTTGGCGTTCAGCGTATTGGCATCCTTGCTCTGTATAGCTAGGCTCAGCTTCTTAGGCGTACGGCCAATCCCTTTATTCTCCCTACCTTTGTTGCTCTCAACGCTAGTGGGAATTGTTGAAGAGGTCTATCAGATGACTGTTCCGCTTCGAGCAGGTAGTCCTTTCGATCTATTGGCTGATATTTGCGGAGCTGTGTTTGCTGTGGTTATCTTCAATCGAGTTTTATCACTAATGCATTCCAACAGTCGAGTTACATCGGAATGACATTTTAATGAATTATATTATCAATCTAGTTTAGTACGTAGCCATGCTATTCAACTCCTATGTTTTTATTTTCGCATTTTTTCCAATTGTTTTTTTTGGATTTTTCCGTATTGGAAAATACAGTCATGAACTAGCCTCTTTGTGGCTTGCCGCCGCCTCGTTGTTTTTCTATGGTTGGTGGGACGTCCGTTTTGTCGGGCTGCTTTTAATGTCTATCGCCTTTAATTATTGTGCAGGCTATTTAATAGGGAATGGTCTTCAGATTGTTAATCGGTCAAAATGGTTGCTAATAGGAGCTATCGTAATTAATCTTCTTCTACTTGGACATTTTAAATATTCTAACTTCCTTATTGAAAACCTAAATCACCTAATTGGAGCTGAGGTCCCAGTCAGAGAAGTGTTTTTACCTCTTGGTATTTCCTTCTTTACGTTTACTCAAATTGCTTTTTTAGTAGATACTTATCAGGGTAAAGTAAAGGAATATAATTTCATCCACTACCTATTGTTTGTAACCTACTTTCCTCATCTTATTGCCGGGCCTGTATTGCATCATAAAGAGATGATGCCGCAGTTTGCTAGACGAACTACATGCCAAGTTAACTGGGAAAATGTTTCAGTGGGGCTGGCAATATTCGCGCTCGGCTTATTCAAAAAGGTGGCTATTGCTGATTCCATGGCAGAATTCTCTTCACCTATTTTTGATGCTGTGCAGGCTGGTCGCCAGCCTATGTTTGTTGAGTCTTGGGTAGGGGCGTTGTCCTACACACTTCAGTTATATTTCGACTTTTCAGCATATTCTGATATGGCTGTTGGACTTTCGCTAATGTTCAATGTGCGGCTTCCGATGAATTTCAATTCCCCATATAAGGCCACTAGCATAATAGAGTTTTGGCGGCGATGGCATATGACTTTATCGCGATTTCTTCGCGATTATTTGTATATCCCCTTGGGGGGGGGTCGCAATACTAAAGTTCGCAGATACTTTAATCTGATGATTACGATGGTGCTCGGTGGCCTATGGCATGGCGCAGGATGGACGTTTATTGTTTGGGGAGGTATGCATGGTTTATATCTTATGATAAACCATGGTTGGCGTAATATAGCCCAAGTTATGGGTATAAGTTTCACAGGTAAATTCTCTAATTTAATCAGCGGAATATTAACCTTTTTAGCAGTAGTAATCGGTTGGGTTTTTTTTCGTGCTGAGAGCCTGATTGCTGCACTTGACCTCCTCAGTGGAATGGCCGGTTTGAATGGTGTTTCTGTGCACCAAGTTTTTGCTAAGTATCTCCCTGCCATTTCGCAACTGTTGCATTGCGATGTTAGCCTTGGTGGATTTTCGCCGATTTTGGGGCCGGTTGTGCATATAGCGATGCTTCAAATTCTATTAGGGCTTTGCTTGGTTTTTTTAGCGCCAAATACCTATCAAACTATGCAACGTTTTCGACCAACGCTGGAGTATGTGGAGGACTCAGCTGTAGTTAATAACGAGTTTAGCGGGGCTTCGCGAAGCCGGTTATTCGGTTTTGAGTGGAAACCTACAAAATTTCAAGGAGCGTTATATGGAGTGCTTTTTTATATGGCATTGAGTTATATGGCTTCAGCTAGTAAGTCTGAATTCCTTTATTTTCAGTTCTGACTATGAGGTTTATCCAAGTATTTTTTGCGTCGTGTATTTTGACTTGCATGATATTTTATTGCGTCATATTTGTGTTCATAGATGCCCCAGTAAAAGCAAGTTACTGGGTTGCGGAGATGATTTTTATTAAGAAAGAACTAGTAAAAGCGCACTCCGGGAAAAACAAAATTTTAGTAGCGGGCGGGTCCAGTACATTATTTGGAATTGATGCGGAATATGCTACTAAATCCTTGGGAATTCCAGTGGTTAATTTTGGTTTAACTGCCGGTGTTCGACTTGAGAAAATTCTTCATGAAGTTAGTCTGGTAGTCGAGTCTGGTGATTCTTTAATTCTGCCTTTAGAGCCAACATATTACGATTGCAATTCAAAATTGGATCCTGCGCAAGTGAGCGAAATTATTGGCTGGGATCATGAGGCTTGGAAAGTAATGGGTTATAAAGAAAGGCTTGAGTTGGTTTCACTAGTGTCGCCCACGCTACTCGGACAGATGATTGTTGCTGCGGCGCTAAAAAATTTTTATCCATCTCTTATTGAAGATAGATTAAATGCACTAAATCAATCGCTGGTATTATCAAAATTCAAGGAACGAAAAGTCCCTACAGAATTTGCATACTCAGCATACAACATTAATAATCATGGGGATATGTTAGCCACAAACGGGTCTAGGTATAATGGTAAAGATGATGATGTTAGTAAGCCACTGCATGTGTGTGATAGAACAGCGAATATTCTAGTTGTTTTTGTAGATCGCATGAGAAATAAAGGAGTGCGAGTATTTTTTGCCAACACCCCATATCCAGGATTAAAGTCAAGCTCTATCTCTTGGAAAAATAGTGAAGTAAGTTTTAAAAATGAAATGGCAAAAATTGGTTGTTTCATAGATAGTCGGGAAGATTTAATTTTTGATAGAAAGTATTTTTTTAATACTCATTTACATCTAAATGCGGGTGGCAGGTTTATTAGGACAGATAATTTAATTAAAGCAATACGTAAGAATGTGCTTTCTGAAAATTGTAACTATAATTAGATTACTGTATTCCAACTTGCAATGTTTGAGATTTTGGTGGTTAACTTAGGCGGGTTTTGGTGTCTATTCTTATTCTATTGCCAAGATATTTTAAATAGATACAAGTTGCATCGAATAGCATTCTAGCTAGGTTTTGTTACTCTTAATGCGGATTGTCCGCATTTTTTAACGTTTTTTCTTTTAAATATGTCAAAAATAAAAAGCTTAGTTTCTGGAGTGGGTTGGGGGGCATTTTCTACTATTGCAGTAATTGGTTTTCAATTGATATTTATGGCAATCATGGCGCGCTTATTGGAGCCAAGTGATTTTGGTCTAGTAGCGATTGCTAATGTGAGTCTTCGGTTTTTCGGCTATTTTGCTCAAATGGGAACTGCTCCTGCTATTATACAAAAGCCTAAACTTGAACAGGGAGATATTGCAGCTGCTTTGAGTGTTTCGTTAGGAATATCCATTTTATTTTTTTTAATTTTGCAATTTACAGCGCCTTTAATGGAGGCTTTTTTCAAAATGCCCGAATTGGGTTTGGTTATACAAGTATTGTCTATAAATTTCATTATTGGCGGACTTTCGGCTGTTTCAGTAGGTTTAATGAGAAGAAATACAGCATTTCGAGCAATATCGATTATAGATGTCGTGTCCTATGTATTTGGGTATGGGGTTATTGGGCTTGCGGCCGCTTATAATGGATTGGAGGTATGGGCTTTAGTTGCGGCGTTTATGACTCAATCGACCCTGACTGCTGTGCTTAGCTATGCTGTGACTCGACACTCATTTAGCTTTCGTCATTCACGAGAACAACGTAGACATTTTTTCAGCTACGGGGGGCGATACTCAATAATCGGCTTTACTGAGTTTTTGGCTTCAAACTTGGATGCGTTAATTGTTGGTAAACTCTTAGGGACTGTGCCAGCCGGGTATTATAACCGGGCGCTATTGCTTGCAAATCTCCCGGTACAACAGCCAGCAAATATTTTGACTAAGGCGCTATTCCCAATAATGAGTTCTGTTAGTGATCAACATGATAAGCAAATTATCAGTCTTCAACTTAGTACACTTTTTGTTGGTAGCTATGCCTTTGCTGTTAGTGCCGGTATTTATTTTGCTGCTTCTGATATTGTGAAGGTTTTATTGGGGAGTAAATGGTTGGACGCGGTTCCAATTCTCGAAATTCTAACTTGGTCTGTTGGGCCGCTATACATTTCCCATGTGGCAGGCGTAACGTTGGATTCAATGAATAAATTGCGGATAAAGCTGCATATTCAGTTGAGTATGTTGTTTTTATTAGTGGCACTAATGCTATGGCTAGTACCTACTGGCAATGTGATTGATATAGCAATTGCGGTAGTGATTACTGAATGGTGTCGTTCAATTATCATGACTATCAAACTTAAAAAAATACTCCGTGCATCAACTAAAGATATAGCGTTTATATGGCTATGCATCGCTATCATCGCTATATCAAGCGGATCATTTATCGAGTTAGTTGTAAGATTAGTTGGCCAAAATGTCAATGATGCTATTAAATTATCTTTAGAAATCCTGGCGGGAGCTTCGGGTTTATTACTGGGTAGTTTTATTGCAAGGTATATCGCCATACGATTACCGGCAGTTCATTTTTTGATAGAGAGATCATCATTGTTCGCCAAATTATTTCCTAAATTAGCTTAATTAAATAAGAGGGTTCAAATGCGTTGGTTTTATATGCCTAACGAGCGTGTAGAAGGGGATCAAATTGGCCCTCGGATGGCGTTTGAAAAGCTTTATCAAGAGGGATGGTTTTCCGCATACACGGCTTATTCTTATCTTGTGAGGCAAAAATTATTATCAAGTCATGAAGATGCATTGGGTGAGCTATTAGAGTCTGTTCGTAGCTTTGCGCCGGATGTCATTTTTATACAGCATCCTAGTAATGGATATCCACTTGAACGCGATTATTTGTTTCAGCTTAGGACCCTGCCAAATAATCCAAAGCTGGTATTGTATGAGGAAGATCCATATGGGTGCTTCATTAGAAGAATGGATAAAACCATAAAGAATGTCATAGCTGAGTCAGATATTTGTTTTCTCGGCGGTACAGGATATATTGCCGAGATTGCTCGTAAGGCGGGCGCAAAAAAAGTACGTTTTGCTCCGCATTCCTATGATACTCAACGCTTTGGGTCGGCATGGACACCCACCTTGCATAGGCGTTACGACGCGGTCATGATCGCTAATTTGAATTGCATCAAACGTATCCCATGGTTATTTCTGCCAGGGGGACGCAATCGTAAGTTAACCGCGCAAGCTCTTTATAGGCATTTTGGTGAACGATTAGCAGTATATGGTGGCGGGCAGGGTTGGGATAGGGAAGCTTATTGCAAGGGCAAGATTCCTTTCGATCAGCAAGGCAGGTTGATAAGAGAGGCGTGGATGAGCGTGAATTGGGGACAGTTTGATGAGATACCAATGTACTCTTCAGACCGACTGCCGATAAGTATGGCGTGTGGCGTTCCACACATCACAAATTATCAGCCGGGTTATGAGCATATTTTCTCCAATATTCCGGGCTTATTTATTATAAAAAAACCTCAAGAAGCCGTTGATATTGCTCTTTACATCCTAAGCTTAAGCATTGAGAGGCGAAATGAACTTGGCTATCAGGCAGCAGAGTACGCGAGTAAATACTTTGATGCCGTAACTGTGTATCGCAACATCGCTTCAGTCGTTCGTGAACAATTACTTAATAATCGAGCAAATCCCGAAACTACATAATGAAGCTGAACATAGGTATTGCTGGGCCAATTGCTACCGAAAATGTAGCTGATCTGCTGGATGCAGATGTAAGCACTATGCCAAAAGGTTATCCAGGTGCGCCACTCACGGCTGTTTTGATTAAAGAGTTGTTAAAGGAGGGCCATAACGTATCTGCTTTTACAACGGATCCTTCCCTATATCAAGATGCTCGCGTGGTAAGAGCAAGTGGGCCGAATTTTGATTTTTATATTTGTCCTGCCAGGCCGCGTGCCTGGCGCTTCAATAAATATCGACCTGGGCGAATTTTAGATGGCTTTGCTTATGAACGCCATCAATTGGTTCGGGTATTTGAAGAGGCAAAACTTGACATTATTCACGCTCATTGGACCTACGAATTTGCCTTAGCAGCGCTGAAGACCGGTTTACCGCACTTGATCACTTGCCATGATGCGCCCTTGGTAGTGCTCAAATTTACCCGTAGCGCCTATCGAGCGATTCGCTATTTAATGGCTCGTGTTGTTTATCGTAACGCGCGGTGTCTTTCGACAGTTTCCTCATATATGGCTAAATCAGTCCAGAAATATACGAAAGTTCCGATCGCAGTGGTTCCCAATCCTTTAGCCGATTATGTATTGGCGATCGGACAGGCTAGGCAGCGACCCATGACGAAAAGAATTGGAATGATTTGTAACGGTTGGGATATGCGTAAAAATCCCAGGCCCGCGTTGCAAGCTTTTTCTCAATTTGTCGCTATTCACCCTAATGCAGAGTTACATCTTTTCGGTGCTGGTTTTGGGGTAGGAGAGGCTGCGGAGCGATGGTGTATGAGTCAGGGCGTGACGACAGGGATGATTTTTCATGGAGCAATCCAGCATAAACAGCTGATAGCGCAACTTAATGGATTGGATATATTAGTCCATCCAGCCTTAGAAGAGTCTTTTGGTGTGGTGATTGCCGAGGCGATGGCGCTGGGTTTGCCTATCGTTGCAGGGAACGCCAGTGGTGCTGTGCCTTGGGTTGTTGGTGCTGAGGAGGCGCACCCCTTTATATGTTGTGCGGTTTTGACGGACGTAGCTTCCGCCGAAGCAATTCTGGAAGCAATGTATCGGGTTTTTGACGAGCGCTATCCTGAGCGTTCTGAGTCGGGCTATTTGCGGGCGCGGCAGATGTTTGCTCCAGATGTGGTTAGCAGAAGTTATCAAAAACTTTACCATCAAGTCATGTTTACAGATAGCTAAAATGTGGCCAGTCAATAGGAACGCTATAATGCTGATTAAAAATGTTTTTATGTTGGCGGTTCGCGTGCGGAACGCTTTATTGACTAGATGGTGGAATATTTCCGGGAGATTCTGGTTTCAAATAAATGATATTGATATGGATGGTTGTCCAACGTTCTATGGCTACCCAATAGTTACATTGAAACCGCGTAGTAGAATATCGATTGGCAAGGGCGTTATATTGTGTTCGGACTCCCGATTTACTGCATTGGGAGTGTCAAAGCCTGTAATTATCCGTACATTAAGACCGAATGCATCAATTATTATTGGCCCTAATTCAGGCTTGAGTGGTGTTGTTATTTGTGCGGCAGAGTCCGTGCAAATAGGGGCGAATTGTTTGTTAGGCGCTAACGTGCAAATATTTGATACCGATTTTCATAAAATAGAACCTGAAAACCGTCGTTACGATAGTTCGCCAGAGAAAATTCGATGTGCTCCCGTAATTATTGAAGATAATGTATTTGTAGGCACCGGATCCATAATAATGAAAGGTGTCAGAATAGGTCGTGATGCAGTAATTGGTGCGGGCGCGATAGTGACGAAAGATATTCCAGCAGGCGCTATTGCGGCAGGAAATCCTGCGAAGGTAATAGGTAAGCTGCAATGACGTATATAGAGCTGCATGCTAATGCTAGGCCCAGAGATTTATATATGACGTCGGTAGTGCTTTTTTTGAAAGTCAAATAGGCGTCCCAATAAGATGATCATAGAAAATGTTGGTTTTAAATTTAAAATTTTAACTATAATTACATTTTGTCTGTATTTGTTTTGGGGGTCTTTTGGCCTTGATTTACTGTTAAACCCAAACGAGGAACGAATACCTTTTCATAGGTTTTATATGGGGCTTACTGTTGTTATTTTTTTGTTTAATTATCAACATGTATTGTTATCGCTAATGAGTAACAAAATTCTCATTAGTCTTGTTTTTTATGTATTACTAACTGCCGCTTGGGCAGGTAGTCCCGAAGGCGTTATTAAAAACTTTATTTTTCTATTTTCTGCAACTTTTATTTCAATAATGGCTGCAATTGCATTTATGGATAATAGGATAGCTTTAATTCGGTGGTTGTTTTGGATTTTTATGGCCCTCACTATTTCTAGTGTTATCTTTGCGATGCAGTACCCAAAGTTAGGTATCAACGTATTGGATTTTGGGGCGCCAAGATGGATAGGTATTACTACTCATCCAAACGCACTTGGCATGCAGGCACTAATGTTGGTTTGGTTGTCGGCAAATTTGTATTTGTTTTCTAAGGCGATGATAGAAAAGATATTAATAGTTTTTGCAGTAGTGGTTGGTATTTTTGCGATAACCAAAGCAGATAGTATGACAAGCTTAATTACTTCAATAGTCATAATCATCTATATATTTTACTGTCAGGTTTTTGGTAGATTAAGTTCGGGATTGAGGTTTGTGCTCATAACTTTTTCAATATTAGCCTTCGTTTTTACTGTCACTTTTTATATGAGTGCTTCCGAAATAACCGACGCAACCCTTGCTTCAACAGGTAGAAATACTACATTTACCGGACGCTCCGGGCAGTGGAAGTTGGCTTTGGCTGATGCCGCTGAAAGGCCAATTACTGGTGTGGGTTTTGATGATCTCGGGCAGTTAACTAAAAAACATCGTATTAATATGACTCAAGTGCATAATGGCTATATCGAAACTTTACTTAAAGGTGGTTTGATCGCAAGTGTGCTAATGATTGCGATTTTATTAAAAACATTTTTCCACTTATTTTTGATAAGGCGCACACTGAAAGATGACTTTGTGTTTTTAAGTAGTGGATTTGTGATGATATTGCTCCATAATTTCACTGAAACTTCATTTTTAAAAGCATTGAATCCCCTCGGTTTTATTATGATATATCTTGTCGTTTCAACTAGTGTTCTCATAAATAGTCGCGGCAATAGTAAATCAAATGGTCATGAAATATGAGTTTCTGGATTTGTATCCCTGTTTTTAACCGTATAGCCTTTACCCGGAAATGTTTGATCACATTAAGAGCGCAAACGTTTCAAGGTTTTAAAATTGTTATTTGCGATCATGGCTCCACTGACGGTACATCTGAGTTGTTAGCTAGGGAGTTCCCGGAGGTTATAGTAATAAGAGCCGATAGTAGTCTTTGGTGGACAGGCGCGATTAATGTTTGTGTTAAATATGTCTTGGACCGCGCCGCGAATCAGGATTGTCTTCTGACGCTAAATAACGATACTGAAGTTCCTTCTGACTATCTTGCTGAATTTTTCGCATATCACAACCAATATCCTCGAGCGGTACTATCATCTGTAACACATGACGTTACTACCGGTAGCGCCTCTTCGATTGGGTATCGGCAAAATTGGTTAACTGCTCAATCAAAGGCGGTAACTTTTGACAGGCATCATCTCCCCGATAACTTTAATGTCGTAGAAGTTACTCATGCATCAGGCCGTGGAACTCTATTTCCTATTGAAGTTTTTCGTGCTTTGGGCCTATATGATGAGCAGCGTTTACCCCATTACGCCGCTGACTACGATTTTAGCCACAAAGCACGGAGAGAAGGTTATCCTATTTATGTATGTAAAAGTTGCCGGGTTTATTCGCATATCGATGCTACCGGTATGGATGCCGTAAGAAATCAAGTTTCATTGAAGAGTTTTGTTAGCTATTTTTTAAGTATTAGGTCGCCTGCGAATATTAGCGTCCGTTGGTGGTATGGATGGAAAAACTGCCCTAGAATACTATTTCCAACCTATATTACATTAGATATTTTTCGTGTGGTCGGCGGATATGTTAAACATGTCTTATTGATGAATCGTTAGAATAATATCGAGTTAATATTCAAGATATGAAAATAGTTATTTTTCAGCCGATGTTAAAACAATACCGGGTTCCACTTTTTGACCGTATGGGGCAAATGTTGAACGACAAAGGTCATGAGCTGCGAGTGGTTTGTGGTACACCACCGAAACATGAACTGAGCAAAGGGGATAATGTCGTTTCGAACCTAGGTGTGTGCATTGTCGAAAAGAGCGTTTGGCTTTTTAGCGGTAAACTTCACATTTTGTACCATTCGGTGCGGCATATATTATGGGCAGACTTTGTTATTACCGAGCAGGCCAATAAGCACCTTCATAATTATATTCTGATATTTCTCCGGGTAATTCGTTTAAAAAAGTTCGCTTATTGGGGGCATGGGCAAAATAGGCAGGGTAGTCCAAGAAGTTGGCGTGAGAAGATTAAGAAAAAATTATCAACTCAGTGTGATTGGTGGTTTTCGTATACAGAAGGCGTGGCAAACTATATTGCTAGTTTAGGCTACCCTGCTTCAAATATAACGGTTTTGAATAATAGCATCGATACCTCGAAATTTAAAGAGGTTCTCAGCGCTCAAAGTGAAGAAGACGTAGCCGCCTTTAAGCAACAACTAGCTATTGATGAAGACGCTAGGATTGGTTTGTTTTGTGGAAGTCTGTATTCTGAAAAAAAAATAGAATTTCTTTTGCAATCAGCTTTAGATATTTATGAAAGTAACTCAAATTTTGTATTGTTAGTAGTTGGGAGTGGTGAATCTAGGTCATTGGTTGAAGAGTTTGCATCCAGATATTCATTTATTAAATTTCTAGGTCCTTTGTTTTCAGAGAAAAAGGCGCTGGCGTTTAAATCGGCTGAGTTATTTTTGTGTCCTGGCTTGGTTGGCTTGGCTATTTTAGATGCGTTTGTTGCTGGGTTACCATTATTTACAACTGATATTCCTAATCATAGTCCGGAAATAGAGTATCTGCAGAGTGGATATAATGGTGAAATGACTATGCATTTACAAGCTGAATATTCTCGGGTTATTTTGGATGTTTTGTCAGACCCAACAAGATTGAATGGTTTAAGACAAAATTCGCTAACAAGCGGCGATAAGTTTTCAATAGGAAATATGGCGCAGAATTTCGTTGATGGTATTCAAAGTCATTTTCAAGCGTCGATATAGCTTATTCTAGAAAAGGAAGTGTATGAAAATTGTTATTTCAAATATTTATTTTGGTACTCCGCCGGGTTATTTCGATCTTTTTTTGAAATCTTGCGGACTAAATCCTGAAATCAATTTTTTGTTCTTCGTCGATTTCGACATTGAAAGTGAAGTTCCGCAGAATGTTAAGTTTGTCAGCACCACTTTTGAGAATATACGTCAGCGCTTCCAAGTGAATTTTGATTTTCCTTTGGCGCTTCACTCTCCATATAAACTTACAGACTTTCAACCGGCTTATGGAGATCTGCTGGCTGAGTATTTCACCGGCTACGATTGGTGGGGTCATTGCGATTTTGATATGATTTTTGGCGATTTGAGCCCATTGATCGAGATAGCTGGTCAAGAAAATTTTGTAAAAGTTTTTCGGAGAGGACATCTCACACTTTATAGAAATACTGTTCAGATAAATGGCATTTATAAAAAGGGCGCGGAGGCGCTTGACTATCGATACATTTTTTCAACTGAAAGGTTTTTGAATTTTGATGAAACCAACGGTATAGATAAGGTTTTCTTATCTAGCGGACTATCCGTTTGTCATGATGAATTGATAGCGGACATCAATCCAAAGAGTCCCTTTTTATATACCACTGTCCATCCAAACAAATTCGGTCAATATTTTACTTGGTCAAACGGAAAACTAACGTGTAAATGCCTAAATACTTCAGATAAGGAGTTTCTTTATATCCATTTTCAGAAAAGATATATGGCTGTGAAGTATGAAATTAGGGGGAAGGCTGATGTCGAGTTAATTATTAATCAGTTTGGTCTTTTTGATGATATCGCAGGCATATTTGGCAGGATTTTGTTGTTTCTCTGTTTTATACCAAATCTTGCTCATTTAAAGAGATTTTATCTGCCAAGAATTGCTCGTAATATTAAATCAAAACTGGTAGGGTAATGTATTAAAGCCCATCTTAGTTGGTTGGAAGTTTGTTCTGAGGAAAAATAATTTAGTAGGCTCTTGATTCTGATTTTGAGTTCCGGATGACAAAGATACCTTATGAAAGTCTGGATTAACTGGTCGCTTTATTTTTTTGACTATCAGTAGCAATCGATTTCAGCCAACTTTATTAAAAAACTTGTTTAATTAGAGATCCGTTGGGCAAGCGTTTTACCTCGTGGTAAGAGAGCGCTGGCCCCCTAGAGCTTGCAGTTGGACGCCGCCTTGTTCTTGTGGAACTTCGCTGTCTGAGCCCCTCTACCTCGCCTAAAACTAATACGCCTTAACTATGCATAAAGTATTGTTCGTTCATAATTATTACCAGCAAGCCGGTGGCGAAGATGCTGTGGTTGCATCAGAATGCGAGCTGTTGCGAGCCCACGGGCACGAGGTCGAGTTGTGGAGGGTTGATAATAAAGATTTGTCGGGTAGCGTTCTCGGCAAAGTTAAAGCGGCACTTTCTACCAGTTATTCTCGTGCTAGCCTAACGATTGCTTTAGACAAATTGCGCAGGTTTAAACCGGATTTAGTGCATGTGCATAATTTTTTTCCACAGGTTAGTCCGTCAATTTTCGATGCGTGCATGCAAGAAGGGGTTCCCGTAGTTCAAACGCTTCACAACTATCGACTGATATGTCCGGGAGCGATGCTGTTGCGAGATGGGAAGGTATGTGAGCTCTGCATTCGGGGGACGCCGTATCAAGCGGCTTTGTACGACTGTTATCGCGGCTCAAAGCTGGGTAGTCTGGTGGTTGCCCATATGGTCTCTCAACATCGCCAACTCGGAACATGGCAGCATAAGGTAGGTCGGTTTATTGCCTTAACCGATTTTGCAAAGAGTAAGTTTGTCGAGGCCGGGTTTCCCGTAGACAAAATTGTGGTAAAACCCAATTTTCTATATGACCCTTTTCAGAGCTCAACAATACCGAAAGAGGTGGAAAAGTCTGCGTACGCGTTATTTGTGGGTCGTATTAGCGTGGAAAAGGGCATCGATACCATGCTTAACGCGTGGTCATTTTTGAGTGATGAGTGTTTATTGAAAGTAGCTGGCGTAGGGCCTCTCCAGGAGGAATTAAAAGATAAAAAAAATATTCTGGCCTTGGGGCGGCAAGATGCCACACAAGTTAGTAATTTGATGCGACAGGCAGCTTATTTAGTATTGCCTTCGGAATGGTATGAAGGATTCCCTTTGGTGTTAGTCGAGGCTTTTGCTCATGGCTTGCCGGTTTTGGCTTCAAGGTTAGGCAGCATGGCTGATATTATCAGAGACGGTGAAACGGGTTTGCTGTTTACTCCAGGAGATCCAAATGACTTAGCTAGTAAAGCGAAATGGCTCTTGGAGAATCCCCAGCAAAGGCAACGGTTAGGTGCCAATGCTAGGAGCATCTTTCTAGAAAAATACACCGCGGAACGGAACTATTTTGAGTTGATGGGGGTTTATGATTCGGCTATTGCCTCAGTCGGCTCGACAAGGCGAATTTAACTCGATTGATCCGCCCCGAGAACCTTGGAGATGATCCCCACCACGCATAGTGAGATCGGTTTCGTTTTGATGTTACCGCGCCATACGAACCGCTCGTTCTCGAATTTCCGATTGATATTGCTTGGTAGTGTTTTCATTCCTAGATTCTCTCAAAGTTTGGAGCCTCGAGAAAACCCGGGCTGTTAAGAGTTTTATTTTATTAAACCTATGTCTAAGGGTAATGGCTGTATGCCGATTGTATGCAATTGCGATTGACGGCAAAAAGTAGCTTTATTGCCAGTTATCGTTAGGCAAGGATCGGCAATCAGGCTGTTGCGCTCAAGACCTTCGTTCACCCAGTTCTGCCAAGTGACGCCATCGCGCTTTATAAGTTTATCTAGGATGTTGTAGGCGACATTGAAAGTCCCTGAGGTGCTCCAGACCAGATTGCGTTCAATTGTGTTACTGAATGCCGGCATCATATAGCGGAGCGCCCAGTTATCCGGTCGAGTGGAGATAATAGTATTGCGTTTTACTGTATTGCCTTCGGGCCAGCCTTCATTCAACATGGGGTCGCCGAGTTTGGGGTATTTACTTAGCCAGGCTTCGCTTTTATAGGGTACTTGGGTGAGACGCCTCTTTAGCTCAGGGCTTGGCTTACGGTAGTCTACCCAGATGGCGAAGTCATTGGTGCTAATGATATTGTTTTCAATGATATTGTCGCGGCCACCTCCCAGTTGAATGGCAATAAGGCCGGCGTTATTTAATAGATTGCCGATGACGCTGAAACCACTCACCAAGTCGTCCAAATATATGCCCCGAACACCGTCCGGTTTGGCGTAAACTACTCGGTTATTGGCTATGTCGACAACTTTCAGGCCATAACCCGATAAATCGTGGACGCTGTTATAGCGGATAACGTTGCCGCGATACGTCCAGTCTCGACCGGAATAGATCGCTCCGCAATCGGATGACTGCTCGCAAACATGGTGAACTTCATTTTTTTCAACTAAATGATCGTTTCCGTTAATCAATATCCCCGTTCCGGGTAATTGTTCAACTAAGTTATGAGTGGCTTGGTTTCCGACGCCGGCAAATTCGATGGCGGGTGCATAAGACATTATTGACTGACTAACGTCGTGGATATGTGTGTTATGAACTAAATTGTTGCCGGGCTTTAATGTGTTTCGGTCACCTCCAGCCAATAATATGCCGCCTTGGCCGGCGTCATGAATATGGCTGTTTGAGATAATAATATCCGTGCTATCGATGATTTCTACTGCTCGTCCTCCAATGTTGTTGGTTTCAATGTTATTAAAGCTTACGTGATGTGTTTTATTGATATTTAGTGCTGCGCCTGCGCAATGTCGAAAGGCGAAGTCTTTGAAGTTAATGTAACTCGAACCATTAATCACTATCAGCTTTTGTAATACTGAGGCAATTACCTTATTTGGCGTATGTAAACTGTGCGGAATGAAGGATAAGTTATTCTTTGCCCGGTCATAAAACCATTCACCTGTGTCATCAAGTTCGGACTGGATGTTTTGCAAATAAAATCGGCGGCCACTAGCTAGAGGGTAAGCAGCTTTATTCGATAGGGTAATTTTATTTTGGTCTGAGAGTATTGAGGCGATGCCGATATATTCATCGTACCAGTCGTTACCGGCAAATATATGAACTTGGGCATGGTCAAGATCTGCTTCAGTCGATGGTAAGGGTTCCATGCTGGTGAAACTGGTTTTTTCGTCGAGGGGTTCTCTAATATGGGCCCAGTCCCCATTCGGCCACCGTGCTAGATGCATTCTTTGCTGATCTACAAACAAGTCAAATCCGGGAATGTCGCCCTTGATTCTGTAGCTTTGGGCATATTTCACTTTGTCTAGATTTAGATCTTTGGTCGGGCAATTCCAAACGCCTTTTCCATTTGGGAGACAGTTTTGCAAAACAATTCCGCCGCTAATGACAACTTGACCATTTTCGGCTTGCCAAGTTATTTGTCGCTCGGCAAATCCAGAATCTCTGATGTCAAACTCTAGCGCTTTTTCCAAAAAGTAAGTGCCGGCTTGGACATGCACCGTAACCGGTTCGTTGAAAGAGTCATTTTTCTTTAAGTCTCTGACGGCTTGTTGCGCACGAGCAAGCGTTCTGAATGGTCTGGATGCCCCGTCTACGTCTGATATTAATGACAAGCCGTTTGCGTTGTCGTCACCTGACTCAGCGACGTAAAAGTTTTGGGACATTACTGTTGGGGAGAGACTAAACATGGCAATGGCGTAAATCAACTTATTTGGCATTATGGTTTCTCAACGGAAGTAACGGTTAGTATGCTCCACATCAAATTAGAAGGTAGGGTGGTAACAGGTTTTTGATTTCGATAGAAGCTATCGATGTTTTAAAGCGTTTAAGTTACTCTAACTGATGGTTTTGGCTTCTAATAAATTTTGATGAGCATTTTTATTTCAGCTTATAAGTCCACTGAGTGATTGTCATTTCGCTCAGTGGGCTAAAAAAGCAACTGATACTAAACTTTAATTAATGAGCCCTATATCGGTGGGAATGGATTTGAAGCCGATCGCGTTCACAGGAGAGTTGGCGCAAGTTATAGTGATTTTGCCAGCAGAAGTATCCATGCAGGGGTTGGCAAAAAGACTATTTTTTTCAATGCCTTTGCTAATCCAGTCGGTCCAATTATAGCTGTTTTTGCCTAAGGGTGAATCGAGTGCGTCTGAATCGACGGTCAGCGGTCTTGAAGGGTTCCATACTAGATTGTTACTTATTATATTGGTTTGTATTGGCATGAAGTAGAGTAATACACCCCCAAAAAATCGGTTTGAAATTACGACGTTTCGAGTGATTTTGTTTCCTTCCGGCCAACGGTCATTGATAATTGGTTTGCTTAGCTCGGGATACTTGGTTTTCCAAATGGCGCTATTAATTGGCATGGTATTCAAGGAGTTTTTAACATTTGTGGCGTCGGCATTTTTTCGGTTGTCAAATAGAATGGCGAATCGGCCAGTTCTGATTACGTTATTTTCAATAGTAGTATCGCGTCCACCACCAACTTGAATCCCTATCTGGCCTGTGTTGACTACGATATTACTAAAAACATTAAACCCGCTGACTCTGTCATCTAAGTAGATACCCCGTGCGCCATCATAAGTATATTGTATAATATTCTTGGCAATATCGAGGTTCAGCAAACGGTAGCCGTAGAAGTCGTGAATATAGTTATAGCGAACAATGTTGCCTCTAAATGTCCAGTCTCTGCCCGAGTAAATCGCCCCACAGTCATCAGTTTGCTGACAAATTTGGGATATTTCATTTTTTTCTATTATATGGTCATTTCCAGTGAGTACTATTGCTTTGCCATTGCCGTTCTCTATTTTATTGTGAGATACAGTAATCGCTACACCGTTCATTTCGATGGCTGGTGACCAGTTATATAGAATCTTATCGTAATTTGTGATGCGATTATTCTCAATCAAATTATTGGAAGCTTTAAGAGTTGGCCTATCTCCACCGGATACGAACATGCCTCCTTGCCCAATATCGTGCAAATAGCTGTTTGTGATAGACATATTGGTGTTCATTGGCGCCCATATGGCTTTACCAGCAACGTTGCTTATTTCTAGATTGTCCATCCATACGGAATCTGTGCGATCAACTCTGATCGCGTGGCTGGTGCTATATTGCAGCTTTAAATTTCTAAATGTTATATGACTGGCGTCCTTGATTATTAGAATATTTTTCGCTGCTGAAATGACTGGTTTCGCTGGGATTTCATTGAGTGGAATAAACAAAACTCTATTATTAACTTTATCAAAGTGCCATTCTCCAGGTATGTCTATGGCCGATTCGATGTTTTGCAAATAAAAGCGCCTGCCGGCGGCGAGGGTGTATTGGGTCGGGTTTGACAACGTAATTTTTTTGTTGGGTATGTCTAAGGCTGATACCCCGATATACTGGTCGTAGATATCGTCGCCTGGATAAATGTGGACTTGGGCGTCGCTTAAGTCGCCTGAAAAGTTAGGAATAGTTTGAAATACGTTGAATTGTGTCTTAGTTTCAATCGGTGTGCGTACGTATGCCCAATTATAGTTGGGCCATCTTGCGGGTTGCATCCGACTTTCGTTGACAAATAACTCGAATACAGGACCGTTGCCAAGGATGCGCTTATTGACGTCTGGCGAGATGTTGGCTAACACGCTAGGATTCAATTGACAGCTCAAAATTTGATTTGGATTGGCGCTGTCGTATTGTTGGCAGCTTTTAAGCTCAATACCCCCAGAAATTAAAGTGGCGTCCTTCTCACCCTGCCAAAGAATTTCCTGGCCAGGAAGACCGGAGTCTCTGCTATCAAATACCATCGCAGTTTGAAGTTGATAAGTGCCTCTGCCAACATGTACGGTAATTGCTTTGTTAAATCTGCCGGCAGCTTTTAAACTTCTAATAGCTTGTTGGGCGCGAGCTAATGTCCTGAACGGACCCGTATTGGTCCATAGATTGGACCTGGGGGATAGGCCGTTGAATCGGTCACTTCCTGATGGCGAGACGTAAAAATCCTGCGCTGCTGCTGCGGTGCAGAAAGTCGAGAGTACTAGAGTGATCAAAATTTTAGATAACATTTTATTCTCCTTGATTAATTTGTGCTCCAATTGCCCTTTGGGCAACAAAATACACTCAAGCTAATTAAATTATGGGGTTAGGATCCGGTCCTTGGTTCCGAGGATACTCTGAAATTGTTTCAGAATTGGGTCAACAGTGAGATTTATGTAAAACCTGTATCACCAATGATCTTAAAATTGTTAGTACCTCTCTTCGATAGTTACGGACAGGGTCTCTCAGAAAACGATTGTCAATACCGTTATGGCTGGTCTTAGGTTTGGCGTACCAATTTGGTGCGTATATCTAACATTAAAAGTTATGTGTTTTCTGGATTGCCTTTGACGTGTGTTGCTAAAGACCTGTATCAATTATGGATTCGAGAATCGCTATTTTTTGTGTACATCCAAGCATAATTTGTAATCTGCCTCTAAGTATTTCAGTTTGTCGGGGTCGGCGCGAATGGTGTTACTAAGCTGCTATCCTTCGCGTTCAGACTGTCAATGTACAAATTGACAAATGTGGAGGCTAAATACAGCCTAAAACATAATGACTTGATAACCAAGCCATTTTCTTATTTTAATTAAATCTTAATCGTTTAAGTAAACTAGATATTCTGGTAGTTTTGACTGTTTAGGAGCATTTATTGGTGCCTACGGGCCTTGGTTGACAACGCCGGACAGCGTTTCGGTCTCAAGGAGCCTAGTACGCTTGCTGTCTAGTGTTTTCTTGGCTTTTGTGGATGTCCATGCGACGTTTAGCCGCACCACCTGCCTGTAAACCGTTATGACAAAAGTGGTTAGGTTCGGGTTTTTGGCCATCAGCCACTCTTTGAAAAATCTGGGCTAGGGGCGGGGAGGTGTCCAAAAAAGCTTCCTTGATTCCGTTGCCGCTGAGTATGAGGAAGTACCTTAAGTTAGCAGCTTCCCTCGTCGAGAATAGGAATATTCGGTTTGATAACTCTTTACTACGACTGTTCCAGATTGACTCCGAACGCGAATATAGAGATGCTAGGGCAATGACAAAATCTAAACGCATATGTTTTCAATTAACCGCCCAATGGAGCACGGAATGCAGTCTCTCAAGTCAGTAGATATTTTCGGAATACGCTTTCCCATCCTGGATTACGAGTTTACGTTAACGCTTTTTGAAAATTGGATCGCCAGCGGCCAATCTCATCAGGTTTGTATTGCCAACGTGCACACCACAGTAGCCAGTCTCACCGATAGCGAGTTGCGCGACATTTCGAATAAAGCTTTGTCTACGATGGACGGCTTACCTTTGGTTTGGTACGCCAAGCTGGTGCATCAAGCGGAGATTAAAACTCGGGTTTGTGGACCGGATTTGATGTTGAAATCTCTGGATCATGGTCAACAACTGGGTTGGCGGCATTTTTTTCTGGGCGGCAAAGACGAGGTCTTGGTGGATTTGCTTGCAAACATCCGCAAGCGCTACCCGCATGCGCAACTCGTGGGTTGGCATTCCCCGCCGTTTCGGGCCTTGACTGCGGAAGAAGATCATCAACTTGTCGATTTAATCAACGATGCCAAGCCGGATTTTCTCTGGGTGGGTTTAGGTGCGCCCAAACAGGAAAAGTGGATCGCGGCGCATTTGGAAAGAGTTCACGTTCCGGTGCAATTAGGTGTTGGCGCTGCTTTTGACTTTCACTCAGGACATATCAAACGGGCACCGCTTTGGATGCAAAAAAACGGTTTGGAATGGTGTTATCGGATGGCGAAGGATAGACGCTTGATTAAGCGCTATTTTTCCACCAATCCTGTATTTCTTATGCGCTTTGCTCGGGATTTTTTACTGATTAGAGTGTTGAAGCGCTCGGCGGTTACTTCTTAAATTTTCCTTTGGTTCCCGGAAGATTCAGTAAAAGCTCAAATCATTCCTTCTCTTTTCGGGAGAAGGTTAGGATGAGGGTAACTGAAAAAGTTGTTTCCTAATTGGATTCTCCTCACCCTAAACCTCTAGATCAGGATAGGGGGAGGACCTTATCAGTATTTACCCTATCACCGATTGGAGATGGATTTGACGTCCCTAGTCGTCACACCTTTGTATAACTGACGGGGGCGGCCGATTTTCAATTCAGGGTCGGAGATCATTTCGTCCCATTGGGCTATCCAGCCCACCGAACGGGCCAGCGCGAAGATCGCGGTGAACATCTCTGTGGGGATGCCCAGCGCGCGCAGCACGATGCCGGAATAAAAGTCAACGTTGGGGTAAAGTTTTTTCTCGACGAAGTAAGGGTCTTCCAGCGCAATCCGTTCCAGTTCCATGGCCAGTTTGAATAGCCGGTCATCATTCAGATTCAATTCGTCCAGCACTTCGTGGCAGGTTTGCCGCATTAGTTTGGCGCGCGGGTCGTAGTTTTTGTAAACCCGGTGGCCAAAACCCATCAACCGGAACGGATCATTTTTGTCCTTGGCTTTGGCGACATATTCACCGATCTTCGAGACGTCGCCGATTTCTTCTAGCATGTTCAACACTGCCTCGTTCGCGCCGCCATGCGCCGCGCCCCAGAGGCAGGCGATCCCTGCGGCCACGCAGGCATAGGGGTTTGCGCCGCTGGAGCCGGCTAAGCGTACTGTGGAAGTGGAGGCATTTTGTTCGTGGTCTGCGTGCAGGATCAGGATTCTATCCAGCGCTCTTACTAAGACCGGGTTGGCCAAATAATCTTCGCCGGCGTCGCCATGCATCATGCGCATGAAGTTTTCCGCGTAGCCGAGCTTACGCTTAGGGTAAATAAACGGCATGCCGATGCTGTATTTGTAGCACATGGCTACCATAGTCGGCATTTTCGCGATCAGGCGGATAGCCGAGATGTAACGGTCTTCTTTGCAGGTGATGTCCATCACTTCGTGATAGAACGCCGACAGGGCGCCGACCACACCTACCAACACCGCCATCGGATGCGCGTCGCGGCGGAATCCGCTGTAAAACTTAATCAGCTGTTCGTGTACCATGACATGCTGACTGATGGTGGTAACGAAGCCTTTCATCTCTGAGCCGTTGGGCAGATCGCCGTTTAGCAACAGGTAACAGACTTCTGGAAAATCGCATTTTTCAGCCAGTTGTTCGATGGGATACCCCCGATACAACAGGACGCCGGCATCGCCGTCGATAAATGTGATTTTTGAAGTACAGCTGGCGGTGGAGGTAAAACCGGGATCGTAGGTAAAATTGCCGGTCTGCGCGTATAAAGAGCGAATATCGATGACGGATGGACCCATGGTGCCTGGTGTGACCGGTAATTCGATAACGCGGTCTTGGTCTTCCTGTTTTAACGTCACTTTTTTATCAGTCATGTCAAATTCTCCGGAGAGCTAGCTGTTGAGAAGGGATGCTTTGTATTCTATTGCAAATAGCGAATAAACACAGCTTTAGATCAGGATTGTTTACAATTTAAAGAAGGGACGGCCTGTAGAGTGGGGCAGAGCGTCAGATTGACCCAACGCTGACCTAAGTTCCACTGAGAAAGATAAAATTGATGGGCTTAGCTTCGCTCTACCCATCACAGCTAGAGGAATAGGGCCCTCGTTTCTACGCAGCGCCCGCAGCGGGAACGAGAATAGAACACCCTAGAACAGGAGGAGAATATGGAACGGTTGGTTTTTGTGCTGTGGCTATTGGTTTGGCAGATGTCGTTTCAGACGGCGCGTGCGTTGGACCTGCAAGATGTCCCGGAACCGCTAAAGCCCTGGGTCAACTGGGTGTTGGCTGATGAAGCTCAGTATCGTTGTCCGTTTTTCTTCGATGATTTCCAACAAAAACGCTGCGCCTGGCCGGGCGCGCTACGTCTTAATTTACAAGCTAAGCGCGGCAGCTTCGTCGCCGACTGGACTCTTTATCGTAAGGATTGGGTTGTTCTGCCTGGCGATACTCAACATTGGCCGCAAGCGGTGTTCGTCAACAAACAACTTCAGCCTGTCATCGAAAAAGACGGCAAGCCCGCCCTACAATTGCCGACCGGTCGTTATCAGATTAGCGGCGAGTTTCTCTGGGAAAGTTTACCTGAGCAGCTCGCTCTGCCCGAGGCCAGCGGCCTGATTCAGCTCAGCGTCAACGATAAGCCGGTGGCTTACCCGCAAATCAAGCAAGGTGCGTTGTGGCTGAGTACTGAAAATGGCGACGCTGCAGACCGGGAGCAGGATAGGATGGATCTACAAGTGTTTCGGCAGGTGTTAGATGATGTGCCGCTGCAAGTAATCACGCGCCTCGATTTGGAAGTATCCGGCAAGGCGAGGGAGGTGGAGTTTCCCTATGCCTTGTTGTCCGGTTTTATGCCGGTGGCCCTGACAAGTCCTTTACCGGCCCGCCTCGACGGTAACGGGCGATTATTGGTGCAAGTGCGTCCGGGGCGCTGGAGCATTGACATTCATGCCCGCCACCCGCAAGCCTTGACGCAACTGGAGTTAGCAGTCAATGATCAGAGTTGGCCGGCGGATGAACTGTGGGCGTTCCAGGCTATGCCGGCCTTGCGTTTGGTGGAGATCGAAAATTTGGCCGCGATAGACGGCAGTCAAACCAATCTACCACCGGAATGGCGACATTTGCCCACCTATCAAATTAAGCAGGGCGAGAGCATGGTGTTTAGCCTAATCCGTCGGGGCGACCCAGAACCCGAGCCCAATCAACTCACGTTAAATCGTACCTTGTGGCTGGATTTCGAGGGCGGTGGCTACACCGTCAGCGATAGTATTACCGGCAGCATGACCCGCGACTGGCGTTTGAACGCTATGCCGGAATTGGGACTTGGACAGGTGCAACTGGACGGTCAGAGTCAATTGATCACAAAGTTGGCCGATGGTAGCCAGGGCGTCGAGGTTCGGCGCGGGGCCGTCCAGCTAAATGCCGATAGCCGGATCGAAGCCGATTTGACTGAGCTTAGCGCCAGTGGCTGGCAGCAGCGCTTTCAACAGGTGCGGGCCGAACTTAACATCCCGCCGGGCTGGCGTTTGTTGGCTGTCAGCGGGGTGGATAATGTGCCGAATAGTTGGTTAAGCCGCAGGACTTTACTGGACTTGTTTTTGGTATTGATCGCGGCATTGGCGGTGGCGCGACTCTGGTCGCCGCAATGGGGAGCGTTTGCGATGCTGAGTTTGGCGCTGATTTGGCATGAGAATGAGGCACCGCGTTTGATTTGGCTGAATGTATTGGCAGTGTTGGCTCTACTGCGGGTATTGCCGGCGAGTAGTTTCGGACAATGGTTGAAATGGTATCGCAACGCCAGTTGGTTGCTGCTCCTGTTGCTGACGATTCCGTTCATGATAGATCAGATTCGGATTGGTATTTACCCGCAGTTGGAACGGCCCGGGCAGCCCATTCAACGTATCCACTCGATGGCAAGTGCGGCAGTGCCGATGGCGATGCAAGCCGAGCTGATGACCGATGCCGTGATGGCGCCGGAAATGAGCGAGTCCGGCGAGTCGGAACGCAGAGTGTTTAAAAAGTCGATAGCACCTGCCCCGCCGCCCTCCGGCGGCAGTATTGCCAGTTTGCAGCGTATCGATCCCGAAGCCAATCTGCAAACCGGTCCCGGTCTGCCGGATTGGGGGTGGCAGCGCGTAGATTTGAGCTGGAACGGTGCGGTCGATAGTAGCCAGCAAATCCAGCTTTGGTATTTGTCGCCACTGATGATGATGGTGCTGCACTTTGCCCAGGCCCTGCTGGTGGCGGTATTGGTTTTGAAAATGCTGGGTGCCATCGCTGGAAACTGGCGTTTGTCCTTGCCGGGTTTCATCTGTCTTTTGCTGCTACCACTGTTACTTACCCCGAGCGAAAAGGCTTACGCCGATCTGCCTGATGCGCCCATGTTGGAGCAAATGAAAACCCGCTTACTGCAAGCACCGCACTGTTTGCCTAACTGTGCCCAAATCGCCGATATGCACGTATTGGTTAAGCCCGAGTTACTGCGTATCGAATTGCAATTGCATGCTCAGGAGGACCTGGCGGTGCCGCTGCCGGCTCAGCTTGAGCAATGGTTTCCCGAGCAGGTCAGTGTCGATGGTGGCGAGGCGGGAACCTTGATCAGGCAGGATGACGGCAGCTTGTGGTTGGTGGTGACTCAGGGGGTGCATAAGGTGGTGATGCAAGGCCGCTATGCGATGCAGGATAAATTTAGTTTGCCCTTACCACTGCTGCCGCAGCATGTGAGTGTGGATGCCGAGGGCTGGCGGGTGGATGGCTGGTACGAAGACGGAAAGGTTGGTCCGCAGTTGGAGTTCAGCCGCTTGCAACTCGATAACGGTCCCCAAAATTCCCTACAACAAGCGGCGTTGCCGGCTTTTGTGCGGGTGGAAAGAACCTTGCATTTGGGCTTGGATTGGCGCGTGACGACTAGAGTTGAGCAATTGGCCGGCGCGCTTAGCCCGGTCTTGCTGGAGCTGCCTTTGTTGGCCGGGGAAGCGGTCACCAGTCCGCAAGTGCGGGTCAAGGACGGAAAAGTTTTGGTTAACATGGCGGCGGGCCAAGCGACTCTGGAATGGGAGTCGGCCTTGGCAAAAACCGAGCAACTGGCATTGCAGGCCGTCGATACGCCGCAGTGGCACGAGGTTTGGCGCGCCGATGTCAGTCCGATTTGGCATTTGCAGGCCGACGGTATTTCCGTGGTGCATCATCAGGATGGGCAGGGGCAGTGGCTACCGGAATGGCGGCCCTGGCCGGGCGAGCGCGTCAACCTGGCTATCAGTCGCCCGCACGCTTTAGTTGGGGCGACGTTGACGATCGATAGCAGCGAGTTAGTGGTCAAACCCGGACAACGCAGCGAAACGGTAGAGTTGCGCTTGAGTATCCGCAGTTCCAAGGGCGGGCAACATCCCGTGAAACTGCCGGAACAGGGGGAACTGCAAAGTGTGACGATAGACGGTGTGAGTCAGCCGATTCGTCAGCAAGGTGTGACGGTGAGTTTGCCGATACATCCGGGCACCCAGAGCATGGTGTTGAATTGGCAAACAGCGAAAGAGCCTGGTTTGCTGTTACATACACCGCTAGTCGATCTCGGCGTTGCCAGTGTGAACAGCCGTATCCAATTGCTCATGCCCCAAGACCGTTGGTTGTTGTGGACCTTCGGTCCGAAGTTCGGGCCCGCCGCGTTGATCTGGGGCTTATTGATTGTGTTGGCTATATTGGCGTTCGGCTTGGGTAAGCTGAGCACCACGCCGTTACGGCATTGGCAGTGGTTTTTGTTGTTGATCGGTTTGAGTCAGCTGCATATTGCAGCGGCATTTTTGGTGATCGGGTGGTTGTTTGCATTGGGCTTCCGCGCCGACCACGCACCGCTCCGGCCACGCTGGTTTAATCTTGCGCAAATCGGTCTGGCGGGCTTTACGCTATTAGCGTTGTCGCTGATCGCAATAGCGGTCGAGCAAGGCTTGTTGGGTAGTCCTGATATGCAAATTACCGGCAATCAATCCTCGGCGACTGTACTGAATTGGTATCAAGATCGCAACGGCCCGCAGTTAGCGATTGCCCAGGTAGTCAGTCTGCCATTGCTGGTATACCGGATTTTGATGTTGGCTTGGTCTTTGTGGATGGCTGCAGCCCTCTTGAATTGGCTGCGCTGGGGTTGGACCTGTTTTGCCGCCGGCGGGCTTTGGAAAAAATCGCCTGCCCAAGCCGTGGTGCCGAAATAACTCGGTCCAAACACTACCATCCTCTGGGCAATTGCGTTGGCAAAGCCCTAGTATCCAACTCCCCTGTCGCTCCCGGCAGGGGTAAAGTATCCTGATTCGCTAGTATCTAAGCTTAATCCGAGGTACTCGGGCATAGCGCCAAATCCCACTCGCTAGAATTAATCCGATCATAATCTGCGCTTAATTCGGTTTTAAGCAAACACCACTAGAATTTCCCGCAACTGAATAATTTTCCAAACAAGGAGGCTTATATGTTCAGAATGACAAAAATTATGTTGATCGGTTTATTGTTTTCGTCAGTGGCTTTAGCCGATGACGATTGGGACGAGCATCGCCATCATCGTCACCACCATCACGGTCATGGACGCGAGTATTATCCGGCATACTCTGTGGAGCGAGTTTACGTGCCTGAACGAGTGGTGGAGTATGTGCCCATACAACAGCGTTATTATGCGCCGCCCCCTCCTCCGCCCGTTAGATATGGAGCTTACGATCAACGCTCTCCGCAAGGCCTAGTCGGCGGCTTGGTCGGAAGTGCGATGGGGTATGAAATGGGTCGGGGTGACCCATTGGCGGCTGGTATCGGTGCTGCAGCCGGTTCGTGGATTGGCAATGGGATGAGCAGATAATGATGAAGTTAACTTACTGTTCACTCATAGCCGGTTGTCTGTTGTTATCGGCTTGCGCTTCGCAAACCGGCTGGACGCCAACTGTCGACACCTATAACAATCAAAACTCATATCGCTTGAATCAGGATCTGTACGAGTGCCAGCAATTGGCTTCGCAAGCGTCTGGCGGTGCAGTGAAGGAAACCGCGATAGGTGCCGGTGTCGGCGGGCTGATTGGTGCAGCTGGCGGCGCGGCTTTGGGGGCGGTGCTGGGAAATCCCGGCACTGGCGCAGCGATCGGTGCGGCTGCGGGTGGCATCGGCGGTGCATCTAAGCAAGGCATTCAATCCGAAGATCGTTATAAGAACGCCTACAACAATTGCTTGCGCCAACGCGGCCATCGGGTGGTCAACTGACCAATACCGCAGTTGAAACTAACCGGGCACGCCATCTTTAGAATCCCCGGCCTTTAGCTGTGGTTGTGCCCGATTACGCGGGAGCAACCACAGTAGGGCCCTCCTATAAGAAGTACCGGAACGGCAAACACGTCCTGCGTAGAATCCCCTAAACGTTTTTGTGTCGTTCTTCCACCATCGCATCGATAAATTGCATCACGTCGGCGCTAGCGGCCTCGGCGACTTGCATTTGCCGTATGATTTCGTCGAGCATGCCGGGATCGTCTATCCATCTTTCGCGAGATACTTCATAAGCACGTTGCGTGGCTTTATGCACGTCGGCGTGGGGTTGATTCAATTTGGCGTAAGCGCTGGTGGAACGGAATTTTTCGTAGCCCAAGCCTTCGTAATACCACTTCCCTAGCCGGCAATTGTGATTGTCTACCATAATGGCTTGGTGATGAGGGCAGTCGTTGGGGGTTTCGACAGCCACATAGCCGTTTTGTTTGTAAACCACATGATCGAGTTTAGCCAGTACGCCGAAGGATTTGTCCTTGGCGTAAGAAATGTAATCGACCGAGATTTTCGCTGACTTTGACAAATTGGAGAACTGTTGGCGGAAGGAATTGACTTGTGCCAGTATCTCTTGCGAAAGCGAAGAGGAGCTTTCGGCTTCGGTTTGCATTTGTTCGACCCGCTTGTTGAACGATTTTAGGGTTCTGGATACTTCTAATGCGGCATTTTTAGTATGTTCGGAGAGATTTTTGACTTCATCCGCTACCACCGCGAACCCTCTACCGTGCTCGCCGGCGCGTGCTGCTTCTATCGAGGCGTTTAAGGCGAGTAGGTTGGTTTGATCGGCAATGCCGGTAATCATTGATAACGATTCATTGATTTTCTTGCTGTCGTTAATCAGCGCGCCGATCACATCCGACACCGAATGCACGTTGGCGTTGATGTCGGCCAGCGAGTTGCTGATGGTTTCCACTGCGGATAGACTGGCGTTAGCGTTCTCCCCGGTTTCTATCGCGATGTTTTCAACCTTTTGCATTTGCTCGGTGATATTGAGCAAGTCGTTTTGATTACCTTTCAAGTTAGCGAGCAAGTTAGTGGTATTTAGCGCATGTAGGCCTGCGGATAAGCGCCGCTTGATGGTCAATTTGTCATTTTCATCCATCAACTTGATGGCGTCGTTAATATTTTTTGCCGATTTTTTCAGTATCCCTGGAAAACCGTCAACTAAGGCATAGCGGTCGTAATTGCCTTCTGCGGCGTGCTGAAAACACGAATTCATTTCCTTGAAATAAGACTCCATGATGTCCAGGGTTTCATTGAGCTCCCAGGCTATCTTGCCCACTTCGCCCATGCCGCGCGTTTTGGTGACGCGATGATAGAGTTGGCCTTGATTGGTGTGTCTTAGCACTTCTTCTATGCGTTCTAATACCAGTAGACACTGTTTGCCCGCTTGCCAAGCATCCAGTGCGACCACTGGTAAAGGTAGCAATAAGCCGAGCATCAGCCAGGAAAAGCCATGATTGATAAGCGTGTAGATGAAAGCGGCAACCGCAAAAAGTACAGTGGCGGCAACTGCATAATTAAGCTTGGTTCTTAGAAACGGAATATTGGCATTTGAATTCATGGCTTACACTCCGTTGGGTTTATACAGGCTTAACACCAAGCTATTGTAATTCTTAGCACCGGCTTGCTTGACCACGTCGAATAGATATTCCAAGGACTTATCCGGAGCATCTTTAACCGAATGGCGTCTCTCCAAGGCGAGCATTTCCCGATAAATCGGTATTATCACTTCCAATGCGCTGCGGGGCGGATTGCGGCGTACCGAGTAATAACCCTGCAATTTGCCGTCTTTGTCGTAGTCCGGAGTGATGTTGGCAAATACCCAATAAAATCCGCCATCCCGGCATAGATTTTTGGCAAAACCAAAAAATTCGTCACCGGCTTTTAAGGTATTCCACATAAATCTAAACACCCCGCGCGGCATGTCAGGGTGTCTGATGATGTTGTGTTGGATGCCCAGCAATTCATGTTCCGGATAGCCGGCAATTTCCATAAAGATGCGATTGGCATACGTGATCCGCCCTGAGGCGTCAGTCTTGGAAACGATAAAATCATCATCCGCGAGTTTTTTTTCGTTATTGTTAGGCGTGATAGTCTGCTTCATGTTCCGTACCTTGATGTGGGACTGCTGGTGGGAAGTTCATGCATATTTTGCGAGAAAACCGGATGAGCTTAAAAAATGGCCTAGGCGGACATTAACTCGATCCGAGTTTGTGATAGCCGCGTATGTTGTGGGGTATTCGCCCGTCAGACAAGATTAGCTCAATTGAGCAAATTAATAAGCAGGCGTTTGATAGAGGTGGCTTCGAAAGGCTTATCCAAGATTGCGGATACTTCGGATTTTTCAATCGCCGCCAGGCGACTCTGGTTTTGCTCGCTGGTGACCATCAGAATGGGTACCGAGCCGCGTTCAGGATGGTTGCGGATATGATCAATCAACTGCAAGCCGTCCATTTCCGGCATGTTGTAGTCGGTAACGACCAGGTCGAAATACTGCTGATTGAATAGCTGTAAGCCCTGCTTGCCATCGTGAGCTGGGACGATCTGGTCAACGCCAATGTTTTCGAAAATCCTGGTGAGATATTTCAAAGAGAATTCACTATCGTCCACCAGCAGCACGCGCAGGTCTTCAATATCCAGGTGCGTCAGGTTAAGTTTTTCCGGGCGAACATATTCCAGCGTGGAATGCAGCGCGGTTTCCAAGGCCTGGCTGGTAAACGGTTTGGGCAATATCGCAATCGCCCCGGCCTGGCGGATCGGTTCCAGGTATTTAATATTGGTTTCGCTGGAAATCAGCAAAAAGGCCATTTCATACGAGGCTGCGTCCATACGCAGTGCGTGGACCAACTCCACACCGGTCATGTCCGGCAAGTACATTGAGCTGATAATCAGATCGGGTCGAAAGTGCTGTAAGCGTTCGAATAAGTCGGCGCCGCTGTCTATGCAGGTAATATCGTTTATATCGCAGGCGTGCAAGAACTGGGAGATGATTTGCTGTTGAGTATGTGACGGTTCGACGAGAAAAACCTGAAGATTGGCAAGCTGATGGTCTGACATGGATTAGTGGTTTTTCATGCAGTATAGGGTTAAACCGATATGCGCTTGTTTGGCAAAGTGTTTGGCGGCAATGAAATCCTCACGCGTTAAGGGTAGTCCATGAATCGAGTGGTCGCAATAGATAAGGCCTACGGTCTTTTTTTCCGCATAAACCGGGAAAACGAAGCACTCGTGTTCGCCGATATGCTGGCGGATTTGTGACGTGTAAAGCGCATTGTGTTGCTGAGGAAATAGCCAGATGCCTTCTTGTTGTTGTAAGGCGTGGAAGAGTAAGTTTGCCGAGGGTTCCGAATTGAGAATGCGGATTTTTTGGTTGAGCGCCATTTTCTGCCAGCCCAAGGAGAACTTTTCATTCAGTATCTGCTTATCCGGGCTGAGCAGCATGAAAAGGGTTCTGTCCATTTCCACGCCGCGATGTATGCCTTCCAAGACCATTTCAAACAGGCCATTTAGATCAATCTGGCCACTGATGTGGCTACTGATGTCTTGCAAAATCTGAAACTGCAACTGCTTCTTGTCGGCTTTTTCGTATTCCGGTTCTTCAAAACTCGGGATGTTGGCCTCGGTACTGATGAACTTAGAGGCGTCGTTCGCGCCGAATTGACGGGCAATATGCACGGCTTCTAGCGTGTTTTTGTCGATCTTGGCTTTTAGGCTTGCCGGTGACAGGCCGGCAAATGCCGCGACTTTTGCCAGGCATGCCTGCATGGCTGCCGAGTCTCGGCCCAATTTAAGCGTGGCGCAAATCTCATGGCCTAAATGCACCATCTGTACTCGCTTTTCCGCAGAATCCGGTTTAGCGATTGCCTCTTCGATCAAACCGCTCAGGCTCCAGGATTTACTGAGTTTTTTGCCCAGGTCTTGCAAGGTAAAACCTAGGACTTTTTTCTCGGCTTCGCGATTATTCAAGCCGCTCTTTTCGATCAGTTCGTGAACTTTTTTAGATTGCGGATTGCCGGAACACCAAAAGGCGATATGCCCAATGTTGTGAAGCAAGGCTGCAATAAACACTTCCTCGGGAGAGGAGTCCCCCATGCTTAGAGCCAAGTCTTTGGCTTGCACGGCGGCATGCAGCGCTAGCGCAATTTCCCGATTGGCTCTGTCCTTGTTGGTGGACGACAGCATGGCTTCGAAAAACGAGCAGGCCAACGTCAGCTCTCTTATCACTTCCGCGCCCAGCACCACGATGGCTCGTGATACGGTATTCATTTTTTGCTTGGAGGGATTGTAGTAAGGGCTGCTACCCACCTTAAGCAGTTTGGCGGTCAGATTAGGATCTTGCAGAATCACCGAAGCCAACTCAACTGCGCCCTTGTGCCGGTCATCCAACGCCGCGTAGATGTTATGCGCGGTGTTGGAGAAAATCGGCATCTCCTGCACGCGCAGTAGCTCCGCCCATTCGTCGAGAGATTGTGGTGGCTTCTGCGCGGCGCCGTTGGGGGGCATTGAGTTATAAGGCTTTGATTTTGGCGAATTGCTCGTTCAGGTTTTTTAAGGACGACTGCAAGCCCGCCAGCTTTTCCCGCTCTTTATCAATCACTTCCGGCGGCGCTTTATCCACAAACGCCGCATTACCGAGCTTACCTTCGATGCGCGGCAGCTCTTTTTCGATGCGCTGGATTTCTTTTTCCAGCCGGGCCAATTCGGCGTCTTTGTCGATCAAGCCGGCCATCGGGATCAGGATCTTCATGTCGCCGACCAAGGCAATGGCCGATTCCGGGGTGTTGTCGTCCGCTGCCAGCCAGGTAATGCTGTCCAGTCTACCCAGCTTTAAGAGATAGCTTTCGGCTTGTATCAGGTAGGCCTGGTCGGCGGCGCTGCCGTTTTGCAGCAAGACACTCAGTGGCTTGCCTGGTGCGATGTTCATTTCCCCGCGGATTCTACGAATCCCAAGGATGAAGTCCATCGCCCATTGCACTTGAGTTTCGGCATCGGTGTTGATCGCATCGCTGTCGCTTTCCGGATAAGGCTGCAACATGATGGTGGCGGCTGTGATACCCGCCAGCGGTCCAACCCGCTGCCAGATTTCCTCGGTGATGAAGGGCATGATCGGATGCGCCAAACGCAGCACCGTTTCCAGAACGCGCAACAAGGTTTGGCGGGTGCCGCGCTGCAAGGTTTCATCGTCGCTTTGCAGCGAAATTTTCGCCAGTTCCAAATACCAATCGCAGTATTCGTTCCAAGTAAATTCGTAAATCGCTTGCGCGGCGAGGTCGAAGCGATAACTTTTGATCGCGTCGTTTGTTGAAGCAATAGTTTGGTTCAGCCGCGATAGAACCCACAAGTCGGCTTGGCTATAAGTACATTCAGCGCAATCGATACCGTTATCTTGATCCTCGGTGTTCATCAGCACGTAGCGCGCCGCGTTCCACAATTTGTTACAGAAGTTGCGGTAGCCCTCGGTACGTTGCAAATCAAACCGAATGTCGCGACCGGTCGAGGCCAATGAGGCAAAAGTAAAACGCAATGCGTCGGTACCAAACGACTGAATGCCGTCCGGGAATTGCTTGCGGGTAGCTTGCTCGATTTTCTTGGCCAGATGTGGCTGCATCATGCCGGACACGCGTTTGGCGACTAAGTCTTCCAGAGCTATGCCGTCTATGATGTCGATAGGATCCAGCACGTTGCCTTTGGATTTGGACATCTTCTGGCCTTCCGCGTCGCGCACCAGGCCGTGGATATACACTTCCTTGAACGGCACTTCGCCTTGGAATTTCAAACCCATCATAATCATCCGCGCCACCCAGAAGAAGATGATGTCAAAGCCGGTGACCAGCACGCTGGTGGGGTAATGTTTCGCCAATTCCGGGGTTTGTGCAGGCCAGCCCAGGGTCGAAAACGGCCACAACGCCGACGAGAACCAGGTGTCCAGCACGTCTTCATCTTGCTTCAACGGGTAGTCGGCTGCCAGGCCATGCGTGGCGCGAACTTCGGCTTCCGAGTGGCCGACATAGGTGTTGCCCAGGTCGTCGTACCAGGCCGGGATGCGGTGGCCCCACCAGATTTGCCGGGAGATACACCAGTCCTGGATATTGCGCATCCACTCAAAATAAGTGTTTTTCCAGTTGTCCGGTACGAATTTTATAGCGCCGGTTTCCACTGCCTCGATGGCCGGTTTCGCCAATGGCGCGATTTTGACGTACCACTGATTGGTCAATAGCGGCTCAATTACCGCGCCGGTGCGGTCGCCGCGCGGCACCATTAATTTATGATCGGCAGTTTTTTCCAGTAGGCCTTGGCCATCCAGATCGGCGATGATTTTCTTGCGGGCTTCAAAGCGGTCCAGACCAATATAGGCTTCGGGAATAATCGCAAAACCATCATCGTTGCCGCGTATCGCCGCATCGACGGTAAAAATATTGATTAAGCCGCCATGCGGTTGATCGGCAATCACTGACATTTGTTTATGGCGAGTCCAGACTTCGTAGTCATTGAAGTCGTGAGCCGGGGTGATTTTGACGACACCGGTACCGAATTCCGGATCGACGTACTCGTCCGCGATGATGGGAATACGGCGGCCGGTCAACGGCAATTCGACGAATTCGCCGAGCAAGTGTTTGTAACGCTCGTCATCGGGATGTATCGCCACCGCCGCATCGCCGAGCATGGTTTCCGGGCGGGTGGTCGCCACCAATAAGTGGCCAGTGCCGTTGGTCAACGGGTAACGCATATACCTCATCGAGCCGTTTTCTTCTTCGGACAACACTTCCAGGTCGGAGACGGCGGTATGTAACACCGGGTCCCAGTTCACCAAACGCTTGCCGCGATAAATCAGGCCTTCTTCGTATAACTTGATGAACACTTCCTGCACTGCGTCCGACATGCCGTCATCCATCGTGAAGCGTTCTTTTTCCCAGTCCAGCGACGAACCCATCCGGCGCAGCTGGCGGGTGATGGTGCCGCCGGACTCTTCTTTCCATTCCCAGACTTTCTCGATAAACGCCTCGCGGCCTAGGTCATGGCGAGTTTTGCCCTCGGCGTTGATGATGCGCTCCACCACCATTTGCGTGGCGATACCGGCGTGGTCGGTGCCCGGTTGCCACAGCGTGTTGTAACCTTTCATGCGGTGGTAACGGGTCAGCGCATCCATAATGGTGTCCTGAAACGCATGCCCCATATGCAAACTGCCGGTAACGTTGGGCGGCGGAATCATGATGCAATACGACTCGCCATCTTGCTTGGCCGCGAAGTAGCCACTCTCTTCCCAAAGTTGATACCAGCGTTGTTCGATTGCGTGCGGGGAATAGGTTTTTTCCATGTTTTGTGTCGGATGCGCTTGGGTTTAAATTAGATAGTTATTTTAACCGTAAATGCGTAAGGGGATAGAGTTAAAGGCGATTCAAGAAGAGGGCGGACTGCTGAAGAATTTTTTGGGTTGGCTGTATAGATACAATATGCCTATTGCATATGGGATTGCGGGGTTGGCGTGGGAAAATTGTTATTCGATTTAGATGAGCTTATATATGATCCATCAAAGTATGATACTCGGAAACTACTACTTAATTACTTTTTGAAGGTAATGGATCAGGACATCAATTCATGAAGCAGCTTCTATTTGCGTTTGGCATAACTGTGGTCGCAGCGGTCGCAGCAATTGTGGCGGGTTCCATGAGTTGGCTCTTCTGGGATGCTTGGAAGTCGACGGATCTTGAAGCGTTCCGAGCCCTTCTCGGGGCTTTCTCTGGTGCCTTCTTCGCCTATGTGTTTGTGCGTTTTGGTGACGCATTAAAGAAGATTTATGAATGTAAGGAAGCTCATTACTTCGCGTTGCTCAGGTTGCAGCACTACTTCAACGATTGCCTAAACACGACCTCGGACAACGTGTTCATCATCAATGACTGTTGTCACAAAGTTTTTTCTGAAATACGGCTCGCCTCAGCCGATGCGCCGATCTATATGAATAGCTTTCAACAGTATCAAATCAATCGCCAGATCGTTATGAGCCTCACTAACATCGACTTCCTAAATGAGGTCTATTCGCTGAACGTCAGCCTTCAAAAGATTAACGACTCTTTAGCAACTATAGATCGAGCCTATTCTCAGCTACGCGATGCCTTCCTGGCAAAGAACATTGACTTATCCACCTACAAAACTAACGCTCGCCAATATCGAGATCGCTGTGCTGAGATGAGAGGCTTTCTCGATCAACTAAAAGAAGATCTTATACGCCTTTTGGCAATCACAAATCTACTTCTCGAAGATCGCCCATTTCTGGTTCGCGTCACTCAATCCAGCGTTCGTACTTCCTATCCCAAAAACCTGGATGCATTGCTCAAAATCGAATGGCAGAAAGTCATTACAGAAATTGATGCGAGTGGGAAGGCAAGTGCGCAAAAGATAAATCAGGCACAGAGAACTCGTAGCTCCGATTAGGACCGTAGGATGTGCTGAACAAAGTGAAGCGCATCGCATCGGTCGCGACAGATGCGCCTCCTGACGTCGGCACATCCTATTTAGCACTCGTAGCTACGATTGCGCTACGCTAGCCACATTTACCTTCGTGCCACATCGCCACCCAATCATGACACTCCGCAATCTAACTCAACAATTCGCTTCGGAAGGCCGAATCGAGGTCATCATCTTGCGTCCGGCGCGCGGCGAGCTGGCGGTTGTGGTCGATGAGGCCCGCGCGGAGCCTGGGCAGGGATTGCTGGGCGACCGGCGAGCAAACACTGTTCGTTCCGGCAGGCAATCGTCAAAACGCGAACTGACTTTGTTCCAGGCCGAGCATTTGCCGCTTGTCGCTAATTGGTGTGGGGTCGCGGAATTGCAGCCGACTCGTCTGCGGCGCAATCTCGTAATTTCGGGGCTCAATCTTATCGGTATGCGCTCGCCGTTCCCAGATTTGGTGTTGGAATGGGCAATTGGGGATGAAGTGATTATTCAAGTCACCGGCCCTTGCGATCCGTGCTCGAAAATGGCTGCCGAACTTGGCGTGGGAAGTTATAACGCGCTACGCGGTCATGGTGGAATGACGGCGCGGATTTTGTCTGGCGGCTTAATCCGTGTGGGTGACAGGGTAAGCTTGAGTGCTGTTCTACGCTCGGAGCCGAAATCTAAGTAATAAACGTTAGGCCCGCTGCCGTTGCAATACCAATGCGGTTTTGGTGAAGGCTTGCAACACTGGCCCCGCGCCGGCAATAGCCACCGCATCGACCAAACAATACCAAGCGGCGACGCCGCTGGGCGGATTGCCTTGCGGCAGGTGTGAGGCGGGATCAATCTCCGCCCAAGCCCAGGTGCCGGCGCTGGTGCCGACGATTTCCAGCCAGGAGGTGATAAAGAATGCACCCAGGTAAACCATAGGCGAGCGGCCCTTGAACAAGTAGCCCAAGAACACCACAAACAGCACCGCGCCGATAATGTCCAAACGCCCAAGGCCGCTAAGCCCCCAAGCCACCCAGGTGCCGCAGACTGCAACGACGAATACCGCGATACGGCGGGCGTGTTGTTGGAACAATCCGGAACGACCTAGTGCTACGGCTGTGAGATACACCAGGCCATGACCGGCGGGCACGTAGGCGGGGACGTTGCCGAAGCGGTAGATATAGCCTTTCATATAAACGGACGCGAAATACTCGCCGATCACCGCAAACGTCACCGCCACCGCCACTTGGGTGCGCACGTATTTACATTCGCCACGCAGCCAGGCGATCAAAAATAGCCAACCGAAAAACGCCAGCACGTATTGCATGAATTGCGGCGCGAAGCCGTCCATCGTCAAGCAGATGGTGGTGGTCACAAAGGTAAACGCGGCAATCTGATAATCGCGTTTATTGTGCACTGCGACGGTATTCGCGGCGGGAAAATGCGGTAAGGAAAAGAAACTCATGGCTTAGACAAAGGCGTAGGCAACGGCGATATAACGCAACACTTTACCTAAAAAAATGGCTAACAGCGAGGACAGTATTGAAAGCCGCAACCAGCCGCCCGCAAAACACAGGCCGTCACCAACCAATGGTAACCAGGAAAATAGTAAGGCCCAACTGCCCCAGCGGCGCACGGTATTTAATGATTTTTGATGTTGTTTGGCTAAAGCTTCAGCAGGATATTTTTTGGCAGCCCAGAGGCCTAGCCACCACGTCGTCATTGCGCCCAGCGTGTTACCTATGCTGGCAATAGCGACTAATTGGCTGACCGAATGCTGCTGGCTGTTGACCAAATACGCCAAGACGGCTTCCGAGCCGCCCGGCGCCACGGTAGACGAGATGAAGGCACTTATAAACAAACCCAGCGGGCCGAGTGATTCTAACTGCATTGGTATAGCCTGTAAAAAAGCTGCGTTCACGTGAGTAGTTGAAATTAGCTTGGCACCGGTCATCCCGACCTAGATTCACTTCGTGCTCTAACGGGTGCAGGGAGCTATTCCACAATCATGTGCCCCTCTTCGCCATCCCCCTTCTAGGTGTTGACAGCCCATGTCGTGGCAACCGGAATCACCTACGCGAACATAGCGCATAAAAAAAGCCCCTGAAACACGTGTTTCAGGGGCTTTTTCCTTAGTGTTTATTTATCCGGTAACGCAATGACGTTTTTGCCGGATACCATTTTGATCAACTTGCCGACCAGTTGCATAATGAAGCCTACGCCAGCCGCCACTTGCTCAAGCACGGTAGCCACTATTTCTCCTGCGCTCATGCCTTTAAAGCGTTTTGCCAGCCAGGGCGCAGCGATAAAACCGATAGCCAAGCCTATCACCGTCGTGCCGGAAACTACGGAGTCGTCGACTGCCGCAACCGGCGCCGCGGGTACGGCGGGCACCACCACTGGCGTGCTCGCAACCGGTGCATCGAGTATAGGGTCATACGGTTTGCCGCTATAGTCGTCCGGGAAAATCGCGGCGGTTACCCCTGGAATGCTGGGTAAGTCTTCGCTGCCTTTGCCAACCTTCAATTGGGCTTTCATGCCTTTTTCCATGTGCTGGGCGATGTCGCAATGCACTAAATAGGTTTTGTCTCCCGGTGGCAGGATCAAGGTGCCGGATACTTTGCCTGGACCGCTAACTTCCAAATGGAACATACCTTTGGGGTATAAGTATTTTGGTAATCCATGCATCATCCATTGATGGCGAATATCATCTTCGTTGATGAAATGTACGGTAAGTTTGGTGCAAGGTTCGAATTGAAATTCTTGCTGATCGAACGCAAACATGGTGCCGGGGAATTTCTCGGAATATTTGTGCCCAGCATGCACGGTAATTTCCTTGGTCGCGGCGATTTTGTCGCAGCCGCCAGGCAATGTGTCGGTGTTTTGGCCCATGACCATGCCGCCATCCATATCCATCAAATGACCGTCGCCGTGGTTCATCATCTGGTTGTGATCCTTAATTTCTTTTGCGGACACAGTAGTAACAGACAAGGCACAGACCAGTGTGGCAAGTGATACGAATTTGACCATTATTGCATTACCTCGAAGGGGCGTTATGTTTAGCGTCGATTATGCCGCGATACTTCTGATTGACAAGGCTGCCGGAAAGTAGGTTATTCCGCCGCGCAGCATAGGCGGAATAACGGTTCTTACGGCGTTTTACTTAGATTTCTTTCGCTTTACCGATCATTTCGTCGACTTTGCGTTTGAAACCGGCGTTAGACAGGTAGAAGATATATAAGCCCGCGAATACCACCAATGCGTACAAGGCATAGCTGCCTTTGCTGGTGGGTTGGCCCGCGCCTGCTTTAAAGCTCATATGCGCATCCAATCTTTCGCCGTTATCTTGCAACAGTGTGATGTGGATCAAATGTTTGCCCGCTTCTTGCACACCTTGCGGCAAGTTCAGAATCACGGTGCCTGATTTGTGTTTTTCAGCGGCTTGGAAGAAAACCCTTTTACCTTCCGGCTCTTTGGTTACTTCAAATTCGATAGCCATGCCGCGGTAGCGTTGGTCTTGATAATCAAATACCAGTTGGGTCAAGGTGTTGGTATCTGGGATGTTGCCGCAAAACTCTTCCGCCGGGTAAGCGTTAGGTTGGTAGGCTGTGTAATGAATCCAGTGATCTTTTTCCAGTTCGAATTTACATTGGTCCGTGTCGGTGCCCGCAGCGCCACCGTGTGCCAACACTGTTGATGAAAAAATCAGGCCCAACAAGCCCAGTAAACCGTTTCTCAATGTGCGAGAGCTTCTCATAAATACCCTTCCCGTGTTAATAAATGCTGTAGTTTTTATTATTTTTCATGTGGTTATACATGAACGTGTTTAAATCATTGGCGAACGTAACTGCCTGATTTCGATCAAAACAGCGACTAACTCTAGCACATCGTCATAGTCAAAGAAAGGCTATAGTTCGGTAGTTGGGACGATCGATTCAAGCTGTAATTTTTTTTGTCAGCAATCAAAGACAATCCTTATAATGGGGTTATGAACCATTCCTTTAAATTGCCTCTGCCTGTTCAGGTCTACTGAAAAATCCCCTATCCGGTTAATCAAATAACAACAATATGTCCAAATTAATAAACTCTGCCGAATGGAATGCCGTTAAGCAACATCACCGCGAGATTGCCGGCAAATTTTGCATGAAGGATGCGTTTGCGAAAGATCCGCAGCGTTTCGACAAGTTTTCCGTGACATTTGAGGATTTGCTGTTCGATTTTTCTAAAAATTTGATCACCGAAACAACTTTACCCTTATTAATAGAATTAGCGAATCGAGCAGAGCTTTCCGCCAAGACTGAGGCAATGTTCTCCGGTTCCATTATTAATACCACGGAAAAACGCGCTGTCTTGCACACCGCCTTGCGGAATCGCAGTAACAAGCCCGTCTTGTTTCGCGGCGCAGACGTTATGCCGGAAATTAACAAAGTCTTGGCAAAGATGCGGGTTTTTACCGAACAAGTTCGCTCCGGGGCCTGGACCGGCTATACCGGCAAAACCATCACCGACATTGTCAACATCGGCATCGGCGGTTCGGATTTGGGGCCGAAAATGGTCGACACCGCCTTGGCGCCCTATGGTAAGGACGGTTTAAAAGCCCATTTCGTGTCGAATGTCGATCAAACCGACATCGTCGAAACCTTGAAACCGCTTAACCCGGAAACCACGCTGTTTTTGATTTCCTCAAAGACCTTTACCACCCAAGAAACCATGACCAACGCCCGCTCGGCGCGCAAATGGTTTTTGCAGTCGGCGGTAGATCCAGCCAATATTTCCAAGCATTTCGTGGCTATATCCACCAATGTCACCAAAGTCAAAGAGTTTGGTATCGATCCAGAGAACATGTTCGAGTTCTGGGACTGGGTCGGTGGCCGTTATTCATTGTGGTCCGTGATCGGCATGTCGATTGCCCTTTACATAGGTATGGACAATTTCGAAGAGTTGCTGATGGGCGCGCATATTGCCGACCAACATTTTCGCAGCGCCCCATTCGAAAAAAACATCCCCGTAATCATGGGTTTGCTGGGTATCTGGTACAACAACTTCTTCGAAGCGGAAACCTACGCGATACTGCCTTATGCGCAGTCCTTGAAATTTTTTGCCGATTATTTCCAGCAAGGCGATATGGAAAGCAATGGCAAAAGTGCCACCATCAGCGGCGATAAAGTTGATTACAACACCGGCCCGATTATCTGGGGTCAGCCGGGTACCAATGGCCAGCATGCTTTTTTCCAGTTAATTCATCAGGGCACCAAACTCATTCCAGGAGACTTCCTGGCGGCAGCGCAAAGCCAATACGATTTGGCCGATCATCACGACATTCTGATCTCCAACTTTCTGGCGCAAGCCGAAGCCTTGATGCGCGGCAAAACCGAAGCGGAGGTTAGAAAAGATTTGAGTCATGAGCCCAACCTGGATGACGCCTTGATTGCCTCCAAAATTTTCGAAGGCAACAAACCATCCAACTCGTTTTTATTCAAAAAACTCACCCCCAGAACCTTGGGTACCTTGATTGCGTTTTACGAACACAAAATCTTCGTACAAGGCGTGATCTGGAATATCAATTCCTTCGATCAAATGGGCGTGGAATTGGGTAAAGTGTTAGCGCGGGCAATATTGCCGCAGCTAAAAAACGAAGATATTGTCACTGACCACGACAGCTCCACCAACGGCCTGATCAACGCTTACAAGCGCTTGCGGAAGTAAGAGGACCCACCCTTGTTCGGTCGCCCGTTAGTCGGCGACCACCGGCATGTCATAAACCTAAAGCCTCCTTTAAACCTGAATATTGCCGGGTTTCGCCCCAACGTTCCTGTGTCGTGCTCGATCAGCCGAGCAATTTTCTCGAGTGATCTCCCTCAAAGCTCCGGCGTTCCGGTTCACCGCTCGAACGATCAAGAAAAATGCTAGAACGATTTACCGTAGGGCTCGGCCGTTCAGGTAAAAAGCCTCATCATTGTCGCTCAAAGCTAAAACGACCGAGCTTTTTGATAGAACAGCCAAGCAATTAGGCAGAACAGCCAGGCTCGGAAGCGGAATGATGCCTTTCTAAACGAGAACACTCTCGTTCTTAGCCTGAACGACCGAGCTCTTTATCAGAACGGGAGTTTTGGCAATCCTTTAGATTGACGCTAACGAAAAATGTCAGCCATAATCTTTTTATAGGAATTTCAAGAAAAATCAGGTTATGGAACAACTCACCGATCTCAAAGCCATCCTCCACTCCAAACGCGCCAACATCTATTACCTGGAAAAATGCCGGGTGATGCAAAAAGACGGGCGCGTGCTGTATCTGACCGAAGCCAAAGATGAAAACCTGTATTGGAACATCCCCATCGCCAATACCACCGTTATCCTGCTTGGCACCGGTACTTCGATCACTCAGGCGGCGATGCGCATGCTGGCCAGCGCCGGCGTGCTGGTTGGCTTTTGCGGCGGTGGCGGTACGCCACTGTTCAGCGGCTGCGAAATCGAATGGCTAACCCCGCAAAGTGAATACCGCCCCACTGAATACATACAAGGTTGGTTAAAGTTTTGGTTCGACGACGAACAGCGTTTGACGGTGGCCAAAGCCTTTCAACAAGCCCGAATCGATTATCTGCGCCGTGTCTGGCACAAAGACCGCGACCTGCAAGCCGAAAACATCTTCGCCGACGACAGCGCCATAGCCAGTGCGCTGGACGCTTACGCCAAGCAAGTCGAACAAGCCGGCAAGGTTGGCGACCTGCTGCAACGCGAAGCGCTGCTCACTAAACAACTCTATCGCTACGCGGCCAAATCCACCCAACACACAGAATTTACCCGCGACCACGACGCCACTGACCTTGCCAATGGCTTTTTGAATCACGGCAACTATCTTGCTTATGGACTGGCGGCAACCACGCTCTGGGTGCTGGGAATACCGCACGGTTTTGCGGTCATGCACGGAAAAACCCGGCGCGGCGCGTTAGTATTTGATGTCGCCGACCTCATCAAAGACGCCATCGTTCTGCCCTGGGCCTTTGTTTGCGCCAAAGAGAAGATGAGCGAACAAGAATTTCGCCAGCAAATCCTGCAAAAGTTCACCGACCACAAGGCGCTGGATTTCATGTTCGATCAGGTTAAGCAACAAGCGACTCAATCCCCTCTCCCTCAGGGAGAGGGCTAGGGTGAGGGTAATATCATGATGGTCACCTTCGTCAGCCAATGCCAGAAAAAAGCCTTGGCCCGCACCCGCCGTGTCCTCGATGCCTTCGCCAACCGCATCGGCGACAACACTTGGCAAACCGTGATTACCGAAGAAGGCCTGATCGCCGTCAAAACCCTGCTGCGCAAAACCGCCACCAAAAATACAGCAGTTTCCTGCCATTGGATCAGGTCACGCAGTCGGAGCGAGTTGGTTTGGATTGTGGGGAATCGAGATCATTTTAATGCGCAAGGTATTGTGCCTGTAAACACCACCAGTAAAGAGCTATTTATGGATATTTCAAACCAAAAACCGAACCCAAATTGGTTGTATGCCAACACTCACTTGCAATCATTAACGGAGCATTTGTTTGCAGTTGGCTATATTGCCGAACAGCTACATAGGCAATTGGTTCCTGGTAAAGATAATCAATCAGTGGCTATTTTTATCGGTGGCTGCCTACACGATACAGGCAAGATTGACCCTGCGTTTCAGGCTTGGGCAATCAACCCCAAGAAAAAAGATTTTCAGGCAGAAGATGGTCAGCACATCGACGATGCCAAATTCAGTTTCGACAAACATCCACGCCATAATGAAATTTCTGTGTTGCTCTATGAGTTGCTTGATCCTATTAATTTCAAGGGGATCAACACTACCAATAAGGATGCAATCAAACACACAATATACTGGCATCACGCGAAGCCCTACCGCAAAGAAAAAGACCCCGATTTTGCGACCTATGGTGGTATCCATAAAAAACTAGCAGGCAATTTAACCGGTATTTCATTTACTGAATTAGTGGCAAAAGTCCAAAAACTGCTACAAGAGTTGAGCGAACTGGATTGCCGTTATCGGACTATTGAAACTTCTCTGCTAGCAGAAATAGTTAACCAAGATGTGGATTTAGATGCTCTGATCAGCGATAAAAAAACCAAACCCTTACCCAGTTTCAAAAGCTACGAGAGCGAAGAACACGTCGAAAACTACCGGAAGCACATCAATACCAATGCCTTTAACAACATCATTCGGGCTTGTGTCATTTCAGCTGACCGTCTAGTGTCTGCTTTAAGTGCTGACGATTTACACCAGCATATTAAGCGCAATACATTAAAGAATCTGGTTGATGAAACCTTACAATTGGAGACAACGCTCGGCTCGCATATCGAAACCTGTCTAACGCAATTCCCAGCAGGTGAACGCAGTAGCAAACAACGCGAAGTCGCGCAGAAGCTCGGCAAAGTGCCGGGAGTCGCCGTGCTTTCAGGGCCAGCGGGTTGCGGCAAAACTAAAATTGCCCTGGAATGGGCGCTACTGAAAACTGCCCAGCAAATCATTTGGATTTGCCCCAGAGTTCAAGTTTGCCAAGGCTTGTTTTACGACCTCACCTCTGAGCAATACTTGCCGAATGCCAAAATCGAAATTAATACGGGTGAGTTTAAGTTCACCAATGCATGGGGAAAACATACCCCGGATGATGAGTATTTCTCCGGCAATATAGTAATTACCACAATTGACCAAATCTTCAGTGCCATCATCACACACACCAAAGTCAACACGCTGATTAATGTACTGAATGCCCATATCGTATTTGATGAGTTTCACGAGTACATTGCCATGCCCGCTTTTAACCTGTTGTTTGCCGAGGTGGTGGCTTGCAAACAGCAACAGGAGTCTCTGGCCAATACCCTGCTGGTATCGGCAACGCCGCATTATTTTTATTTAAAGAAAGTATTGGGCATGGAGCCTGAAGATATTATCGCCATGCCCAGTTTCAACCCAAGCACCTATCGAATTCAGTTCAAGGTACTTGATGAAACTCGCCAAGATGATAATCCGCTGTACCAAAGCCAATCTACAAATACTATTGTCATCAGCAATACCGCGTTGACCGCGCAAAAAAGCTTTATTCGTAACCAGCACCAGGAAAACGCCGTACTGCTGCACTCGAAATATAAGAAAAGCGATAAGCAGATTTGGTTTGGCGAAGTGTATGAATCCTTTAAACAGGACGGTACACGCAAATTCGACGTACTGAGGAGCGGGCCAATTGTCCAGGCCGCTTTAAACATCACCTGCGACTACATGGTCAGTGAAATCACCAGTGCCGAAAATTTTCTGCAACGACTCGGGCGCTTAGACCGCTTCGGCACCAATCAAACGACCAATGTTTTTTGCATTGCCGTTCCCGAACCAATTCATCAAGGCAAGGGCACGGGATCTGCTGCAAGATTTTTATCGCGGCAATACGGCTTCGCGGCGACTAATTCGTGGTATCAGTTCTTACAAGCGGAACAAGTGGAAGATAAGCCCCTGTCGTTACCCGAGCTTTATTTGCTATACCAAAGGTTCCATGACTTGGAACTAGCTCAAAAGAGCATGACGTCCGATTTACTAACCTGCTTTAAACAGGGCGTGACTTTAATTGGCCAGAAAGTGATTGACCCCATTACGATTCCGTCGAAAAAAGCCCAGGAAAAAGGCCGTGCAAAAATCAGCAAGAACTCGTTACGAGGCGAAAATCGTTTTGTACAGATGGCAGTATGCGATGTCACTGATCCTAGCCAACCCAAATTTATAGAACGGTATGCATACCAACCGCCTATCAATGAACGGGATGATGTTGACAATTTAACGACTTCGATTGATGAAATCCAAGGTTACGGCGACAGCGATAAAAACTTGCTGGCCTACATGAAAAACAAACACCACAACATTATTGGCGGCACTAAGGCCTATAAAGATTTTATTTTGCTCAATGAAGCAAGAGACCCGGAATTTCCCATTTACCTAAGTTATACCCCAAATGATTTACTTAGCGTTGGCGGGGAAGACTCAAAGCATAGCTATGCAATTTACTATGCAGAGTGCGAAAAACAGCCAATCGGCGCAATTTCAATTAAACAACTAAATTCAAATGAGGACTGATGTATGCAAAAAATAACGGGCATTAAAAGCGTGGATTTTAAAGTTATTGCTTATGGACACGGCGTCGTTAATTGGAATGGGCCAACAACACTGGCAGGAGATGATGGAAAAACAGTTGACAATCATACACTGCCAAAATTGCGCGGATACACTAATTTAACGGGTAAAGTTAAAGAGGAAACTGGTTACAAATATAAAAAACAAGCTTCTGACATCGATTTTAAAGAAACCCCGATGTATATCAGCCAAAACTGTATCCGCCATCATTTATTTAGAGATCAAGCATTTGATTTGCACTATGCAAAAGACAAAAATCTACAAGCAGTCATTGCTTCAATCACAGGATTGATACGCGGCTATGTCGTACCATCCAGTCAATGTAAGCGCACTAGTCCATTATTACTAGAGGACTTTGTTGACCAGTTGGGAAATGGTAATTTCGAGCAAATGGGACGTTCTGGATCAAAGGAAAAAGGCAAGGACGATAAAGGTGATGATATTGCCAGTAATTCATTTTTTTCTAAAACCACCTTTGGCGAAACTGAGTACCTTGCTTATGGCTCAATTAGTATTGAACAATTAGAGTTTATATCGTTAGATAAAAAATTTGATCGTGCATCGATGATTATCAAAGAAGGCGAAGGCGAAAAAATAGCTGAAGCGGTCCAGAATTTTATCAAAAGCCTCTCGCCAGAGCGTAATCCCAAAGCCATATTTCACCCGAACTATGTTCGTGGTGGCACTATTTTTGAGGAAGGTGAAGTCGGCATTTTATTGGACAACGAGGCCATTGATATATTAATCCAAGAAACGATTCGCATGATTAGTGAATTGAGCATTCGCCAAGCTAAAGGTTATATGTACGTTGATAGTATTTTGGTCGATTACAACGATAGTCATAAAATGATGCGTATTAAACGTTCGGAAATTGATGTATCTGAAATGCCGAAAACTAATTATGCGGTTTATTTTTACGCCAAATAAGAGGTGTTTATGCGTATTACTATTAAATACGAAGCGGCATGGCAAAATTCATTTTTAGATGGTTCAAACAACGAACCATTGCCTAAAGGTGGGCGAGGTTTTATTGGCTCAATGACTAACTTGTCAAAACGTGACGGTGACAAATACCCCAACTTTGTTCAACGCGAGATAAGTAAGGATACCGTCATGGGTATTTTAAATCGTTTGATTGGCGACCAACGCAAGCTTTATCAATCTAGGCAATCTCAAAACTATTTCTTCTCTGATTTAGAAAAACAAATTACCTTCGAAAATATTCATGACCGTTTCAAGCCAGTCAATACAGAGATGGTTTATATACGAAATATAACTGGTAGCACGGATCAAAATTCTTTTACTGGAATGATCAAAGGGAATCATCCGGTTTTTACATCTCCCTATTCGCCAGAGTTCTGGGGGGTGTTATGGTTATCATCAGAACAATTATTTGAGTTTATTAAATGTGAATCATTTTGCGTTGATTTAAAAAGCCATGTTCAACTTGATCCAGTAACTGTTTTAAACCAGTCAAATGAGTTAAATAGCTTAAAGCCTATTGACGCTAATGAAGCAATAATAGAAATTATTGGTATTTTAGAAAAGAAGTTTACAGCCGAAAATTACGTTGAATCGTCTGGAAAAGTAAAGCTAATAAGGCTTTACGCCGCTGCTCTATATATTCAATTTTATCGATTGTCAACGAGATTTAATATGGACGAAGCTTGTAATCGAAGAGGACCCAATGTTTATGTATATGGTTACTCAAAGCGAGGATTTAATGGTTCGCGTGATTTTATGAAAAATTTCATCACTGGCGATGAAAAAAGGATATGGGGAAATCCTTATCTTCTTAAAGAAAAGCGATCTGGTGAAGGAGAAATTACTTTACTGCTGACAAAGGCCAACGGCACACTCAATATTTTGCTGGATGTACCCGAAGAAACTGCTGCGCAAATACAGAACTTGATAGAAGCTGCTGGTGTTTCCAGTTTTTATCTGGGTAAAAAAGGCTTGGCATACGTTGAAACAATCCGGCTGTAGGAAATAACCATATGAATCATTATATTGAGATTACCTTACTACCTAATCCCGACATTAATCTATTCGGACTATGGAGCAAAGTCTACCAACAACTCCACCTCGGTCTGGTCGAAATGCAGGATGCGCAACAACAGGTGCCGATTGGCGTGTCGTTTCCGGAATATACGGTTGGCGAGAAATTCAGCCTGCTCGGCGGAAAGTGCCGGCTGTTCGCGCAAGACGAAGCAGTGCTGGCGCGCTTCGATGCGCCGAAATGGCTGGCGCGCCTCAGCGACTACGTGCATTGCACCAGCATCCGCCCTATACCGGACAAGCTGACGGGATATGCGATTTACCGGCGCGAGCGCCCCAAAACCAACCCGGAGCGATTGGCCCGGCGCTATGCCAAGCGGCACGGATTGGATTTGGAAACCGCGCTGAATATTACCGTTGAGCTGAAAACACCGGTCGGCGATGCCGCCTACCCGACCAAGTTTCGTTATGCGGACATGACCGTGCCGTCGGTGGCCTTGCCGTTCATTCGCTTGCAAAGCCTGAGCGGCGGGCAGACATTTTGTTTATGGATCGCCAAAACCGAGGTCGGCGCGCCGGTGGCTGGTAGTTTCAGCGCTTACGGTCTAAGCAGTGCCGCTACCGTGCCAGAGTTTTGATTAGTCTTGGGAGCGGTGGCATTTATTAGCCTAGAGCTGCATTTTGGAAAGAATTAGCCGTAGAGCGCGCTCAATACGCCTACGGCTAGCGATTATCGGCATCCACTTTAACAATAGGTAACACACCATTGCGGGCAAAGACATCAACAAAGTCACCGGCCCGAATGCCAGTGGCATTACAAACGGCTTTCGGTAAGGTTACTTGTCTTTTGTGGGTTTATCGAGCCATAGCCTTTTCTTGAAAATTTACTGCAAACAACTGGAGCCAATCGAATTTTGCTCGCCGATAATTTTATTAAAGGTCTGCAGCGCTTTTTTCATGCGTTCAGTCGGTTCCGGTGGGTTAGCCTCCATTTCGAAAATCATTTTCCAATCCTGGATGGTAAATGTAGTTTGTCGGCAGAATTGGCATTTTTCGAATTGGGGCCGCTGCTCTGCCAGGCTTGAATTCAAAACTACGCTTTTCTTAGCGTTTTTTCGTTTGTGGTAGTTGGTTGTCATCGCTTATCCCCCTATTTGGTGTGCATTTTACCGACAAACTGGGCTGACAACGATTGCTCATTGGTCAAAGGCAAAAAACAAGGAACCCGCACGCGCTTCGCCACCAAGCTGGTCAACGTGCAATTCCTTTGGCGCGACCGAGTGGGTATTGAGCGCATCGCTGGATTTTTGACCCAAAATTTTCCGCTCTTTAACAATGTGAACTAAATCAGCCGGTTACGAACAACGGTTTCGCGGAAGGTAAAAATGCCATAAACCATCCCCAAGCCTTGTCGCAACCGGCCTGCAGTTTTTATATAATCAGTCCGCCGCCGCACAGGCGGCTTAGAAAGATCATCGGCGAAAAAACCGGCAAGCAAAATAGTCCGCCGCCGCACAGGCGGCTTAGAAATTAATAAAGCTTAATTGATATTCAGGAATCGCGTCCGCCGCCGCACAGGCGGCTTAGAAATTAACCCTGATCGACAGCAGTACACCCGTATTGTCCGCCGCCGCACAGGCGGCTTAGAAAACTACACCTGGCACGATTGGTGCTAAGTATAAGTCCGCCGCCGCACAGGCGGCTTAGAAAACGTTGATGCAAACGGTACGAAGTTTAAACTTGTCCGCCGCCGCACAGGCGGCTTAGAAAATTTGGATCGGTCGTTATGTCCCAATTGTCATGTCCGCCGCCGCACAGGCGGCTTAGAAAGTTACCTGGCAAACAATGGGCGATCATTAACGGTCCGCCGCCGCACAGGCGGCTTAGAAAAAAACCATTTAAGCATGGCGTTGCTGAAAAAAGTCCGCCGCCGCACAGGCGGCTTAGAAATGAATCACTGGGGACCATTGGAGCTTTTCGCCGTCCGCCGCCGCACAGGCGGCTTAGAAATTGCAAAACCTGCGCCATGTTGGTTTTGAGCGGTCCGCCGCCGCACAGGCGGCTTAGAAATTTTTTAGCATACGCATTTGGGTTATTTATACGTCCGCCGCCGCACAGGCGGCTTAGAAAGCAACCAGTTCAACAGGTAACACCACCTGTACGTCCGCCGCCGCACAGGCGGCTTAGAAAGGACATTTGACAACAATGCCATCAGTGTTGGCGTCCGCCGCCGCACAGGCGGCTTAGAAAAGAGAACGCAAAGAACCAGCCACCCGCCGGGGGTCCGCCGCCGCACAGGCGGCTTAGAAAAACAAAGAAGCCATGCTCGCCGATCCTCAGACGTCCGCCGCCGCACAGGCGGCTTAGAAAGATTACAAGCGGCAACTCACGGCGCTGAATCAGTCCGCCGCCGCACAGGCGGCTTAGAAATTAAATATCTTCGCTGTTGCGGAGTCGGTGTTGTCCGCCGCCGCACAGGCGGCTTAGAAATGTAACACTTCTTAAAGAACTCTGTTCCCAAGGTCCGCCGCCGCACAGGCGGCTTAGAAAGTTGGCGTGGACTGGACCGGCGCTGCCAAGAAGTCCGCCGCCGCACAGGCGGCTTAGAAACATACCTTTTCCCCAACACCGCCCCAATATCTGTCCGCCGCCGCACAGGCGGCTTAGAAAGAATACTGCTTCAGCATGTCGGATTGAATAATGTCCGCCGCCGCACAGGCGGCTTAGAAATCCGACCGGCTGGAAAGGCGGCGTGCCGGTGCGTCCGCCGCCGCACAGGCGGCTTAGAAATGGACAGCCTGGACGCTGGCGAACTGGCAACCGTCCGCCGCCGCACAGGCGGCTTAGAAAGCTGTTACGCATGACACGACGCGAGCGGGTAGGTCCGCCGCCGCACAGGCGGCTTAGAAATTTTATAGTTGCTTAAAGTAACGTAATCAATGGTCCGCCGCCGCACAGGCGGCTTAGAAATAAATTATGACGATTTTCAAACCGTCGCCTTTGTCCGCCGCCGCACAGGCGGCTTAGAAATTTAATAGCTTCTAATTCTGTTTCGTCTGTTCGTCCGCCGCCGCACAGGCGGCTTAGAAATGATAATTTTGATAATGCCTAGACGTTGGGGGGTCCGCCGCCGCACAGGCGGCTTAGAAAACTCAGCTTCGTCAGCGTAGTTTTCTGCAATAGTCCGCCGCCGCACAGGCGGCTTAGAAAACTAACAATATCCATTTGAGGATTCGGCATTTGTCCGCCGCCGCACAGGCGGCTTAGAAAGACATGGCGTAAATATCAAATGTCGGTAACAAGTCCGCCGCCGCACAGGCGGCTTAGAAATTTCAATATTATCCGCTCTCGCTGCTGTCTATGTCCGCCGCCGCACAGGCGGCTTAGAAAAAATGGTTTCTATATCTGATACAGCCGGTCGAGTCCGCCGCCGCACAGGCGGCTTAGAAACGTTGCGCGTTCACCGATTTTGTCGATTCTATGTCCGCCGCCGCACAGG
>MSXO01000065.1 GCA_002083615.1 Proteobacteria bacterium ST_bin11 | reverse complement strand
GCCGCCAGGCGACTTGTCTGGGGATTGCTTTGGGATCTCTACACTTTGTGTTGTGCTCAAAGATCCTTGTAACGGAACAGCTTGGAAAAGGGCGAATACTGGCTTCAACTCCGGTTGCTTTATTCGTTTGCTGGAGGACGATCACAATGCCTTATCCTGAGGGCAAATTAATATGGTGCTTGTAGATGGGGTTGGTAAATTGGCTGAATCCACATCGGTGGAGACTGGTTGACGTGCCATTAATGCGAGGGTTTAGGGTTACAGATTATACATGATACACATCCTCCAACGGTTCTTGGAGCGATATAAGCTTTAGAGTTTTTTCATACGAGCAAGCCTCAATTTCTCCCTGATTGCCAGAGTCTTAAAAAGCTTAGTGCTCCCACGATAAAATCAAGTCAGGCAGTATTCATTAAGCTTAAACAGCTAGTCTTTCAAATTGCGAGAGTCTAAGCACCAGTAAACACTTTAATGTCCACTCTGCTAGCTTCTCTTTGAAACCTTCCAATATCTTTGCTGCCAGGTTGATTTATGCGATTCACCCGAGGTGACCCCGCTTGTTCTGATACTTCCGACGCCTGCTAATGAGATCTAATCAGATCGAGGTTTACCACCAACTTTTTGTTTGCTTGTTTTCAAATGCCCCTTATTTGAGAACCGTCGGGTTACTCTGGTCTATAGGAAATTTCATGCGCTATTTAGATATTCCTGGTGGCGACTAAAGCAGGTTGCTGCCTTACTCCGTATAGTGCCGGGCCAAATCTCACTAGGTGCTTTTACTAGCATGGATGTTCGGATACTGACGTTTGCGACAAATTTCATTTTTTCAGCAGTGCGCCGGTGAATAGCGCTTCGTGCTTCAAACGCGAGAATCCATCGCAGCGAGTGAGCAGATAAAATTGCTTAAATTATCTTGACAAGGATTTGGCAGGTGGTAGACTGCCACGCACCTCAAGGGACAGGGGTGTCTTCGACATGAAGGCTAATAACATGGAAAAACAAAGAACTCCCGATATGATCGGGGATTTAGATAATCTTTTAGGAGGTAGAAATGGCTGCTACAACTGAATCAGTTAAGGCTGATGCTGCGGAAGCACCGCTTTTAAATCAAAAAAACCTGTGGGCTGGCATCAGCTTATATTTGGTTTTTTATTCTTTCATTCGTTGGTATGAAGGTGTTTACGGCTGGTCAGCTGGCTTAGACTCTTTTGCTCCAGAGTTTGAAACATACTGGATGAACATGCTGTACATTGAGATCGTTCTCGAAGTACTGTTGTTTGCTGGTATCAACGGCTATATCTGGAAAACTCGTGACCGTAAAGTAATGTCAATCACTCCACGTGAAGAATTGAGAAGACATTTTACTCACTGGACATGGTTGGTTTGCTACGGCTGGGCTATCTACTGGGGTGCTTCTTACTTCACAGAACAAGACGGCACATGGCACCAAACTATCGTTCGTGATACTGACTTTACACCAAGTCACATCATCGAGTTCTACCTGTCATACCCAATCTACATCATCACTGGTTCAGCTTCTTTCATGTATGCAAAAACAAGACTGCCTACATACCACGAAGGTCTGCACCTGATGTATCTGATTGCGGTTATTGGCCCATTCATGATCCTGCCAAACGTAGGCTTGAATGAGTGGGGTCACACATTCTGGTTTATGGAAGAGTTGTTTGTTGCTCCATTGCATTACGGTTTCGTATTCTTTGGTTGGGCTGCTCTGGCTGTAATGGGTGTTGTGAACACCGAAGTAATGGCAATTGCAAAATTGCTGAAAAAAGATCTGGCTTAATAGCTTATCTTTGAAAGTAAAAATACTATCTCCTTTCCTGCCGCTGCTTTGTTTAAGCGGCGGTAGGATAAAGAGAAGTGAAAAAAATATAATTTTAATTCTTTAGGAGGTAAGCTAATGAGCGCATCTCAATCAGCTGTACGTTCACGTGCGGAAGCGGTACAAGTTTCCCGTACGTTCGACTGGATGATTCTTTTTACAGTGTTCACAGCCGTTCTAGGCGGTTACCACATTCACTATATGTTGACTGGTGGTGACTGGGATTTCTGGACCGACTGGAAAGATAGACGTCTGTGGGTAACCGTAGCACCTATCGTTTCAATCACTTTCCCTGCGGCTGTTCAAGCGTGCTTGTGGTGGAGATACCGTTTGCCAGTTGGCGCAACTCTTTCTGTTGTTGCTCTGATGGTTGGTGAGTGGATCAATCGTTACATGAACTTCTGGGGTTGGACATACTTTCCAGTAAACATCTGCTTCCCATCTAACCTGTTGCCAGGTGCGATCGTTCTTGACGTTATCCTGATGATGGGTAACAGCATGACGTTGACCGCTGTTGTTGGTGGTTTGGCTTATGGTTTGTTGTTCTACCCAGGTAACTGGCCTGTTATTGCTCCTTTGCACGTGCCTGTAGAATACAACGGCATGATGATGACTTTGGCTGACTTGCAAGGTTACCACTATGTCCGTACTGGTACACCTGAGTACATCCGTATGGTAGAGAAAGGTACATTAAGAACTTTCGGTAAAGACGTTGCTCCAGTATCAGCGTTCTTCTCTGGATTCGTTTCTATCATTATTTACTTCTTGTGGCATTTCTTCGGCAGATGGTTCGCTAAAACCGACTTCATCGCTGACGACGCATCTTAATTAGAAGAATAGTAAGAAAATGAACCTGGTGGTTCTAGTTAGCTACCAGAAGTCTTAATTAAAATTCTCTAGTGATAGAGGAGGAAATATGAAAATAATAAAAGACAAAGTTGCAAAACTGTCCTTTGTCGCACTGCTGATCACAATGACAGCAGCGATGTTTTACGCTCCAACAGCATCTGCTCATGGTGAAAAGTCACAGGCTGCGTTCATGCGTATGCGTACTATTCACTGGTTCGACTTGAACTGGTCTAAAGAAGAAGTGCCAGTCAACGAAACAATGACCATTTCTGGTAAATTCTTGGTATTCGCAGGATGGCCTGAAACTGTTGACAAGCCAGAAGTATCGTTCTTGAACATTGGTATTCCAGGTCCAGTATTTATTCGTGCTGGTTCTTGGATCGGTGGTCAGTTGGTTCCTCGTTCAGTTTCTTTGGAATTGGGCGAAGTATATGAGTTTAAAGTTCTGCTGAAAGCACGTCGCCCAGGCGACTGGCACGTTCACTCAATGATGAACGTTCAAGGCGGTGGTCCAATCATCGGTCCAGGCAAATGGGTAACCATTACTGGTTCTATGAGCCAATTCGTTAACCCAGTTACTACTTTGACTGGTCAAACGATTGATTTGGAAACCTACGCTCTGGATAACGTTTATTTCTGGCACGCAGTATGGTTCGCAATCGCGTTCGCATGGTTGTTGTTCTGGATCAAACGTCCATTGTTCGTTCCACGTCACATTGCTGTGAGCACCGGTAAAGCGGACTCTTTGATCTCTGCTGGCGACAAAAAAGTCGGTATGCTGTTCGCTGTTGGTACTATGGTTATCGTTGCTGCATCTATGGGTGCAACCAACGAGAAATACCCTGTAACAACTCCACTGCAAGCTGGTTTACTGCGTGGTATGAAAACTTATCAAATGCCAGAATCAACTGTTTCTGTGAAAGTTGATGATGCTACATACCGTGTGCCAGGTCGTGCAATGCAAATGACTTTGACCCTAACTAACAATGGCGATTCAGCTGTTCGTTTGGGCGAATTCAACACTGCAGGTGTACGTTTCTTGGATCCAGCTGTTCATGAAGATGATACTGCTTACCCAGACGATTTACTGGCTGAAGAAGGCTTAACTGTTAGCGATAACAGCCCTCTTGCTCCAGGCGAAACACGCACCGTTGAAGTTACTGCTTCTGACGCTGCTTGGGAAGTGTATCGTTTAGCTGACTTGATCTACGATCCAGACAGCCGTTTCGCAGGTCTGTTGTTCTTCTGGGACGAAAAAGGTAACCGCCAATTGGTAACAGTTGACGCTCCTCTGATCCCAACTTTCATCTAATAGTGAAAGTTTTCTAAGTCGAAATACTTAGGAAGAATCTGAAAACCCTCGCTATTGAAAGATAGCGGGGGTTTTTTTTGGTTAAATTGATCGGAAAACGCAGGAAGATTTACAAAATGAAAAAAATGTTAGTAATTGTTTGTTTATTAGTAGTAGGTTGCGCAGAAAAAGACGAGTATCAATCGGTAGTATTGGCGTCAATGAAGCAAGATAAAGATATCAAGGATTACGGAATTGAACCCGAAATGATGACAAAATGTGTGGTCGACACTTCATCAAAAGATATGCCAGGTTTATTCTTTTTTGATCCAGACCGACGTCAAGCTTATAAAAATTACGCAAAAATGCTCGATTTAAATAAGTCGACAGACCCTCAGAAAACTTTGAGCGAATTACGAGAAAGTTTTGGAACAGCTAAAGAACTAGCGGAAGCACATTCAAACTATGTCGAAAGCGTAGTCGAATGTATGACCGGATTGGTGACTAGTGGTGAAGAGAAATTAACGAGTTCCAAATAGAAAATCAACATTGAAGCGGAGTTAAATATCGGCCACGGTAAATCACAGAAGTGTCCTATCTTTTAGCTTTTTACAGGTGAGTGATTGATTTTTAAAGTGTTTGTTAAATATATTTTTGGGAATCTCAAAAGTGCACTCCCCACAATTCAGCTAAATTAACTTATTTCTATTTTAAGCGGCGAATTAATGGATCGGAAATTGATTCCATAGGCCTCTAGAAAATTATGTAGGCTAATTCAACCAGCAATATTGCCAGTTTCACCTGCCGTTTTTAGTTGAGTATGTTAGTTTTAGTCGGTTATGTTGCTATATAGGGGCCTTCATTGGTTCAATAACCATGGGAATAGCTTAAGAACCATCTAGCGGTCTACTTTTAGGTCTGGTGACACCTAAGCCAGCTTCAGATTCTGCTCACCTCCTGCGTTTAGTAACAACTAACGTAACTGTTCAGCTAATCGCGAATTCCCACAGACTCGACGAATTGCCGCGCTCCGATTGGATTGGGATTGTGCTGCTTCTCGGTGATTAATTGAAGCCTAACAACACTTACAAGGATGAGAATGCTTTAGATTGGGCAGTAACCTAATTGATGGGGCCATGAAACGGAAATAAATATGCTTTTTTGCAAAAAGCTAATGTAAATTGCTAAGCTATTTATCAATTTGTTTACGGTAGGAAGACAAAAGTGCCAATTATCTTAAAAGTGCTTTCTTACAAAGGTCTGCCCTTACCCGCTGAACTAAAGGCGGAGTTCGATGAGTTTGGTGGAACAATAGGCAGAAGAACAGGAAACACCTTACTGCTACCTGATGCAGAAAACTTTGTGTCAGGGCATCACGCTGAAATCATTTACAGAGACGGCGATTACCTGCTAAAGGATACGAGCAAAAATGGCACACTTTTGTCTACCTCTGGCGTCAATGTAAATAACACCGAGGCCGTATTACTGGAACGAGAAATCTTGCGTATCGGTGAGTATGAAGTGATTGTGGAAAAGCCAGCGGAAAGTTTGCCAACTTCAGTTCCTAACTTCGATAGTATCTCCGCATCACCCTTTGCAGAAGCCTTCCCCATTGATAATCAGTCCATAATAAGCGCACCGCTGAACCTTCCCACATCGCATACCGGTTCTAACTCTCCCTTTGGTGATCGCCCCCCTGCGTCGCCTTTTCACGATAGCTTCATCCCACCAGCGGTTGTACCTGTTCAAACTGCTGATACAGATATCGCAACATTTTTAAAAGGGTTGGACTCCTTGGGAGAACTCGATGCTTCTATAAATGCTGCTCCAGTTTCAGAATTTCCAAATTTGGAACCAATAGATTTGCCCAAACCTCTTCCACCCAAAATGGAGTTGGAATCCGGGGTACTATTCCAAAATCCTACTAATATTGAGAGGGTGGATCCGCCAGCCCCGGTTCCGCAGGACCAGGATGTTGCGATGAAACCGTTGCCTAGCAGGGAAGTCAGTATTAATTCAAGCTTGAGTGACGCGGCGCTGATGCACATGTTCTTGGAAGGGGCTGGAATATCAGATCATGCGTTTTTAAATAAAGAGCAATGGCCGGAAGCGATGAGAGCTACCGGGGTATTATTTAGAAATTTGATCGAAGGCTTGATGGATGTTTTAAGGGCTCGGGCGGAAATGAAAAGTGAGTTTCGAGTCTCAGTCACCACAATCCGTTCTTTTGACAATAACCCGCTAAAATTTAATCCAGATGTAGAAAGTGTGCTAAAGCTAATGCTCGCACCGAATAACCCTGCCTTTATAAATTCAAATGATGCGATCAATGAAGCGTTCAAAGATGTCAAGTTTCATCAACTTGCGATGACGGCCGGAATTCAGGCCGCTTTAGGAGAGATTTTACGTCGCTTCGATCCAGACACTTTCGATAAGACGCTGGGCGAAGGAATTGTGTTTCAGAGAAAAGCTAAATGTTGGGAGCTCTTTTGCGAAAGATATCCCGAATTAAAAGCACAGGCAATAGAAGGTTTTTTTGGCGAAGAGTTCGCGGAAGCATATGAAAAACAGATGCGTCTATTCGCAAGGCGGTGAGGAGTCTATAGCTTGTTCTGTGAATAACGCTATTTTAATTAGTCTATGTTCTTAAATAATAAACGGTATTGAATACAGTATGTCAATTAATAACAGGATTGTTTGGTCGGAAGGCATGTTCCTCAGGCCTCAGCACTTTCAACAACATGATCGTTATCTGGAAAGCCGTATCGATGGGCGATCTCATGGCATAAGAGCATACGACTGGGGCTTTTCGTCTCTAAAACTGGATACGGGACAATTGGCAATTGGCAAAATTACTTTGGTCTCCGCCAGAGGAATTTTCCAGGACGGTACGCCATTCCACTTACCAGGTGAGGACGAATTACCGCTACCTTTGGATGTCTCTGAGGCAACTGCCGATGAAGTGGTCTATTTTGCGTTACCGCTGTCTAGACCCGATTCTATTGAGGTGGACACCGAGAATAACCCGGACGGATTGGCGCGATACCGAGTCACCCATCGGGACGTCAGAGACAATAATGCCGGTTATGATGCACGTTATCCGGTGCAGATAGGGAGCATTCGTCCGAAGCTGATGCTTGGTAATCAAGAGCGTTCCGGTTACCTCTGTCTGGGTATTGCAAACATAGTTGAAGTGCGGGCAGACAAAACAGTAGTGCTGGATGACAAATACATTCCCGTCATTCTGCAATCTGCAACTAGTAGCATATTGAACGGTTTCGTCCGCGAACTGCAAGGTTTGCTGCATACCAGAGGGGAAGCGTTAGCAGCGCGAGTCGCAGGGACATCACAAGGGGCAGGAGTGGCGGAAGTCGCAGACTTTATGCTGCTGCAAACCATCAATCGGTACGAGCCTTTGCTGGCACATTTGGCTGGCGATCCGCTGTTGCATCCGGAAACTTTGTTCTCATTGTGTTTGCAGTTAATGGGAGATTTAGCGACGTTCTACCGCCAAAATAAGCGGCCTGCCCTGATGCCGGATTACCGGCATGACGACTTACGCGTTTGCTTTATCCCCCTAATTGATGAGTTGCGTCGATTGCTGAGCATGGTGCTAGAGCAAAATGCAATTCAAATTCCTTTAACCAAGCACAGTCAGTCAGTTTATTACTCGGGGCGCCCTGACATTAAACTGTTAGAACAAGCCATTTACGTGTTGGCGGCGAGCGCTCAGGTTTCGTCTGAAATGCTCCGCACCCATTTTCCGCCACAGGTCAAAATCGGTCCGGTTGAAGAGATCACACAATTGGTCACGGCGGCGCTACCGGGAATTGCCATTAGCCCTTTGCCGGTTGCGCCCAGGCAATTGCCTTATCATGCAGGTTGCTCATACTTCGAGCTGGATAAGCAAAGCCCGTATTGGAAGAAGATGATGGATTCCGGCGGCTTTGCGTTTCATATCGGCGGCAATTTTCCAGGCTTGGAGTTGGAATTCTGGGCCATAAAAAAAGGGTGATGACATGGTGCAACAAGGACCTTTCGGCGACGACGATAAAACAGTGTTGCGGCCTTCGCCCGGCGGACGATTACCCCCACAATCATCAGTCACGCAGATACCGCCATCCGCACCGCTGCCGACTCCCAGTTTAAACATTCCGTCGCTAAGCCAGCTTTCTAGCGTCAAGAGTGATTCATTGTTGACCTTGTCAGCCGGCATACTGTCTTTGGCAGCTAGACTAAGAACGACTGTTAGCTATTCCGGGGTTGACGAGCTGAAACAAAAACTGGCCAAGGAAGTTAGGGAGTTTGAAAATTGTGGATTGAACGCCGGGTTTCAGCAAGAAACCATGCGAATGGCCAGTTACGGTTTATGTACCTTTCTGGATGAAATTATCCAAAATACCCCCTGGGGCTCACAGAGTAATTGGGGACATCAGAGTTTACTTATTCTTTTCCATAAAGAAGCCTGGGGCGGCGAACGTTTTTTTCAAATACTCGACCATGTGGTGAAACAACCCGCGCAAAATTTAGCGCTGATCGAACTTTGCTATGTGCTACTAAGTTTCGGGTTTGAAGGGAAATATCGGGTCATGGCCAATGGTGCCAACGAACTGGAAAAGCAAAGGCTGGAACTGTACCAGTTGACTCAGCGTGTAAGAGGGGATTTTCCTGCGGAGCTGTCGCCGCGTTGGCATGGGCAAAAAAGCGCAAATACCTCATTAATATCCCAAGTGCCGCTCTGGATTTTTGCCAGTGTCGCAGGCGGCTTACTACTCCTTTGTTACCTCGGTTTTGCGTTTTTTATTAATTCGGCATCCGATCCTGTGTATAGGGAATTACTAAAATTGGCGAAGGAGCCTTTACAAATCGCGACGGCAGCAACGATATCCCCGCCGCCTGCCCCTGTTGTTGCCAACCGATTAGAACGCTTTAAGCCATTACTGCGTGACGAAATTGCCCAGAATATGGTGGAAGTGGTGGACGATAGCATTATTCGCGTCCGCAATTCCTTCCCCTCTGGGAGCGACCAAGTCAAGCCGGAATTTTTGCCCATGTTGAAAAAAATCGCTAAAGAACTTGAGAACGAACAAGACTCGATTTTGGTGACAGGACATACCGACGACAAACCCATCGTGTCGGCCCGTTTTCCGTCCAATTGGCATTTGTCCGCTGCACGGGCTAAAAACGTTTTGGCCATTTTGACTGTATCCGCCCAGCTAAAAGGTTCTGCCAGAGCCGAAGGCCGCGCAGACGGAGAACCTTTGGCGCCTAATGATACGCCTGAACATCGAGCCTTAAATCGGCGCGTCGACATCCTGATAAAGTGAGAATAACGCGTGGAACGGATAATCAGTTTTTTTAGAACAAAATGGGTGTTTGAACTGATCGGTATCGTGGTTTTATCGATATTGATATGGTTTGTCGGGCCTTTAATCGCGATTGCCGGTAGTGTGCCGCTGGAGTCTGATTTAAGCCGTAGCTTAACGATAGGCTGCATAGTCGTTTGCTGGTTGCTGTATCGATTGATTGCATGGCTGTTGTCTCGTAAGCGCGAACAGCGCTTGATGGCGGATTTGGCTGGCGATGCCAACGACGCGCAAAACGCTTCGGCGGCTGAGTTGGACGTGTTGAATCGCGGCTTCGATGAGGCCCTGGCGTTGTTAAAGACTACCAGTGCCAAACAAGGTGGTCGGAAACAATTTCTCTACGAGTTGCCGTGGTACGCCATTATCGGTGCGCCGGGATCCGGCAAAACCACAGCCTTAATCAATTCCGGATTGCATTTTCCGTTGGCTGAGCGTCTAGGCAAACATTCGGTAAAAGGCGTCAGCGGGACGCGAGATTGCGATTGGTGGTTTGCCGACGAAGCGGTGTTACTCGATACTGCTGGCCGCTACACCACGCAAGATAGTCATCAAGAAGTGGACGCTACAGCCTGGCATGGATTCCTGCAACTGTTAAAAAAATACCGACCGCGTCGGCCATTGAATGGTGTGTTTGTGGCGGTGAGCGTCAGTGATTTAATCCAGCAGACCGAGGAAGAAACACGCCAACATGCGGCAGCGATTCGCCGACGCATTACCGAGCTTAATGCGCAATTGGGTGTGCAATTACCAGTCTACGTGTTGTTCACCAAAGTTGATCTCGTGGCAGGATTTAGCGATTTTTTCGCCAATTTAACCGAAGACGAGCGCAGCCAGGTTTGGGGTGAGACGTTCATTCGGGCAGATAACGATAAAGAAGATCTGGCCGCTCATTTACTGCAATTCGAAAAGGCCTATGACGAATTGACCGATAGGTTGGTACAGCGTCGCTTGAAGCGTATTCAAGAGGAGCGGGACGTGCAGCGGCGTACGGCTATTTTCGACTTTCCGCAGCAAATGATGCTGTTTAAATCGACGGCAACCGGGTTTCTGGATGCCGCGTTTTCCACGAATCGCTACGAAGAACCTTTCCTATTACGCGGCGTTTATTTCAACAGCGGCACTCAAGAAGGTACGCCGATAGATCGCGTCATGGCGGCGTTGGCCTCAAGCTTTAGATTGGAAAGACAGGTAACGCCATTAATGAGCGGGCGCGGCAAAAGCTATTTTCTAACTAAGCTCCTAAAACAAGTGGTGTTCCCAGAAGCCGAATTGGTTGGCGTCGATCCAAAGGTCGAGCGGCGTTTTCGTTTAATGAATTTAGTTGGCTTTGCCGCCACCTTTGCAACTGTGGCGATAGCGGCAATAATCTGGATGGTCAGTTTTACCAACAACAAAATGGCGATTGCCGATGTTGAAAAGCAGGTAGAAATTTACCGAGCCAGTAATCTTGCATCCACCGATTCTCGGTCTGGATTTTTGGCCGTATTGCCAAAACTTAATGCCTTGCAAGCCGCCAAGGACGTCTATGCTCAAGCTGGCTGGAGTAGTGGCTTCGGTTTATTCCAAGGCGATAAAATCGATTCAGCTATCGATATTTCCTATCAACGTTTGCTTCGGGAAAATTTTCAGACTTTGATTTGTCAGCGCTTGAAAGAGCGTATGCAAAGTGACGAAGGCAAAAATCTGGATGTGCTTTATCAACTGCTGCGAGTTTATTTGATGTTCGGGGAGCCGCAACGAATGGACGCCAAAGTCGCGCAACCCTGGGTGAAGCTAGATTGGGAACATATGTTCGCCACCGATCCCGAAACCCAAGCCAAGTTGCAGTTACATTTGGACAATATGCTGGCTTTGAATTTGGATCCGGCAGCACTTGATAATGGCTTTGTCGAGGCGGTGCGCAATAAATTGACGCAAATTCCCTTGGTTAATCAACTCTATAGCCGCTTTAAGAGTGAGGCTTTGTTTGATCGCAGCCATGATATTTCCGTTGCGGGGCAATTGGCGCCCAACGGCGACCGGGTATTTACGGCGAACGGCAAGGAACTCGATACGCTGGTGGTCCCTGGTCTGTTTAGCAATTACGGTTATACCGAGCTGTTTCTGAAAAAAGGCATGGTGTATGTCAAAGAAGCCAGCGAACAGAATTGGGTGCTCGGTGTAAACGGAGTCAGTACGCCTGTCGAGATCGATCGTTTATATAGCGATTTCAAACGCCTGTATTTGGGGGATTACCAAAAGACCTGGGATGGCGTGCTGACAGCAGTTAAATTCCGCCCGCAACCCAGCAATAATCAGCTGGTCGATACCTTGGATCTGCTGTCCCGACCCGATTCGCCATTGAAGTTGTTATTGGAGCTGGTCGAAAAAAATACCGCATTGAGCAAGCTCTCTTCCGAATTGGCTGATGCTTTAGCAAAATCAACCGGAGGAGCCTTGGCCGTTCCAGAGGCCGCCACCCAAAAACTGCTGGCAATGGCCAAGCAAAGCGACGGGGGCGTTGATCCAGTTAAGGCTTTGGAAACTTACTTCGAACCTTACAATATGCAGGTGCGGGGTGCCGCCGATAGGCCGGCCCCCATTGCCGCAACCTTGGCGAGTATCAAAAATCTGCACGATTATCTGATGCAGATCGGGTCGGCGCCCAACAGCGGCGGGCAAGCCTTGTCCACCGAGGCGGCGCGGTTTGCTGGCGGTGGCATCGATCCGCTACAAGCTGCCAAAATGGAATTTGCCCGTTTGCCTGGCCCGGTCGCGGCCTCGCTCAATGCCTTGACCAGCACCGGCGGACAGCAAATCAAAACCGGTGCGAAAGGACAACTCAACGAAATGCTGAAAACTGCCGTAACGATGCCCTGCAAGAGTGCTTTGGCCGGACGTTATCCGTTCGCAACCAATACCCAGCAGGATGTGTTGATGGCCGATTTCGGCAAAGTGTTTGCCGCTAACGGCATTGTCGATCAGTTTTTTAACACTAACCTCAAGGCGTTTGTCGATACTGCGGCGGTGCAATGGGCTGAGCTGAGTTCCGATAAGGCTTTGGGTTTGTCGGCGGCCAGTATTCGGCAGTTTCAGATAGCCTCTAAAATCCGCGACGCATTTTTTCCCGGCGGCGGCGCGGTGCCGCAAGTGCAATTCGAGCTAAAGCCGGTGGCGCTGGACGATAAGGTCGCCACCTTCAGATTAAACGTCGAAGGCCAGGAGTTGGTGTATCGCCATGGCCCAGAGCAACTGACCAAATTTCAGTGGCCCGGCACCAATAACAGTGCCGGCGTGAGAGTCGTGTTTGAAGCATTGGACGGTAAGCAAGTCAGTAAATCCAAGGAGGGCGCTTGGGCGTTGTTCAGGATGTTTGACGAATTCAATATCCAGCCCACCGGTCTGCCGGATCGGTTTAATTTGACCGTGCAACTAGAAGGCTATACCGCTAAATTCGAGTTACGTGCGGCTAGCGTTAACAATCCATTCGGTATCAGCGAATATCAAAGCTTCCGTTGCCCGGAGTCTCTATGAGTGCTGGCGACGGATTGAGCGTCGGTTTTTTCGGAAAAGTACCGGGCTTAGGCGATTTCGTCAGTCGGCGCTTACCCAGGCATTTTATCGAGCCTTGGGACCAGTGGTTACAGGCGTCGATGCGATCGAGTCAGGAAACCTTGGGCGATAACTGGCTTTCCATGTTTTTGGTTAGTCCGCTTTGGCGGTTTGCGCTAAGTCCTGGTGTTTGCGGTCCAAGTGCCTGGGCCGGTGTCATGATGCCCAGCGTCGATAGAGTGGGTCGTTATTATCCGTTGACTTTGGCGCAAGCCGTCAATACGGATTCTTTGTTGCCATTGTTTACGCCGGAATCGGAATGGTTTGCGCAGTTGGAAGATGCCGCGCTGTCGGTGTTGAATGAGACTTGCGATCTTGAGCGGTTCGATAAAGGCCTCATGGCAATCGGCTCGGCTGAGTCTTTGCTTTCCCAGCGCTTTCAAGTCGATTCCGGCAATTCAGCGGTGCCGACCAACGGCAAACTTGCATTGCGCTTTGATTTGGAGAGCTTGGAGGAGACAGATGCCTTGTTTCCGCGTTTGAGCCAGAGTCTGATCGAACGCTTTCTGCCGGGTTACAGCATCTGGGCCAGCGAGGGCGGCCAGACGCATCTACCGAATTTGTTGTTTTGTGAAGGTTTGCCGCCTATCGATGCTTATGCCAGTTTCTTACAGGGTATGCCGCAGGCTGGCAGGTCTTGGCTTTTGCAGAGTTATCGACAAAGTCAAAGCGTTAGAAAAGTTGAACAGACCGTAAGCGTATCCAAAGCCGAGGTGACGGAAACTCAGGTGATGCCATTAGCTGCTTCGCCGGCTTGGACTTCATATGGGGTCACGGTGGTCGGCAATAAGCGTAAACACAATGAAGACGCCATGCTCGACAGTCCAGCGCTAGGCTTATGGGTAGTAGCTGACGGCATGGGCGGACATCAATCCGGCGATGTTGCCAGTCGCTTGGTGGTGGACTCCTTATCGACATTGGAATTTACCGAAAACCTGGATAGCCAGGTAGAAACCGTTTGTAGCAAATTACAGAAAATCAACGATGACTTATGCCGATTTGCCGCTGGCATCCAGCAAGGCAGTATTGTTGGTACCACAGTAGTGGCGTTGCTAGCGAAAAACGCAGAGTGCGCGGCAATATGGGCGGGCGACAGTCGCTTGTATCAATTGCGGAACGGCGCGTTCACCCAAATTACGCGCGACCATACTTTGATCGACGAATTGATGGATTCCGGAGTGATGAGCCGAGAAATGGCCGCGAGACAAGTGGGGGCAAATGTGATCACGCGCGCGGTTGGCGGGCAATTGACCTTAGCCTTGGATGTGGTGCGCTTTCAGGCAGTCAGCGGTGATCGTTATCTGTTATGCAGCGACGGCTTGGATAAAGAATTATCGGAAGCCGAGATTGCGGAATTGATGGCTGTAGGAAGTTGCCAGTCGGCAGTCGAAGCCTTGATTAATCAGGCCTTGAGCAGAAGCGGTCGAGATAACATTACCGTATTAGTCGCTGAATTTAACGGCTGAGACTTGGCCGTCATGGATCGACGGTCACTCAAGTATCGAGCGCGAGCAATTACCTGGCTATTGACGCTATAAGTTCCAAAGATGGTTCAGGAGTTTTTAGAGGCTATCTGATGTCCTTATGTTTCGGCAGGCAGGCGAAGCAATTACCGAATACCGTATCCGTTACGAAATATCGTGCTTACTTTGTGCGGCAATGGGGATATAAATCGCTATTCCACAGCCTGTCTATAGTTGATTTCTTTTTTAAATCATTATGTTGCGTTTAGTCTATTGTTGTTTTAAATAGTTGGCACGCTTAGTGATATTTATAAGTTATCGAATACGGCGCAAATGGGGTTTTAGGAGTACCGGACTGATTAAAATCGAAAGCGCTTTGTTTAATTCGCGACTAAAAAAAACGACTAGACTAGTTCAGTTAGTTGTAGCGTTAATGACGATCCGAAGAGACCCAGCGGTAAAGGACTCAAGTTGATCGTAAGAAAGTGGATAACTGCATTACGTTGCTGCAGACCTTTGACGGTAGCAATGTCATTACTATAGAGGTGAGAAAATGGTGGATTTATCAGGGTTGTTAAGTGAGTTTAGTCCAGACAATCCCTGCGGAGAGAATCTTGAATACGACAACGCTCGAGTGGCGCTGGATAACGATATTCAGGGCACCCCGGAGAACCAGTTTAGCGGAGAAAAAGCCCTGCCGCCTAACTGGCGGGAAGTAAACAAGCAAGCGATTGCGTTATTGCAAAAATCTAGGGATTTGCAGGTAATTTTGTACTTAATCAGATCCTTGATTCCTTTAGAGGGGATTTGCGGGTTTCGCGATGGATTGCAGTATCTGGAGGAAGCCCTAAACCGATATTGGGATTCCATTCATCCGCAGTTAGATGCTGATGACGGCTTCGACCCGACGATGAGGATCAATATCCTTGAAGAATTGATTAATTTTGATTGGATATTAAGGCCTTTGAGCTTGGCGATGCTTGTAGAGTCTAAAGCCGTCGGTCGATTTAATTTAAGGGATATTCAATACGCCACCGACAAAATCGACCCCCCTGCTGGGGTGGAAAAGCCGGATGTTAGTGCGATCAAGGCCGCTTTTTTGGATGTGGATAGCGAGGCTTTAAATGCGTCTTATCAGGCGGTTATCGACAGTATTCGTAGTGTTGATGAATTGGACGCATTTGCCGGTGAAAAAGTAGGGGTTGGTCAAGGAGCGAATTTATCGGCATTAAAAACACTCCTGAAGGACATCCTTTATCAATATGAACAATTTGGCGGTTCTAGGTTGGCGGGAGAGGCTGAGTTGGAACAAACGGAACTTGAGGGCGGAAATACGGAGATTGTTGGTGGTAGCGGCTCGGTTAAAGCAAAATCCATATCTGGAGCGATAGAGTCGCGGCAAGATGTATTGCGTGCCTTGGAAATGCTGTGCAAGTACTACGCCGAAAACGAGCCATCCAGCCCAGTGCCGATTTTGTTAAAACGTGCGAAGTACCTTGTGACGGCGGATTTTATTGAGGTAATCCAAAATCTGTTGCCCGATGCACTTTCACAATTAGATGCTATAAAAGGTCCTGATCCAGACTAAAGTTTTTGGGGTCGTTAATCACAAGTAATTGGAGAAGAAAATGGCAGAAAGCAGTCAGAAGTTTATACAACGAAACCGAGCTCCCCGCGTGCAGATTGAATACGATGTCGAAGTCTATGGTTCTGAGAAAAAGGTGCAGTTACCCTTTGTGATGGGCGTGTTGTCCGATTTGTCCGGCAAACCCGCAGAGCCGCTGCCACCCATAGCGGATCGCAAATTACTTGAGATAGACGTCGATAACTTTAATGAACGCTTGAAGTCAATGAAGCCGCGAGCGGCTTTTCAGGTAGCCAATACGCTGACCGGCGAGGGCAACCTTAGTGTCGATATCACTTTTGAAAGCATGGATGATTTTTCACCGGCGGCGGTTGCCAAGAAAGTAGCCGGTTTGGATAAGGTGTTGGAGGCTAGAACCCAATTGTCCAATTTAATCACTTATATGGACGGCAAAACCGGCGCCGAGGAACTAATTACCAAGCTAATTAACGATCCTGCCTTATTGCAAACCTTGGCATCGTCGGCAAAACCAAGCGAAGCCAAAGTTAGTGGCGAAGGCTCGGAAGGAACTGGAGAGTAAGACATGGCCGAATTAGATACCCAAACCCAACAAGGTGCGACTCAGACACTCGAGCTGGACGACTTTTCGGCATTGTTGTCGAAGGAATTCAAACCGGGAACCGAAGCCGCGAATCAAGTCACCACCGCAGTGGCTACTCTGGCGCAATATGCGCTGCAGGATGTTTCCAAAGTATCCGATGATGCAATCAAGAGCATTCAGGCCATCATCGCGGAGCTGGATCAAAAGATCTCCGAACAGCTTAGTTTGGTATTGCATCATCCCGATTTCCAAAAACTGGAAGGCGCTTGGCGGGGGTTGCATTATTTGGTGAATAACACCGAAACCGATGAGATGCTGAAAATCAAGGTGTTGAATGTTTCCAAAAATGAACTAGGCAAAACCCTGAAGAAATTTAAAGGCACGGCCTGGGACCAGAGCCCTCTGTTTAAGAAATTGTACGAAGAAGAATTCGGCACATTTGGCGGCGAGCCTTTCGGTTGTTTGGTCGGTGACTACCATTTCGATCACAGTCCGCCAGATGTGGAACTGCTCGGCGAGATGGCGAAAGTCAGTGCTGCCGCACATACCCCATTTCTCTCCGGTGTGGCGCCGTCGGTCTTGCAAATGGACAGCTGGTCGGAACTGGCTAATCCGCGGGATTTAACCAAAATCTTCCAAACACCCGAATATGCCGCATGGCGGTCATTGCGTGATTCTGAAGACTCCCGCTATATCGGTTTGGCAATGCCGCGCTTTCTGAGTCGGTTGCCTTACGGCTCCAAGACCGATCCGGTAGATGAATTCGATTTCGAAGAAGACACTTCCGGTGCCGATAGCAGCAAATATACCTGGTCCAACGCGGCTTATGCGATGGCGGTCAATATCAATCGCTCTTTTAAACTCTACGGCTGGTGTTCGCGGATTCGCGGCATCGAATCTGGCGGCGCGGTGGAAGGTTTGCCGGTGCACACCTTTCCGACCGACGATGGCGGTGTCGACATGAAATGCCCGACCGAGATCGCGATTACCGACAGGCGCGAGGCGGAATTGGCAAAAAGTGGATTCATGCCTCTTATCCATAAGAAAAACAGCGATTTCGCGGCATTCATCGGTGCCCAATCGCTGCAAAAACCCGCCGAATACGACGATCCGGATGCGACGGCAAATGCCAACCTGGCAGCTCGCTTGCCTTATTTGTTTGCTACCTGTCGTTTCGCGCATTATCTGAAGTGTATCGTTCGCGACAAAATTGGTTCCTTCAAGGAGCGCGATGATATGCAAATTTGGCTAACCAGCTGGGTGAAAAATTATGTGGATCCCAATCCGGCAATGTCGGATGAACTGACCAAATCCCGTAAACCGCTTTCGGCGGCCGAGGTGGTGGTTGAGGAAGTGGAAGGCAACCCCGGTTACTACACCTCGAAGTTTTACTTGCGGCCGCATTATCAGTTGGAAGGCCTCACGGTATCGTTGCGTCTGGTTTCCAAATTGCCGTCGGTTAAGGGTGGTTAAAGCAGCAAGGTTTTTTAAGTTTCCAGGAGGTGCGTTTGAGATGATTCTGAATTGTCAGCCAGCAGTATTTTGTTAACAGATGGTTTTACATTAATTTAATTTTATTAAAAGTAAGGAGTAGGTTATGGCAGTAGATATGTTTATTAAAATCGCTAATATCAAAGGTGAGTCCAAGGATGGAAAACATCCGGGTGAAACCGATGTGCTAGCTTGGAGCTGGGGCGTGTCCCAGTCCGGTACCATGCACGTCGGGGGTGGTGGTGGTGCTGGAAAGGCGAATGTCTCTGATCTAAGTTTCACTAAATGGGTGGACAAAGGCAGCCCCGATCTCCTGAAAGCCTGCTGTAAAGGTACTCATATTAAAGACGCGGTGTTGGTGGTTCGCAAAGCAGGCGATAAACCATTGGAATATCTGACTATCACCATGGAAGAAGTGCTGATCTCGTCGGTTTCTACCGGAGGCTCGGGTGGCGAGGATAGATTGACTGAAAATGTCACTCTTAATTTTGCGAAAGTAAAATTCAAATACATCGAGCAAACCGAGAAGGGTGGGGAAGGCGATAAACCGGATATGGCGTGGAATATTCAGGCTAACGAAGCTTACTAAGTGGCGCTTGGGTATAGATTACGCGCCCGTCCGGGAGGGTGGGCGCGTCCTTTTGCTATCGGATTCGAATTCAAATGACTACAAGTACCGCCGAAATTAGTTTGAAAGAAGGGCATCTCGATGACGCACTGGCGCAATTACAAGATCAGGTCCGTAAAAATCCGGATGTAGCCAAACATCGGGTATTTTTGTTTCAGTTGTTGGCTCTGAACGGTCAGTGGGATCGTGCACTGAATCAGCTAAATGTCTGCGGCAACCTTGATCCTACTAATTTGGCGATGGTGCAGACCTATCGCGAAGCGATTCGTTGCGAAATGCTCAGGGGAAAAATCTTCCTGGGGGAAACTTCGCCGCTAGTATTCGGCGAACCCGAGCAGTGGATTGCGCTGCTGATCGAGGCTTGCAAATTATCAGCTCAAGGTCGCTACGAGCAGGCCGGTGAGCTTCGCGATCAGGCTTTCGAATCGGCGCCGGCGAGTTCAGGTTCCTTCAACGGCAGTGCTTTCGAGTGGATCGCCGATTCTGACACCCGCATCGGCCCGGTGGTGGAGGCGATAGTCAATGGCCGATATTATTGGATACCGTTTTGCCGGATAAGCAGAATCCAGATCGAGGCGCCAGCCGACCTGCGCGACTTGGTGTGGCTGCCGGCTCAATTTACCTGGGCTAACGGCGGTAGCGCCTTTGGCCTGATTCCTTCTCGTTATCCCGGTTCGGATAAGGCTGAGGATGCGAAGCTGCGCTTGGCGCGCAAGACCGAATGGAACGAGCTTCCCGGCGGCCATTACCACGGCTTGGGGCAGCGGCTCCTGGTAACGGATCAGGGCGAGCACTCGCTATTTGACACTCGCGAGCTGATTCTGAATTCATTGATCTCGATCGAGCATGGCTGAATTAGCCGCCACCGAACGGCTGCAACCGTCGCTGCTGGATCGGCTGACCGATAATGCCCCGACGAATCGGACCGAATCCGGCGAGCAGCGGGTGCTGTCGTATCGGCAGTTGCGACAAAGCGTGCTGAGAGATTTAGGCTGGTTGTTAAATACTACGGCTTTCGAGGCCTTGCAGGATTTGACCGATGCGCCTGATGTGGCTCATTCGGTTATCAACTATGGAATCCCGGCATTGTCCGGCACCAACCTCAGCAGTACGGATGTCGGCAAGTTGGAGCGCAAGATTAAGCAAGCTATTGTCGATTTTGAACCGAGAATACTCGCCGCTTCGCTGAAGGTGCAGGTGGCCGTGGCCGATGAGAGGATGAGTCAGAAAGCCATTTGTTTCAAAATCGAAGGGGATCTGTGGGCGCAGCCTTTGCCGGTGCACTTGTATATCCGTAGCGATCTGGATCTGGAAACCGGGGAAGTCACGGTAAAGGATTTGGGGGGATAGGGGATGGACCCGCGTTTACTGAAATACTATAACCGGGAGCTTCAGCATGTTCGCGAGGTTGGCGCGGAGTTTGCGAGCGAATTTCCCAAGATTGCCGGACGTTTGGGCTTGGATACGTTCGAATGTACCGACCCTTATGTCGAGCGTCTGTTCGAGGGTTTTGCCTTTATGGCTGCAAGGGTGCAGCTCAAAGTCGATTCCGAATTTCCCAATTTCACCCAGCATCTGCTGGATATTATTTATCCGCATTATTTGTCCTCGACGCCCTCGATGACCGTGGTCGAGTTCAAGCCAGACTTGAGCGAAGAAGCTCTGACCAAGGGGCTGGTTATTGCCAAGGGTACCAGCTTGCGTAGTCTGGTGGCCAAAGGCGAGCAGACGGCTTGCGAGTATCGGACAGCCCAACCATTACAACTGTTTCCCCTGGAAATTAGTCAGTTGGAATATTTACCTAGCTTGGCGGCTATTTCCAGTAATGGCTTATCTTCGCCAAAATATTTGAGTCAGGTAAAAGCCGCGATACGTATCGTTTTACGCACCACTACCGGTGCAAAGTTCAGCCAATTAGCGCTGGATAAATTATCGTTTTTTCTTCGCGGCTCAGGGAGCATTCCTTATCGGTTATACGAGCAATTTTTAGCCAATAGCAAAGCCGCGGCCTGCAAATTTAAGCGAGGCTCGTCCACTGTCGTAAACTTTGCCGATGGCCGGCTGGTGCGTGGGATAGGCTTTGAGGAGGATGAAGCCTTATTGCAGCAGACCCCACGCTCGTTCGACGGCTATCGGATTTTGCAGGAATATTTTGCGTTTCCAGAACGTTACCTGTTTGTCGAACTTGGCGAATTATCAGGCTTGATTGCAGAATGTGAAAGCGATGAAATTGAGTTGTTTGTGTTGTTGGATCGCAGTGACGCTCAGTTAGTTAATGCTGTAGATAAAACTAATCTTGCGTTATTTTGCGTGCCAGCCATCAATTTGTTCCCGAAACGGGCGGACCGGATTCGCATCGATCATCGCCAGTCGGAATATCATTTGGTCGTTGACCGTGGCCGCCCTATGGATTACGAAGTGTTCAGCGTTAAACAGGTTGAAGGCTTTGGTAGTGGACAGAGTGTCGAGCAAACGTTTTTACCGTTTTACGGGTCAAAGACGGCTTTTCACAGCCAAACGGAGACAGCCTTCTACACATTACGCCGCCAGAAGAGAGTTCTATCGACAAAACAGCGCCGCAAGGGCGTACGTTCCAGTTATATCGGTAGCGAAGTCTTCATTTCCCTGGTTGATTCCGCTCAGGCTCCTTATTCGGTCAATGTTGGTCAATTGGGTCTAGAAACCTTGTGTACCAATCGGGATTTGCCTTTGGTTATGCCAGTGGGGCTTGGCGATACCGATTTTACCCTACAAATCAGCGCGCCGGTGAAATCAATACGCTGCATCGCCGGTCCGACTAGACCGTTGCCAGCCGCTTATGAAGCGGATACGGTTTGGCGCTTGATCAATCATCTGTCCCTGAATTATTTGTCGCTGGTCGACAACGATGCAGGGACTGGGGCTGCGGCCTTGCGGGAATTGTTGAGTTTGTATGCGGATAACCGCGAGCCTACAATCAAAAAGCAGATTGAAGGTGTGATCTCCGTCAGCGCAAAAAATGTGGTCAGACGTATCGATGCCAACGGGCCGATGGTATTCGGCAGGGGCTTGGAAATCACGGTTTTACTCGATGAGTCCGCTTTCGAAGGTGGAGGTTATTTTCTGTTGGGTACAGTGTTGGAGCAGTTTTTTGCCCGATACGTCTCCATCAACTCCTTTGTGGAATCGGTGATACGCACAACAGATCGCGGTGAGGTGGCCCGATGGCCAGTGAGAATCGGACGCCGCCACACGTTTTAATTGCAGAGATCGAACAGTCTGCACACGGCTTCGATTTTTTCGAGGCAGTGCGCCTGATTGAATGTTTGAATGCCGATAAACCCAGGTTAGGCGCCAGCGTCAAAGTTAGCGACGATCCGTTGCGTTTTGCCCAAGAGCCGGAACTAGAGTTTTCGCCTTCCACTATCGCAGGTTTTTCCAGTCATGACCGTATTTCGGAGAAGCCTAGGCTGGCGGTAAATTTCCTGGGGTTGTTCGGGCCGCAAGGACCGTTACCACTGCATTTGACCGAATACGTCAGAGAACGTTTGCGGCATCATCACGATCCGACCTTTGCCCGTTTTGCCGACATTTTCCATCATCGGATGATCAGCCTGTTTTATCGGGCCTGGGCCAACGCTCGGCCCACCGTGCAATACGACAGGCCGGAAACCGACCGCTTCGGATTTTATGTCGGCGCTATGCTGGGTATCGCTGGATCAGCACATCGGGATCGCGATGCGCTGGCAGATAGAGCCAAGCTATTTTACGCCGGACATTTCGCTGCGCAGACCAAGCATCCCGCCGGTTTGCAGTCTATTATTGCTGACGTGCTTGATGTGCAGGTGCGTATTGATGAATTCGTCGGCGAGTGGATGGATATCCAGCTTAGCGATCAATCCCGCCTCGGCGTCAGTGCTGACATTGCCTGTTTGGGCCGATCAGCGTTGCTGGGCGCGACAGTCTGGGGATGCCAGCATAAATTCAATATCGCATTGGGGCCCTTGCGTTTGCAGCAATATTTGGCATTGTTGCCGGGGGGCGATGGCTTGCCGCAGTTGGTGTCCATTGTCCGCAATTATGTCGGCGACGAGTATGTGTGGGATGCGCAATTGATTCTGGAAAAATTTCAAGTACCAAACGAACTGGTCTTGGGACAAGCTAAGGAATGCAATGACCTGAGCATGAACGGCGACGCCCAGTTGGGTTGGAGCATGTGGCTAGGACCGCGGAGTAGCGACTGCGATGCCGACGATTTGCGATTGAATCCGTTCATCAGCTTGGCTGTCGTGTGACAAACAATTTGAAAACTTTTACCGATAGGACATAAACCATGGCAGAAATTAGCCGAGTCAAGCTATTTGGGAAATTAAACCGGGTCTGTTACAAAGCTATCGAGGGGGCGACGGTGTTTTGTAAGCTGCGTGGCAATCCCTATGTCGAACTGGTGCACTGGGTTAGCCAGTTGCTGCAACTGCCCGATTCGGATTTGCATAGATTGATTAAGCATTACAGTCTGGATTCGTCGGTGATTGCCAGGGATGTTACTAACTCCTTGGACCGCCTGCCGCGCGGATCCACCGCTATTTCCGATTTTTCCCCGCACATTGAAGAAAGCGTCGAGCGTGGCTGGGTATACGGCACCTTGATGTTCGGCGAAAGCCAGGTACGTAGCGGGCACTTGCTGGTGGGTTTGCTAAAAACCAAATCGTTACGCAACGAATTGCTGGGTATCTCCAAGGAGTTCGAAAAGATCAAACCGGATTTGCTTTCCGACGAATTAGCCGGGGTGACTGCCGGTTCGCCGGAAGACGGATTGTCGGCAACCGACGGTTTTCAAGGCGGGGCCGTACCTGGCGAAGCCAGTGGTGCTATTGCGCCGGCGGCGATGGGCAAGCAGGAAGCGCTGAAACAATTTACTGTCGATCTCACCGAACAAGCCCGCAACGGCAAGATCGATCCTATCGTCGGCCGCGACGAAGAAATCAGGCAGGTTATCGACATTTTGATGCGCCGCCGTCAAAACAATCCCATCCTGACTGGCGAGGCCGGGGTCGGTAAAACCGCCGTGGTGGAAGGCTTTGCGTTAAAGATAGTGGCTGGCGACGTGCCACCTTCGCTACGCGATGTGACCTTGCGTACCTTGGATGTCGGTTTGCTGCAGGCCGGCGCCAGTATGAAGGGCGAATTCGAGAACCGCTTGCGGCAAGTCATCGAAGAAGTGCAGTCCTCTCCCAAACCGATCATTTTGTTTATCGACGAAGCGCATACTCTGGTCGGTGCCGGCGGCGCGGCCGGTACCGGCGATGCCGCCAATTTGCTGAAACCGGCATTGGCACGCGGCCAATTGCGGACCGTAGCTGCCACAACTTGGGCCGAATATAAGAAACATATCGAAAAAGATCCGGCTTTGACCCGCCGCTTTCAGGTCGTGCAGGTGCTGGAACCTAGTGAAGAAAAAGCCATCCGCATGATGCGGGGCGTTGTGACCGTGCAGGAAAAACATCATCAGGTACTTATTCTCGATGAGGCGCTGGAAGCGGCAGTCAAGCTGTCGCATCGTTACATTCCAGCTCGCCAGTTGCCTGATAAGGCCGTTAGTTTGTTGGATACAGCCTGCGCGCGGGTTGGCATCAGTCAGCATGCAGTGCCGGCGGAAGTCGACGATTGCCGCAAGCGCATCGAAGCGCTGGAAACCGAACTGGCTATAATCGGCCGGGAAAAGGCGGTCGGCGTCGAAGTCAGTGCCCGCGAACAATTGGCAAACGAGAAACTCGACGCGGAGAAACTCCGTCTGGCCGAACTGGATGTGCGTTGGAATGCCGAGAAAGAGTTGGTCGGTAAAATCCTGGACTTGCGTGCCAAACTCAGGGCGGCGGGTCATGCCGTGGACAATCCCGCGCCAGCGACTGATACAGCGGAAGAGCAACAACCTGGCGCGCAAGCTGTGGACCGTGAAACATTACTCAGCGAATTGAAAACCTTGCAAACCCAGTTGCATGAGCAACAAGGCGAGTCGCCTTTGATCCTGCCGACCGTCGATCAACAAGCCGTCGGCGCCGTGGTGCAGGACTGGACCGGCATTCCGGTCGGGCGGATGGTCAAAAACGAAATCGAAACTGTGCTCAAACTGCCAGACTTGCTGGAGCAGCGCATTATCGGCCAACGCCACGCACTGGAAATGATTGCCAAACGGATTCAGACTTCTCGGGCCGGCCTGGACAATCCCAACAAACCCATCGGTGTATTCATGCTGGCAGGTACTTCCGGCGTCGGCAAGACCGAAACCGCGCTGGCCCTGGCGGAAACCCTGTATGGCGGCGAGCAAAACGTCATCACCATCAACATGAGCGAATATCAGGAAGCGCATACCGTTTCGACGTTGAAAGGCGCGCCTCCTGGCTACGTCGGTTACGGAGAGGGCGGGGTGTTGACCGAAGCCGTGCGGCGCAGACCTTATAGCGTGGTGTTGCTGGACGAAGTGGAAAAAGCCCACCCTGATGTCCACGAAATTTTCTTTCAGGTGTTCGACAAAGGCTGGATGGAGGACGGCGAAGGCCGAGTCATCGATTTTAAAAACACCTTGATTTTGCTGACCACCAATGCCGGCACTGAGTTGATCTCGGGTCTGTGCGCCGATCCGGAACTGATGCCGGAACCGGAAGGCATCGCCAAGGCCCTGCGCGAGCCGCTGTTAAAAGTCTTTCCGCCCGCCCTGTTAGGGCGTCTGGTGGTGATTCCTTACTATCCTCTGACCGATGAAATGATAGGCGCTATCGCCAGGCTGCAACTGGGCCGGATAAAAAAACGTATCGCCGAAAGCCACAAAGTACCGTTCAGCTACGACGACGAGGTCATCAAACTGATTGCCAGCCGCTGCACCGAACTGGAAAGCGGCGGCCGGATGATAGACGCGATATTGACCAACACCGTATTACCGCGAATCAGCGAGGAGTTCTTAATCCGAATGATGGAGGGCAAGCCCATCGAGCGGGTGCACGTCAGCGTACAGGATGGCGAGTTTGGGTATGGTTTTGAGTAACTTTCGCCTGCTGAATCAAGCATGTTGATTGTAGTTTTTTCTTGACGCAGGGGTAACATCATGTCGGTTCCAAAAGAAAAATTTCAGAAAATCATAGAAAAGAAGCACTCCTTTCGAGGGCACTTTTTAATCAAGAACGTTTCGGGAGCTCTCGCTACCCATGACAATCTTGGTATATTTAAGATCGGCGATTTTGCTAACTGTTTTGCGGATATTTGGGAGAAAAATAATGACGGGGACTTCGAATTTGAGATAAGGAATTGGCAGAATACTCTGGGTCAAGATGGAACGGCGGACGGTTGTGTTACAAAAAGACTCTTCGCTGTTCTCAAGTATGGGCCTCTATGGTATCGCCGCTCACCCACAGATTCCTTTGAACCCTGGCCGTACACTATAGCCACAGCACTTTCCCACGGTGGGCGAATTCTGATCCAACTGCCTCGTTACAAAAACAGGAAAGTGTATTTTGCAAAAGATGACCCGTTTATGCAGTGGCTTCTCGGAGGAAGTATGGAACTTGCGAAGAGTCGCCACGCAACGCATGGCATTAGAGAAGTGACCGATAAGTCTCATGGAATAAAAGAGGTGGCCGAGGTGCATGGCTGGGAAGCGAGATTGCTTCCATTGGGCATGGAGCATTTAGGCTTGAATATAGCGCTGGGTGGTCAGGGGCGGGATTCGCCGTACGGTGAGTTTTGGGACACACAGACATTGCAGTATACATCTGATGCTAAACAGGTAAAGGCAGATGGCCGGCACGGGCATATGTATCTGGGCTTTCTGCCGGGATGGCGCAAGATGGGAGGGTTGTGGGGGAAAACGCCGCACTGCGCATTACTGGTTGGCATCGAGGGCTCCAACCCACTGCTTCGGGATGTCGTTGGGCATTATCATGGCCCTAACGCCAGTTCTTCGATTGTGAAAGTCGCTGGTGGAATTGGATGGAAACACTTGACAATAGCAAACAAACCGGGCGAATACGACTGTCTGTTTGTGGATCTGAGCGACGAGTCAGCTTTGGATGCCATAAAAGCGGTTTATCAGAGTTCAGTCGTGTCAGCTGAAGATAAAACAAAGGGGATCAGGACAAAAACCGTTGATGATGTTGTTTATTCTAGCAATGTGTAGATTATCAGGCCTATCCAGGATAATGGATTGCTAGTGTAAAAAATTATTGTTTTATATGGGCTATTCATAATGATGTCGTATAAGCCAGCTTTATATTGTTCATTAACAATGTGTCGATATACGGAACTTGAAGGCGTCAATTTTTAGTCAACTCAATTAAGCTATCTAGATGAGGTAAATTATTATTGCCTGTAGTGGAATGAAGCATTTGGATGGTAGTGGGGCAGCTTTCAGGGTGTTGTAAAGCATACAAAGCCCCATCTCTTAGTGCGAGCGAGGTGCCTTATCTAACAAAGCCATAAACATTGAGTCTAACTCCACTAACTCACTTAGGAACACGTTATGCCACAGACTGCCCGAGATTTGGTTGCCTATAAAAGTTATACCCCAACTGGAACAACGGATACAAAACCCACCAGAAAACTTACCCTTGATCAGGAGTGGGTATTCGGTGCTACTGGCGGTGTTAATCTGATGATCAAATTTGAAAATAATTTTTTCAAAAAGCATCTGTTTACTTATTCAAAGAAAACTGCGGAAGTTTCGCAAATTGCATACGACTTATCGAAGGCGGACGGTGATCCGCCTGGAAAGGAGTTTGATTATTGGCTTAAAGCGGAATTAACCAAACTTAATCAAAAGCTCAGGAAAGCGCTTGAGCATCGTGCGGAAAAGTACAAGTGCGCCTGTGGTCATTATCAGGTTTCTCACAAGTGTACGACGTGTCATCACGAGGAAATAAAGCATAAAACCGGCAGTGGCCATCCTACTCCCTGCAAGCATAATACGTCTGCCGTCGTTGGCGTCATCACGCCCTGTGCTTGTAACGTGCACGCTTTCCGATGCGAAATGCCTGGATGCGCGTGTACAGCTTTTGTAGACGCAGGGATAACCGGGACGTATGCCACGCAACGAAGTACCAGCGGAAAAGGGCCGGACAATCCGTTGCAAGGCGCTGCGACTCAATTGAATACTTGCATCATACTCGACAGAATCACGATGGAAAATTTTAAACAGGTAGTCATCGGCTCGTTCGAAACAGCTGAAACAGCTGCTTTCAACTGGCCATTAAATACCCAAAAGCTTTTGACATGGAACTTCGGAGTAGCGAATTGCATAGTCAATGCTTCACTAGGGCAAGATTCCGCTGCGTGGACGATGGGTTCAAGTGTTCAGGTGCTCGCTGAGAAAACCAGTTTTGTTGCGGCGGGTGGCGGCACTCCCGCTACTCACTCATACAAGGTCATACACTTGGGAGGATAATTTGTTGGCGCTTTTTGAACTTAATTGGGCAGTTTAAGCAAACCGTGCGGGTACACTGCTTGTTGCTCCCATTTTTATAACCAGCACTAAAGCAACAGTTATGGCAGAGATTACACAAACAGACCGGGAAGCCGTTACCAGTCGCCTTGAAAAGGATTTTGGTGTGCCGACAAATTACGCTAAGGATTATGCGATGATCGCTGAGTTCCTGTCGGTCGAAAGTCTTTGGCAGCCAGCCTTGCAGCGATTGTCCGACACCTTGGAGTCGCATTACTGGACTTTTATGCTCTCCGAGCACAATGGTAGAGGTAGCGCGGGATCCAATCTGATGACCCGCGCCATTGCGCTGGAGGCAGTAAATCAAGGGTTTCAGCCTCATGTCGGTATCGTGTATGCCGGTTTTGTTGATCCGGGAAAATTTATAGACTACGTGAAAAACTGTGCATTTTGGAAGGACGCGGTCAGCAGCAATCACGGGGAGCACAGTCATAGTTTTCAGTGGCTAATGATCGCTCGGGAAGTTAAAACTACCGAGAAAATCAGAACGCTCTATGCGCATTCGGTCGTCTACAAAAGTAAGGGCAATTACTACCATACCGGTCATGGCAATAACGAGCAGATATACCTCTGGGACTTTCTTTGCGACTGCTTCAATCACGGGGTCAGCGATCCGGATTACACAAAACATATGGTCACCAATACCTGCCGCTCCCCGACCTTTCTGAACAAACATTTGTTTCAGCAAGACTATTGGCTCAGCCAATATCTCAAAGGCCGGTATGAGGCGCGCAAGTGGAATGACCCAAGCCAAGAATTTCCTACTTCGATAAAAGAATACGCGAAGGAAAAACACGCAAGCAAAAAGAATTTCACCGACCAAGGCGGCAATGTATTTCAGCGCGATCTGAAAGCTCCTCTTGCGGCACATTCCAAGCCTGATTGGGCTCCTTTTGGGGAACCTTTGGGTGGTGAGAAACAAGGAGTTGTGGAGAAAACGAAAATCGGATGGGGCGAAGGGAATGTCACACTCAAGGTGAAATACCAAGGTTCAGGCAATAACACCATCCTGTTCAAGATTGCAACCGGAGAAAATACGGAAGGACTGGAAAGCAAGGCAGTTAAATTCAAGGTGAAAAAGGTCGGTAACGATTACCAAGCCTACGCAATTAGTAGCGTTTGACTGAGAGCTACGCCGATAACCGGAGCTTATCCTTTCATATGATCCCAGCATTTGGGGCGTCGCGCCGATCCCGATTTATCGATGCGTTGCCCCGCTCCCGCTCGAATGTAAGCGGCGAGGGTGATTAACTCCCCCTTCGTTGCCAAAACTTTGTCCCAATTCGCTACCCTTCCGCAACTGCCAATGGGGTTTGAACCTGTTGATTAATAAAGACTACGATATTTCGTGCAGAAAACGAAATATCGTATGAGTAATCTTCAATATTAAACAGTTAAATGTTGGCCCCGTTTTGACGAATGCAAATAACTCAAAATTAAAACAATTAGTTAAGTTGCTGCTTTGCGCCTTGATAATATTTGGCGCGGAACTTGAATAGTATCAAAGCAAATATAAGCAATAGGACGACGGAAGAGACACCTCCTAGTGAGGGTGCTTGCGAAAGTAGCGACACGGAGTTTTGAGCATGTGTTTGACAAGGCTACCTGGTGCTTTAATTTAACTAATTAATTATCAATGGAGTTTGACCTCATTGATCTCCGAGTTTTAATTTTACCTGTCCGATAAAGGCAGCCGTGCCACGAGGATACAAAAATGTCAATAGAAAACGCTCCGTACACTTATGATCTAATTGTCATCGGTCGCGGCACTTCAGCAGCGATATATTTGAATACGCTTCGAACTTACCATGCGGATACGTTGCGGGCTGAACTTCCGCCGCTGGGCATTTTAGTCATAGGCAAGGATGATCCTTGGGCCGGAGATCGCGGCTATCAGAAGGGGCGTTATATAGAGAATATTAATCAAGCGAAGCAACTGTTTGAGCATGGTACTGGGCCAAAGGCTTCGATGCTTACTAAGCCGGTGGACCGATTAGGGTGGGCCGAGCTTAATGAATCCATTATCCAAGAAGTATCACGGAACAATGTCCTCGATGCCGAGGTCACGTCCGTAAAAAAAGACATATCGAATACAAATGATCCGGCATATTTGCTAGAAACCTTAGGCAAAGGCACCTACCGATCCAAGAAGGTAGTTATCGCCACGGGTGCCGGTATTGAGAAGACCGAGCGCGAATATCACCATGTTCCGGATGAAGTAGCCTCATTTAGGAAAACCAACGACTTTAATAATAGATATGTTATGGATCTGGACCAATTTCAAAACGGTTTGCAAGATTCGAAAACTGGGCGAAACAAGGCTGTCGGAGTGATTGGTCCGGCAGCTGGCACCGATGCGATCATGGAGGCGGCGACTCGAGGGTATAAAAAAACAGATGTGTATTGGTTTATTGCTCGGGATGGAAAACCGGGGGTCAAACTGACGTGGGATGTAAAGGCATCCGGAATCAAGCCTACGTTCACGGCAGACGAAGCTGGGCAAGATAGGCCCAAGGGCTGCGTCGTACGTTACCAAACAATGAAGATAAGCTCCGGAAGCAGTAAGCGCGTTGCAGTGACAACGGACGGGAAAAACATATTTCAGATGGACTACCTTGTCTACTCTGTCGGCCAGCGGGGTGGCGGGGTGACGCGATCGGTGAAGAACAATAATGGAAACATTGAGCACGTTGCGTTCGTTAAAGGCGATATAAAACTTGAGCCGATTTACGATGTCAATCAGCGGTTTGGTGAAATGGACGAGGTCGGATCCAGTGGTGCCTGGCAACACGTTGTCGGCCTACAACTTGAGGGTTCGACTGCAACCGAAGGAATCACATTGGTGGGCTCTGCGGCAATGCAGGCTGGGCGAGGAGTAACACATAATTATTTGGATAGCGAATACGAAACACTGATTAAGAAAACGGGTGAAATAACGACGGAATTCAAAAAGGTTGCCGACAAAAAATTTCCGGAACTCTATGATGTTGGAGCTAAAAAATTTACCGGCATGCAATCGGACAAATTTTTGGGCAAGACCGACGAGGTCTACGGAACCAAGAAAAAAACATACATAACGGCCTTGATGACCGAAATCAACACAGGTATTAACGCGGTGATTGGAAAGCTTGACGACACGGAGGTTTCAATAAAATTGACGCACGCCAAACAATGCCAAAGACTCGCTGATGAGCTTTGCCACACTTTTATACTGCGTGTCAAAGCAGCCCGTTATTACAAGATGATGGAGAATAGTAGCGCGAAAAGCAGCGCACCAGACCAAATGCTCAGTACCGGCTTGAAGCGGACCCTGCCGGAAACTGTCAGCGATAACCGATTGATAGGAGGGATACAGCGAAATATCGCGGCAGTAAACCAGCACCATAACATTCAGCATATTCGGACACTGCAAGGGATAAATTTCCTAGAGGATCAACAGACGCTCGCTTTGTATATTGCGGTGCATTATCCGAATATTGAAGCTAAGCGCGCCAACGAACTTGTGGCGGAAATTGTTAAGTCTCGCAAAGGTGAATTGCGCGGGTTCAGCGAGATTCAGATAAGCGACTGGGACGCCAGGCTTGAAGAGGAGGATCGCAAAGGCAGAACTGCCCTCGGTTATGCATATAACACTTATTTCAAACAATGAGGAACGTTCTGACCGGATTCGATTTGAACAGTTTTTACGAGGTTAATGGAAGGGAAACCCGGTAATCGTGTACATTACGAAAATTGAAGGAAGGCGGTTTGGGTAAATACCCTAAGTCTATTTAATTATATCCTTAGTTCTACTTTGTCAGATTCATTGATAGATGCGTCATTCCGGCATGAATTGCCGGAGCTGCGGACCGCGAGCGAATCCAGGCCGCAGGATCGCTCGAAGCCACCATCCTTGAAACTGGATACCCGCTTCCAGGCGGGTATGAGTGCGTCCGTGAGGACGT
>MSXO01000009.1 GCA_002083615.1 Proteobacteria bacterium ST_bin11 | reverse complement strand
TTTCAATCGGCGCCAACATGCTCTTGTTTTCTTGGATATAAACAGCGGCCTTTACATACCATCCCGTGACATAATCAAGTACACCAGAGCCTTTGATGGCTTTCAACAAAGGTTCAAGGTCTGCTTTTTGCGCTGGAGATTGTTCTTTTTTCCCTAAAAACGGCGGATTTCCCATCACAAAACTGCATTGTTTCGCTGGTAGCACTTCGTTCCTGTCCAATTGCAGGGCATTGCCGCAAACGATGTTGGCTTTTTTGACCAACGGAATCCGGCTGTAATAGTTGCCAAAGCGTTGTACCCTGAGGTTCATTTGATGGTCCGTCAACCACAACGCGACCGTGGCAATTTGCGCGGCGGACGGGTCGATTTCGATGCCGTGGAATTGGTTGACGTTGCAATGCATCAAGGTATCGACATCGAGCTGGCCGGTCAACGATTTGCCCCAAAGCGCTTCGATGACTTCCATTTCCAGCAAGCGCAATTCCCGGTAAGCAATCACCAAAAAATTGCCGCAACCGCAGGCCGGGTCGAAGAAGTTCAGGCCGGCCAGTTTTTGTTGAAAAGCCGGCAGTTTCTTCTTGTCCTTGCGGATTTTCTCGAACTCGGCTTTTAGATTGTCCAAAAACAGCGGGCGTATCACTTTCAGAATATTGGCTTCGCTGGTGTAGTGGGCACCGAATTCGCGACGCTTTTTGGTTTTGGCTTTGCCAGCTTCGTCGTCGAAGTGCATGATGGCTTGAAACAGCGAGCCGAAAATGGCCGGGCTGATTTTGCTCCAGTCAATGCGAGCGCATTCGATCAAAGTTTTGCGGGCGGCTTCATCGAAATAGCATTGCGCCAAGCCATTCTGAAACAACGCACCGTTGATATAGGGAAAGGCGGATAGATGTTCCGGCAGGTTTTTCGGGCGCTTGTCCTCGGGACGGTTGAGGGTGTCGAATATCGCCGACAGCACGCCGTGTAAATCGGAGCCGTCCACTTTACTGTGGTTGAGCAACAGATTGAGAAACTGGCCGTTTTGGCCGAACAAGCCGGTGTCGTCGGCAAACAGGCAAAACAGCAACCTGACCAAATAGGTTTCCAAATCCTTGCCTTCATAGCCGGTGGCCTTGATGGCATCGTGCAAGCCAGCCATTTTGTCGGCGGCTTTTTCGTTAGCTTCTTGCTCGGCTTCTACCGCAATGGCTTCATAGTCGGCTAGAAACAGGAAGGGCTCGATGTTTTGTGGGAAGTCGGCCAACTTGAATTCCAGCCGTGGCGCTTTGGATTCCTGGTCGTACAGGTGCAGATTGGCAAAGTCGCTGACCAATATGTAACGCGGCAACTCTTCATCTTTCAGGCCGGGCAAATATTCGGTGGCTTGCACGTACGCAGCATCTAAATTCTTGTTGCCCGATTTCATTTCCACCAGTAGTTTGCCGGGCAAAAACGCATCGATACGACCGTTTTGGTTACCCAGTTTTTTGACGCGGGTCTGAAAGTCCAGTAGACGATAATCCGAAATGCCGAATACCCAGCACAGGCGATTGACAAATTTTTGATCGAAACCGGATTCGTAGGTTACACCGGCAAAATCCTTGGCGAATTCGGCGGCGCGTTTGCGGATGCTGTTGATGTTTAGGGTTGCGGTCATGTTTTTCTTGCTTTTGAGTTATAGGTTCGAACAACCGGCTCTAATTGCGCTGAAGTCCTGCCCAACCCCGCGCGCCGTATCCGCGCGGCAGTTGCAAATGATTGGGTCGGTGGCGCTGGAATTTGACCGATGTATGATCGAGCAGGGCGGCCAGATACGAACTTCAAAGACTTCTTGTTGTGGGTTCATCGTGGAAAATCCATTTTTTAGTTGAGTTGGTAGTCCCGGTTTAGCATCAATCTTGCCGTTTAGCGCACGCTGGTAATATTTAGTGGCTTATCCGACGACAGCCAAAGTAAAGCGGCAAAATCCTAGTTTAACCGGCTTACACAAACATCAACAAGCCGAGCCCTTTGCTTTCACCGCTAGAATCCACTTCTAAATAATATATGACACTCAACGCCAAGGGTCGAATCAAACGCGCCCAAAATGCAGCGTGTGGTAATTCTGAATAAATCCGCGACCAATGTTAGATGCCGAACGGATCAGGTCGCCATTCTCTAATAGGCTAGGCCAGAGCACACTGCTCTTTATACTTGATCACTGGTTGCACCAGGTCCAAGCCCAGGCTTCAGTATCGCTGGACTTCATACCCCGAAGCTAACAGCGTCGGGGGACTTACCCCAGCAATGATAGGTAGCGAAAACTATTCATTAGCTTTAAGTTGGTGTCCATGCAAAAAAATACCCCTTATATTTTTTTTCTGACCCTCGTTTTATTTGTGACGGTCTCATTTTTTCTTTTGATTAAAGACTTTTTATTGGCCTGCTTTTGGGCAATCATTCTGGCGGTTGTGTTTTACCCGATTTATGAAAGGACTAAACGCTATTTTAAAAACTCGGAAATACTGCCGCTATTATTCACAATGATGGTGATTATCCTGGTCTTTTTTATTCCCTTGTTAAGTATAATCTTGATGATAACGGAGGAAAGCGCTGTTTATTATCAAAAAATACAAAGCGGGGACATCAATCCTCAAGCTTATTTTCAAGAAACCCTCGCGCTTCTTTTACCAGAATTCAATAAGTTTTCTCATATACAGGAAATAAGCGTTGGGCAGATAAGCGCCTCAGCCGGAAATGCTTTTACCCAAGCCGTGCAATATATAGCGCAACAACTCCCAGCAATGACCCAGAACCTATTGAATTTGATTGTTCAGGTGGCCTTGTCATTTTACATGCTGTTTTTTTTTCTACGAGATGGCCAGCAATTGATAAGAAAACTCATATCGCTAATCCCAATAGGCGACAAAATCGAAATAGAATTATTCGAGCGTTTCACCAGCGTAGCCAGAGCGACTGTCAAAGGCGGATTACTGGTCGCTGCCATCCAGGGCAGTATCGGGGGGGTATTGTTTTGGTTTATAGGTATTCCAGCAGCATTCTTATGGGGTATGTTAATGATAGTTTTATCGTTATTGCCGATAGGCAGTGTGCTAATTTGGGGGCCTGCTGCGGTCATTTTATTTTTACAGGGTCATACTTTAAAGGCGGTTATCGTGTTAGCAGTCGGTATTTTTGTGATTGCTATGATCGATAATTTTTTGCGGCCAAGGCTGATAGGCAAAGACAGCAAAATGTCCGATTATCTGGTCCTGGTGTCAACCCTGGGCGGAATAAGCTGGTTTTCATTAACAGGCTTTGTATTAGGCCCTATTATTGCCGCGTTATTCATAACCTTCTGGGACATATTAGGAAAATATAACCGGACCATTAATTCGTAAATGGAAGGCATCGATTCGATTAAACCCGAAAACCAATCACCTTTCCGATCATCGTAAAGTGCTTTACCAGACTATTGATCCGACTGTGGCCGTTTACGTCCGCAAAAGCGGGAATCCAACGCACATTAGTCTGGCATTCGTCCGCACGAGAGCGAGGAGATTTCAGGGTTGGCTACCCGCTCTTGTGCTACGTAGGTAAATCTCCGCCAAAAAGCCATAAGATCCCAAGCTAGTGCTCGCCATTTTTCACAGCGTCTTTTTTGAGCCTCAATGGACAGCTCATTTCTCAGCAGGATGTATCTGACATTGTTCCGGCTTGCCGTCCTTGTAAGCTGCCGAGATACCGCCCGGACCGGCGGTGCCGGGGATTAGCAGATAGGCTTGGCCGTCGATACAAACCTTATGTAAACGCCAGGTTTGTATCTGACCTTGAATTTGAATGTGTTCCAGACTGATTTCTTCAAGTGGTAAGGATCTCGCCACGGGTGGCGGCAGGGCATTGGCTGTGGCTGATGCCATCGTTATCAGCAAACCGCACACAAACTTCTGCATGATTTTCTCCTGTTGGTTTTTTGGGCACCGCTTTAGAGCAATCGTATCAGTGTTACGCCACCTAAAGCGTTAGTAATTATGGTTAGAGTAGGGTACTTGGGGCGCTAGGGACTATTGCCTTTAGCGCTTGGTATTTTTCCACAGATTTACGGTTGCGGCAGTCGTAGAGTGATTATGCCGGCTGATTACAGGGATTTGTGACACGACTAATAGTCGTTCGTCGCCGGTCAGAGAGAAATACGCGTGGCTTTCTGGCTCCTGAGCAGAACAGGGATCTTTCTGCTCAGGAGCAATAGCAAGTTGAATCGTCTTAGCCGCAATTGCCTAGGGACTAACGATCTGTTTCAAGACCGATCGGTTCGACTTACGGTTTGGAGCCGCCTTTTTAGGGGGCAATTTTTCGATATTTCAAAGGAGTCAGTCACATGAACGCTCAATTAGACCAAAGTTTCCGAGTTCTGAATGCAGAAGAACTGCAAAATGTATCCGGCGGCTGGTGCGGAACGGTTTACCCCGGTTTCTGGAAAGGGCCAAAACCCGGTCCGCTACTGGATGTAATGGGGACCGCGGTTAGCAAGGTTTCCTTGGTAAGCCTAAATCCTCAGCCGTTACCGCCGGCTGAAATGGGCTTTTTCTTGAAGTAAGCCGTTTCGACCAGGAAACAGAGGCCGGCCCAGTGCCGGCTTTTTAGCTCAGTGCTTGACGAGTTTCACGGGAGATGAGCGTGCAAAAAAACCATGCCGCCAGCGAGAAACTCGCCAGCGACATGGCAACTAGGGAGGAGGTGCTGACTGATTTATGCGCCGGCCTTTCTACGTTTGCCCAAACCCATTACACCCAGCATGCCACTTAGAAACAGCCAGGTGGCGCCGGGTAGTGGCACTGCGGAAACGCCGGATACTGAGAAGGCTTGGTTAAAGGTGGTGCCGCCGACGATGTCGGTGCCAATTCTCAGCCAGTCGGGGTCCAGATTTTCATCACGTATCCACGCTTGCAAATCCGGGCTAAACGGACCACTGCCGCCGACAATCGGTCTGGCTGCCGACAGCCAGAGGAAATTGCCGTTTTTCAATTCCACCTGCGGCACAAAAAAGTAGCGGTTTGCCGCGAGCGAAATTGGGTCGTTAAAATTTATGTCGAACCGGACCTCTTGCCCATAGACCGCGCCTTCGCCGCCGGTGGTTTGATTGGGCAGCGGATTAATGCCGTATATGACCGAGTTGGCGGCCGAGGCGTTGGCGTTTAATGAGGTGATGGTGTAACTCAGGGAATTGCTGGCCGATTCGCGGCCTAAAAACCTCACATCTGCTGGCGAGTTGTTGCGGGTCGGGACGCGCCCGGACGGTGGATTCACCGAATCTCTATCGAATACCCGATAGATTTCCACATTGACGTTCTCGATGTCGCTGAGCTTGGCACCATTGGCCAGCAGTCCGGTGAAACTGGCTTGATATAGATCGGTTTGTTTCGTCAACAGGAAATCGTCCGCCGATTCTATTTCCTTAACGCTGCTGCCCGCTTGTGCGCCGGCGGCGATTCGGTAATCCGGATTGCCGGTACTGAATGAAAAGGTTGTAGCGTGGACATTAGTGGCGAATAGCGTGGAAATAGCCAGAATGGGGATTAACTTGGTTTGCATGGGCATAGTCCTAAAAAGAGTAAATTGTTGAGAATACGTCTTGGATAAAGAAACTGCTGGCAGCTTCTGTCTTCAGTAATGCGAGTACTATGCCAATAGAGTGTTTAATAAAAAGATGTTTACAATCAGTATTTTGAGTATTTTTATGGCGTTATTTTTCTCACCGTGGCCTGCGACGAAAGTTGCAAGGAAAAGTTTTGAAGGCGGTGGGATATCAGGTGAAAGAGGGCTTATAACCGCTGCCATGGCTGTCTAGTCGGCAACTTTTGTCGCAGGCTGCTTTTTAGGGGGTCGATGCCTCCACTGTTTAACGAATATCGTCAACTAAGCGTGTTCCCCGTTTTTATGGCATTGCCGCTCTGCTGCAAAGGCAAGAGGAGAGGAATTAGCCAGCTACTTTATCCGACCGTTTGCCCGACTTTTGTGAGCGCCCCGATTGAGTCCGTCGGCAGGCTGAGTTAGGTCGCTGTGTTACTGAAAGCAATCGAGCTGCGCTTGTCGAGCCCCGAACGGCATCAACAGATTTTAAGTGTCCTTAAACACTACCCGGCGAATACTATACAAGTCAGTGGTTTCACCGCGAAATTTAGGCTTACCGCCATTTCAATCGAGGATAGAATGAACCCGGATTTCTAAACCACCCATCGGTTCAAGCAAACATGACGCAGAAAACTAATTCTGGGCTTTATAGGGCGGTATGTCTGGGTATGGCGTTAGCGGTGGCTGCACAGGCTGAAGCCCCGGAACCGCTGGCACCGCTGCCGCTCACGGCCGATGCCGATACGCCGAGCGTGGTGTTGGGGCAACGCTTATTCCACGATCCTAAACTCTCCGACCAGGGCAAGCGCTCCTGCGCCAGTTGTCATCCGCTAGACAGCGGCGGCATGGACGGCAAGGTCCGCGCCGAATCGGCTGATGGTGTTTCGCTGCTGCGCAACACGCCCAGCTTATTCAATGTCTCCTTCAACTACTTTTTTAATTGGGATGGGGTAGTGACTACGCTGGAAGCACATACCGAAAAAGTCATGCTTAACCCCAAAATCATGAACGCTAAATGGCCAGAATTGATCCAGCGTCTGCGCGCCGAGCCCGACTATACCGAAGCGTTTAGCCGGGTCTATCCGGACGGTTTGACGAAAGCCAATGTGGTCGATGCCTTGAGCAATTTCGAGCGCAGTTTGGTCACGCCGAATGCGCGCTTCGACCGGTTTTTGCGTGGCGACACTGCCGTGCTTGATGCGGACGAACAGCAGGGTTATCGACTGTTCAATGCGCTGGGTTGCGTGGCTTGCCATCAGGGCGTTAATTTGGGCGGCAATCTGTTTCAAAAATTTGGCATATTCGGCGCACCGCAAGGCGAGCAGGGCCCCGTGGACCAAGGGCGTTATAGTGTGACCGGCAATGACAGAGATCAAGGAGTGTTTCGCGTGCCGAGTTTACGCAATGTCGCAGTTACCGCGCCGTATTTTCATGACGGCCGCGCCGCCAATCTGGAAGCGGCGGTGGACACGATGGCCGAGCATCAATTGGGCAAGCGGCTGGCAGCAAAGCAACGCGATGCTATCGTTAAGTTTTTAAATACCTTGACCGGCGAGTACGCCGGCAAGACGTTAGACATCAAGAAAACGGCGAATCCATGACCACTATTTCCTGGCAGCCCAGGCTGATCGTCGCCGGACTATTGCTGGCCTTAACCTATTTGTGGCTGCAAAGCGCCAGTCCCGAACTGGAACGGCGTAACCGTCTGCAAACCACGCTGCGTATTATCGAATTACGCGATGCGGAAATACTGCGCGATATTTTGCTGGCGCGCGCCGGTCTATTGGCTAACTACGATGCACTCACCAAAGCCGGCCAGGAATTGCTCCGGCTATCGCAGAGTTTGCAAGCTGAATTGAAACCGGCCAATGGCAACGCGGGAAACCGGATGGGCAACTTGGCAGAGCAGTTAACCGCAATTGTGCAAAATAGCTTGGTGCAAATCGAGTACCTGAAATCGGACATTGCTTTACTGCGTAATTCGGTGATGTCTTTTGAAACGATCGGCAACACCTTACGAGCGAACGCAGTTCCCGGGGATACCCTAAAGCTAGGTAATTTATGGCGTTTGATGTTCAGTTTCATGGATAGTCCAAAGCCCGAATTGGCCGAGGAAATTCAGTTGGAGTTGGATCGGTTGGCGGAGCTCGCTTCACTATCGGACGATTACCGCGTGCTGATCGCTCACGGTCGGTTGATCATCGAAGAGTCGCCCAAAGTGGATGCGCTCTTACGACAGATCATCGACCAGCCCATTGTCAGCCGGGTCGATGATTTACAGCAGGCATTGCGTCAAGATAGCGACAGCGAGGAACAGCAAGCCGAAGTGTATCGCCTGTCCCTTTATCTGGTGGCCGTGGTGCTGCTGGCTTATTTGTTGTACCAGTTCGCATTGCTCAGGGCCAACACCCTGGATTTACGCCGGGCGCACGCCAACTTGCAACAAGAAACCAACGAACGCTTGCAAGCCGAATCGTGGTTACGGGAAAGCGAAGCCCGGCTGCGCGCCATCACTGACTCGGCGCAAGAAGCGATTATTTCCACAGACATACAAGGTAACATCGTGTCTTGGAATCAGGGTGCGCAATTGATGTTCGGGTATAAGACAGATCAGATATTGGGCCAGCCCTTGCGACATTTACTGGCTAACCCTTCGCAAGCCGTTCTCGAACAGATTGACCAAGAGCAAGCGCTCAAGCAACGCTTAAGCCCCAATAGTCCGATGCTGGAAACGAAGGCTATCACTCGGGAGCAGCGCGTGTTTCCGGTCGAATTGTCGCTATCTCACTGGACTCGCGGGACCGAGCGCTATCTGACCGCGATCATCCGCGATATTAGTGCCCGCAAGCATTTGGAACAGGTCGCCCGCCAGCAAGAGCTGCAATTGATCCAGGCCAATAAGATGACCGCATTGGGTACCTTGGTATCCGGCGTTGCGCACGAAATCAATAACCCGAATCAACTGATTTTATTTAATTCCGGCTTACTTGCCGGTATTTGGAGCGACGCACTGGAGATTTTGGAGGATCACTATCAAGCGAACGGCGAGTTCTCGCTGGGCGGTTTACCCTACAGCGAAATGCGTGATAGCGCGGCGGTGTTGATCCATGACGTCAAAGATGGCGCCAAACGCATTGAGCGTATCGTCGCCGAACTGAAAAATTATGCCCGCCCGCAAAGCGGAGAAGCTCAGGTTTGTTTTGCTATTAATGAGGTGGTGGAACGGGCTGTACGCTTATTGAAACATTTGATAGCCCAGAAAACGCTGCATTTCAGCGTCGATTCGACAGAAGACTTACCGTTGTTGCACGGCAATCCGCAGCAGGTGGAACAAGTGCTGGTTAATCTGCTGATCAACGCCTTGGAAGCGTTGTCTGGCCCGCAAAAGGCGGTCAGCATTGCCACCAAACTAGTGGCTGACGGTCGGCATGTCTGCGTGGAAGTTCGGGATCAGGGTATTGGCATAGCCGCCGAACATATTCAGCAACTGTGCGATCCCTTCTTTACCACGAAACAGGCCAATGGCGGGACCGGCTTGGGTTTGGCCATCAGTGCATCCCTGCTGCGCGCTCAGGGTGGCCGTTTAAGTTTTTCATCCGAGCCGGGTCAAGGCACCTGCGCCAGCATTATTTTTTCAGAACATTCGATACCCGTGATGGAAGCGCATCATGCACTCTAAAAATCTGGGTAAGTTGCCCATCTTGTTGGTGGACGATGAAGCGCAGTTGTTGCACAGCGCGAGTCTGGTATTACGCAGCGCCGGATTCGCCGAGGTGTTGACTCTGGACGATAGCCGGACGGTGTTAGCGTTGCTGGCCAGTCGGTCTATCGGCGTGATTGTGCTGGATCTCACCATGCCGCATCTCTCCGGCCAGGACTTGCTGGAACAGATAGCCGCCGAGTACCCAGAAATTCCGGTGATCATGATGACCGCCACCAACGATTTGCAGATAGCAGTGCAGTGTATGCGCTGCGGCGCGAGCGATTATCTTTTGAAGCCGGTGGAGCAAAACTGTCTGGTGGCCGCAGTGCGGCGGGCGGTGGAGGCCAGCATACTGCGCACGGAGTTTTTGTTGCTAAAGGATAGGCTGTTGACCAACAGCCCACACGAACCAAGCGGATTTTCTGATATCGTCACGCAGAGTCCGGCCATGTTTGCGATATTTCGCTACATCGAAGCGATTGCCGCCTCCCCGCAGCCGGTGTTGATTACCGGCGAAACCGGAGCCGGCAAAGAGTTAATTGCCCGCGCCTTGCATCATGTGTCCGGGCGAGCCGGCGATCTGGTGGCGGTCAACGTTGCGGGTCTGGACGATACGCTGTTTTCCGATACGCTATTCGGCCACGCTAAGGGCTCGTTTACCGGTGCCGAGCGAGCTCGCGACGGTTTAATCGCCAGCACCGGAGAGGGTACTTTATTTCTGGATGAAATCGGCGACCTCAGCATTGCTTCTCAGGTCAAACTGCTGCGTTTATTGCAGGATGGCTCGTTTTACCCGATAGGTGCGGATCGGCCCCGGCAAAGTCGGGCGCGCATCATCGTCGCGACCCACTGCGATGTCAGGCGGCAAGTCGAGGTTGGGGCTTTTCGCAAGGATTTGTACTTTCGCTTGCGAACCCATCACATCCAATTGCCGCCACTGCGCGAGCGCCGGGAAGATCTGCCGCAACTCACGCTGCATTTTGTGGAGAAAGCCGCCGAGAGCCTCGGAAAACCCGCGCCAAGCGTGCCGCCGGCGCTATTTCAGTGGTTGCATAACTACTCGTTTCCCGGCAATATCCGCGAGCTAGAAGGCATGGCATTCGACGCGGTTGCTCGCAGTCAAGGTGCCGTGTTGTCCTTGCAGAGTTTTAAGGAGGTCATCACCGATGTGGTGCCCGTGCATGCCGATGGCAATGCGCCGAATGGGCAGACGATCTCAGCCGGCAATTTTCCGCAGCGCTTGCCCACTTTGAAGGAAGCCGAGGACGCGTTGATTAGCCAAGCCTTACAGCGCGCTCAAGGTAATCAAGGCGTTGCCGCGGGCTTGCTGGGTATCAGTCGGCAGGCTTTAAACAAGCGGCTGATTCGCCGCGACGGCGAGAGTTTTTGAGTCACTACGTCCTTCTCCGTGGCGGAGTAGGTAAGGATGAGCGTATGAAAATAAACTTCCTCGCCACAGTCCTTTCTGCGACTACTTCCTGCATTGCCCTTGTGCCAGCAGCCGCACTGTTGTCCAGCAAAAGCGAGTGTTTGACTCCGTGGTGCGGGTAGTTTGTAGGTTTGGATTTATAAAGCGTTAATCCGCCGTCGAGTTTATTCGACCACGGGCTGAAATATTTGCAAAACGGCAAACCCATTCGTCCCCAAAATTGTGTCGCTTGCTCAACCGAACATCTATCCGCGCTCAAATAACTATGAAAAGAAACTAAGGAGAACCAATCGTGGCTTTAATATCATTGCGACAACTTTTGGATTACGCGGCGGAACACAGCTTTGCCGTGCCGGCTTTTAACATCAGCAATATGGAGCAAGTGCAGGCTATTATGCAGGCGGCCGATGCCTGCGACAGTCCGGTGATCATGCAAGGCTCGGCTGGGGCGAATCGTTATGCCGGCGAGGTATTTCTGCGGCATTTGATATTGGCTGCCGTCGAGCAATACCCGCATATTCCGGTGGTTATGCATAGGGATCACGCGCCTTCGCCAGACACCTGCGCCCAGGCGATTCAATCCGGCTTTAGCTCGGTGATGATGGATGGCTCTTTGCTGGAGGACATGAAAACCCCGGCTTCGTTTGAGTATAACGCCGAGGTGACCCGCCGCGTTGTGAACATGGCGCATGCTTGTGGCGTATCGGTGGAAGGCGAAATCGGTTGTCTGGGCTCGTTGGAAAATCAGCAGGATGCAGATCACAGTCGCTTGCTGACCGATCCTGACGAGGCGGTGGAGTTTGTCAAACAAACGCAAATCGATGCATTGGCGGTGGCCATCGGCACCAGTCATGGCGCGTATAAATTTAGTAAGCCGCCCACCGGCGAAGTGTTGGTGATCAGCCGCCTTAAATCCCTGCAGCAACGCCTACCCAATATGCATTTTGTGATGCACGGCTCCAGTTCGGTGCCGCAAGACTGGCTGCAAGTCATCAACGATTACGGTGGTGATATTCCCCAAACCTATGGTGTGCCGGTTACGGAAATAGTGGAAGGGATTAAATACGGTGTGCGGAAAGTCAATATCGATACCGACTTGCGCATGGCGTCCACCGGCGCGATTCGTCGCTTTGTCGCCCAACCGGAAAATGTATCGGAGCTGGATGCCCGCAAGATATACCAAGCCGCCAGAGACGCCATGCAGACACTTTGCCGAGCACGATACGAAGCCTTCGGCTCGGCCGGGCACGCCGGTAAAATTAAAGCTAAGCCATTGAGCGAAATGGCGAAACGCTATCGGTGAGATGGACGCCAGGGTATCGGACTCTGCGCAAATCGCGGAAAATCCGATCGCACTGTTCTGGCCGCTAAGCGCCTGTCTCACCATTCCATCTATCGGTGCGGATACTGGACCGGCCAAACCAGATGTTTTCGACGTAATAGCCGCTCCAGCTCTCAGTATTTTAAGGCAATGCAGTTGATAAAAATCAATCTACTTTCGGGCTGTGTCGTTCGCGTTCCGCTAACGATGTAAGTTGTCGTGCCGAGAAAGATAGTTGGTGGATCGGTTATGCCATAGGGATAAATTTCGGCTAGACGTAAGAGTAATAAAATTTTTATCTTAACAGTGCTACAATCCGTTGCCTATTAGGTTTATCTGAAAGTGTGTCGTTAATTTTTGTCGGCAATAACGGGAACAGGCTACAGCGTAGTCTCTAGGGGGGTAGCGTGAGAATTTTAGGTATGGTTTTAATCGCATCGCTTGGATTGACCATGATTGCTTGCAGCAAGGCGAATCAGATCAATGCACGGAGTTTACAGTCCGCGCAGAAGTCGGTTTTTTACATTAAAGAACATTTACCGGAAGCTGAACGTATGCCGTTTGAGGTCTCTTATTGGTTGTTGCGCGATCAAATCAAGAACAATGACGAGTTTTTGCAACTTATCGACGGTAAAACTTCAAAAGAGTTGACCGACTTGGGGAAAGACAATTTCACAAAGCGCAAAGCGGCCGGCGATAAGGACTATGTCCGGTACGAAAATTGGGAGCAGATGATTTCCAACTCCTTGCAACAACGCAACGCTCAGGAAACCGCGGATAGCGCCGATCCGCGCGATAAAAAAGGCTACCCCCGCGTAGATTACAAAATGCACGCGATGTAAGCAGACTGGCCCTAATGCGTTCGCTACTGCTTGACGACGATTCGGCCTTTTGGGGTTGCCGCAGGCCGCCAATTTGCGCGGCGCCGGCTATATTCTCGACACTCCGGGCGACGGTGAGCAAGGCGAATTCCTGGGAGCCGCCGAACATTACGTGCCGCTATCCTAATTCTGGGCAAGCCTATATTCGCCGGTTTGGATGTACTCAAGTCTTGGCGCAAAGCCGGCAACCGCATGCCGGTTATCGTGCTGACCGCTCGCGATGCCTGGCACGAAAATGTCGACGGCTTTAAGGCAAGTGCCGACGATTATATCTGCAAGCTTGGATAGCCCCCAACATTACCGACCGATTGCGGGGTCTTCAGTCGGGTATCCCGCGTTGGGTACAGGCGGGTTTCAAATACGAATTTTGAGGCACCTGCGAACAAAAGATGACTTGAAATAGCTGTAAGAAAAATAAGTTTTTTTTCATAAAAGTGCTAAAATCGCTCTGCCTTCTCAACAGAGGAGTTAGGATTCGGCACTGTCAAACGCGGTTGTTAGCCGAATCTATTAAGACTTTTTCGTGTAGGGAGCTTTTCGGTGCAATAGGTACTCCCAGAAAGTGGAGGCAATCTCTTTTTTACGAAAGTTAGCCTCTATGGCTTATTGCACCTTTTTTGGAACTCGCAAATATAAAATTTAAAGCCTGGTAAACAAGAATTTGATCGAGTAATCCCGGAGCTTTTTTATTGAAAATGTGAGCCATTCGGCTGTCAATTTTCAGAATGATTTAAAAGCGGTGATCTGGGAAAAGCAGGGTCTATTAGGGACCTGAATACATAAATAGAGGATACGGTTGTCGAACAAGGCGTAGCGGAAATGCAAAATCCATATATAGGACTTAGAAAGTCCGTTAATCTCGATTGTATTTCTATTGTCTCGACAATCTGAGAATAGGTTTGGCGCTTTGGTCTGCGTTTTGCCGACAGGCGCGTCAAGATTTTTTTAACTATATAAAACCAATTTCCGAACCAATTTTATTACTTGTATTTGGAGGATAAGCATGAATCTCACGGCAAAATTTTTTCAAATATCCGGTTTGGCGATGCTGACGCTGCCAGAGGTTAGTGCCGCCCATCCTTGGCACTGGCCGAATGAGACCGTCGGTTTCCTTAGCGGGTTGATCCATCCACTGGAGAGTTCCGACCATATTCTAACCATGTTGGCAGTTGGGCTGTGGCTGTCTCGCTACAGCAAGCTTGGCTGCCAGTTTATGACTGCGCTGTTTGTCGCGCTGATGCTGCTCGGCGGCTCTCTTGGCTTTCTAGCTGTTGAAATTATTCATGCCGAAACCACCATGAATCTATCGTTATTGGTTTTGGGGCTGTTGCTGGCTTTGGGGCGCAAGGTGGCATTGCCTGTCGGTCTAATCGTTTTGGGTAACGTGGCGGTATTTAAAGGTTATGTGCATGCCTTCGATATGTGGTTGGATATCGACGCGGTTGCCTACACCTGCGGCTTTGCGCTAACCACTGTGCTACTGCTAGCGATCGGAATTGCTATGAGCGGCCTATTTGCGCGGCTAAAAGTCCGTTATTCACTCGTCAGATCGGCAGCTTAGAGTTAGCCGCAGTTTGGTTGTTGATCCACATTGTGCCCCCTGTCATTGATTGCCGATGTTGTTAGACACCAAGTTCAACTATCCATCCTGCCTCTTTGTTTCCAGCCACTCCGTTTGGGCAGAGCCTGCCGAAACCAGTTTTTGTTCTCATTTTGACGGGTTCAGGGCGAACCGTAATTAAGGGCTTGGCTGATACCCAACAATTTACAACAAGAAAGGAGCATAGAAGAAACTGAAGTTAGATCAGAAAGAAATTCATTACGCTGAAATTAAATTATTCACTGAAGAGATTTGGATATGACACTAGAAAAGATTTTTATCGCATTCATCATGTTTTTTGCGATGCAGGGTTTCTCCGCATCAACCTTTGCAAAAGAAGCCAAGAAAGACGTACCTACGATATTGAAAGAGGTGGATGCCAAAGTTCAACTAGCCTTGAATGCGATTCCGTCCGGCAACTCGCAAGAGATTGCCACGTTGATTAAGGATATTTCCGAAAATGCCAGCGAATTGAGCGCCAACTACAAATTTGAATTCGAGCGCGACAAAGTGGTATTGAGATTAAAAAAAGCGAGAGATCTGGCAAAAAAATCTGACTTTGCAGGTACAGAGCAAGAACTTAAAGAGGTCCGCGAAGGATTTGCCAAATTGACAAATTACCTATAACGGAACTAACCAGGCAAAACATACAACCATGGAATTGTTCCCTGGTTGTATAGTCATCGCACTTCGAATTTGGGTTTTTTGATTCCCTTTCCGCAACTCTCTCCCTGAGGGCGAGGGAGAGAATTTTCCGAGATTTGAAAGGTATATAATCTCTCTATTCCCCTTTAGTTATGCTGCAAGGCACGAATTACTAAGCAGTTTACAGCTAATTTCCGCTGCCAAACGCCTGATTCGCGAATGGATTAAAGCTGGGTTGTGTCACCATGTTAAAACCAAACTCGGTGCCCTGATGGCAAGCATTGCAGGCCGCAGTGATTGCATTGTAATTTTCGATAAACATCGGCAGGTTTTTGTCCTTGATTGCTTGTTCCATTCCCGCGAGTGGCCTATCCATATACTGCGCAATCAATTCCGGAACCGGTTGTTTAATCTGCTTGTGGGTAGGATGATACTTACCGGCATCTGCAAAGCCTTCGCGTAACTCATCGACTTCATATGCCGCTAGCTCCCAGTTTCGCGCTTGTCCGGCAAACCAAAGTTTGGTGTGACGAACCGCTGTTTGCGCCATGATTTCACCCAATCCGGGCGTAAAATGCGCGCTTTGTTGATGTTCGTGTTCGTGGTGCTGCAGATCAGCGCAGGCCAGCAAGAGACTGGTGGAGCCGATCAGTATTGCGGCAGCTAAACGTGATAAGTTCATGACGGTCTCTCCTGAGTGATTGTTATTGGGATAAGTGTGGGTAATATCGGTCTGTCCGGCACGCGTCGTGATGCGCGCCAGAGCTGAAGAAAAACCCCTTACTAGTTGGACCCGCTGCCAGACGTTCTTGGAGTTACTCAGGCGTTGTAGCGGCTGGTTTTGAGCTCAGCAGTCGTGGCAGGAAATACGCTAAACCTGCTACCAATAAGCCGATAACAATGAAAAATATCCACAGAGGTTTCTCGCTCACGGGTTGTTCAACAACCAAGGCAACCGTCAGCGGGATATGCAAGGCGCTGATTTCCGGATCGATATTCAGATCGCTGTCTTTAACCTGCAATACCGCCTGGTATTTGCCGGCAGATTTGAAATCCACGCTGACCGAAACCACCCCTTGTTTGGCAACCGCCATTGGCAGTTCGGTAAGCGTTTGGCCGTCTTCGCGGAGGATTTTCAGCGCCACCTGTTTTTTGCGCACATCTCTATCCAGCAAGTCCAGGGTTATCTGGGTTTTGCCAACCAAGGGGATGTCAATACATTCCGCAGTTGGCAGGGTTTTCATATCCTTGATTTGGCTGGGATCAAATTGGTAGGCCGCGAAGTTGACGACGTAATAGTCGTTGCTTTGCATACAACCGTACATATCAAATGCACCGCCCACGCCTTTTCGATTGCCGCCCAGTGGCACCGAAGCGCCGGCTTGCCAAGTAAAACGCATCATCAGTAGTGCCACTAGCGAGATTTTTAAAGTAGTCATGGTTTTGCCTCAGTGCCTGTGGTGTTGTCTGTCACTGTAAATTTCAGTACACCGCTGACGATTAGCCCATCCTCGGTGACGACTCGGTAACGAATCGCATGCGGGCCAGGCTGCAAGACTTGGGTGCTGGCCGTTAAACGATGGCGTTCGCCGAGTACCAATCGGGTATCGGCATTGTCAACGCGTTTACCGTGACCATTGACTACCACCAGAGACGGCGAGCGTTCGCTGACATTACCGCTAAACCAGAGTTTGATATTGCCATCGAAGTTCGCTATCTCGGTATTGTCTTTAGGCTCTGATTTAAGTAATACGCCTTCGGCATGGCACGCCAGACTGAAGCCAATAAGGGCCAGTGCGGCGACCAGGGTATTGGTGGTCTTGTTGTTCATAAGCTCCAGTAGGCCTTTTCAGAATAAATCCGCAATAAACAGCACGATGGGATCGGATAACGGATGGAAGAAACCAAGTGTGATCAAACCTAGTGCAATGATAAAAACCTTTGTCCAAGCACTTAACGATAAATTTTGTTTTCGCCAAAGCGAATGGAACAGCAGCCAACTGCCTAACCATACCACTAAAGCCAGGGTTTCCTTGCCGGTGTAGGAGCCAATGCTGCCGTCGGGACCGCTACCCTGCGAGCCAGGTATCCAATAGCCGAAGCTGTGTACCATTTTGTCCAGTCCGGGAGATAACCTGGAAATATGGTGGCTAACCATTAGCGTGAAAAAGGCCAACAATACCGATAAGCTGGCAGCTACGGCAGGCCCTGTATAGGGTGTTTGCTCTGCCGTTGGCGACTTTGGTTGATCAAGTTCCATCGTAAGTTCCCTAAACGAAACGCAATTTGGCCAGAATCAGGCCCACCACAAAGCCGAGCATCAAAAAACTCCATGACACCAAGATGGTGATGCCGACAAATTTGCATAAGTCCCGGCGGATTTGCATCGGCAGGCCGTAGTAATAAAGTAATACGGTGGCGGACAGCATTAACGGAAACGGAAACAGTGAGATGAATTCCTTAAACTCCATTAATACGTTATGAAATAGTGGTCTATGCGCCAATATCCAGTCCCGCGGCCCATCTTGGCCCCGGTAGCGCATGTAAATCCAATTGCCGCTAATCGCGCCGGCCAGATTCAGCAGGGTGGCGGCCAGCAACCAGCGGCGTAACGACTCTAGATTAACTTTCATGCCTCTGATTAACGGAATAGCTCTATGTGTCAAAAAGGTCCCGACCACTACTGCCAGAATGGCACTGACACCGTGAACACCTGCTTTTAAGCTGTAGGCGGACGGAAACCAGAAATCAGCCGCCACCAAGGTTAGTAGCAGCAAGAGCGCAATGACAATCTGACTGCGTATCAGAATCTTGGTCAAGTTATCCTGGGTATACTGCCCGGCGGACATGCAATGCCTCTGTCAAAAGTGAGCCGGAAAACCGGCGGAATGTTACTCGTTGCTGCAATCGATTCGCCTTGGCGGAGTCTTTAGAGACAAGCGTTGCGCTATAATCCGGCATTTTTTAATCATAATAACGAGGAGCATACTGTGGAACGCTTCACCATCTCACTCAGCGACGAACTTGCTGAGCAATTCGACCAATGGATAGCCGCGCGCGGTTATTCCAACCGTTCAGAGGCTGTGCGCGACATATTACGCAAGGAAATAGAAACCAAGCGTCTGGTTCAGGATCAAGCCATCTACAGTATTGCCACCTTGTCTTATGTCTACAATCATCACGAGCGCAATCTGGCGGAACGTTTGACCAATCACCAGCACGAAGCCCATGATTTGGTGGTGTCGTCGATGCACGTGCATCTGGATCATGATGATTGCCTGGAGACGCTGTTCCTCCGGGGGTTAACGACACAAATTCGCTCCCTTGCCGATAAAATGTCCGCCGAAACCGGTGTTAGGCATAGCGCGCTGAATCTGATACCTGTCAAAATCGCCGCCCTGCAACATACTCACCGCGGTCATGCTTCTCACGCGCACTTTCATACGCACAGTTAAAAATCGACTCGTCCACGGACAGTCTTGCAACTAAGCACGACGTTGCAGAACATGGAAATAAGAATGTTTTTTTTATTTTCATACAGAATTAACCTCAATGTCTAGTTCGGTTTTTCTGATCGACTCGATTCAATGGAAATTTCATAAGTGTTTCTATGAAGGCCGTGGACAATTCAATTGGGTTTTTGACAGCTAATGCGTGTCGCCGCAGGCCCTGTGAGTGCTTACTTTAGGCTGGTGTTTTGGCTGAATTCGCGGCGCCTCGAAAATGCCGAAACCGCAGCGAATACTTAAATTAAGCGTGAAATTTTTAATTTCATATTTTTGCGGTATCATCTGATCCCTCTTGAAGGAGCGCTAAGTCTAGGGCTTACGTTACCTAGGCTGGATAGAAGGTGGTATTTTGCTGACACGGCTAGGCCTCGTCGGGAACAGATGGTTCCTTTTCGGAGAGGTTTAGTAATCATTTTTGATGTTTGTATTTTTTATTGAACCGAGTTTTTAAGTAGCTTTTTATTCTTGCCACAATCACCATGAAATCCAATCCCACCAGCAAATTTGCCGATGCCGGACTTAGTCCCGGAAAGCTATTGCTATCGTTTGGGTTGCCGTTTTTGTTGCTGCTGGCCTTCTTGAGCAAGCAATTTATTGGTTTCGATACCATCGGTTGGAGTAATGGTTTTAATCACCCGCTAATCGGTCTGGATCACTTATTGACGATGTTGGCCGTGGGCATCTGGGCTGCGCAATTGCGCGGACAGGCTATTTGGATGTTGCCGCTGGCCTTCGTCGGGGTGATGAGTCTGGGCGGTTTGGCCGGTGCTGCCGGTATTGCTCTGCCTAGCGTCGAAGGCATTATCCTTTTGTCTTGTGCTGTGTTTAGCGTATTGATTACCCGTAAAGTGCGATTCAGCGCCAAGGTTAACGTGTTGATCGTGGCCTTTTTTGCGTTTTTCCACGGTTACGCGCACGGCCAGGAAATATCCACCTCCGCCAGTTTGATTTCATATACCTTGGGTTTCATGCTGGCAACCTTGCTGTTGCATGGTGCCGGGATTTTGGTCGCGAAACTGGTGGTGTTCTGTGTCACTTGTCTGTTGACTGCCATGTTTGCCAATGCGGCCTTGGCTAAATCCAACGATCCCCTTACTGAAGATTCCTTGAATGCGCCTGCTAAGTGGGTGCGACACGCCGATTTTCAGCATACCAGCCCCTTTTGGCTAACGCTGCAGCGAACGGCTGAGGTTGATGAGGGTTTTGCGCTATCCCGCCAGCGAACTCCAGTCGCCGAGTCGGCAGGCTGTCGAAACAAGGTAAGTAGTTCCCAAACTGATCGTCCTTCCGGCTTGTTTAGGTTACCCAGCAGTGAATCCCATACTGACGATAAGCATGGTCATTTGCCGCTTGCGAAAACTCGGGCTGATCAGGGTCTAGCGGTCTGCCGGGACAGGGCGATATTCGACGGGGATCATCTGGTTAATGCCGGATTGGATTTCAAACACTATTACCGGGATGTCAACCATACCCCCGGCAAGCATCTGCTCAGCAACGGCGTTGGTCTCACTTCGCCGCCCGTTTCTAATGTTTTAGCTCCGAAAGCGTTCCAAAATTCCTGCATCACCCCGAATACCTTCATTGAAGAGTCGGATCTTCAATCGAAATTTGCCCAGCCTGATAGCGGCAATCTCCATACCCAAACAATCAAATACGCCAGGTCTGATTGCGCCATCTGTGATCAAAACTTTCGTTGGCATTCTGCCCGCGCCATTTTGGTTTGCCCTACTAATTTTCTATCGCCCTTAACTGCCGACGCTAGGTCTGCGGGCGGCATTTTCAGAATTCATTTGCTTCCGGTAAGCCGAATTAGCTTGCCGTTTGCAATGTCCGTAAAACCGCTCGATAGAGCGTTTCCCGTTTCAAACATAACAATAAAAATCAACGACGTATTCAATTTATGAGGAAAGCAATGTACGCCCAAACCCACTTCCGCCGAGTCCCTGTTTTTTATGCGCTTAAACCCTTTAACGGTCAGTAAAGGAGCTGAAATGAATCCGTATACTGCAATGATGAAAAAGAAACCTTTGATTGTCGCCCTGGAAATCATTTTGGGTCTAAGCTGCGCAACACTCCAGGCCGCTCCTGGCGCAGAGCAAGAACAACCGGCCCAGTCCGAAGTTGCCGATACGCTAGAGAAGCCGGCCAAAGCGAAGGCCAAGGCGAAAGCCAGTAAGGAGGAGCCCGAAGAACTGGGCGCGGTGGAAGTGGAAGAGGATGGCCGCGGCAAAAACTTGATTGGGATCGCCGCATCGGCCTCGCAAGGTGAGGTCAGTCAAAAGCAATTCGAAAATCGTCCGCTGTCGCGTAACGGCGAGTTAGTGGAAGTGATTCCCGGCGCCGTTGCTACCCAGCACAGCGGTTCCGGTAAGGCTAATCAATACTTCTTGCGCGGTTTTAATCTGGATCACGGTACCGATTTCACTACCTATGTGGACGGCATCCCGATGAATATGACCACCCATGCCCATGGCCAGGGTTACATGGACATCAACAGCATCATCCCGGAACTGGTAAAAAAGGTTGAGTTTGGTAAAGGGCCCTATTACGCGGAAGTTGGCGATTTCTCGTCGGCTGGTTACGCCAAAATGTTCACCGTCGATAAACTGGATCAAGGCATCGCCAAATTTACCGCCGGTTCCTTCGATTTTTACCGAACCTTGGTGGCCAAATCCCATAAGGTTGGTGATGGCGATTTGCTGTATGCGGGTGAATTTAATTTGTACGATGGCGTCTGGGAAGTGCCGGAAGATTCTAAAAAATTCAACGGCCAAATGCGCTATACCCTGGACCGTGGCGATTGGGGTATGGCGATCAACGGCAAAGCCTATACCAATAGCTGGACTGCTACTCATCAAATCCCGCAAGCCGCGGTTGACAGCGGCGCTATTGGTTTGTACGGCAGCATGGACCCGACCGATGGCGGCGAGACCAACCGTTATAGCGTCTCCGGCAGTTTCTGGAACCAAGGCGATAACTGGAAAAATGACGCCAATATCTATGCGGTCTACACCGATTTGAATTTGTACTCCAACTTCAGTGGTTTTACCCGCGGCGACGGCGGCGACCAGATTTTGCAATCCGAACGGCGCGTGCAAACCGGTGGTCATTTCGAGCATACCCGCTATAACAAGCTGTTCGGGTTTGAGATGGACAACAGCATCGGCCTGCAATTTCGTAACGACCAGATCATGGACTTAGGTCTTTACGAAACTGAAGCTCGGCAAATCGTCAATACCGTCAGCAAGAGCAATGTCGGCGTGACCACCGTAGGCACCTATTTTAAAAACACCACACACTGGCACGAGAAAGTTCGCACTATCGCTGGTTTGCGCGGTGATTTTATTAACAATGCCGTCGACGTGCTGTCCACCGGCAGCGGTAGTGCCGAAACCAATGCCGCCAACTCGGGTAGTCGTGGCAAAGCCATGGTTAGCCCGAAACTGAGTCTGGTGGTCGGTCCTTGGTACGACACGGAATATTTCGCGAATATCGGTTATGGCTACCATTCCAACGATGCGCGGGGCACCACGCTGCGAGTGCACCCGGTCACCGGCACCGATTTGGACCCGGACGGCAATGCAGTGAGTCCGCGTATTCGCCCGGCTGCTTGGTCGCGCGGCGGCGAGGTTGGTGCACGTACTACTATCATTCCCGGTTTGAACAGCACTTTTGCCTTGTGGTGGCTGCAATCCAGCGAAGAGTTGGTGTTCGTCGGCGATGCCGGCACCACTGAAGTCAACGGAAAATCGCAGCGTTACGGTGTCGAGTTTACCAACTATTACAAACCCACCGAATGGCTGACGCTGGACGCCGACTACGCACTGACCACCGCGCAATTTAACAAAGCCCCGGAAGGTGCCACCAACAAATTCATCCCTAATTCAGTAGGCCGGGTAGTGAGTGCCGGTGCGCTTGTCGAAGCGCCCAATGGCTTGTTCGGCACCATGCGTTTTCGGCATTTTGGCAGCGTACCCTTGGATGAATCGGGTGATGTTTGGGCCGGCGATACCAATATCGTCAATCTCGGCGCGGGCTATAAGCAAAAGCAATACAAGTTCGAGATCGATATCTTCAATATCCTAGGTTCGCAAAGCAACGATATTGCCTACAACTATGAGTACAACTATCCCAACGGCGTCGCAGGTTCAGGCCTCCTGAAACACCCTGTAGAGCCGCGCATGGTACGCGGCACCATCACGGTCAATTTTTAAGGATAGTCTGATGAGATTTCGACCTATAAATCTTGGAAGAAGGCTGTTTGCGGCGCTAATGATCTGCCAATCAAGCTGGGTTTTTGGGCATCCACCGGGCCTGAGCTCTCTGGATGTGACGATCAAACCCGCGCAAATCGATGCCAAGGTGACCTTTGCCTTGCAAGACATTGAGGCCTTTGCGCCTATGGATAGCGATTTGGACGCGGAGGTGAGCGATGCTGAGCGCGAAGCCGCCAAGCCCACTATTGCCAAACTGCTCGCCCAGCAGTTGCGCGTGAATATCGACACGCAGGACGTTTTGCCTAGCGAAGCGGGGCAAGTCAGTTTCGACGATCAAAATAATGCGCGGGTTGAGTTGCATTATTTGGGGTCGCCAAAACACGCCCTAATGGTGCAATCGAAGTTTTTGGCTTTGTTGCCCGACGGTCATCAGCAATATTTGACGGTCAGAGACGCCAACGGCAAAGCACTGATCGAGAAAATGCTGGGCAAACACGATGATCAAATCAGTTTACCAATCGCCAACGCGGCAGTAGCGGAGTCCCCCCAAGCGCCGTTTGCGGCGTTTGGCGATTTTTTTAAGCTGGGCATCGAACATATCGTCACCGGGTACGACCACCTATTGTTTTTGTTTGCACTGCTGGCGGTGACGCATAGCTTCTGGCCGGCGTTGAAGATCATCACGTTTTTCACGATAGCCCACTCGATCACCTTGGCCTGTGCTGGACTCAATATCATCGAATTGCCCAGCAGTTTCGTCGAGCCCTTCATCGCTGCGACGATTATCTATGTGGGTCTGGAAAACATCATCCGCGGCGATCATCCCAAGGGCCGGCACTGGCTGACTTTCGGCTTTGGTTTGATTCACGGCTTTGGTTTTGCCGGGGTGTTGCAGGAAATGGACATTTCTTCCGGCGACACCGGTATCTTACTGCCTTTGTTGTCGTTTAATTTGGGCATAGAAACCGGACAAATCGCCGTCGCCGCTATCGTGTTGCCGATGATCTGGTGGCTGAATAATAAAGTCGAGACTGCTGAAAAGTTTCTGAAAGCCGGCTCCGTTGCTGTAAGCCTGATGGGGGCGTTCTGGTTAGTGGAGCGGACTATGCTGTAAATGACAGTGAACGGCAGAATTGAACATTCAGAGCGCCCAAAGCCTGATAACGCGCCTCGCTAAAAAATGGCGATTCAGGAACGGGTTTTGCCATCTTCATCTGTTCTTAATCTGTTTCTAATCAATATTTAAACATTGCCCTCTAAAATGAAATCGTAAGTAAATTGTTCTGCACAGAAGGCGTTTTTAGGTTCAGGGCGGTACGGTATCGTTGAGTTTGGTTTGCTGGTGTCTGGCCGATGGGCATGAGCGAGGTCATCATAACCATCACCACGATGATGGTTATGTCGAGTTTGAGCGAGCGCATATCCCATCCCAAATCGGCTTATGTGATACATAGTGCCGCCGATGGTGCCTGGGTTGGCAAGGGTATAGGTCGATAAACAATGACAGCGAATTAGCAGGCTAACTCTGGTTTTTGGATTGCTCAAGCGACAGGAGGACAAGATGAGAATAAAAAATGGTAAAAAATATCCACAGGAGCAGTACAGTCGGGTGGAGAAGGTTTTGAATGTATTATTGTTTTTTGTCGTTGTCTACTACAGCTATTACGTATTGACGTTTCCGCAAATCGGCGCATAGGTTGGCCGAACTAGGGGTTTATTGCCTGGTTGCGAACCGCTTGGTCTCAGACGTGCGGGTGTTTAGTCTAGTGTGTCGTATGCCGACGGCATCGTCTTCCTGTCACGATCATCGCGCCTGGACGGTTTAAAGCCTCAATAGGTCCGCGCAAGTTAATGTATAAATGGAGTTTATGCTGCCGATTTTAGTGGGTAGATAGGCTCGGAAAATCCTATTTGGGAAGTTGCCGATTCAGCAGGATGATAAATGTGGTACCTACCCCTGTTTCGGTGGTGAAGCTTAAAGAACCGCCATGCTGTTGTTGAATAATGCGGTATGCGATATTCAGGCCTTGGCCAGTACCCTTTCCAACATCCTTGGTAGTGAAGAACGGATCGAATACCCGCTCACGAGCTGCTTCGGGTATGCCGCAGCCGGTGTCGCTGATACGAATTTCCAAGCCTTCTTCGGTCGCTGCGGTATGGATGGTGATCTTTCCGCGACCTTTTTTGGCTTCTTCAATGGCTTGCGCGGCGTTGACGATGATGTTCAAGAATACCTGATTCAATTCTCCTGGAAAGCATTCGATGGTCGGAAGGTCGCCAAATTGGGTTTCAATGTCAGCCAAGTATTTGTAGCTATTGCGCGCCACCAGCAAGGTGTTCTCCAGCGCTAAATTGATATTTATTGAGCTGATATTGCCTTGGCCAATGTGCGAAAAACCTTTCATCGCTTGAACGATCCGCACTATCTGGGCCACGCCCTCCAGGGACTGTTCGATGGCCAGTGGCGCATCTTCTAGGATAAAACCTAAATCTTCTTTATGTTCCTGTTCGTTAATCTGCTGTAACCAGTCGCGGTTGCCGTGCTCGTTCAACAACTGGCGGTAATAGCTCAACAAGCGGGTGATACTGCCGAAAAAGTCGCTCACAGCTTTGATGTTATCGCCGACATATTGGGCTGGCGTATTGATCTCGTGAGCGATACCGGCCGCAAGCTGACCCACGGCAGCCAATTTTTCCGATTGGAGGAGGTTTTTGTTGGCCTCTTCAATCGCTTGAGTGCGCAAGTTGATTTGTTGCTCCATGTACTGCATGACGTTTTGCGATTGCTTACCAAGCTGCCATTTGCGCATCGTGGCGTGGACGATTTGCCGCAGCTCCAGGTCGCTGAATGGTTTTTGCAAAATCAGCAATTGGTCGCTTTCGCCTAGGGTCTCGACGATGTGTTGCCAGGTCAGCTCAGTATCGGCGCTGCAGAGCACAGCATGTAGGTCTTGATCCAATTGCCAAAACTCACTGATTAACTCCAGACCACTGCCGTCTACCAAGGTGCTTTCCACAAATACCATTTTGTAGGGGGTATCGTTTTCTAAGGCCTCTTTCAAGATTGTTAAGCCATCCGCGCAAGTGCTGCAGCCGTTAATCAAATAGGTGAGGTCTTCCGTTGATTCCGCAAAGGATGCATTGGGGTCGTTGTTAAACATTTGATCAAGATGATTACGCAGCGCTGGACCGTTATCAATGACCAAAATAAAGGACTTTTCTTCTGGATCTGTAAACACGTTGCTTCCAAATATTTAATGTTTTGCTCAAACCAGGTCGGCGAATTGTTCGGCTATCTCATAAAACGCGTCTTCGTTCGCCAAAAACGCCGTAACGATGTCTGGGTCGAAGTGATTACCGCTTCCTTCAGTAATGATGCCCGTAGCCTTTTCGCGAGGAAAGGGCGCTTTATAAACACGTCTGCTCGTCAGCGCGTCGTAAACATCTACTAAGGCTAGAATTCTGGCTGATAACGGAATAGCGTCACCGGCCAAACCCTTCGGATAGCCTTGACCGTTCCATTTCTCATGGTGGCAGTATGCTATGTCCATACCGCATTTTATAAAGCTTTGCGACGGATATTGCTCATAGACCGCGCGTAAGGTGTCGCCGCCGATTTGCGCATGGGTTTTCATGATTTCAAATTCTTCGGGGCTTAATTTGCCCGGCTTTTTCAAAATCGCATCGGGAATGCCCACTTTGCCAATGTCGTGAAGTGGGGAAGAGCGCACCAGGTCTTCTGTAAACATGGGGCTAATTTGGCTGCGGTATTTTTCGGTTTCCGCCAAAAATCCACAGACTATCCCGCAATACTTTTTCAAACGCAGCAAATGCGCGCCGGTTTCGGGATCGCGATATTCAGAAAGCTTGGCTAAGGCGGTAATGATGGCGTCCTGAGCTTCCTCGAAAGCCTCGCGATGCCAATGGCTCTGTAGTGCCGTGGCGGTGACATCTGCTATGCCAATCATCGCTTCTTGAGCCTGATCGACGAGGTTAATATCCTCTCCGGCCAGGTTTAACAAGCCTAATACACCGTTATTACCCACTAGTGGTACGGAAAACAGCGGTTGACCCGCGAATAATGATTGATCAAACGCATTGGGCTTGGTGTCTCCGCGCCGCCAAACTTGTCTTAGCTTGATGGTTTTATAGGTGATCGCTTCGACGTCCTCGGGAACGCTAAATGTATTTGCTTCCAGGTGTCTGGGATAGTGACAACTAAACTTTCCATCCTGCTGCGGACTTAGCCATAAACTGATCGCGTCTAGCTGGGTCAATTGCGCGACGCTGTCGATCAGGGCGTCGATAATCTCCCTGGAACTTCTCAGTTGAGTCATGTTGGCGACGTATTGGTATTGCAAGCGCAAGGCTAAAGTCTTCTGCGCCACCAGTTCTTCCAAATGATTATTCAACGCATTTAATTGTTGATTGGTCTGTTGTAACTGGGCTTGGAGAATGTGTTCCGACATCCTCAGCCGATATTGCTCCAATCCATCGTTTAATGTCTCTACGAGTACTTCCTTGGGGCAAGGCTTGTTGAGAAATCGGGAAATGTGAGCATCGTGCAAGGCATTGACCGCGATATTCAGTTCCGCTCGACCCGTCAGCATCATCAATACCGTTTGCGGGTAGAGGTTATAAATTTGGTTCAAAAAGGCAATGCCGTCCATCACCGGCATGTTGTAGTCCGACACCACAACCGCGAACGGTGCGGATTCCGCCATCAAGGCCAATGCCGCTTCGCCGCCTTGGGCAACCTCAATGTCAAACTCGCGCCGAAACTGTCGCTTCAGGCCTTCAAGCAATAGCGCTTCATCATCGACAAATAGAATCTTTTGACTGATTTCTGTGGATGTTTCGATCATGGATGCTCCAATGCCTGGCAGAGGCGTTGCAGGTTGAGTTCAAATAGGGAAATATCGTCGGTTTGCTCCAGCTCATTTTGGTGGCCACGGAGACTGGCTAACACAGTGTCAATTCGACGACATCCAGGCGGCGTATGTCGCAGGGCATGCCGAAGTCGTTTTTCACCGAACATCGTTTCATCAAGTCCGATTTGTTCGGTAACGCCATCGCTGTATACAAATAGGGATGTCCCGTCGCTAAAAGCGTGGCAACTAGTGTTATTTCCAAAAGCAGGGTCTGGGTCGATGCCCAATGGCAGATTGTTGGAGGCCAAGGTTTTTATTACCTCTCCGTTCGCATCCAGGAAATAGGCATCCGGCATGCCGCCCTGCCAGACGAAAAGTTGGCCGGCGGCTAAATCGATTTTGAGGATTAACGCGGAGCAAAACAGGCCTACAGGCAATTTGCGGCACATTTTTTCGTTAATGTTTTGCGTTAAAGCGTCCAGGCTGGGTTCGGTGTCGCAGAGGGCGCCAAATACCTCGGTGACCAACAATACCGCTAATGCCGACTGCAAACCATGACCAGTCAAATCACCCAGCATCAAATAGCAAGATTTGCTGTTTTCACTGACGTGATTGAGTAAGAAGTCGCCGCCCACCTCATCTTTGGCGGCAAGGAAAAAATCGAGGCCACTGAGCTCTGTATGCCCAAACTTGTAGACGTTGGCGTAGACGATTTTAGCCATCTCCAACTCGGTTTCCAGCAGATAGTTTTGCTTGGCGAGTTGGCGATTGGCGTTTAGCAGCGCCGCGTTTTTGTGTTCTAATTCCGCACTGAGTTCCTGTTTTGAAATGATCAACCGATATTGAGCTATTGCATCCAAAACCACTTTGCGCATCACCTCCATGGGACAAGGTTTCGGCATATAGCGAAAAATATCGGTTTCGTTAATCGTTTTGATGGCGATATCCAACTCGATGTTGCCAGTCAGCATCACCAGGACGGCGTCGGGTGACAGGGTCCGAGCTAACTTCAGAAATTCCACGCCGTTGATACCTGGCATGTTGTAGTCGGAGACGATTACCGCAAAATCACGATGTTCTTGCAACAGTTGCAATGCCGATTCGGCGGAATTGGCAACGTATAGTTGAAATTCTCGTCCCAGAGTGCGACGAAACAGATGAAGCATGTTGTCTTCATCATCTACGCAAAGCAGTTTTTCGGAGAATGCGTTTGACATCTGCGTCTCTCAGGTCTTAGCGAAGTAAGCGATCACTTTATCGGTGAGTACCTGCCAATCGGCTATGCATTCAAACTTACCGATGCGGCGCAGATACTCTTGGTCCAGCCTCATTTCAAACAGCCGATTACAATCGCGCATGACTGAGGGTTTTAACAGGCAGGAGGCAGCATGTACCGCTGTTAGCGCGTTGACCCCATCGTAATCACTGTCATTTGGGGAGTTTTGCAGCAGAATGGCCTCGATAATGCGCGGCGGGATTTTCCACAGACTCAAAATATAAGCGGCAGCTTCCGAGCGCGTGAAGCCGAAAATCGCGCTTTCGAGTTCAGGTACCGGGATGTCGGTGTTTTTTACTTGGTCGATGAGTTCCTGCATTTTCTCGCCGCCGCGCGACAAAAAAATCAGCAAGCCCATATTGTGTAATAGTCCACCCATATAGGCTTGGTCGGGGCGGTCCTCCTGTTGATTTTCGGATAAAGCGATCAGGCGTGCTAGTTCCGCTACTCGGCCAGCGTCCTCCCAGAGTAGTTCCATGATGCGAATCATTGCCTGATTCTCGACAGGAAATGCCGTTTTGATATGTACCGACAAGACCAGGCTGTTGAGTCTGCGCAGACCGATAAGGTTGACGGCGTCTGTGAGATTCGAAACGACACGATTTAAACCAAAGTACGGCGAATTCACTAGATGCAGCAGCTTTGCCGACAACACCATATCGCGGGAAAATATTTCCGCGACGTTCTTGCTGGTGGTGTTCTCGTCAGCAATCGCCGCGTTTAATTCATGGTAAATTTTCGGTAGGCTGGGCAGACGATTGGCATCGCCCACTCCATTAGCAATGCGTGGGTTGCTCACGCAGGCTTGTATTTTAAATACCTGCGATATTGCTTCGCGCAATATGTCCGAACTACAGGGTTTACTGAGATATTGGTGAGCCACCTCTAGGCCCTGTTTTAGAGTATCCTCGTCAGCATACCCACTCAGAATCATCCGTACTGTTCCCGGGTAACGCTCTCTGACTGTTTTCAGCAGTTCGTCGCCGCGCATGCCTGGCATCATCATATCGCTGACGATTAGATCGATTTGTTGCTCTGCCATTAATTGCAGGGCTTGAGCGCCGCCTTGCGCAAAAAACAATTGCCATTGGTCTCTGTACGGTCGCAGTTGACGGGAAATGCCGCTGATAACGTTTTCGGTGTCATCAACAAACAAAATGTTTTTCTTAGTCATCGAGCCTCCCGGCTGCTGCGCCGGTCAGTGGTAATTCGATATGGAAAGTGGTGCCAGATTCGGGCCTGGATTCGAAATACAATTTACCCCGGTGTTTTTCAACCACAATGGCATGAGCAAGACTAAGTCCCTGGCCCGTACCCTTGCCGACCGGTTTGGTCGTAAAAAATAAGTTGAATACCTTTTCTTGGATGGCTTGGGGAATACCCGGTCCGTTGTCTTGGATCAGGATTTCGACAGTGTTATCACCGCGTTTACGCGTGATGATTTTGATTAATCCGGAACCAGTCTGCCGTTCTTCTATCGCTTGCGCTGCGTTGACGATCAAATTTAAAAAGACCTGATTCAATTCGTTTGCATAACATTCCAGGCTGTTAACATCGTCGGCATAGTCGGTTTCAATTCGGGCAATATTTTTATAAGTGCCACGGGTAATGGTGAGTGCACTATCAAGTGCTTCATGCAAATCAATCACTTGTTTTGATTCGTCTATTCCCACATGTGAAAAGATCTTCATTGCTTTGACGATTTCTGTCACTCGCGCGACGCCGTCTTGAGCCTGGCTGATTGCTTTTGGGCTATCGGTGAGGATGTAAGGTAAATCGAATTTATCGGCCAGAGCCACCAATGTTGGTTTGAAGTTTTCATCGATCAAGTTCAACAATTCGGCTTGATAAGTCGCAATATCCGCAAAGTTGTCAGCCAAGGCGGCGAGATTGTCACCAACATATTGAATGGGGGTATTGATTTCATGCGCAACACCGGAGGCCAGCTGGCCGATGGCCTCCAGTTTCTGGGCCTGCTCCAGTTGCGAGTGCAACAATTTAGTTTCGCTAATATCGTCAATCATCCCGGCAAAGAATAGCTTGCCTTCCATTATCATGGGTCTTAAACGCAGCAGGATGGGAAATATTTCGCCATTTTTACGCTTGCCAGTGGTTTCGCGCGGCTGTTTTGATGCTTCGGCGGATTGGCCCTGTAAATAGTGCTGTAAATCTGAGTCGCGCTGGTTTGGCAAATCATCCGGCATTAAATGATTTACCGTTTTACCGATGATTTCATCTGCACTAATACCAAATATGTCCTCCGCAGAATGATTAAAGCTAAGAATCGTTCCTTGTGAATCCATCGTGATGATAGCGCTGGCGGCGGTGTCCAGGACGGTGTTAAGTTGCGTAGTCCGAGATTGCAGTTCATGCATTTCGAGCTTGAGTTTGCGAGTGACCGTCCCGATAAAACCACCAAAAATTGCGAGCACTAAGGGTGCTGTCCAGAGGATGAAGAGATCATAGTGCACAAGATGCAGGCTGGCGATGTTGTCCCGATTAAAGGCTTGGGATTCGTTGTGCAGCATGAACAGCACAGTGCTCACCGGGAATAACAAGCCAAAAAGCGCGCCGAGCAGAGTAGGCATGCACAGCGGGTACCTAAGTAAAAATTTGGTCATTCTTTTTGATGTCTTTCGGAAAGGTTGAAACTTAGTTTAGTTAAGTCTCAGAAGTCTGGGAGAGAGGTGTCAGAGGTTCTTCATGTAAATTGCCAAGTGCTTCAAGCTAATGCACTGGGTCATTTCTAAGATCGGTGCAAATTTGTTGCGTTGACAAGGCTGGGTCCACCTGATAGCTTTGCTGCTTGGCACTCATTAATGTCGAGTGCTAACGAACTTAATAAAGGTACTGACGTGGCGGGCTTACAAGATTTAAACGAAAGATCGCTTTACCTATTGAAATCTTTGGTGGAACGTTACATCCAAGATGGCCAGCCGGTCGGCTCGCGGCTTTTATCTAAAGATCCGTTACTGAAGCTGAGTCCGGCCAGTATTCGTAATGTTATGGCCGACTTGGAAGAAATGGGTTTGATTCACTCCCCGCATACCTCGGCGGGTCGGGTCCCGACCGTCAGCGGATACCGGCTGTTCGTCGACAGTCTTTTAACGGTCAAGCCCTTAGCATCCGTCGAGTTAGATCAATTGCAAAGCAGTTTGCTGGGTGAGGCCGACAAAGCCAGTGACGTACTGAGTAAGGCCTCTAAATTATTATCCGACGTGACGCGGATGGCTGGTGTGGTGACCTTGCCGCGCAGGGAAAGCGTGACATTGCGACATATCGAATTCCTACCGATGTCTAACACGCGGGTGTTGGTGATTTTCGTCACCGACGATCAAGAAGTGCATAACAAAATTATCCACACGCACAAACAGTTTAGTCCCGCGGAATTGCAGCAAGCCGCCAACTATTTGAACTCTGTTTACTCTGGGCGCAGCTTGGCGAAAATTCGCGACCTGATTGTGCAGGAAATGGAGTTGGATCAGCGTCAGGTCAATCAAGGCATGATAGACGCAGTGAATATGGCTCAGCTTACCTTTACCGAACAACTCAACGATGATTATGTGCTTAGCGGCGAAACCAATCTAATGGGCTTCTCCGAGTTGTCGGATATGGAGCGATTGAAGCAGCTATTCGAAGCCTTTAGTCAAAAGCGTGGCGTGATTCACCTGCTTGATCAGTGCTTACTGGCCGAGGGTGTGCAAATTTTTATTGGCGAAGAATCCGGCTACAGTGCCTTCGATCATTGCAGTCTGGTCACGGCACCGTATTCGGTCAACGACGAAGTGGTAGGCGTATTGGGTGTGATTGGTCCCACCCGCATGGCCTACGAAAAAGTCATTCCGTTCGTGGACGTAACGGCAAAATTATTGGGCGCGGCCTTGAATCCCAAATAAATGGCCCTATGGTTTAGGCCAACCTAAGAATTTCGAACCACGGAGTAAGTAATGAGTCATCAGCAATCTAGTCACGAGCCACAATCGGATAGCGATTTGATCGCCGAAGTCTTGGAGCAAACCAAGCCAATCGACGCCGAAGAACAGCCTAGCGAAGCGTCCGCCGCGGCGGTCACTGTGGAAGCCCTGCAGGAACAACTGGAGCAAGCCCAGCAGCAGGCTGCAGCCAATCTGGATAAAGCCATTCGCACCATGGCTGAAATGGAAAACTTGAAAAAGCGCGTGCAGAAAGATTTGGACGATGAGCGCAAATACGGCTTGGCTAAATTCGCCAAGGAGTTGCTAAGTGTCCTGGATAGTCTGGAATTAGGCTTGCAAGCTGTCACCGGCGATAGCCCTGAAGTGGTGAAGCTGCGGGAAGGCAGTGAATTGACCATCAAGCAGTTCGAGTCGGTATTTGCCAAATTCAATATCGAGACTGTAGATCCCGCCGGCCAACCCTTCAACCCGGAATTTCACCAGGCTATGGTGATGCAGCCCAGCACCACCGCCCAACCTAACACCGTGTTAAATGTATTCCAAAAAGGTTATGTACTGAACGGTCGTTTGCTGCGTCCAGCCATGGTGGTAGTCGCCAAAGCTGATGATAAACCGGCCGATGCTGCAAAAATTGATGAGCAGGCTTGAAATTAAGACGATCAACCGCATATCGCTAACAACTTTTTAATTTATTACCAATTCAAGTCTGGAGAATTTCAATGGGCAAAATGATCGGCATCGATTTAGGAACCACAAACTCCTGCGTCGCAGTACTGGAAAACGGTACGGCGCGGGTCATCGAAAACAGCGAAGGTGCGCGTACCACGCCATCGATCATCGCCTTTACCGGCGATAACGAAGTGTTGGTCGGTCAGTCCGCCAAACGCCAGGCGGTGACCAACCCGGAAAACACTTTGTTTGCGATCAAACGTTTGATCGGCCGCCGCTTTAAAGAAGACGCGGTACAAAAAGACATCAAAATGGTGCCTTACAAAATCATGGAAGCCAACAACGGCGACGCTTGGGTGGAATGCCACGGCAAAAAAATGGCGCCACCGGAAGTGTCTTCGCGCGTGTTGATGAAGCTAAAAAAAGACGCTGAAGCGTTTTTGGGTGAAGAAGTCACCGAAGCGGTGATCACCGTACCGGCTTACTTCAATGACTCGCAACGTCAAGCCACCAAAGACGCGGGACGCATCGCCGGTCTGGACGTGAAACGTATCATCAACGAACCAACAGCAGCGGCGTTGGCGTTTGGTATGGATAAACCAAAAGGCGACACCACCATCGCGGTTTATGACTTGGGTGGCGGTACCTTTGATATTTCCATCATCGAAATCGCTGAAATCGAAGGCGAGCACCAATTCGAAGTATTGGCCACCAACGGCGACACATTTCTGGGCGGTGAAGACTTTGACTTGCGCATCATCGATTTCCTGGCCGGCGAATTTAAACGCGACAGCGGCATTGATTTGCACAACGATCCATTAGCGCTGCAACGTCTAAAAGAAGCGGCAGAAAAAGCCAAAATCGAGTTGTCATCTGCCGAGCAAACCGATATCAACTTGCCTTACATCACAGCTGATGCGTCTGGCCCGAAACATTTAAATGTCAAATTGACTCGCGCCAAATTAGAGTCGTTGGTTGATGAATTGATCGAAAGAACCAAAGGCCCTTGCTTGCAAGCGATTAAAGATGCCGGTATCGCGACGTCTAAAATCAACGACGTGATCCTGGTCGGCGGTCAAACCCGCATGCCGAAAGTCCAAGCTTTTGTTAAAGAGTTGTTCGGTAAAGAGCCACGCAAAGACGTCAACCCCGACGAAGCGGTAGCGTTGGGTGCGGCGATTCAAGCAGGTGTCTTGGGCGGCGACGTTAAAGACGTACTGTTGCTGGACGTAACCCCGCTGTCATTGGGTATCGAAACCCTGGGCGGCGTGATGACCAAGTTGATCGAGAAAAACACCACGATTCCGACCAATGCGTCGCAAACCTTCTCGACCGCGGACGACAATCAAACCGCAGTCACCGTGCATGTGTTGCAAGGTGAACGCGAAGTGGCGGCGGGTAATAAATCCTTGGGTCGTTTTGACTTGCAAGACATTCCGCCAGCACCGCGTGGCATTCCGCAAATCGAAGTGTCGTTTGATATCGATGCTAACGGTATTTTGAATGTATCGGCGAAAGACAAAGCTACTGGCAAGAAACAATCTATCGTGATTAAAGCGTCCAGTGGTCTATCGGATGAAGAAGTCGAACGTATGGTGAGAGATGCTGAATTGCATGCTGACGAAGACCGTAAACTGAAAGAACTGGTTTCGGCGCGGAACACGGCGGAAGGTATGATACACGCCACCGAAAAGTCCTTGAAAGAATTGGGCGATCAAGTAGGCGGCGACGAAAAATCGGCCATCGAATCGGCGGTCAAAGACCTGCAAGCGGTACTGAAATCCGACGACAAAGAGGCAATTGAAGCCAAAACTCACGCCTTGACCGAATTGTCCGGCAAATTAGCTGAACGCGTTTATGCGCAGAAAGGTGCGGAAGGCGGTGCTGAGGCCGGATCTGCGGCTGGCGCGGCGGAAGCAACTGCAGAGCATGATCACAATGTGGTCGATGCGGAATTTGAAGAGGTTAAGGACGATAAAAAGTAAGGTGTAGGGCGGATGCCTTTAAGCGATCCGCCCTTGCTCTTGATAAGGCGGAACGCCCAGCGGCTTCCGCCTTATGAGTTACCGGGTTGAGTATTTGTTTATGATTTGGTTTATTCGTGCATGGAATGGAGATTTGTCGCCACGTTTAGCATTTTTATTATTAGTTATTCTTCCAATAGTAATTGTTAGGGTTTTGGGTAACATTTATGGTCATGCCAATTTGTTTGCATATGGATACTTGTTGCACCCTGCATTATCAATACCTTTTGGACTTTTTGAGTTTTTAATCTACGCAACAGGCCTTATTTGTTTCTGGAAATCTATAAGTCTGTGCCAAAAAAATTGGAAAATTTATTTGGCACAAATTGTTGCAATTGGGATTGCTTTTTTTCATGTTATCAGATTGATATTTGGTGTGTTATTTGTTTTATTGCCAAATTATTAGAATTCTGGCGTCTAAGGCTAGTATATGCCGCGTACGCCTAGCATATTGCATTCTTGAAATTTAACTCGATTTTTACGGGAAAAATTATGGACACGTCAATAATCGAAAGCGAAGCCCTGCATCTTCCTCCATCAGACCGAGCAAAACTTGCTCACAATTTGCTGCTAAGTTTGGAAAATTTATCGGATGAGGAGTTGAGGGAGGCTTGGCTGGATGAGGCTCAACGACGCGCCGTCGAAATAGATCAAGGTTTAGTCGAGCTAATTTCCGCGGAGGAAGTCAGCGCCAAAGCTCGGTTATTGTTGAAATGAATTATCGATTTCATCCCGGCGCTCAGCATGAACATTTAGAAATTATCGGATTTTATGAATCAATGCAGCCGGGTTTGGGTGCCGCTTATTTGGCGGAGTTTGAGAATTCTATGATTAGCGTTGCCAATATGCCGGGACGTTATCGAGTTGAGCGAAAACCTAACATCCGGGCGGTTTCCCTACTTAAATTTCCTTATCGAATTATTTTTAGGGATAATCATGCTGGCGTACAAGTTTTGGCGGTTTCACATAAAAAAAGAAGGCCCGATTATTGGTTGGGCCGGTTATAACTGAATATATCAACACTGAATAATAATACCGAAGACATTTAAATGGCCGCAAAAGAAGACTTTTACAAACTGCTGGAATTGGATCGCAACGCGAGCGAAGCCGAGATTAAGAAGAGCTATCGCAAGATGGCGATGAAATTTCATCCTGATAGAAATAACGATAATCCGGAAGAAGCGGAGAAGAAATTCAAGTTGGTCAAGGAAGCTTACGAGGTTCTTTCCGACCCTAAAAAACGTGCAGCCTACGATCAATTCGGTCATGCCGGCGTCGATTCCTCGATGGGTGGCGGTCGCGGCGGCTTTAGCGGGGCAGAGAACTTTAGCGATATTTTCGGTGATGTGTTCGGGGATATTTTTGGTGGCGGTCGGCAGCAGCGTAGTAGTGTGCAACGCGGCGCCGATTTACGTTATAACCTGGAATTAACACTCGAAGAAGCCGTCGGTGGTACCGAGGCTACTGTCAAAGTACCTGTATTGGTGGCGTGTGCCGAATGCAACGGTAGCGGGGCCAAAAAAGGCAGTAGCCCGGTTACCTGTAATACCTGTCATGGTCATGGTCAGGTCAGAATGCAACAGGGCTTCTTCTCGGTACAACAAACCTGTCCGACCTGTCGGGGTACCGGCAAGCAAATCAAGGATCCTTGCCCTAAATGCTATGGCCAAGGCCGTACTCAGGAAACCAAGACTTTAAATGTCAAAGTACCTGCCGGTGTCGATACCGGTGACAGGATTCGCTTGGCCGGAGAAGGTGAAGCGGGTGCAAACGGCGGGCCAGCCGGTGACTTGTATGTGCAAGTTCAGGTTAAGGACCACCCCATCTTTACTCGTGATGGTGCGAATCTATACTGCGAAGTGCCAATCAGTTTCACGATGGCCTGTTTGGGCGGCGAACTGGAAGTGCCAACCCTGGATGGTAAGGTCATGCTGAAAATCCCGCCTGAAACGCAAACTGGACGGATGTTTCGTTTGCGCGGCAAAGGGGTGAAACCTGTTAGAGGCGGTGCGGTAGGCGATCTGCTATGTAAAGTGCAACTGGAAACCCCGGTTCACCTTACCAAGGATCAGAAAGCCATGATCGAGAAATTGGGTGAGTCTTTGACTGGTGGTGGTAAGCATCATAGTCCGCAAGAACATGGCTGGATGGATGGCGTTAAAAGCTTCTTCGATAAACTAACTGGATAAGCTATGGTACGGATCGCAGTAGTAGGCGCTTCCGGGCGCATGGGTTTATGTTTGCTTAGAGCTACGCTGGTCGCGGAAAACACTGAGTTGACGGTGGCGGTATCTCGGCCGGATAGCTTGGCAATCGGCAAGGATGCCGGGGAACTGGCCGGCATCGCAACGGCTGGTATTCAAGTGACTGGTGATCTGGCTGCGCTAACTGATAGGTTTGACGTCTTGATTGACTTTACCCGGCCCGATGCATCGATGAACTATATCGAGATTTGCCGGCAGGCCGGTAAGAAAGTGGTGATCGGGACCACCGGTTACAGCGATGCGCAGAAAGCGTTTATCGCTAAAGCCGCCGATGACGTGGGGATTGTGATTGCGCCGAACTTCAGCGTGGGCGTTAATCTTTCCTTGAAGTTATTGGAAATGACCGCCAGGGTGATGGGCGACTATACAGACATCGAAGTGATAGAAGCCCACCACCGTCACAAGGTCGATGCGCCATCCGGTACAGCCTTGCGGATGGGTGAGGTAGTGGCAGCAGCCTTGGGCCGTGACCTAAAAGATTGTGCGATCTATGGCCGGGAAGGCGATACTGGTGCCCGTGACCGCAAAACTATCGGCTTTTCCACTATTCGTGCCGGAGATATCGTTGGCGAACATACCGTGATGTTCGCAGATGAAGGCGAAAGGCTGGAAATTACTCATAAAGCAAGCAGTCGCATGACTTTTGCAAATGGTGCAGTGCGAGCTGCGGCTTGGATAGGTGACAAGCCGCGGGGCTTGTTTGATATGCAGGACGTATTAGGTTTGAAAGGCTGAGCGGCTTTCAAAAAAGCTAATCTATCACTTAAATCAGTTAAGACTTATATTCTTAGCGGCGTAACCTTACCAGTCAGTTTATAATGCCGGTAGTCCGCTATTACCTGCGCGTGGTCGAAAGCCAATAAATCCGGCAAATCGTCAAAGTTGAATAATCCGTAGTTTTTAGCATCGTCTGCAGCCGTTGGCGTGCCGTGGGCTTGTGCCAGATAAACGGCTGTGACCGTGTGGTTACGCGAGTCGCGCAGGGGATTGGAATAAAGTCCCAGCAAGACACTTAATTCCACATCCAGACAGGTTTCTTCCTTCGCTTCGCGAATCGCTGCGTGTTCGATGGTTTCGCCGACGTCGACAAACCCCCCTGGAATAGCCCAGCCATACGGCGGGTATCTACGCTCAATTAAAACAAAGGGGCGCTGTGGAAGATCGATCAATTCGATCAAAATATCGGCGGCTAATAAGGGAGTAATGGGCTTTGCCATGCTGTTCCTAATAATGATGAGTGATGGGGCATTGAAAAAATCAGCGTTCTGCTAAATTTAAGCATGTTTTCCAACGCTGCCGAGATTTCCATTTCTCTTTGCCTCGATCAATTGCCATGAATTATGCACTTTTCACATGATCCCGCCTTATCGGCGGCGGCTAAGCTAAATAATTTGTGCGCTAAAAATATAATTACATGTCCAAGAAATAACACATGAATGAATTTATTCCCGGCCAACGCTGGATTAGTAATACCGAATCCGAACTCGGTTTAGGTATGGTGATGGATGCCGAATTTAACCGAGTCACCGTATTGTTTTTAGCAACTGGCGACAAGCGGGTATATGCCATAGATAACGCACCTTTGACCCGAGTGCAGTTTAACGAAGGTGATGTGATCGAGTCGGCTGATTATGCCAAGATAAGCGTGCAGCAGGTGCAGGAGCACAATGGATTGTTGACCTATATCGGTACCGATGAAGACGGTCAGTTGCAGCAAATCGACGAGATGGAGCTTAACCATCATATTCAATTTAACAAACCGCAAGATCGTTTGTTTACTGGTCAATTCGACCCTACAGCTTGGTTCTTGCTTCGCTACGAGACCTGGCGCCGTCAGCAAAATCATCAGCAAGCGGCTACCAAAGGCTTGCAGGGGGCTCGGGCCTCCCTGATTCCGCATCAGCTTTATATCGCCCATCAAGCTGCAAGTCGCGCCTTGCCGCGTATTATGCTGGCCGACGAAGTGGGTTTGGGAAAAACCATAGAAGCGGGTCTGATCATTCAACATCGTTTGATCAACGGCTTAAGCAATCGCGTCTTGATTTTAGTGCCGGAAAGCCTGCTGCATCAATGGTTAGTGGAGATGCTGCGCCGCTTTAATCTCCGCTTTAGTATCTTTGACGAAAGCCGCTGTTTTGCCAGTCCAGACGACAACCCGTTTCTTAGTGAACAGCTAGTGTTGTGCAGTCAGCGTTTCTTTGCCGATTCCGAGCATCGCCAGCAACAAGCCCTGGATGCTGGCTGGGATTTGGTAGTGGTAGACGAAGCCCACCATCTGCAATGGAGCGAAGACGCGCCCAGCGCCGATTATCTGTTTGTCGAACAATTAGCAGTGGCGTCTGATGGTTTGATCTTGTTGACCGCGACCCCCGAGCAATTGGGTAAGGAGAGCCATTTTGCGCGCTTGCGTTTGCTTGATCCTGACCGTTTTTATCGGTTCGAGCAATTTCTGCGGGAAGAAAGCCAGTTTGAGCCGGTCGCTAGGCTGGCGAATTTGCTGATTTCAGGCGAAGCGTTGGATGCGGAGCAGCAAAACCAACTGAAAGATTTATTAAAGCAGGACAATGTCGACAAACTGCTGCAAGAGGTCAACGACACCCAAGCCAACGCTCGGGAAGAGATGATCAAATTGCTGCTCGATCATCATGGCACCGGACGGATTTTATTCAGAAACTCCCGGCAAACGGTGCAGGGTTTTCCGGAACGGCAACGTCATGCTTATCCGCTGCAAGGTGAAGAGACTGCGGATTTAGCTAACAGCCCTTATCTGCATTGGTTGGTCGGGCAATTGAAAGCCTTGGGCGACGAAAAAGCCTTGTTGATCTGCAAGCGCGCGGAAACCGCTATTCAGTTGGAGCAATTGTTGCGGCAGCACGTTGGGCATACCGCAGCAGTGTTTCATGAAGGCATGAGTATCGTCGAGCGTGATCGGGCTGCGGCATTTTTCGCCGACGAAGAAAGCCGCGCGCAAGTGCTGATTTGTTCCGAGATCGGCAGCGAAGGGCGCAATTTCCAATTCGTACGGCATTTGTTTTTGTTCGATCTGCCGGAAAACCCAGATTTACTGCAGCAACGCATTGGTCGACTGGATAGGATAGGCCAGAAACATGTCATTCAAATTCATATTCCTTATTTACAGGATAGTGCTCAGCATGTGTTATTTCGTTGGTATGACGAAGGCCTGGACGCATTCCGGCATAATTGTTCAGGGGCTGCGCAAGTATTGAAATTACTGGGCGACGCCCGCGATGAGGCATTGGTCAGCCGTGATTCAGCGGCAGTAGAGGCCTTAATCGCCGCAACCAAGCGTTTGAACGGTGAGGTGGAAGAGGCATTGCATAAAGGCCGCGACTTACTGTTGGAGCTGAATTCTTGCCGACCGCAAGAAGCCGCGCAGTTGGTTGACGAGATCACCGCGTTTGAGCGCGACGGCAGTTTGTGGCCGTTTATGGAAGCGATGTTCGACTGTTACGGTGTGGATGTCGAAGATCACTCGCGGGATTGCCATATTTTATGGCCTAGCGAAAATCTGCGCATCGCCCATTTTCCGATGTTGCAGGACGACGGTTTGACGGTAACCATTAATCGCGATATCGCCTTGGCCAGGGAAGACATGCAATTTTTGACCGCCGAACATCCCATGGTGTTGTCGGCCATGGATTTGGTGTTGTCCAGCGAGACCGGCAACGCGGCAGTCAGCGTGGTCAAACATCCGCAACTCAAAGCCGGGCAATTCCTTTTAGAGCTGCTGTTTGTTGCGGAATGTAGTGCGCCCGCAGAGTTACAAATCGGCCGATTTCTACCGCATACGCCGCTGCGCGTTTTAGTTGATCAGCACAAAAAAGATCTAACGCTGCTTATTAGCCACGATAGTTTGGTCGAGACTGGTGATAGTTTCGATAAGGCGCAAATCAGTCAGTTCTTGAACAGCCAGCGCCAGCATATTCAGGATATGATCAAAGTGGCAGAGCAGTTGGCTGGCGAGCAAATGCAGAAATTGATAGCGGAACGCAGTAATCTGATGATCGCGACGCTAACGGGAGAAATCAAACGACTGGTGCGGCTGAAAAAGATCAATCCCGGTATCAAAGAGCAGGAAATTGAACAACTCAAGGAGATGACGATGCTGTCTCATGAAAGCATACAGGAGACTCAGTTGCGACTGGATGCGGTCAGGTTCGTTATTACCAGTTAGGCTTTGCTAAAGAGTGGCGCCCGCGAAGATGATTAAACGGCTTTGATAAGCACCGTGGTATCGTCAAGTTCGATACATTCAAACATTAGGTCGTCGATGGACCCTTCGACGTGGTCGATGTAGTGCAAGCCGCACTCTGAGTCGACATGTTGATGTTTCAGAATCCCGTGGACACTGAACGGCGTTCCAGATTCGGGTAGTACCATGGTGATTTTAACTTTGCCGGCGACATCCGCGCTTATCGGGTCTTTGAGCTTGACCCGGATGCCGCTATAGCTGATATCCAGAATTTCCGCATTCAGCGAAATTTCCCGGGCTGTTCTGCTGTTAAAAATAACACCTGCCTGCAGGCCCCTAGGTTTTACTCTACGGTGAACTCGTTTTTCGAAACTCATTTGTTTTGATCCCTGCTGAAGAATCGCGCTTACGCTATCGAGGATTTAGTTTAGGTGCAAAGTCAGTTTTTGCTACTGTTGGTGTGTTAATCATGCCATATCTTTTCTATTCATACACCCGTTAATTACGGGCATAACATAAGGTTATTGCATGTTATTTTCAGAATTGGGTTTGTCTGAGCAACTTCTAAAGGCCGTTGCCGAACAAGGTTACGAAACCCCGACGCCAATACAGGCGCAGGCTATTCCGGTGATTTTACAAGGCCGCGATGTGTTAGCCGGCGCGCAAACCGGGACCGGTAAAACTGCAGGATTTACCTTGCCTTTGCTTCAGCTTCTGCAAGGACAAGCAGTTCCGCAAAAGCCACGTCCGGTTCGGATATTGATACTCACGCCGACGCGGGAATTGGCCATGCAAGTTTATGAAAGCGTCAAAACCTACGGTAAGCATTTGCCGTTTTTTGCCGAGGCAATCTACGGCGGCGTCAGCATTAATCCGCAAATTCAGAAAATACAGCGTGGCACCGATATTGTCGTTGCCACGCCCGGTCGTTTATTGGATTTGATTCAGCAACAGCATCTTGATTTATCCAAAGTTGAGCATTTTGTGCTCGACGAAGCGGACCGGATGCTGGACATGGGCTTTATCCGCGATATCCGGCGAATTATTGCTCTGTTACCTAACAAGCGCCAAAACCTGCTGTTTTCAGCGACCTATGCCCCGGAAATTAGCGCGCTCGCTGAACAAATACTCACCGATCCGGTTGAAATAGCAGTCGCCAAGCGCAATGCCGCCGCCGATACTGTCTCGCAGTTGGTCTATGGCATTTCCCGTGAATACAAGCGCGAATTGCTGTCCTACCTGATCGGCAATGGTCATTGGCAGCAGGTGTTAGTGTTTGTCCGCACCAAACACGGCGCGGATCGTTTAGCCAAACAGTTGATCAAAGACGGAATCCGTTGCGCGGCCTTGCACGGTGACAAAAGTCAGGGTGCACGGGTACGGGCACTGGAAGAGTTTAAAAACGGTTCGATTACCGCATTAATTGCTACCGACATCGCCGCTCGCGGTTTGGATATCGATCAATTGCCCCATGTGGTGAACTTCGATTTGCCGCAAGTAGCGGAAGATTACGTGCATCGCATTGGTCGCACCGGCCGCGCTGGCGCAGAAGGCCAGGCAATTTCGCTGGTCGACCCTGAAGAGGCCTATTTGTTGGCTGCCATCGAAAAGCTGCTGAAAAGGCAGATTCCGCGAGTTGATGATACGGGCTATCCCAATGTGTCATTGGTAGTGACCAATAGTAAGCCAAAACCGCAAACGGCTCAACCGAACAAGCCGGCCAGAAGACCGCAAAATGGTCGGCCAGGAGGGGAGCCGGGCAAACGCGCACCTAATTCACGTAAACCTCGTCAGCAAACAGCCAAGCCCCGCTAATCAGTTTGACTCGTCGTGTCCGGCCATGGGCACGACAGTTCCTCATGCCGAATGCTGGTTTATTCCGCGGCCGGCGCCTCAAAAATATGAATTGCCAGCCATATGGATTCCATGTCCGGATCGGTCCAGTCCACCCGGTGCCGACAATGCGCCGGAATCAGCAGGTAGTCGCCCGGCTTCAGGTCCACAGGCGTAGATTGGGCAAATGTCAGCCTGGCGGCGCCTTGTAACAATATCACCCACTCGTCCTGATTTTGATCGTACCACTCGTTTTCGGCGCTGCAATGACCCTTGGAAACGATGCGCTCGACGCGAATAGTGGGCTTGCTAAACAAGGTTTGGCATAATTCTATTGGCAACTGAGCTGGAATGCCTGTAAAAATGCACGAACTGCTGATGTTCATAAAAGCGGGTACATAATAAAAAATTGGGGGAGGGGAATGAAAATGAATAATACGTCTTTTGCTTCGTTAATGGCGGTGGTCATCGAAAAACTACCGGGGATTATGCAACTGTCCAAACGCAGTTGCGATACGGCTAAATGCTTGGATTTTTTGGCGCCGCTGTTGCTGCGGCTCTATTTAGCGCCGGTGTTTTGGATGGCGGGCACCAAAAAATTCGCAAACTTTTCCGACACGGCCGAGTGGTTTGGCAATGCCGAATGGGGCTTGGGCTTGCCGGCGCCCTATGTTTTGGTATTTCTGGTCGCGCTATTTGAAATTGTTGGCGCCTTGTTTTTATTGTTTGGTTTTGCCACCCGGCCAATCACTTTGCCATTGATGATAATCATGGTGGTGGCCGCCATCAGCGTGCATATCCAGAACGGTTGGCTAGCCATCGCCGCCGGCACCGGTATTTTTGCCACCGAGCGCACCATAGGCGCGATAGAACGGTTAGATCGCGCCAAGGAAATTTTACAGGCGCAGGGCGACTATCAATGGCTGACTGAGAACGGCGCTTTCGTAATACTGAATAATGGGATTGAGTTTGCCGCCACCTATTTCGTAATGTTGCTTGCTTTGTTTTTCCTGGGCGGCGGTAGGTTTGTCAGTGTGGATTATTGGCTGGCGCGTAAATACTTGCCTGAACTAGCACCCAGGGCCTGACTACAACAGCCCAAACCGAGCTGTTGGCGCTGATCCATTCGCCGGCCTGTCGATCCGAAACATGACCGATTAGGCCGGCCTCCAGCCATTGTGCGACCTGAGTTTTATTGTCGCGCGAAAACTGGTAAGCCACTTCGACCAGATCTAGCTCCTCTGCGACCGAGATTGCCAGTCCGGCTGCGAAAAATCGTTGCAACTCGGCCCAGGGAATGGACGAGGTTTCCAAATTCACCTTGGCTTTTTCCAGATCGGGGCTTAAATCGTTCATTAACATTTTCCGGTTGGGATGTTGTAGTATGCCCAACTATTTTATCGTAACCCGGTTTATAAAACAGAAGTGAGGATTCATCAATGTCGCTATTGAGTTCATTTAAAAAGCGTTCCACCCTGGACGCGGCAATTAAGCAAATTGCCCAAGCTCGTAAAAATGAAGGCAGCAAAGCCGAGCAATTATACAAGGGTGCGTATCAAGGCTTTGCCAACGTGATTGCCGACCATTTGATTGTTTCCGAAGCGTTGTATCACTGGGGCTTTGGTTTGTTGCATGAAGCCCGGACCCAAGAGCCCAAAGCCGCTATCGAAATTTACGAAGACGCCATTTCCAAGTTTTCATTTTGTTTGCTGATGTCGCCCAACTATTTGGGCGCCGCGATAGATGGTGGTGTTGCGTTCATGGAACTGGCTCGCATCAGTTCCGAGGCGGCGAAACCTGATCTTTACGATTTGGCGGAAGATTTTTTCGAAAAGGCCTGCGGTATTCAAAAAGGCAGCGCGGCTTACAATTTGGCCTGCGTTTATGCTTTACGCAGTGATAACGATGCCTGCTTGGCGGCATTGCAAACCGCCAGGGACTACGGCAGCTTGCCCGACGAGCAGAACGTGTTGCAAGACAAGGATATGGCTGGGGTTATTAATGCCCAGTGGTTCAAGGATTTTATGGATGAGGTACGCGCCACGCCTGCACCTGAGAAAACCAAACTCAAAGATATTAAAATCAACGTGGAACCGGGGTTCAAGCTAGAGAAAAAAGAGGACTTTGACTACTACTCTTAAATCGCGGAGTCTGCCGGCTAGTCAAACTCAGTGCCCCGCCTGAGCGGGGTTGGATTTTCCAAAGTTTGGCCTATTGATCTGGGCTGCTTTCAATGTAGCCAACCAGTTTTTTGTCCTCTGATGAAGTATGGAAAGCGAACCAATTGAATAGAAAATTAAAGGCGTCATCGGCATTGATGCTGCCAGATTGCAATTGATACAACTTGTTGTTGGCTTCCGCCAATAGTTTTGCGTGCGAATTAGTGTGGTTTTCCTGTTCAGGATAGCGATGATCTATCATGATATTTTCTTCGCTAAGAAAATGGAACTCAGCATACTTGCAAATTTCTTTGAATATTCTCAGCAATTTGTCCTTAGGTACGTCGCGCTCAGCGGCGTCGTGGAAATCCACAATCAAGCCCAGGAAGATGCGATGCTCCGCGTCTATCCTGTCGTTGCCTAGCTCGTATTTACGATCCCATTTCAGCATCTGCCCTGCCTCATCAATCACCTCAAAAAAACCGGATGGCTCGATTGACAAACCACCCGGATTTTTTTGCATCCCTGCCACCCATGAAGAATTACTTGCGAGCTATAGCCTAGACCATGCAGGGGCTTTTGCAAGAAACTTGGCCGCGCTATGCCGACCGTTTGTCTGTCGCAGCATTTAATAACTCGCCCTTAAATTCCCGGCGGTTGTCAATCCAGCTAATTTGGACGGGACGCAGCAGCGGATAGATTTACGGAAACCCTGAACCAATGGCTTTTGCTTATGGTTACACAGGCTCGCAATAATATGTCGACTGTCCCGAACGGGCTAGGACTCAATCAGCGCGCGATCAGATTTTATTCATTGCTGTTGATAGCAGGCGTTTACAATCGCTCGAAGTTTTTCCAAACCCAGTTGGCGGGCAAGGGCGATATTGCGCTCGGGAATACCGTCCGGATCTTGATGACTGGCGACGGCTTTTTCGATGCTTTCCTCACGAATCAGATGCAGCATAGGGAAGGGGGAGCGGTTGGTATAATTGCTGGGATCGTTTGCCGGCATTTGCGCAAAGCGATAGTCCGGATGAAAACTGGCCAACTGGTAGATGCCTTCGTAGCCTTGACCTATCATCAGTTCCTCGGCTATCGCCAGTAAATCCAAGAAATCTTCGAAGTCAGCAAACGCTTCGTTAAAGATCAATAAGGTGGTTTCGGTGGCGGGTTCGGAATCGAGATGCACGCATTCGTCTATCACCGCTTCCAGGCTATGCTCTATGCTGGTGCTTGATATGACCTGATAGCGAATGCTGTCTTTCTCGTGTTCACGGCGCGCGAACGGGCAGATATTGTAGGCAATCACAAACGTTTTTAGCCAAGCCTGGGTAGCGGCGATAATCTGTTGGTTAGTCATGGTATTTGAAAAATATGATAAAAAGCACTAGACCCTGTCTTTGGTTATTGGCGCTATTGCCGGCTTTATTGAGCGCTGACGTGTATCGATGGACTGATCCGCAAGGTCGCCGCCACTATGCCGATCATGGCAATGAGCACGCTAAAGTCATCAGCATCAATCCCGGCACTGCCTATTATCGGGTAGAAAAAGTGTTCGACGGCGATACTATCTTATTGAGCGATGGTCAGAAAGTCCGTTTTTTGGGGATCAATACGCCGGAGGTTGCAGGCCGTAACAAGTCGGCAGAAGCCGGCGGCGAGCAGGCCAAGGCCTGGTTGAAGCAAAAGGTGGAACGTCGCAAAGTATTCCTACAGGGCGATGTGGAAAAGCAGGACAAATATCAGCGGACCTTGGCCTATGTATTTACTGAAGATAAGGAGCATATTAATCTGGAGCTGGTCAAACGTGGTTTGGCGACGGTGAATATCTATCCGCCCAACCTCAAGTACCTGGACACTTTGCTCGCAGCTCAGCGCAGTGCCGAACAAGCCAAGCTGGGGATTTGGGGTGAGAAGGCTTATGCGCCGCTGGCTGTCGAACTACTTGATGAGACCAATTATCACGGCTGGAAGCGCTTAACCGGACGCATCCGCGCCGTCAAAAAAACCGCTAAACACAGCTACCTGCAATTCACCGATGAGGTATCCATCAGTGTGGAGCCACTATCGGCAGGATTGTTTCCACCGCTGGAAACTTATGTGGGTAAAGACGTTGAAGTGAGGGGGGGCTGGGTCAAACGCTCGAAACAGCGGTTTACCGTGGAGGCCAGACATCCGGCGGACATTGCGTTGAATTGATGCTGGCCGAGCCGGTTACTCTTCTTCCGCGAATAAATCTTGGATCATTTGCTTTTCTTCGTCGTTGAGGATCTGCTCAGCCGAAAACCAGCGGGTGCGTTGAAACGGTATTTCCCGCTCCGCATCGCGCAGTCCCGCTCGACGATCAATCTCGCGCCGCTCGGCACGCCGGCGATCCAATACCCGTCTGTCTTGTTTTGGCCACAGAACATATTGTTGTTGAACATAAGCAATCCATTCCGCAGAATTGAAGGCGTAAGGGTTGGTTCTTCGTTCTTGTTGACGGCGCGCCCCTCGGCGACGTGCCGAATCATCGCTAGTCATCATCGTTGCTACCACTGGTCTATGCCGCCGCATACGCTAGAGTTGTTGGGGGACAACCGGCGAATTGATGTTGAAAAAGTGCCTAAATGACATTCGACCAAAAATATAAATTTACTAACAAAGTCTGAGTACATAAGTCGGGATTTTAAATGCACTCGTTAAAATGCTCAATTAAACTTGTTCATCCGATTTGAAATAAGTGGCCAAAGTTCCCGAAAAGGAAGAGGCGGGATCAGCGTAGGCGTCAACATTGTGCAAATCTGTAGCGGGGACAGATCGCCCCGCTCCAGCGTCACAAGATGCCAGCGGCTATTCAGCTTCTGTGGGTGCCTAAATCAGTAGGGGTTGGCATTAATTAACGCTTCGGTTCAGAGTCGCAGGCATTTCTTCGCACAGGCGCTATCGTGATGTTAAGAGTAAAATATTCGCAAGAAGCATTGTGCCGTTGAATGCGTATCCTTCTCTAAAAATTCTCAGTTTTTCGTGCCGAGGCAGCGTCATGCTCGAAACATCCATAGGCCAATCAGCCGCCATTTTGAATAGTGATTTCATCGCCATCGCGATAGTCAAAGACAGGCAGATCGTTTGGGCCAATGCGGTCTTGCACCGTATTTTGGGATACCAGCCGGAAGAATTGGTAGGCCAAGCCACTCGCGGGCTGTTTCTTGATCAGAACAGTTATGAGACATTTGGTCGCGAGGCTTATGCGGCCCTGGCGTTAGGCGCAACTTATTCCGGCACTATTCCGATGCGACGCAAGGATAGCTCCACTGGTTGGTATGAGTTCAACATGTCCGGTTTAGCCGACAACCCTGGCATGGCGGTCGGGGCCATCATCGACATAAGCGTAGCCTATCAAACACGCAGACAGCTAATTGATAACGAAGCGCGCTATCGGTCGGTGGTGGAAGACCAGACCGAGCTGATAGCTCGATTCTTCCCGGATGGCAGGTTCGGTTTTGTGAATCAAGTTTTTTGCCGGCTATTCGGCAAATCGGCCGACCAATTGATCGGCCATCGTTGGCAGCCCATTGTGCATCGTGAAGATCAATATATGATCGAGGCTAGGCTGCGCGAGTTGACCCCAGACAGCCCTGTGGTGACGATCGAGAACCGGGTAATTGCGGCGAATGGCGAACAGCGCTGGGTGCAATTCGTTAATCGGGGCATCTTCGATGCCGCCGGTACCCTCACGGAAACCCAATCGGTCGGTCGCGACATCACAACGCTCAAGCAAATCGAAGCAAGCCTGCGTCTAAGCGAGGAAACCTTGCAGCGCGCCCAGGAAGTAGGTCGAATTGGCAGTTTCTCGATTAACCATGACACCGAAACCTTCGATATCACCAAAGAGACTGCCCGACTGTTCGATCTTGATAACGATACGGTGGCAACGTTTTCTGAGTGGTTTTCGCGGGTACATCCGGATGACCAAGACAAAGTGGAAAGCGCTTGGCGAGCAGCTTTGCAGGGTGCGCCATATGACATGACTTATCGGATCGTGGTGCAAGGCGGGATCCGTTGGATCCGGGCTTTGGCTGAGCTGCAATGCGACGACCTTGGGCAACTGAAGCAAGCCGTCGGAACGGTGCAGGATGTTTCCGACCTTAAGCAAATCGAGTCAAATCTGCGTGAAAGCGATGAGCAGCTTGAAATGGCGCTGGCGGGATCGGGATTGGTTTTGTGGGATTGGCACATTCCGGCACGTAAGGTCGCGGCGGGAAAGCGCTGGTTCGAATTGCTCGGCTACACGAACGCGGAACTAGGCAACGACGAAGCTGACTGGATGGCCTTGATTCATCCCAAAGACCTTGAAAGCTTCCAACAGAGCCTGGCAGCGCACCTGCAGGGTGAAACCCCTGGCTTTGAAAGCGAGCATCGATTGAGGCATAAGGATGGTCATTGGGTTTCGGTTGAAGCAAGAGGTAAAGTGACCCGCCGCGATACCCATAATGCCGCAGTGCGCATGGTCGGCACGCTGCTGGATATTACCCAAAGTCGGCGTTTGAAAGACGAAGGCATGGACTTGCTGAAGCGGATCGAAGTGTTGATACGCGAGAATTCATCTTCTTTGCCCGCTGCAGCAGAAGCAGACAAAGCCGCCGACAGCCTGACCAAACGGCAACGACAGATTATCGGGATGATCGCTATCGGCATGACCTCGGCAGACATCGGCAAGCGGTTGCACCTGTCCACCGCCACCGTTATCTCACACCGCCGTAACCTGATGGCAAAACTAGACCTGCACACCACCGCTGAAGTCACCCGCTTTGCAATCGACCAAGGACTGCTTGCTTCCAAATAACCTATCAAAGCCTGTCGAGGCTATACAAGTGCCATAAATGCGGCAAAAAATTACCCTATAGAGGTGATTAATTTTTGGTCTTATTCCCGTATCATCCATAAGTGTATCTGGGTAAAAAGTGATGGAAAATGAGCAAAATAGACTTCGGGCGAAATTGTCCGCTTGCGCAGAATTTGGAAGAAACGTCGACATTAGAAAGTGCCGGGCGCAAGGCTCATATGGCCGGCGCTTTGCTGTTCGGGCTCGGCTATCCGCGTTTTGACCTGCGCCTACCCGACATTATCTTTACTGCCCATTTACTGCGACATATAAAAGACCTCGGACATTCTGATCTCATATCGGAAGCAATAGAGACGTGTATGCACTGCCCTCAATCCGCCAACTGTGAGGTCGGTTCCTTAGTTTTAAATCGGGTGAAACCTGATTAGCTGACGCATCCATCGCAGTTGTTGCCGCTGGTAAACAATCCAGGGCTTAAGCAGCAAAAAAATTGCCCGTTCCACAGAATTGCCACTACAGGGACTTTGCCGCCAATCCATGACCGGCTGTTTCGATTCGACTTCAAGCCCTATCCGGCTGCCACTCTGCAAACCACGCCGGTAATTCGCGGGCGTCGCCAAGAGCACGTAGACAATGGTCGATGCCATCATGGTTGCCCCAGACCACGTCGGCCAGCAGTCCACCGCTTACGCGCGCTTCGATGTCCTTGCAATAAAGCCCTTGCTCGCGTTGGACATAGAACCCGTAAGTGCGGCAAGCGACCGGGCGGTGTGCGTAAATCAAGCAGGCGCCTTTTGCTTTGTCTAGCAACGGGCAGATGATCGGGCGTGCTTTCTGGTCGATCAGTGCAGCGATCTCTCGACCGACTTCTCTGAGTTGCTCGCTGGGTAAGGCCTTTAGGCCTTCTTGCAGACAACGCCATTCCGCTAGGGTGATCTCAGGTACTTGGGCAAGCCGTCGACAACAACCGTCACAGCCCTGACGGCATAGCCAATCGGGTTGGCTGTCGCGGATGGCGCTTACGCGGGTGTCGATATCTACATGGAGTTGGGGGAGCGGGTTCATTGGCTAATACTGCCTTTTTAACCGCATCTTGAAAAGCCTTTCTTTTGAAATATCCGGTTGCCTTTACCCCAGTAGAGGAGTGTCCGAATGGCTGAAGCTTCAGAACCCTATGATTTATTCGCAGCGCCCTGGATAATACGCGGCCTAAATATGTGTTTAACTTTTAAAGAAAAGATCCGATGCGTGAATTAACCGATCAAGCCTTGTATCAGGCGCTGGAATACGCCAAAAGCCAGGATGAAAATGCTGGCCGAGCAATACTTCAACAATTCCAAACTGAGCAGAGCGCGTTGGCGCAATCTATCTTTGGGGTGTTTTCGGCTTTAATCGCAAGCAAAGATCGGAATATGGCGAATTTATTCATGGATCTTTGTTTCGATGTGATTTGCGTATTCAGGCATGCCTTTGGCGAGTTGCCGGATCAGAAACTGATGAGTATGGAGTGGTTAGAAAATACGGCGGCCTTACTCGATGCGGAATTACAAGCATTTGTACCCGGCAATAAGATGGAGGCGAAATTTCGCGATAAATTTCAGAATCGATTTGCCGAGCGCCTAATCGACAGCAACTCGCAGGCCGGCTTGGTTAAATTCATGGACGAAGCGATCAGCGAATATGTCCGCGATAGTCCTGCTGATCCTGAGGCGGTTCGCACCACCCGAACTATGACCTATGTGGTTATTCAGCTATTTTGCGCGATGTACGATCAGGCGGAGCGCCAGAGTAAGGCCGAATAACGCTCCTGACTATTAAGCTGCTTAGAAATTATTTAGCGCAAAGCCTCCAGGCATTCTAGAGACGGGGAGTGACAAGCTTCTAGGGTTAAGTTGATGATTTGCGTGCTAGTTACCCTGCTTACGCGAAGCCAGCACAGTTTCCTATGCCCACTAGGATGAGCAACGGGCACAAGAGCGGGCGTTGCCTGTCTTGGCTGCCGTGCTATTGATGCAGCGCGGCCAATGCGCTGACATAATCCGGCTCATCGGCAATTTCGCTGACTAACTGGGTGTAGATCACTTTGTCATTTTCGTCGATGATGACGATGGCGCGGGCGGTCAGGCCAGCCAGGATGCTGTCCAACAGTTCGACGCCATAGTCGTGGGCAAATTTAGAACGGAAGGTCGACAGCGGCACGACATGTTTGATGCCTTCGATTTCGCAAAACCGTACTTGTGCGAAAGGCAGGTCGGCAGAGATTACCAGCACCACGGTATTGTCCAGATGCGCAGCTTTTTCGTTGAATTTACGGGTCGAGGTGGCGCAGGTTGGGGTGTCCAAGCTGGGGACAATATTCAGCACTTTGCGTTTGCCGGCGAATTCCGCCAAACCCACATCCTGCATTTTACGATTGGTTAGCAGGAAGTCCGGCGCCTGGGTACCTACCGCGGGTAGTTCGCCGATAGTGTTTATCGGTTTGCCTTGGAAAGTGATGGTTGCCATAGAAATGCTCCAGGTATCTTGAGTGGTTATTTTTTCCGTTTACTGAAATCGATCAGGCGTTTGCGTTTTTTAACCTGGCGATCACTTAGCGGATTTTTCTGGCCTTGAAACGGATTTTCCGGCGACTTGAACACCAAACGAATCGGCGTACCGGTCAGTTGCAACTGATCGCGGAAATAATTCATCAAATAGCGTTTGTAGGCACCCGGCAGGGAATCGGTCTGAGTGCCGTGTATCACTACCACCGGTGGATTGCGGCCGCCCTGGTGCGCGTATTTCAATTTGATGCGGCGGCCACCAACCAATGGCGGTTGATGTGCGGTCAGCGCGTCAGTCAAAATCCGGGTCAGCAATGGCGTTGACATATCGGTCATGGCCGAGTCGTATAAGGTATGCACCACATCGAACAATTTACCGACGCCGCTACCGTGTAAGGCGGAGATCGGGTGCTTTTCGGCAAACTCCAGAAACGACAATTTGATCTCGATCTGCTTTTTCACGAAATCACGGTGTTCGGCGTTCAGGCCATCCCATTTGTTCAGGCCGATGATTAAGGCCCGGCCAGCTTCCAATACCAAACCCAGAATATGCGCATCCTGATCGGTGACACCTTCGCGGGCGTCGATCAAATAAATCACCACATGAGCTTTTTCGATGGCTTGCAGCGATTTGATGATGCTGAATTTTTCCACCGTTAAAGACACCCTGGAACGACGGCGCATGCCGGCGGTATCGATCAAGGTAAACTTCTGACCGTTGCGTTCGAAAGGAATATAAATACTATCGCGGGTTGTGCCAGCTTCATCGAATACCACCACACGTTCTTCGCCAAGCAGCCGATTCACTAGGGTCGATTTACCTACGTTGGGACGGCCAACGATGGCAATGGCGATACCCGGATCTTGCTCTTCAAATTCGTCTTCGACCACCGGCAACAACTCGTCGATCCGATCCAGTAAGTCGTGGACATTGCGACCGTGGGTGGCGGCGATACCGATGGGCTCGCCCAGCGCCAGGCTATAGAAATCGTTAGTGACAGTGTTGCTGTCTATGCCATCGACTTTATTGACAACCAGCACCACCGGTTTACCGAGTTTACGCAGCATGTCGGCTATGGCTTCGTCGATAGCGTTGAGGCCGTCGCGGGCGTCGACCATGAAAAACACCACGTCGGCTTCCTGCAAGGCGATTTCCACCTGCTTTTTGGCGAATACGTCTATGCCTTCCTGTTCGTTGGTAATACCGCTGGTATCCACTAATAGACAATCGCGTTCGCCGCGTTTGACGCGACCGTATTGCCGATCGCGGGTCAAACCGGGGTAGTCGGCGACTAACGCTTCGCGACTGCGCGTCAGATAATTGAACAGTGTGGATTTGCCGACATTGGGGCGGCCCACTAGGGCGATAACGGGTAACATGGATTTATTTTGCTCTCAAGGCGGCCAAGGTGCCGTCTTTGGCGTAAATTAAAACAGTGTCGTCCACGACTACCGGCTTGGCTTCTATCGCCGCTTTACTGACCTGAGTGCGGCCCAGTTGGCGACCGTCGCTAGTCGACAGCCAATGAACGTAGCCTTCTAAATCGCCGACTACGACATAATTTTGATAAACCACCGCCGCCGTCAATTGGCGGTTGTGCAGATCTTTTTGTTTCCATAGCGAGGCACCGCTGCGTTGATCGAGTTGCCAGACCTCACTTTGCGTATCGCTGATGTAAAGGTGGCGATAATCTAGGCTCAAGCCGGTATAAGAGGATACCGCTTCATTGCGCCACAAAACGTCGCCGTCCACCTCCGACACCGAGGACGCGCCGCCGGTAAAGCCGGCAATATAAATGGCACCGCGCGCGGCCACCGGATCGACATCCAAATCGACCAGGCGTTCCACTTCGGAACGACCGCTCGGAATTGCGATGGTCGCTTCCCAGAGCGATTTGCCGCCTTTCAGTTCTAGGGCTTCCAATTTACCGTTAGCCGAGCCGGCGATGACGTTGCCTTCGACAACAATCGGGGCTCCGGTGCCGCGAATACTCAAGGCCGGTACGTTGTGCTCGAAGGTCCAAAGCTGTGCGCCACTATCTTCTTTAAGACCGAGAATTTTACCGTCGGTGGTTCGAATAATGACGATCCCGCGACTCACCACCGGGGCGGCTAATACTTCACTCGGTACATCGATTTTCCAGCGTTGTTCGCCGTTAGCTTTGTCAAAGCCGATCACTTCGCCGTCGCTGGTACCCATTACTACGGTGTGTACACCCAGCCCGGGGCCCGCCGAAAAGCTGTAATCGGTATTGTTTTCCCAGGTCAGGCTGCCGTTAGCGACACCGCGAGCTTGCAAATGGCCCTTGTTGTCGCCGACATACACAGTGCCTTCAGCGACTGCCGGTATCAGTTTCAGATATTTCTCGTCCGCACCATTGCCGACCGATTCCTTCCACAGCACCTCGATTTGTACTTCCGGCGTATATTCCTGCAAAGTGGCCGGTGGATCGGCATTGTCATCGTCGCCAGTAATATATTCCGTTAAACCCGAGATAAAGTCGCGTCCGGCATCGAGTCCTGCGCAGCCGGCTAGCAAGGGCAGACAAGCAAGCAACGGGAAAAATGAGCGGTATCTGATGTTCCTGATTAACATGCTGAAGCGTGTGTCCTTGGAGTGAACTTAATTGGGATTAGCCGGGGCAGTATTGGTCTGCGTCGTTACATCGTCCAGTTTGAATTGCGTCAGCGGGGTGGCCTGACCGGTTCTGATCGCGCTTTGGTACGCGCTACGAGCTTCGTCCAAGCGGTCCAAAGCAACGTACAAGTCACCTTGCAATTCGTCGTAACTGGCGGAAAAGCCCTCGGATTTGGCTGGATCGACTGCCGCGATCAGTTGTAAGCCTTGTTCGTATTGCCCGGTTGCCAGCATTAACTGAATCAAGCGCAAACGCGCTACATGTCTCAGTTCGTCGCTATCCGCATCCTTGATCGATTTTTCCAGAATTGCTTTTGCGCCTTCCAGGTCGCCTTTTTGTACTTTACTCTTGGCTAATTGCAGGCCGGCATAGTGGGCGTAAGCGGTGCCCGGAAATTCCATAGGCACGCGTTCCGCCAATTTTTCGGTCGATTCGCTATTGTCCTTGGCCGCACTGTCCAATAATTGTTGGTACATTTGCGAGGCTTGGCTGCGCTTTTCCAACTGTTGGTTTTGCCAGAGATTCCAGCCGCTCACCAAGACGATGGCGGTGACGACGCCGGCGATCAATGAAGTCTGATTGGTTTCCCACCATTTTTTCAACTGTTCCAGTTGTTCTTCTTCGGTATCGTAAATTGCCACGGTAGTTCTCTTCTATTCTCAGGTTACAAGGGATTATCGGCTGTGCCAGTCTTGCAGGGTTTGCAGGAGCTGATCGTGATTGTGTGTGCTTTGCTCTTGGTCGATGCGCAAGGGCTTCAATGCCGCTTCACCGCGCTGGGCTTCGTCGTCGCCAATAATAATGGCAAACTCGGCGCCCGATTTGTCGGCTTTTTTGAACTGGCTTTTGAAACTGCCGCCACCGCAATTGACTTGCAATTTCAAGCCGGGGAGCGCGTCGCGGATGCGTTCGGCTAAGCGCATGCCGGCCGCTTCAGCGATACTGCCGACGCGAATCATATATACATCGGTGCTGTTTTCAACGGGGGCGTTTTCCAGCAATTCCAGAAGGGCCAGGATGCGCTCCATGCCCATAGCAAAGCCGATGGCATGGTTGGCTTTGCCGCCCAATTGCTCGATCAGACCGTCGTAACGACCGCCGGCACAGATGGTGCCTTGCGAACCTAAATGTTCGGTGACCCACTCGAATACGGTCTTGCCGTAATAATCCAAGCCGCGCACCAAGCGTGTGTTCAATTGGTAGGCAATGCCTAGATCATCTAAAGTGGCTTTCAAGCTGTTGAAATGGGTCAGGCTTTCTTCGCCTAGATGATCAAGCAATACCGGCGCATGTTGCAGCATAGCCTGCATATCCGGATTTTTACTATCCAGGATGCGTAAAGGATTGGTTTCTAAACGGCGCAGACTGTCTTCGTCCAAAACTGCCAAATGTTGTTGGAAGTATTCGACCAGTTTGCCGCGATAGGCCAGCCGTTCTTCGCTGGTACCCAAGGAATTGATTTGCAACTCGACTTTGTCGCGAATCCCCAGTTGCTTCCAGAGTCGGTCGGTTAGCGCAATGATTTCCGCGTCGATGTCCGGGCCGGGCATACCGTAGGTTTCTAAACCCAATTGGTAGAACTGCCGGTAACGGCCCTTCTGCGGGCGTTCGTGGCGGAACATCGGCCCGTAATACCACAGGCGGTGGGTTTGATTATGCAATAAACCGTGCTCCAGACAGGCTCGCAAGCAGCCGGCGGTCCCTTCCGGGCGTAGCGTTAAGGAGTCGCCGTTACGGTCATCGAAGGTGTACATTTCTTTTTCGACGATGTCGGTGACTTCGCCTATCGAACGTTTGAACAAGTCAGTTTTTTCGACGATGGGCAGGCGAATTTCCTGATAACCGTAGGCACTCAACACTTGTTTAGCTTGGCTCTCCAGCCAATGCCACAAAGGTGATTGCTCGGGAAGGATGTCGTGCATGCCGCGGATGGCTTGGATAGCCTGTTGTTGTTTTGCCATGATCTTTTTTGCTGCCGGATTATTTACTGATCGCGGTTTTGACTTGTTGAGCCTCTTTGGAAGCAGGAAATGAGCTTATCAATTGCTCGCGGTATTCTTCCGAATTCTTGCTGTTACCCAGCGCTCGTTCGGTTTGGAACGCTATCCACAGCGTTTCCGGGGTATGTTTAGCAACGCCTAAGTAGCGCTCCAGAAACGCCCGTGCTGACATGAATTGCCCATTCTGATAGCTGATCCGTTGCATCTCTTGCAAGGCCGGCGAATAATCGGGCTGAGACTGCAGGGCCTGGCGAAAATAGTCTTCTGCGCCCTTGATGTCGTTTTGTTTAAGGTGGCAAACGCCCAAATTGGTCAGCGCGAACCAGGGCCGGTTGTTCATGGGTGATTCCATGGATTCCTGCAATAGGGCTAGGCCTTTTTCGAATTTACCTTGCTCGCACAAAAAGCGGCCATAGTTGTTCTTAATACTGAAATTTTCTGAATCTTTACTCAGAGCGGTTTGATAGCTATCGCTGGCTGCTTCGGTTTGTCTTATGCGTTCGTAAAACACCGCGAGTGCATTATGCGTTTCCGGGTTGCTCGAGTCCAGACGAACGGCTGTTTCCAGTTTTTCCTTGGCGACGTCGAGCATGCCCATTTCCAGGTAACGGGCTCCCATCTGCAAATTCAGCTTGGCTTTTTCGGCGTTGCTCATCGTCTCGCGGGTTTCCGGTAGCAGTCCGCAGCCACCTAACAATAAACCGATCAGCAATAATTCCCGCGAACCCAGTTTAACGGGCATGCGCAGATCCCTGGGCTTGCAGTTTTAGATGTCTACGGCTCTTGTCTTGCACTTGACCGACCAATTGCCCGCAGGCCGCGTCTATGTCTTCGCCGCGGGTTTTCCGCACCGTCGTGACTATGCCGGCGTCATGCAAAATATCGCGAAATTTCAAAATCGCGGCGCTGCTGGAGCAGCGATAATCCGATTGCGGAAACGGATTGAAAGGAATCAAATTCAATTTGGACGGCACGGTTTTCAGCAATTTAACTAAGGTACGCGCGTCTTCCTGGCTATCGTTGATACCGTCCAGCATTACGTATTCAAAAGTGATGTGTTTTCGCGGGCCGGTTTTGGCGTATTCGCGGCAGGCTTCCATCAATTCTTTCAGCGGATACTTCACGTTGATAGGCACCAGCTGATCACGTAATTCGTCATGCGGAGCGTGTAAGGACACAGCTACACTGACATCGCAGACTTCGTTCAGCCGTTTCATGGCCGGTACGATCCCTGAGGTGCTGATGGTGACTCGACGTTTGGACAGTCCAAAGCAGAAGTCGTCCATCATTAGATTCATTGCTGCCACGACGTTATCGAAATTCAGCAAGGGTTCGCCCATGCCCATCATCACGACGTTAGTAATACGCCGTTCCGGCCCTAGTCGTTGTTGCGCGAGGTACAATTGGCCGATGATTTCCGCCGTGGACAGGTTGCGGTTGAAGCCTTGTTTGGCGGTGGAGCAAAAAGTGCAGGCCAGCGCGCAACCCACTTGCGAGGACACGCACAAGGTCGCCCGGCGCTCTTCGGGGATGTAAACGGTTTCCACTCGATTGCCGCAGTGCATCTGCACCGCCCATTTACGAGTGCCGTCGGATGCCAATTGTTCGGCGACGATTTCCGGGGCTTTGATCTGGCAGTTTTCCTTCAAGTGACTACGCAGCGATTTGCTCAGGTTGGTCATCTCGTCGAAATCGGAGATGCCTTCCTGATAAATCCATTTCAGTACCTGAGAGGCGCGAAACGGCTTCTCGCCGAGTCCGACAAAAAAAGCTTGTAGGCCTTTTCTGTCGAAATCCAGCAGATTGATTAGCGCCGGTTTAGCGGATGCGGGCGCAGAGTTCATCAGCAGAAAAGAAGTAAGCGATTTCTCTCGCAGCAGATTCCGCCGCATCGGAACCGTGGACGGCATTTTCGTCGATGCTGACTGCGAAGTCGGCGCGGATAGTGCCGGGTGCGGCTTCTTTCGGATTGGTGGCACCCATCAATTCGCGGTTTTTTAGTACTGCATTTTCGCCTTCCAACACTTGGACAACAACAGGACCGGAAATCATGAAGCTAACCAAGTCTTTGAAAAATCCGCGTTCTTTATGCTCACCATAAAAGCCTTCGGCTTGCTCTTGGCTGAGTTGCAGCATTTTGGATGCGACGATGCGCAGACCGTTTTTTTCGAAGCGGCTGACAATTTCCCCAATCACATTTTTAGCGACTGCATCAGGCTTGATGATTGAGAAAGTACGTTCGGTTGCCATTGTTTAACTCCAGTGAGGATGTTGATTGAAAAATTGGTTGGGCATTATAGCTTGTCAGGCAGGGTATTGAAAAATACCCTGCCCCTGATAGTGTGTTGCAGTAGGGTCTAAATTCCGGCAAAGAAGGCTTTGGTAGCCTTGTTTGGCTTAGATGGACAGTTTTTCGACTTGACGATTGCCGCCGTAAATCCAGTTAACCAACATTCGGGTGCCGGTAATCGCAGTAAACATCGAGGTCATGATACCCAGCGACAGCACGACGGCAAAACCTTTTACCGGTCCTGTCCCGAAGCCGAACAACAACAAGGCCACCAACAAGGTGGTGATGTTAGAGTCAAGAATCGTCGCGAAGGCTTTTTCGTAGCCTGCAAAAATACTGATTTGCGGGCTGTTACCGTTGCGTAATTCTTCGCGTATGCGTTCATTGATCAGCACGTTGGCGTCTACGGCCATGCCCAACGTTAAGACGATGCCGGCCATGCCCGGTAAGGTCAAGGTCGCTTGCAGCATCGATAAAAGTGATATCAGAAGGCTCAGGTTAAAGAACAAGGCAAAATTTGCTACTAAACCGAATACGCGGTAGTAAACAATCATGAAACACACCACCAGGAAAAAGCCGGCGGTGATCGACATCATGCCCTGGTCGATGTTTTCCTGGCCTAAACTGGGGCCGACGGTGCGTTCTTCAACAATTTCAACCGGCGCGGCTAATGCGCCCGCTCTGAGTAACAGAGCCAAGGTGCGGGCTTCTTCGGGGCTATCCAGGCCGGTGGTTTGAAAACGTTTGCTGAAGCTGTCGCGGATCGTGGCAACGCTGATGACTTTTTCGACTTTTTCTTTGTGTTGGACTTTTTCGCCGTTAACGACTTTAGTCTCAGACTTATATTCGATGAACACCACCGCCATCGGCTTGCCGATATTTTCCTGGGTCATCTTGCCCATTTTCTTGGCGCCGACGCCGTCTAGCGTGATGAACACCGCGGGCGAACCATCTTGATCCAATCCGGAGGAGGCGTCGGTGATTTGGTCGCCGGTGACGATAACGGCGCGTTTCAACAGCACCGGGGCGCCGTTTTTATCTTTATATAAACGGCTACCGATAGGTTCGTGACCGCCCAGGGCAGACTGTACGTCGTGTTCCACATCGACCAGACGGTATTCGAGCGTGGCGGTAGTCCCTAACAATTCTTTGGCGCGGGCTGTATCCTGCACGCCGGGGAGTTGCACAACAATCCGGCTATCGCCTTGTTGTTGGATGATGGGTTCAGCGACCCCAAGTTCGTTTACGCGGTTGCGCAGCGTGGTGATGTTTTGGCCCAGCGCTGATTTTTTAATGTCCCTCAGGCTGCGCTCCGGAATGCTCAAGGTAAATTCGTTTGGCCCGCTTTCGGCCAGATCGAGATTGTGGAAATCTTTGTTTAGAGCTTCAGCAGCGGCCACGGAAGATTCTTCGTTTGGCAATACAACTTTAATGCCGCCGGCTTCCTTAGAGACCGATTGATAGCGGATCTTGGCGTCGCGAAAGGCAGTGCGGATGTCGTTGGTATAACGCTCTTCGGCTTGCTTCAGCGCGCTGTCCATGTCAACTTCCAGTAGGAAATGTACACCGCCGCGCAAGTCTAAGCCAAGATGCATAGGGTTTGCACCCAACGCGCGCAGCCAATCCGGGGTGGCTGGCGCTAAATTCAAGGCGACTGTGGCTTTGCCGGACATTTGCTCCCGCAATATATCCGCTGCTTTCATTTGTTCGTCGGTATTGTTGAAACGCGCCAGGATTTTACCGTCAGCAAACTCGAAGCTTTTCAACGTGAAACCAGCGTTTTTGATGCTGGCGGCAACTGCGTCAGCCTGAGACTGCTGCAAGGGCGTAGGGTTGGACGAAGCCAATTGCACTGCTGGGTCGTTACCATAAAGATTAGGCAGCGCGTAGATCATGCCGACTAATAGTACGATCAGTACCAGAATGTTTTTCCAGACAGGGAAATGATTTTGCATGGTTATTCCATTAAAAGCAGTGACAGCCAGGCTGTTGCGAAAAAAGCAGGGTATATCGCGGGTTAAAGAAAGTTTATTGGTCTTTGGTTTTTTTGCTGTTCAAGGTTTTGTAAGTGCCTTTGGGCATCATGTTGGCGATGGCATGGCGCTGTACTTGAATAAAGCTGTTATCGGATACTTCCAGTTTCACGAAGTTGTCGTCCAGTTCGGCCACTTTGCCTAGAATGCCACCCGTGGTGACGACTTCGGCACCTTTGCCCAGCGCAGCCAGCATTTGTTTTTGTTCCTTGGTACGCTTGGATTGCGGGCGGATGAACAGAAAATAGAAAAATATCAGAATGCCCAACGGGAACAGCATGCCTTCAAAACCGGGTTGTACGGCGGTGGGCGCTGTTTGGGCCAGCGCATCAGAAATCAAAAAACTCATGTTAATCCTCTTATTGTTATCGTCGTTTTAATGGTCCGGCCGGGCGGACAGTCGCGCATTATGCCACACTAGCAGTGCTTATCACATTACGCTGTCGAATTGGATGGCTCAGGCTAGCGTCTGGCCGATTGCCTCGCCCAGTTGTACAGCTTTGCCGCAGATGAAGTCTTCGTTCCAGGCTGTTTTTTCTTTACCGAACAAGACGATAATGGTTGAGCCCATATTAAACCTGCCCATTTCCACGCCTTTTTCAAGCGTCGGCGCGTCTTCTTGATAACGCCAAGTTCTGGGTGCGCTGATGCTCGGTGGCGTTACTACACCGTGCCAGACGGTTTCGACGCTGGACACGAAAATCGCCCCCACCAGAATCAAAGCCATCGGTCCGGCTTCGGTATCGAAAATACAGGCCACCCGCTCGTTACGCGCAAACAGATTGGGCACGGCGCCAACCGTGGTGTTATTCACGCTGAACAGCCGGCCGGGAATATGCACCATTTCTTTCAAAGAGCCGGTTAACGGCATATGCAGACGGTGATAATCCTTCGGCGACAAGTAAATGGTGGCGAAAGAGCCGTTTTCAAAGGCCCGTGCCCGTTGGGCATCGCCGCCCAGTAGTTCCAGCGCGCTATATTCGTGGCCCTTGGCTTGGAAAATTCGACCGTTGCTGATCGGTCCCGCTTGGCTGACTTCTCCGTCCGCGGGGCAGGCTATGGCGTCGGCTGCTGAGGTAATCTGCCTGGCACCGTCTTTTAATTCGCGGGTAAAAAAATCATTGAAGCTAGGATAGTGATCCAGGTCTTGAAACTTGGCTTCCTGCATATTCACGCCGTACATTTGCACGATGGATTTGATAAACAGATTCTTCCAGGCTTTGTTTTGGCAATGAGTTAATTTCGACATCAAGCCGGACAGTGCATGATGCGGCAATGCGTATTGCGGCAACACGGTAACAATTTCTTTTAAGTTCATGATTCGGAATCGGGCGTTTTGCCACTAATGAAATACGCAAAGGCGATCACTTCAGCAACGGCAATATAAAGTTGTTGGGGGATTTCCTCGCCGAGCGGGACTTGCGCCAAAATGCGCGCCAGCTCAGGCTCGTTTTGCAGCGGGACGCCATGCTTTTCGGCGATGGCCAGTATTTGCTGAGCGGTAAAGCCTTCACCTTTGGCGGTTACTTTCGGCGCATTTTTGCCGTCGTACTGCAGGGCGACGGCAATATCGCTGTTATAGAAGGTTCTGCCGCTCACGTCGATCTATGGCAGATTGACCAATTCCGGTGCCTGCCAACTCGGGTCGCGATGTTCGGCGATCACCGTGGTGTAAATGCCGCCGCGCACATTGAATTCGGCGCGCAGGCGCATGAAATTAGGGGATATTGCCGCGACGATATGATCCAAAATTTCGTTGGTGACAGCTTCGTGAAATGCGCCCCTCTCGCGAAAAGTCCACATATAAAGTTTTAGGGACTTGAGCTCCACGCACAATTGGTTAGGCACGTATTCCAACACCAGTTTGGCAAAGTCGGGCTGGCCGGTCATCGGGCATAAACAGGTAAATTCCGGGATGTCGATGCGAATCGTGAAGTCGCGCGCCGGCCTAGGGTTTTCGAAAGTGGTGAGGTCTGCGCTGGGTTTGGTAGTCATTGTGATATCGGGGTTGCTAAGGATTCTTGAGTGGCGAATTGAAACCACGCCGTTTAAGTCTGGGGACATTTTACCAGTTAAGATGCGATATAGTTTTAAGCATTTAAACTCAAAGGTTTAACGTCTTAAAGCGCGATGAGCGGGCTGTCGGATTTTGGGTTGGTCTTTCAAGAAATAGTCTGAATGACCCAGCTGCGGAATTGTCAACAACTTGGGACGAATGAGTTAAACTTATTGCCAAGGCAAATCGCAAAAAACCGCTAGAATGTAAGTTCAATTTGCAGGGGAGTCGACGATGGAAATCAACACCACATACCCAAACCAAAACCCCTTGGCCAGCCAAGGCGTATCTAAAGATCAAAAAGCCGGCGGGGTTGAAGATTTGGCTGAGCGTAGAAGGGCCAGCAACTCGCAGAGCCAGGTCGAAAGAGCCGAGCCAAGCCCCAGCGATACGGTCAGTTTATCCCAGGAATCTTTGCTGCTGGCGCAGGCTGTCAACGGGCAAAATAACGACAATCGGGCCCGGATCAATAGTCCGGAGCAAGCGCAACAGGTGCTTGGGAGCTTGATCTCCGACATTCAAAGTAATCCTGGTCAAGCCCAATATGCGGTCTCTAACCGCTCGCGCGCCAATTTGGGCGCTTTGTTGAATTAGTCCGCTACCTTTTGGGCAAGAGGGGCCAGTCGTCGTGGCTGGCTCCAGTCTTATAATTCGATACGAACGCCCAACTCGACTACCCGATCCACCGGAATTTTAAAGTAGTCGATAGCGCTCGATGCGTTGTGATACAAAAACCGAAACAGCGCCCGTTGCCATTTCGGCATAGGGCAATGACGCCGGAAAAATAATTTCTCGCTAGCGATAAAAAACGATGCGGTCTTCGGGTCGATAATCAAGTTCTCCCGGCTGCAAAGATGTAAGGCCCTGCGCATATCCGGCTCCTCCTGAAAACCGAAATACATTTTTACCCGAAAAAATTTACCGCTCTCGCCGAACACGCGAATTTTGATGCGCTGTTCTTCTTCGACATAGGGAATATCCTTGGTAACAATGGTCAACACGATCATTTGCGCGTGTAAGGCATGGTTATGATTGAGATTATGTAGCAGCACTTGCGGCACACCGTGCAAATTTTTTGCCAAATAAATCGCAGTGCCGGGTACGCTTTCCAGTGGGTGGGTTTGCATCTGCTGTTCCAATTCCTCGAACATCATCCGTTTGTCGTCCATATTCCTGGCCAGCAGTTTACGGCCTTTGATCCAGGTGGACATGATCATAAACAACACCAAGCCTATCGCCAGCGGCAGCCAGCCGCCGGTAGGAATTTTTAGGCTGTTGGACGATAGGAACAAAAAGTCAATCACCAGAAAAGTCGATAGAAAGGTCATGCTGGTAACCTTGTTCCAATGCCATAGGGCCTGAATCACGATAAATGCCAATACGGTATCCACTATCATAGTGCCGGTTACCGCGATGCCGTAAGCGGATGCAAGCGCCGACGAGGATTTAAAGCTCAAGACCAAAATAAAAACCGACAGCATCAACAACCAATTTACCGCTGGGACATAAACTTGGCCCATTTCGTCGCCGGAGGTGTGACGAATGTTCATACGCGGACAATAGCCCAGTAAAATTGCCTGCCGGGTAACCGAAAAAGCGCCGGAAATGACCGCTTGCGAAGCAATCACCGTCGCCAGAGTCGATAAAATCAGCAGCGGATACAGTGCCCAAGCGGGAGCGAGCAGATAGAAAGGGTTTTCGATAGCGGTGGGGTTATGTATTAACAACGCGCCCTGGCCGAAGTAATTGAGTAACAGAGCCGGAAACACGAAACCAAACCAGGCAAAGCGAATCGGTTTTAAACCAAAATGCCCCATGTCGGCATAAAGCGCTTCCGCCCCGGTAATCGCCAAAACCACCGCGCCCATGATTACAAAACCTTTCCAGCCCAATTCGTAGAGCAATTGCAAGGCATAATAAGGGTTTATCGCTTGCAATACATCCGGTTGCTCTGTGATGTTGATTACACCCAAAACGCCCAGTGTGGCAAACCAGAAGCACATCACCGGTGCAAATATTTTGCCGACTTTTCCAGTGCCTTGGTGCTGTATCAGGAACAATATCGCTAAGACGCTCAAGGTAATTGGTAGTACGTAATGTTCAAGGCGCGGCGCTACAATTTGTAATCCCTCTACAGCGCTAAGTACCGAAATGGCTGGGGTGATGACGCTATCGCCGTAGAACAGAGACGCTCCCATGAGACCGATGGTGACGATGAACGACATTTTTTTCGGATTGTCCTTGGAACCATGCAACGCTAAAGCCATCAAGGCCATAATGCCGCCTTCGCCTTTATTATCGGCGCGCATGATGAAGGTCGCGTATTTGGTGGTGACCACCAGCGTCAACGACCAAAAAATCAACGATAGTACCCCCAAAACGTGCCATTTGTCCGTGGTCAAACCGCCATGGAATACTTCTTTTATAGCGTATAAAGGACTGGTGCCGATGTCGCCGAATACAACGCCGATGGCGCTAAGGGTCAAAGTTTGAAGCGATGAAGGCTTTTGATTGGCAGACATGACAAGAAAGAAGGTATTAAGCTCACGCTTTTTTGAAAATTTAAGGCCCAGTACTTACTGCACTAACATCAGTAGCATCTAGCCATCGGAACCCAAAAGGCCTGCACTATACGACGTTCCACATAAAAAAATTGTAAAAATGCCTGCGGGTAATGTCATAGACGCACTCTCGGTCAACAATTGTTTGCTGAAATGTTAGGTTTTTCATCATCAATCGCCATGCGATACCCCACTCCCACTTCGGTCAACAGATAGCGCGGTCGCGCGGGATTGATTTCCAGCTTGTGGCGGAGTTGCCCCATATAAATACGCAGATAGTGTTGATCGTGAATGTGTTCGACGCCCCACACTTCCTGGAGCAGCTGGCGATGGGTGACTACCACGCCGGCATGGCGAATCAGAATGCCGAGCAATCGATATTCAATGGGGGTAATGCGTACCTCGTTATCGGCAACGAATACTTTGCGACGCGTGAGGTCGACTTTGAGTTGGCCGGTTTCAAAAACTTCTTGGTTGCTAAGGCTGCGCGTCACGCGGCGCATCAAAGCCTGGAGTCGAGCATGCAATTCGCCGCTGCCGAAGGGTTTGGTCAAGTAGTCGTCGGCGCCGGCATCCAGCGCCATGATCTTGTTTTGCTCCTGGCTGCGAGCCGACAAAATTAGGATCGGAAGATCTGACAATTGCCGCAGACGCCGCGTAACGGCTATACCGTCCATGTCCGGCAACCCTAAATCCAAGATCACCAAGTCGGGACGTTCATTTGTTAGCATCGCTAGCCCGGATCTGCCGCAGTCTGCTTCGAGCGTGGACCAGCCGCGGTGGCTGAGGCTGGATTTTAGGAAGCGTCGGGTTTGGACGTCGTCTTCGATTATTAGAATCACTGGGGCGGCCGTCATGCCAAACTCCCAAGCGCTTCCGCTTCTACAATTATTGGCGGCTCGTGTAGGGGCAGTTCGATAACAAATTCCGCGCCCTTGCCAGTGCGGTTATCGGCTTGAATTACTCCGCCGTGTGCCTCGACAATAGCCTTGCACAATGCCAGTCCCAAGCCGACCCCGTTTTGCTCGATTTCCGTGACGCCGCGATATAACTTTTCGAAAATGCGGGTTTGCTGATTCTTGGCGATACCTGGACCGTAATCGGTTATGGTTAAACGAAAGCGCTCTGGTAGTGCTCTGGCTTCGATGTCAATTGGCCTGCCTGGCGGAGTGTACTTAACCGCGTTCTCGATCAGATTAACCAGGACCTGCTCCATCAACACCGCGTCGATCCAAACTAGCGGCAAACTATCCGGCAACAGTGTGCGTACCGGTCTGTCTTGCAGGTGTTTATCCAGGCGGTTCAAGGCGCTGCCGACGATTTCTTCAACGGCGTTCCAGCTTTGGTGCAAATTGATCTGACCGCTGCTCAAGCGAGCCATGTCCAGAATCTTGCCGGTGAGCTCTGACATGCGTTGGGCTTCATCCAATACCGATCGATTCAAATCTTGGCGCTCGGCGGCTGACAATTCGGCATCACTTTCGATGGCGGTGCCGACCGCGCCGATGATGCGGGTCAACGGGGTACGTAAATCATGGGAGATGGAGCTGAGCAGGGCGTTGCGCAAAGCTTCGGTTTCGGCTTGAAGATTGGCCTCTCGGGCGAGGGTGGTAAGCTGAAACCGTTCCAAAGTCTGGGCGATCAAATGGCAGAAGGTATTTAATTCCGGCGTTTGCTCGGCCAAGGCTGCGCTGTTTAGTATGGCCAGCACACCTTGCGCAGCTTTGGAGCCTTGCAGCGGGTGATAGCGCAAAGAGTTTTTCTGTGTCACTAAGCCTGTCTCGAAGGCCTGTTGCGCATAAGCAAGATCGATGTTCTGCAGCGAACCGTGCAGTGCCTGATTTGTCGGGACTCCCAAACAGTTATCCGTATCAGCAATCAATAACATCGTTTCGGTAGCGAATTCATTTTTAATGTGTTCGACCGCGAAGCGCAAGACGGCGTTACGATCCTGTGCTGCTGCTAGATCGCGACTCAATCGGTAGAGTGCGTTGGTACGCGATTCCCGTTGCTCTGCCAATTCGGCTTGCAAACGCGATTTTTCAAGCAAGCTGCCGGTAACGTTTGCGACGATTATCATCACTGCCAAGTCGACGACATTTTCCAGATCGTGAATTGCAAACGAGAAAATGGGCCGGGCAAAATAAAAGGCAAAGGCGGGTGCACTCAGCAGCGACGCGACAATGGATGCGCTACGCCCGTAACGGCTGGCAACCAGGAATACGCCGAGCAAATAAGTCATCAGAATGCTGGCTGGCCCCAAAAGATGACGTAAAGGCCAATCGATCAGCGTGCAAATAAAAGGCGCAGCTACGCCGAAGACATGGCCAACTAAGCGCTCATTATTGGCAAAATTCGACGTTAAGCCAAAAACCTCAGATATTTTCATCAGGGCGTTTATGACTTCAACTGGTCAGAAAGATCCGGCATTGACCAACATATGCGTGCCGATGCTGGCAAAATATGCCAACAGTATTATCGGAAACCATTTCATGTGACTACCGAACGTATATTGTCCTTTGGCTTGTCCCATTAAGCCGATACCGGGCGCGGAGCCAATCGCTAGTAGGCTGCCGCCAACGCCCAGGGTCAAGGTCAGCAACAACCATTGACCTTGCGGAATATCCGGATGCATGGTTAACACCGCGAACATCAAAGTGCCGTTATCGACAAATGCCGACGATAAACCGATCATGACATTCGCCAGCGTCGGGCTAAATTGTCCGTATAACACGTGAGAAATAGCATCGAGATAGCCGATAAAGCCCAAACCGCCGATTCCCATCATTGCCCCGTAGAAGAACAGCAGGGTATCCCATTCTAGGCGGCCCACTTTATCGAAAACATCCAGGCGCTTGGCTTCGATAGACACTGAGTTCAAATCGCCACCACCAAAAAATAGGGAAAACTCCGACTGTTGTTGATTGCTTGGTTTATCGGATTTTTGTAGATAGAAATAAAAGAATTGTAGTGAGGACAGTCCCGCCATCATACCCGCCGCCGCTGGTAGGCCCAACGCCATGTCAAAACCAACCGCCAAGCTGATGGTGACGCCGAATAGGAATATGATGCGTTTGGCTCCGCGTGGTAGCGAAATTTCTTGAGCTTCAATGATGGGCTTGTCTTTGGGTAACGCAAAATGCATGGCTGTGGCTGGCACCAGAAAGTTGACGAGACAAGGTACGAATAATTTAAAAAACTCGGTAAAACCTAGCATGCCATGCTGCCAAACAAATAGTGTTGAAATGCCGCCCAACGGGCTAAACGTGCCACCGGAATTCGTGGCAATCACAATATTCAAACAGCCTAAAGAGACAAAACGCGGACTGTTTTTGCCAACCGCTACGACAACAGCGCCCATCAACAAGCCTGCAGTTAAGCCGTTGACGATACAGGAAATTAGAAAAACTAAAAATCCCGTTATCCAGAATAGTCGCCGATAGCTGAGGTCTTTACTGACCAGCCAAATCTTCAGCGCATCAAAAATGCCCATATCCTCCATGGCATTCAGATAAGTCATAGATACCATAATGAACAACAACAATTCTATGTATGCCTGCAAGTTAGCTTTAAAAGCGGTGGTTGCCGGCAAACTATGGCCCTGCTGTTGATAAGCCAGGACGATGACAAACCAGATCAAAGCTGCTGCCAGCAGCATCGGCTTGGATTTACGCAAGTTGGTCACATCTTCGAGCATCGCCGCTATGTATGCAATGACCATCACGACCAACGAGAAGTAGCCGCTCCACTGGTCGGTAAGATCAAGATGAAAGGCTTGCGGCGCTGGGTTCGCCGACTCGGCAAATCCGCTTTCGGAAAATATCAGTGAGACTAATCCGAACAGATATACAACCCGCAGCATGTGTTCTCCAGTTAGCTAGAATAAAAAGATGCCGTGCAATTGCTCTGTTTTCAGCCACTTTGAACGACGAAAGGATTTTATTTTTAGACGTGTAAAAAAGGCGTAAAGAGAGTGTGTTTGCAAGCTATCGGATATGAGCCAGGTAGGTGCAAGCGAACAGCTAACGCATTGACTGTTTAAGACGGCTGGGTTTGTTTGTAGGATGTGCCAATTTAAATTCCATTCGAATCGAAACGGCATTTCGAAGATAATAGCCGGCTTTGTAAACGGTCTTGAGCGTCTCTAACCAGTCATGAAGCTGGAAAAAATCAAACTTTCGGGTTTCAAATCCTTTGTCGATCCCACCACGATTCCGATCAGCGGCAATTTGACCGCTATTGTCGGTCCCAACGGTTGCGGCAAATCCAATATCATCGACGCAGTGCGTTGGGTGATGGGGGAGAGCTCGGCTAAGCATTTGCGCGGCGGCAATATGGCCGACGTGATTTTCAACGGTTCGTCGGGCCGGAAGCCGGTGAGTATGGCCTCCGTAGAATTGGTGTTTGACAACAGCGAGGGCAAGGCTGGCGGCGAATATTCGCAGTACGCGACTATTTCCATCAAACGCCAAGTCAGCCGCGACGGCCAATCGCTATTTATGCTTAACGGTTCCAAATGCCGGCGTAAGGATATTACCGACTTGTTTTTGGGCACCGGCCTCGGTTCGCGCAGCTACGCAATCATCGAGCAGGGCACGATTTCCCGGATGGTGGAAGCTAAGCCCGAAGACTTGCGGGTACATATCGAAGAAGCCGCCGGCGTTTCCAAATATAAAGAGCGGCGTTCGGAAACCGAAACCCGCATGCGCCATACCCGCGAAAATCTGGAGCGGCTGAACGATCTGCGCGATGAGGTCGAAAAGCAGATCAAGAATTTGGCCAAGCAGGCCGAAAAAGCCGAGAAATATACCGAGCTTAAAAAGCAGGAGCGCCAATACAAGCAAGAGTTGCTGGCGATGCGCTGGCAAAACTTTCAGCGTTCGGCGCAGAAACTGGAAGAAAAGCTGCAAAGTATCGCCGCCGAGCACAATCGTTTGTTCGTGTTGTTGCGTGATACCGAAAAAGCCATGGAGCTGAAGCGCGGCGAACAGAAAGCTCAGCAACAACATCTGGACAGCACTCAGGCCGAATATTATGCCGTGGTCGCCGAAGTCAGTCGGCTGGAACAGACCGTCAAGCACAACCAAAAAAGCCACGAAGAAACCCTGGTCGAAATCAATCGCTTGAAATTGCAGGCTGAGCAGGCGCAATCGGAATGCGAGCAGGACAGGCAGCAACTGGAAGAAATTCGCCAGACTTTATTGGAAGCCGAAGAAACCATGATTGTGGCCCGCGAACGCGAGGAAGACTTGCTGGGCATTCAACAAGACGCGCATCTGCAAAAACAGCAATGGCAGCAGCAGTGGGAAGCCTTTTTGGCCGAGAACGCCGGCTATCGCGAACAAGCCGAAGTGCAGCGGACCAAACTGGTACAGCTGGAAAATCAAAACCGCCAGCTGCAGACGCGCCTGGACAAATTAAACGGCGAACGCGGCGGTCTGGCCGATACCCAGTTGCAATTGGAATTGGAAACACTGGATAGCAGTATTGAATTGATAGAAGCTGAACGCGAGCAATTGCAGCAGCAACTGGAGGTCGTGTTGCAACGTATCGCTGAACTGCGACCGGCCATCAAACAGTTGCACGATAGTCTGCACGCCAATCGCGCCGAGTTGCAGAAGGTCAACGGCAAGATCAGTTCCTTGGAATTGTTGCAGCAGCATGCGATGGGTAAGGACAAAAAAGAGCTGGGAGTTTGGCTGGAACAGGTAGGCTTGGAGCAACAGCCGCGCTTAGCGGAGTTTCTGGATGCGGAGGAAGGCTGGGAAACCGCCGTGGAAACGGTGTTGGGTGGCTATTTGGAGGCGATCTGTGTGGATAGCGCCGATTCGATACTGGGCGAGTTGCAGGACTTGAGCAAACAATCCTTGGTGGTGTTTGAAACGCATGTTAGTTCAATCGGCGTGAGTGTCGACTCGGTGGCTTTGGCGAGTAAGCTGCGTAGTCGCTGGGACTTATCCAGTCTGTTAAGCGGCATCTATTGCGCAGAAACGATGCAACAAGCCCGGCAAATGAATTTGCAGGCGCACGAGTCGGTGGTATTGGTCGACGGCACCTGGCTGGGTAAGGACTGGATTAAGATCAGCCGGGGCAGCGACAGCAAGGCCGGGGTATTGCATCGGGAAAAGGAATTACGTGAACTCAAGCAGAGGCAAAGCGAATTGCAGATGGTCATCGCCGAAGACGAAGCGCAATTGGCCAATTCCGAACAGGAGTTGAAGGCTGCCGAGAGCAATCGCGAGCAATATCAACAAAAAGAAAAACTGCTCAGCGCCGAGTTTTCCGCAAAAAGCGCCGAATACAGTGCGCAGTCCGCGCGCTTTGAACAACAAAAGCGCCGATTGGAACAACTCGATCACGAAATCGAAGAAATCAGTCAGCATCTGGCGGAAAATGCCGAAAGCATGTCCGAAGCGCAGATGATCAAGCAGGATGCCGAGCAAGCTTTGGGTGATCTGGGCGACAAGAAAACCGAATTGGAGCAACTGAATCAGCAGATTCAGGCTCAACAGCAAAACACCGACGCCTCGGTGGACGAAGCGCGCCGACATTTGCATAGGTTGCATGCGCAAATCGAGTCGTTGAAGTCCTCGGAAGTGCTGACCGCCAAGCAGATCGAGCGTTTGCAATTGCAACATCAGCAATCGGCTGATCGTATCGCCGAGTTGGAAAGCAAATTGCACTATGCCTTGGCACCGCTGGACGACGAGAAAATGCAGCTGGACGAGTTGTTGGAGAGAAAAGCAGAATTCGAGGACAACCTGCAATCCGAACGCCAGGCGCAACAAGCCAGCGAACAGACGGTCAGTCAGTTGGCTGAACAGTATTCGCAAACCCAACGGTCTCTGGAAAAACAAAAAGAAGCCTTGGATCAGGTGCGTTTCGAGCAGCAAGACAGCCGAGTGCGGCAGCAAACCATTGCAGAGCAACTGACCGAAGTCGATGCCGATCCGGAGGCGATACTAACCAATTTGTCCGAAGGCGCAACGGAAGCCAAGTGGAAAAGTGCGGTCGATGATTTGACTGATCAGATAGAAAAACTGGGGTCCATCAATTTAACCGCGATTGAGGAATTCAAAACTCAGTCCGAACGGATGAAGTTTTTAAACGAGCAGCATGACGATCTGGTGGATGCCTTGAACACGCTGGATCAAGCGATCAGCAAGATCGACAAGGAAAGTCGCCAGCGTTTTAAAGAGACTTTCGATAAGATCAACACTGGTTTGAAAGAGAAATTTCCGCGCTTATTTGGCGGCGGCCAAGCCTATCTGGAATTGACTGAAGACGATCTGTTGGAAGCGGGGGTTAACATCATTGCTCGGCCGCCCGGCAAACGCAACAGCTCGATTCATTTATTGTCCGGCGGTGAAAAGGCCTTGACGGCGGTAGCTTTGGTCTTCTCGATTTTTGAACTGAATCCTGCGCCGTTTTGTTTGCTGGATGAAGTTGACGCACCGCTTGATGATGCCAATGTCGTGCGCTTTTCGCAGATGGTGGAAGACATGTCGGCAAGCGTTCAGTTTTTGTATATTTCACACAACAAAGTCACAATGGAAATTGCAAAACATCTGGCAGGTGTTACCATGAAGGAGCCTGGAGTATCCAGAATGGTGGCGGTTGATATTGATGAAGCAGTGAGCATGGCAGAAAGCTAATGGATAAAGAATTATTAAGAGTCGTGATTATTTTAATCGGCGTGCTGGTGATGATCGGCATGGTGTTGTGGCATTTCGTCAAATCGTTGCGAGAAAGACGCACGCCTGACGATTATTACGACGAGGACTCTTACGACGACCGAGTGGTTGACGAGTTTTCGGTCGAGGAAGATGACGATGAGATGGGCGTATTTGCCTTGGGCTCCGAGTTGGTTGATGGAGATGCTCTGTTAGACGATCAAGCGATTAAGCCCAGTCCGAAATCCCCCGCTGATGTCTCGCGTAAGGATATGGAGAAAAAACAAGCGGCGACCTTGGCTAATTCCCGGCGTTTGGAATTGCCCGCATTGATCGAATTCAGTATCGTGGCGCGTGCCGATCAGGGTTTTAACGGTGAAGATCTGTTCGAGGCCTTCGAGAGGGTCGGCTTGCGCTATGGTAGTGTGCGGGTGTTCGAGCGCGTGGATGCCAATCGGATGGTGGATTTTGCCGTTGCCAGCATGGTCGATCCTGGTACTTTTCCCGACACCGGACTAGACGATTTTTATTCTCCGGGCATTGTGTTTTTCATGCAGCCGCGCGAGGTCGATGCGCCATTGGCGGTATTCGATGATTTTATGGAAACTATCGATATTTTGGCTGACGAGCTTGACGGTGTGGTCTGGGACAATCAGCGCCAACCGTTGACAGCGGAGACCGTCGCGCAATTTAGACAAATATTGGCCAAGACCGCCTAAAACAGTGCACGCGAGTGGCAGGGTAGCCGTCGCATTTAGTCTGTAAACCTAACGAATTAACTAGAAGCTAAGTGGATCAAAAAAACATCAGAAATTTCTCCATCATTGCCCATATCGATCACGGGAAATCGACATTGGCAGACCGATTCATTCAAATTTGTGGCGGATTAAGCGACCGGGAAATGGAGGCGCAAGTACTCGATTCCATGGATCTGGAGCGGGAACGCGGTATCACCATCAAGGCGCAAAGCGTCACCTTGGATTACAAAGCCAGCGATGGCGTCACCTATCAACTAAATTTTATCGACACGCCGGGTCACGTGGACTTTTCTTACGAAGTCTCACGTTCATTAGCGGCCTGTGAAGGCGCTTTGCTGGTGGTCGACGCCGCGCAAGGTGTGGAAGCGCAAAGCGTGGCCAATTGTTACACCGCCATCGAACAAGGTTTGGAAGTGGTGCCGGTGCTGAACAAGATCGATTTGCCTTCCGCCGAACCCGAACGGGTAATGGAAGAGATCGAGAATGTCATCGGCATTCCTGCTGATGAAGCCCTGAAGATCAGCGCTAAGACCGGTATCGGTGTCGAAGCAGTGCTGGACCAACTGATCCAGAAGATTCCACCACCCGCCGGCGATGAAAATGCGCCGTTGCAGGCATTGATTATCGACTCCTGGTTCGATAATTACTTGGGCGTGGTCTCGCTGGTGCGTATCGTTAACGGCAGTCTGCGCAAAAAGCAAAAAATTACGGTGATGTCGACCGGGAAGTCATTTTTGGTCGAGAAATTGGGTGTCTACACGCCGAAACAGTTAGAGAAGCAGCATTTACATACCGGCGAGGTGGGTTTCATTGTCGCCGGGATCAAGGATATCTTCGGCGCGCCGGTGGGCGATACGATTACCGCGACTGAGAATCCTGCCAGCAACGCGCTGCCGGGATTTGAGAAAGTTCAGCCTAGGGTATTTGCCGGCTTGTATCCGGTAAGTTCCGATGATTTCGGCGCAATGCGCGAAGCACTAGATAAGCTGCGTTTGAACGATTCGGCTTTAAATTACGAGCCGGAAACTTCCCAAGCCTTGGGCTTTGGGTTTCGCTGCGGCTTTCTCGGTATGCTGCATATGGAAATTGTCCAGGAGCGGCTGGAGCGCGAATACAATATCGATCTGATCACCACAGCGCCTACTGTTATCTACGAAGTCGAAACGCACGGTGGCGAAATCGTGATGGTCGATAACCCGGCGAAATTACCCGATGTCGGCACCATTATCGAAGTCCGCGAGCCGATTATTTTGGCGAATATCCTGGTGCCGCAAGCCTATTTGGGTAATGTGATCAATTTATGTATCGAAAAACGCGGCGTGCAGAAAAACATGCAATATGCCGGTAGCCAGGTTTCGCTGAGCTATGAATTGCCGATGAGCGAAGTGGTGCTAGATTTCTTTGATCGGCTGAAGTCGGTCAGCCGCGGTTACGCGTCTTTTGATTATGAGTTTTTGCGTTTTGAACCGGCGCCGTTGGTGAAACTGGATGTATTGATCAACGGCGACAAAGTCGATGCTTTGTCCATCATTGTGCATCGAGATTTGAGTCAAAATCGGGGCCGCGATCTGGTTGAAAAGATGAAAGACCTGATTCCACGGCAAATGTACGAAGTGGCGATCCAGGCTGCGATAGGCGCTAAAGTCATTGCTCGATCTACCGTAAAAGCCATGCGTAAAAATGTCACAGCCAAGTGTTATGGTGGCGACATTACCCGTAAGAAGAAGCTGCTGGAAAAACAGAAAGCCGGTAAGAAGCGGATGAAGCAGGTGGGTAGTATCGAAATTCCCCAGGAAGCCTTCCTGGCGGTGTTGCAGGTCAATAAAGAATAATAACGACAGATTATGGATTACGATTTTTCATTTTTTCTGGTAGCCGCCAGCGTTGTAACCGGTATAGTCTGGGGCGGATACTGCTTGTATCTTAAGTCTGCTCACCTGCCTTACCCCACCGAGAAAGAGCCGTTGTTGGTCGAATACGCCCGATCATTTTTTCCGGTTGTATTGATCGTGTTGTTGTTGCGCTCATTTTTGGTAGAACCTTTCCGGATTCCGTCCGGTTCGATGATGCCCACCTTATTGGTTGGGGATTTTATTTTGGTAAACAAATTCAGTTACGGAGTGCGATTGCCGGTTCTGAATACGAAAGTTATCGAATTAGGCGAGCCGCAGCGCGGAGATATTGTGGTATTTAGGTTTCCTAAACAACCGGAGGTCGATTACATCAAGCGGGTGATTGGTTTGCCCGGCGATCGCATCGCCTACTTCGATAAAAAACTTTACGTTAACGGCGTGCCTGCAAAGCAAGTTTCACTGGGGCGCTATCAGGGCGTCGGGCAGGGTAGCAATATGACCGGTGCCGAGCGCCTGGAAGAAGATTTGCTGGGGATTGAGCACTCCATCTTGGTGAGTCGAGGTGCCTCAACTGTCGAGGACGTGTTCGTGGTTCCGCAGGGGCAGTATTTTGTGATGGGGGATAACCGTGATAACAGCAACGATAGTCGTTATTGGGGCACGGTACCCGAAGCCAATCTGGTAGGTAGAGCTTTTTTTATCTGGATGAATTGGGATTGGCAAAATAACGGTATTGCCTTCGACCGCCTTGGTACTGTGCTGCGTTAAGCGCATGACGGCGGGATATCGCGGTCTCTAAAAAGCACTGCTGATTTTGGTGGATTTTGCGCAACCGCTAGTATATTTCTAATTTTTCTCGGGGGTAGTGTTATGCCGTCATCATTAAAAAAACAGCGCGGTTTAACCTTTCTGTCTATTGCCTTTATCTTGGCATTGATCGGTTTTTTTACCCTGTTGATTTTAAAAATTGCCCCGCTTTACATTAATCATAGCCGGGTGGTGAACGCCTTGAAAGCGGTGGAAAGCACCCCCGATATCGTGACAAAAACCAAGTCTGATATAAAAGCTAGCTTGGGAAAACGCTTCGACATGAACTATGTCGAGCACGTCACTGATGAGAATATTAAAATCGTCGCTCAACCCGGCTATGTGCGGGTTGACATCGACTATGAGCGAGTAGAGCCCATCATGGGTAATTTGAGTGTGTTGGTTGAATTCCATGAGGGATTCGAAGCTGGCAACAAGTGATTAAAAAGCCGGAAACGCTTGCGGGCAAGTTGGGTTTAACGTTTAACGATCCCAGCCTATTTGCGATGGCTTTGACTCATCGTAGTATGGGGTCGAGGAATAACGAGCGTCTCGAATATCTCGGCGATTCCGTGTTGGGTTTTGTTATTGCCCAAAAATTGTATGAACTGTTTCCCGATGCCGGCGAAGGTGCTTTAAGCCGTCTACGTGCTAGTTTGGTCAACCAAAACTCGCTAGCGGAACTGGCTCGTGAGCATAATATCGGCGACTATTTGATTCTGGGTTCCGGCGAGCTGAAAAGCGGCGGCTTTCGGAGAGATTCCATCCTGTCTGATGCATTGGAGGCCATAATGGGTGCCTTGTTGAAAGATCAAGGCGTCGATGCCTGTCAGCGCTGGATATTGCGGCTATTCGATGACAAGCTCGCCGCCCTCAAAGTCGACGATTGGACCAAAGACCCGAAAACCCGTTTGCAGGAATTGATGCAAGCCAGCCGTAAGCCATTGCCGATTTATGAATTAGTCAGTATGTCCGGGGCGGATCATGCCCAAACCTTTGAAGTGAAATGTACTATCGCACTAACGCCGGAAGCCTGTAATGGTGTCGGTATTTCAAGAAAAAAGGCCGAGCAAGCCGCTGCCGAAAATATGTTAAATTTTTTACAATCCAGGGATAAATGAACTGCGGATATGTTGCTTTAATCGGTAGGCCCAATGTCGGCAAGTCGACGTTGATGAATCACCTGTTGGGTCAGAAACTCAGCATCACCTCAAGAAAGCCGCAAACTACCCGACACAGAATCCTGGGTATCAAGACCACAGCCGCCGGGCAAGCGATCTTTATGGATACGCCGGGCATGCACAGCGACGAAAAAAAGGTGTTAAATCGTTATCTGAATAAGACGGCGGACACTACTCTGCTGGGAGTCGATGTGGTGATTTGGCTACTCGACGGCCTGTATTGGCACGAGTACGACGAGAAGATTTTCCAGAAACTCGAGCGGGCCGGGCTGCCGGTTATTTTGGCGATCAACAAAATCGATAAAATCAAGGAGAAGGATGCGGTGCTGAAATTCTTTGCCGAGGCTCAGCAAAAATATCCGTTTCTACAGATTGTGCCGGTTTCGGCGTTGAAAAATACTAATCTTGCCTTGCTAGAACAGCACATCATGGCGTTACTGCCTGAGGCTGAGCCAATTTATCCGGAAGATCAAATCACCGACAGACCGGAACGGTTTTTTGCCGCCGAAATTATTCGCGAAAAACTGACTCGGCGTTTAGGCGACGAATTACCTTATTCGCTGACAGTGGAAATTGAGCGTTACGAGGAATTTCCTGAGCTTTGCAAAATATATGCAGCGATTTTAGTCGAGCGGGATAGCCAAAAAAGTATCGTCATCGGGAAACAAGGCGAAATGCTGAAAAAAGTCGGTAGCGAGGCGCGGGTCGATATTGAAAAATTGATTGGCCAAAAAGTGTATTTGGAGCTGTGGGTTAAAGTTAAAAAGGGCTGGTCGGATAACGAACGCGCCTTACAGAGTTTAGGTTTTGGCAATTTCGGCGATTAATGAGCGGTTCGGTCGTTTATTTGCAGCCGGCGTTTGTGCTGCAGCATCGACCGTATCGGGAAACCAGCGTCTTGTTAGATGTTTTTACCCGGGATTTCGGTGTGCTTTCCATACTTGCGAAGGGTGTGCGCCAGGAAAAGTCTAAAGTCGCCGGCATATTGTTGCCCTTCAGTGCGTTACGTTTGTCTTTTGTTGATAGAAACGAGTTGAAAGTCCTTTCTCAAGCGGAATTCGTCGATAGCTACCCTTTAGAGCGCTTGGCTTTGTATTGTGGGTTTTATGTGAACGAGTTGGTGCAGATATTTGTGCATAAATACGATCCTCACCCCGAGATATTTAGTTGCTACGAACGCTGCTTAAGTGATTTATTGCTTGGTGAATGTATCGAGCAGACGCTGCGTTATTTTGAACTGGATTTACTGCAAGAGGCTGGCTATGCAGTGTCCATGGCTTATGACGGTAACGGCAATCCAATCGAGATAAGCCAACGCTATAGTTTTTTGGCTGAGTTCGGCATGGTAGCGGATAAGGACGGGTTGATCGGCGGTAGAACACTATCGCTATTGGCCTTAAGGGCTCCGCTCGAGGGTGACGCTTTGCTTGAAGCCAAGTTGCTGTGTCGGAAAATGCTGGATGGGCATTTGCAGGGTAGGCAGCTTAAAAGCAGGGATGTGTTGGCAAAAATTATTAGGTACTTATAGGCGAAAGACGAAAGCTTGGTTTTTCGGTCCTTTTATCGATCTTATCCATCCCCTTGCGGGACACTATTCAATGGCAAAACAAATCATCTTATTAGGTGTCAACATCGACCATGTTGCCACTTTGCGACAGGCTAGAGGGACTCGATATCCCGAGCCGGTACAGGCTGCATTGGTTGCCGAGCAAGCCGGTGCCGACGGGATTACCGCCCATTTGCGCGAGGATAGGCGGCACATTCAGGACAGAGATATTTATTTGCTAAAGGATATGCTGCATACCCGGCTGAATCTGGAAATGGCCGTGACCGATGCTATGTTGGCGTTGGCGGTTAAGGTCGAGCCGCAAGCTTGTTGTTTAGTACCGGAGCGTCGTGAGGAGTTAACGACCGAGGGTGGTTTAGATGTGGCTTGTGCCGCGGATAGGATGCGTTCTGCCTGCCAACAATTGGCGGATGCTAATATAGAAGTCTCCTTGTTTATCGATCCGGATTGTCGGCAAATCGACGCGGCGGTGGCGGCGGGCGCGCCGGTGGTGGAATTACATACCGGCCGCTATGCCGATGCTGCAAGCAAACTAGAGCGAGAGCAAGAGTTGCAACGAATCCGCACGGCTGCGGCTTATGCGCACCAAGCAGGATTGCAAGTCAACGCCGGTCATGGCTTAAATATTGCCAATGTCGAGGCGATTTGCCGGATCGAGCAGATTGTCGAATTAAATATCGGTCATTCCTTGATTGCGCAGGCTTTGTTTTCCGGTTTGGAAAATGCGGTTAGGGATATGAAGCGGGTGATGCGGGAGTCGCGGTTACACGGTTGAGTAGATGAGGGCAGAGATCGAGTTTTATCAATTAACCTCCATCGGTAATCGCGAGGTCAATCAGGATTGCATGGCGCATAGGGTATGCGCCGATTACGCGATATTTGTCGTGGCCGACGGATTGGGTGGGCACTATTCGGGTGAAAAGGCCTCACAGTTTTTTTGCCGTAGCTTAATTGCTCTTGCGGAAAAATATCGTGGGTACATCTCTACAGTGAAGGCCGAGGCGGTTATGGCTGCTTGGGTAACAGAAGCTGTCAGAAATATGAGCGACCTTTTTGCTGACGATCCGTTTGCGGCCGATGCACACACTACCTGCGCAATTCTGTATTTGGATCAGGAGCGCGTAATCGTGGCGCATTGCGGAGACTCGCGAGTTTATCGTATCAATTCCGAGCAAGTCCTCTGGCGTACCAAAGATCATTCGGTGCCGCAACAGCTGTTTAATGAAGGCATAATAAGCGAATGGGAAATGGGTGTGCATCCCGATCAGCACAAGCTGACCCGCAGTATTAATGTGCTAAGTGCGCCTGCCGTGGATATAGCCAGTTTCCCGCCGATGAAAAGCGGAGAAATTTTTCTGCTCTGTAGCGATGGCTTCTGGGAGTTTGTAAAGGAGCAGGAATTGTTGGCGTTATCGCAACAGGCAAGCGGAAAGCCGGAGTTGCAGAAAATGGCGAAGATGGCCGTGCTACGCGCACAGGGCAAAAGCGATAATGTTACCGTGCAGTGGGTGAGGCGACATTAGCGGCTGAGATATGGCCAGGGGCTGCACGTAACCCCGGTAAAAACTGTCTGGTCTAGTGCGTTGCCAATCCGTGTTTTTGAATACGGTAAAGCAGGGTGTCTCTGGAAATGCCTAATAGGCGCGCCGATTTACTACGATTGCCCTTGGTTCTGTTTAAGGCCTGCAGGATCATGTCGGCTTCTAAGGCATCAAGTTGTAAGCCTAACTCAGGCAGCGTAAAGTCAGAACTCACTGTTACGGCGCTGCGGTTGAATTCATGAGGTAGGTTTTCCGGCTCTATTATTTTTCCCGACAACAAAATGCTCAGCCTTTCACACAGGTTTCTTAATTCACGCACGTTGCCGGGCCATTTGTAGCTTCGTAGCGTTTTTAAGGCCTGTCTGCTGAAGCTAGGCGATGCCAGAGAATGCGCGCTGGAGAAATGTGCGAAAAAATGTTTGGCCAGCATTTCAATATCTTCTGTCCGCTGATGCAATGCAGGCAATTCCAAAGGCACCACGTTTAAGCGGAAATATAAGTCTTGGCGAAACTGGCCGTTTTCGATCAACTTGGTGAGGTCTGCGTTGGAAGCTGCAATTACTCGCACGTTAGCCATATAAGGCTTGGTGCCGCCCACCGGCAAACATTCTCCGGATTCCAAAAAGCGCAAAAGTTTTGCCTGGATACTTAGCGGTAAGGAGTTGATTTCATCGAGAAATAAAGTGCCGCCGTCAGCCGCTTGGAATAGTCCCTGCTTATCCGAGACTGCACCGGTAAATGCGCCTTTTTTATGCCCGAAGATTTCCGATTCCACAAGTCCTTCGGGCAGTGCGGCGCAGTTCAGGGTAATAAAGGGTTTGTTCGCGCGTGGGCTGTCTTTTTGAATTGCTGTTGCCAGTACTTCTTTTCCCGTGCCGGTTTCGCCTTTGATTAGCACGGTAACGTCTGTGGCTGCAACGATACGAGCACTGCGAATCAATGCTTCGATTGCGGGAGATAGTCCAATAATACGATCGAAGTTATCCACTGTAAAACCTCTCAAAACGTCATGATGTGTTCAACGCGCATTGGGTTGAGCCATGGGAAGGCTGCCAAAAACGCAAAGATAATAAACAAGGCGGCCACAGCATGTTTAAAGTGCCGGATTTTAGAAAGCCTCGCCAATAATGAGGTCATTATACCGACTCCCATCACGGCAGGTAAAGTCCCTAATCCAAAAGCTAACATCGTGAGTGCGCTATGAGTAATGCTACCGGTGGTTACTGCTAGTGCTAATGCCGTGTAAATCAGGCCGCACGGCAGCCAGCCCCACACCATACCAAACAACAGGGCTTGGGTGCGATTTTGTACTGGAATCAATCGGCGACCGAATGGTTCGATCAGCTTCCAGAAGCGTGCGCCCATTTTTTCTATGTAGGCAAAGTAAGGAAACCAGCCGCCGAGATAAAGTCCCGCACCAGCCATTACCACGGCTGAGAGGAGTTGCAAAAATCTGTGAGCCTGACCTTGGGCAAAAGGTAGTGTCAAGAATGCTTCCAGTATTCCGACCAAGGCGCCGGCCATTGCATAGCTGAGAACACGACCGATGTTATAGTTGAGCACGATACCGAACAAACGACGTTTATCGTTACGTAGCTCGGGTTTCAGGCTGTAAGTTAGTGTGCCAATAATGGAGCCGCACATGCCAATGCAATGCAGGCTACTGAATAAACCCATTACAAACGCGGCAAGATAGGAAGCATTAAAGTCGAGGTAAAGATGCATATACAAAAAGCCGAGTTAATAAGGTACTGAACGAATGGGCGTCGATTATAGACGCTTTCCGGAATGGTAACGACGCGCAGATAGTCAAATTAGCCGGTATTTGACAAGTTATTCGCACAGATGCGGTTACGCCCTTGATGTTTGGCCTGATAAAGAGCATCGTCGGCTGCTTTCAGTAAACTGGCCACATTGTCGTATGCGTGAGCCTGTAGCGTCGCAACACCGATTGAGATGGTCACGAAAGCGTTAGGATTGTTCGAAGTGTGCCGTATCTGCAGATTTTCAACGGTTTCGCGATACAGTTCCGCTCGAAGTAAGGCCCCAATGCTGTCGGTATTGGGAAGTAGGATAGAGAACTCTTCACCACCCAGTCGGGCGACCAAATCTTCAGGTCTATGGGTAATGGTTTGTAAGGCGCGGGCCACCCGCTTCAGGCAGTCGTCTCCCATGGGATGCCCAAAGTAGTCGTTAAATTGCTTGAAGCTATCTATATCGGCTATTAACAAAGAGAGCGGCATACCCGTGCGTTTGGACTGGTTCCATTGACGCTCTAGGGCGGCGTCAAATGCTCGGCGATTCGGTATTTCCGTCAGTCCATCCAAGGATGCCAGTTTTTCCAATAAATCGGATTTGGTTTTGAGCTGAATTTGGGTGCTTACTCTAGCCAAAACGATAGAGGGCGAAAACGGTTTAGTGATGTAATCACTACCGCCGATACGAAAACCATGCACCTCATCTTCTTCCGAATGCTTGGCAGTCAAAAAAATAATGGGAATATTGCGAGTTTTATCCGATGACTTAAGTTGATGACATATTTCATAACCATCCATATCGTCCAGCATGATGTCGAGGAGGATTAGATCTGGAAGTTGACTGGTGGCAATGTGCAACGCCAATTCGCTATGCACGGCTACTTTAACCGTGTAATGGGGCTCAAGAATGTGTTTGATGATATCTAGGTTTTCTGGGCTATCGTCCACCGCGAGAATAGTATGCGTGTTTATGTTTTCCATTGTCCTATATCCCGTGTTCCAGTATGTGATTGAGAGCTTGTACGGCATCGACAAACCGGTAATTGGCAATTTGTTTTTTGATAGGCAATAAGGTCTGTATCAGAGCTTTTTCATCGATACGGGCCAAAATTCGATCAAGTTGTTGATCCGAGTCGGAATCGAAGGTTTGCAGCTTATCGATCAATAAAGCCAATTGTTGCCGCGTTTCCAGTGCCGAAAAACGCGGCAGACCATCGCCCAACTGCATTCGCTGGGTCAACCCGTGGTTAATGCTGTTGATAACTTTAATCATCTCTAGTGACGTTGCGGTAATATTGCTTTCGATAAGTGGGATATTGGCAATATTCGGTTGATACTCGGTCATTAGCGCTTCGAGACAAACTAAGTGGCTTTGCAATTGCAGTGCCCCAAGCGAACCGACAAGGCCTTTCAAAGTATGAACTAATTGATATGCCCTGTCGTACTCATTGCCTGCGAAGGCTTGGTCAATTTCGTTCATTGTGTCCGTATGGTTTTCGGCGAATTTTAGTAAAACTTTTCGGTAAACTGTCGTGCTGCCGGCGGTGTGATCCAATCCGGCGCCGGTGTCTATGCCATAAAGATAAGGAAGCGGATGATTTGTCGGTTCTGCGCTGCTCGGCTTGGCCTGAGTCTTCTTGTCAGTTCTCGGTAAAATCCATTTCGCGAGGGTCGCGTAAAGCGTTTCCGGCAATATCGGCTTGCTGATGAAATCGTCCATATCCGCTTGAAAGCACTTATTGCGATCGTTGCTCATCGCGTTTGCAGTCATAGCGATGATCGGCAAGGTTTGGCAGTCGGGTAGCGTTCTTATAAGTTTGGTGGTTTGGTAGCCGTCCATCACCGGCATTTGTACATCCATTAACACGCAGTCGTAGGCCGTTTTCTGCAGTTTTTCCAGCGCAATTTCGCCATTCTCCGCCACGTCGACTTGTAAATGCGCCTGTTTCAGCAACTCAATAGCGACAATTCGATTCACCTCGTTGTCTTCTACCAATAAGACGCGGGCGCCGCTGACATGTTGCAATTTACTGGTGTCAATTGGGTGCCGGTGTTGGTATTGCGCCGTGCGTATCGAAGCAAGGCTGGTGATGCCGAGTTTGACGCTAAATGTAAATGTCGAACCCAGGCTTTCTCGGCTGGAGACGCTTATCGTTCCGCCCATTTGCTCTACCAATTGTTTGGAAATGATCAGACCTAGGCCGGTGCCGCCATAATTGCGGGTAACACTGCTGTCACCTTGGCTGAATGCCTGGAACAGCTTGGCTTGTTTTTCAGCGTTCATGCCGATACCGCTGTCAATGATGCTAAATTGCAAGTAAGTTTGCTGTGCGGATCGCTTAAGCTCTGTAAGCGTAACTTTTACTTCGCCATGCTCGGTAAATTTGATTGCATTTCCAAGCAGGTTTATGAAAATTTGCCGCAGGCGTTGCGGGTCACCGATCACGGGATGAAGAGTTTGATTCGCAGGCGGGCGTATCAGGGCGATGCCCTTGCTGGCGCAGAGTTCCGACATAGTAGAAAACACGTTATCCAGCATTTCCTCTAATAAAAAAGGTACCGATTCCAGATGCAGTTTTCCAGCTTCCATTTTGGAAAAGTCCAGAATATCGTCGATGATGGTCATCAGCGAGCGCGAAGCCGTTTCCACTCGTTCTAAATAATCGCGCTGTTTGGCAGAGATATTGCCGTTCAGGCATAACTCAACCAAGCCGATAATCGCATTCATCGGTGTCCGGATTTCGTGGCTCATATTGGCGAGAAACTCCGATTTTACTCTTGTTGCCTGTTCGGCTTGCTGCTTTGCTTCTAACAACCGTTGTTCCGTTTGCAAGCGGTCGGTGATGTCTTGCATAGTGCCTTGAATACCAGTGATTTTATTATTAGTGTCGCGAATGGCTTGTCCGCGTTGGTGTACATGACGAACTTGGTCGTTGCCGAGGACTATCCGATGCCTAAAATCGATGCTTTCGCTATTAATGGCGTTTTGCATCGCCGCTTTGAATAAAATTTGGTCGTCCGGGTGGACCAGGGTGCTCAAAATGCCGGCTAAGCTGGGGCTGAAAGCGGCTTTATGGGTAGCAGTGATCCGATACATTTCGTCCGACCAACTGAAGCGATTGTCGGGCAAATGCCAATGCCAATCCCCGATATGGGAAATGCTCTGGGCATCCAGCAAGCGTTGTTTTTGGTCTTGCAGTGCGTCGATCGCGCGGCTACGTTCCAGTTCGGCGGTAATTTGCAGCGCAAACAATTTAAGCGTGTCGTTAGCAAAGTTAACGTCTGGAATTGGCCGGCAGTATGAAACTGAAATGAATCCGAAGCGGTTTTGTTGTTTGTCGAGCAAGGGAATGCCGAGATAACCTTGGATCTGATGATGTCGCAGCCATTCGGCCTCAGGGAATTGCTCGGCCACGCTATGTTCAATGCAGCGAGTAGTTCCGGCGGCGACCTCTCGGCAAGGCGAATTGTTTAGGCTTAATTCGCGATTCCCTGCAATCTTGCCCTTTGCGCAAAGCGAGAGGCTGCGGGCGTATCCGCTGTCCAGTGTTTCCGCAATTAACGCAAAGTCGGCACCCAAAGTTTCCACCGTTAACAGCGTCAGGTTATCCAATAGTGAGTTTGCATTTTCGGGCTGGTTGCTGGATACAATGTTTCTTATCATGCTAGTTTGCTGACGCTGCTGGGTGATGTCAGTTACCAAACCCTGATAATCGATAATCTTGCCTTGCTCGTTGCGGACCACCATTTTTCGGTCTTGCACCCATTTGATGCCGCCGTTCTTAGCGACGATGCGATAGGGCTGATGTGTAACTTCGCAACAGTCGGGATCGTTGCGGCTGGCGCTGATTTCCCGAACGAAAACCCCGACATCGTCTGGATGGATCAGATTAAGATAAAACACATTGCCCGTAATCAGTTGTTCGACACTATAGCCAAAGAGCTGGCGGGCATTCTCAGTGGCAAATTCGATTGGTAAACCCTCGGAATTATTCCATTTCAACACCACTGCGGCGCTCTGACTGATAATTTGATAGGCGCGTTGCAGGTTGTGCTCAGACTGCTTACGCATACTGATGTCTTGGTGAGTTCCGCATAGTCGACTGGGGCCACCACTGAAAAGATCGTGTGCCACGACGGCGCCGGAGCCTTGTATCCACACCCAATGACCCAGTTTGTGGCGCATGCGAAACTCCACGACATAGGGTCGATTTGATTCGATATGTTTGGCAACAACGCTGCGGATTCGGTCTCGATCTTCCGGGTGCAGGCGCTTATCCCAATCGCTGACGTAATGATCCAACTCATCTGGGCAGAGGCCCAGCATGTCCAACCAGCGTTGATTGACGGAATGTTTGCCAGTTAGATAATTCCAATCCCAATATCCCAGTTGAGCGCCGTCTATCACTAGCGCCAACTGCTCTTCAAGTTGCTTGCGGGGCGTGATGTCGTTATGGAACTGGATCAGTTGACTGTCGTTCCGGTCGGCAAGAAGGGTAAGCGAAATTTGTTGCCAGGTTTGATTTGGAAAGATGAAGTCGCGAGAGGGCATGGCCTTGCCGGCTTTGATATGCTGGCACAGCATACATTCGGTTTCGTCATGATTGTTCGGGTGAAACCACGGGTGAATTGCTTGTCCCGCAAGTTCTCCAGGTGTCTTACTCACCGACAACGCTGCGGCTTTATTCGCGTTCCGGATTATTCCCCGATTATCGACGACGATGGCGAATTGCTCCATATGATCGTAAAAGCCATCGATTGGTGCTAGTCCGGGTGCAGATTGTTGTCGCTTAGACCAAAGTTCACTAAAAATCAGTAAAACAGCCATTCCGGGCAGCAACACTAGCAACGCTTGCGTCAGTTCTTCAGCCTTACTCATACTTAGATAGAGAGCAACGGTAATGTCTCCCACTAACAGTAAACACACTGCGACCAGTACGATGGGGCGTATCTGGTGGGCCGTGTTTGCAAGTTTATCTGTCATAGTCTGCCGGAGTGGGGGATCAAACTTGGAAAGTGCCGAAAAATCTTAGACCGGGTATTGGGAAATGTGAATCCATGTTGGCGGAAAACTGCCCGATGGTCAGCAAATCGGGATTTTATAAGCCGCTCCCGCCCGTTCTTTAACCAGTTTGGGAACTAGGTAGCCCGGGAGCTGGACCTGCATATGTTCGAGCAGTTGTTTGGCTGCGGTTTCCGAAACCTCAAAATGGCCGGTGCCGCTCGCATGATCCAGCAAATGTAAATAGTAAGGCAAAATGCCAAATTCAAACAGCTTCTCGCTCAATGCACACAGCGTGGTGCCCGCATCGTTTACCCCCTTCAGGAGTACGCTTTGGTTTAACAAAGTGATGCCGTGGCGGCGCAAATTGCTACAAATTGCTCCAACAGCGGGACTCAGCTCATTCGCATGATTGGCGTGAAACACCATTACAATTTGTTGCGAAAGGCTGGATACGGCGTTGAGCAGTTCTTGGGTCATGCGCATCGGCAATACGATGGGCACTCGGCTATGAATACGAATTCGTTTGACATGCGCAATCTCCCCCAGTCTGCTTAGCAGTTGGCAGAGTTTTTCGTCATTTAGCAGCAAGGGGTCGCCGCCGCTGAGGATCACCTCGCTGATTTCGGGATGACTCACGACGTAGTTGAGGGCTTGTTGCACTTTTTGCGTCGACAACTGCAACTGTGTATAAGGGAAATTGCGCCGAAAACAATACCGGCAGTGCACTGCGCAAGCGCCGGTACTGATCAACAATACACGACCATGATACTTATGAATGAGGCCAGCTTCGGCAAACGCGCCGATATCACCTACCGGGTCATGGCTGTAGCCCGGATAGTCGATCAGTTCGTTCTGAATCGGCAGTACTTGTCTCAGCAAGGGGTCATTTGGATCGCCGGGGCGCATGCAATCGGCAAAACCGCGCGGAACTCGAAGTGGAAACGCTTTGAAATCCGTTAGCAATGCCAGGCTGTGTGTTGGAATATTTAGATAGTCACAAAGGGCTTCGACGCTGGTAAATGCCTCGGCAAGCGCCTTTTGCCAGTCCGTGGTTTGGGTGTTCAATGCTGCTCCAGTTTCCGAATAAAAATCTTATCCATTATAATCGCCCGACTATTATTTGTTTCACGAGGAAAAAATGGCGACTTTTAGCACCAACGAGTTCAAGGGCGGTTTGAAAATCATGCTGGACAATGACCCTTGTTCGATCATCGAAAACGAGTTTGTTAAGCCGGGCAAGGGGCAGGCGTTCAATCGGGTCAGGATCAGAAATCTGAAAACCGGTCGGGTCATCGAGCGTACCTTCAAATCCGGCGACACCGTGGAAGGTGCGGATGTCGTTGACAAAGAAATGCAATATTTATACAGCGATGGCGAATTTTGGCACTTTATGGTGCCGGATACGTTTGAACAGTATCAAGCCGATAAAAACGCGGTGTCAGATGCTATTAAATGGCTGAAAGAACAAGATGTTTGCACCATGACCCTGTGGAACGACTCGCCGTTGTCGGTAACGCCACCCAACTTTGTGGAATTGACTATCACCGAAACCGATCCCGGTCTGAAAGGCGATACCTCTGGTGGTGGCGGTAAACCGGCGACATTGGAATCCGGTGCAGTGGTGCGGGTGCCCTTGTTTGTGCAAATCGGCGAAGTAATTAAAGTCGATACCCGTACCGGCGAGTACGTGTCCCGCGTTAAAGAGTGACGGTACGCTGGCAGCCCAGCTGCCCAATCGAGCATTTGCGCACTCGCGCGCAAATGCTGGCGGCGATACGGCGTTTTTTCGAGGCCAGCGATGTGCTGGAAGTCGAAACGCCGCTATTGTGCCGAAACACCGGTACCGACCCACAGCTGGCTTTTTTCAGCAGTCAATTTAATACCCCCCCTAAGCAACAAACCCTGTTCCTGCAAACGTCCCCGGAATTTGCGATGAAGCGGCTGTTGGCCGCTGGTAGTGGCAGCATCTACCAGATTTGCAAGGCGTTTAGAAACGGCGAAGCCGGGCGCTATCACAATCCCGAATTCAGCATCTTGGAGTGGTATCGGGTTGGCTACGATTTGCAGCAGTTAATGGTGGAAGTCGCCGAATTGTTGCGGGAGCTATTGCAGTCTTTCCGTGCCGAGTTGCCGACCAAGCAAATCAGCTACCAACAGTTATTTCAGGATGCCACCGGTTTGGATCCCTTGATTTTTTGCGTCAGCAATTATCAGGCTTATGCGGCTGCTAATTCGCTTCCGGAGGCTAACGAGCTGTGCGGCAACGATCATGCCTTGTGGTTGGATTTCATTTTTAGCCATCGCGTCCAGCACATGATGACGAAAGACACGCTTTATCTAGTGCACGGTTATCCGGCGATACAGTCATCGCTGGCGCGCCTGAATCTTAATGATCCTCGGCTCAGTGAGCGCTTTGAAGTCTTTGTGAACGGCGTGGAGTTAGGTAACGGCTTTTATGAGTTAGCCGATCCTGTCGAACAGGAAGCGCGTTTTGATCAGGAAATTGCCTACCGGTTAAGTCATGGTCTGCCAGGGGTTACGAAGGACGTCGCGTTTTTGCAGGCATTGAAGTTCGGCTTGCCGGATTGCAGCGGTGTGGCTTTGGGTTTGGACCGGTTGCTGATGATTGCGCTTCGCAGTGCAGCGATTGACGATGTGGTGGCTTTTCCGGTTAAAGGCATGTAAGGAGAGAATTAATATCAAAAAGGGCGGACAAGCTTGTCCGCCCCGGATTTGGCTTAATCCTGCTTTTCGGTCTTGCCGGCAGGGTTACGCAGCCTGATACCCAGTTCTTTTAACTGCTCGTCGCTGACCAATGCTGGTGCATTGAATAAGGGGCAAGCGGCAGTCTGGGTTTTCGGAAATGCAATTACATCGCGAATCGAGCTGGCGCCGGTCATTAACATCACCAAACGGTCCAGGCCAAAGGCGATACCGCCGTGCGGCGGCGCACCGTATTTCAAGGCATCCAACAGGAAGCCGAATTTTTCCCGTGCTTCTTCGTGGCCGATGCCAAGAATGTCGAAAACGGTTTGCTGCATCGAGGTGCGGTTGATCCGGATCGAGCCGCCGCCGACTTCGGTGCCGTTCAAAACCAAATCATAGGCGCGTGACAAGGCGGTGCCAGGATTGGCGACCAAATCTTCCACCGAGCAGCTTGGCGCGGTAAACGGATGGTGGATGGCGGTGAAGCGTTGGGCTTTTTCATCCCAGGCAAACATTGGGAAATCCACGACCCACAATGGTTTCCAAGGTCCGGTCAACAGATTGCGGTCCAGGCCCAGTTTAACTCGCAGCGCGCCCATCGCTTCGTTGACGATGCCGGTTTTGTCGGCGCCGAAGAAAATCAAATCGCCGTTCTGCGCGCCGACTTTCTCCATCACTTTTGCCCAGACTTCGGCCGGGGCGAACTTAACGATAGGGGATTGCAAGCCTTCTACACCGGCGGCCAAGTCGTTAACTTTGATGTAAGCCAGACCTTTCGCGCCGTAAATGCCGACAAATTTTGTCAGCTCGTCGATTACGCTGCGGCTCAAGTCGCCGCCTTCCGGCAGGCGCATGGCGACTACGCGGCCGTTCGGATCGTTGGCCGGGCCGGAGAACACTTTAAAATCAACGTCTTTCATTTCTTCGGCAATGTCTACCAGCTCCAGCGGGATTCGCAGATCCGGACGGTCGGAGCCGTAGCGGCGCATGGCTTCCGAGTAACTGATCACCGGGAATTGCTCGCCCAAGTCGACATCGATAATTTCCTTAAACAGGCGGCGGATCATTTCTTCCATGATCACCATGATGTCTTGCTCGTTCATGAACGAGGTTTCGATATCCAACTGGGTAAACTCCGGCTGACGGTCGGCACGTAGGTCTTCGTCGCGGAAACAGCGTACTACTTGATAGTAACGATCCATGCCGGCGATCATCAGCAATTGTTTGTATAGCTGCGGCGATTGCGGTAAGGCAAAGAAGGAATTTGGGTGAGTACGGCTGGGCACGATGTAGTCGCGCGCGCCTTCCGGTGTAGCCTTGGTCAGGTAAGGGGTTTCGATTTCGAAAAATTCGTGATCGTCCAGATACTGGCGCAGATTACGGGTGACGTCGCGGCGGACCTTCATTTTTTGTTGCATCGCGGTGCGGCGCAAGTCGATGTAACGGAAGCGCAGCCGGGTTTCTTCGTTGACTTCGATATCGCTTTCCAGCGGGAATGGCGGGGTTTCCGATTCGTTTAGCACTTCGATAGTTTTACCCAGCACCTCGATTTGGCCGGTGGACATATTCGGGTTATGTGTGCCTGCTGGGCGGTCGCGCACGATGCCTTCGATGCGCAGCACATACTCGCTACGCACGCTTTCGGCGATCGCAAAGCTTTCGGCCATATCGGGATCGAACACCACTTGCACCAGGCCGGCGCGGTCTCTCAAGTCGATAAAAATAACGCCGCCATGGTCACGGCGACGATGAACCCAGCCGCACAGGGCAACGGTTTGACCTAAATGTTGGGTGTTCAATTCTCCACACTTGTGGCTACGCATAGTTGTTCTCGGGTTAATCAAAATACGGGGGAAAGTAAAAAGTTAGGAGGTGCCAGCTTTCTCGGAAAGCCGGCTTTACCTTGGATTTCTTAATGGTTGTGGTTGGGACAGCCACTGCAACTGGCGGCTTTTTCCGGGGCTTTGTTTTCGCCAGCGACGTTCTTTTTCGCGCCGGCTTTAAAGTCGGTTTCGTACCAACCGCTGCCTTTCAGACGAAATCCCGCCGCAGAAATTTTCTTTTTTAATTCCGCTTCGTTGCAGGCAGGACAAACGACTAGGGGCTCCGCACCCAGTTTTTGCAGGGCTTCGTGTTCATGTCCGCAAGCATTGCATTGGTATTCGTAAATAGGCATCTGCTTCTCCATTGAAAGTGTCTAAGTCGACTTACTAAGGGCGGGGTCTTAAGTTTTCAAGGCCCGTAATGTTAGAATGACTAGCTATTTTAAATGAAAACGCCCAGAGATTATGGATAAATTGACTATTCGCCAACCTGATGATTGGCATTTACACGTCAGAACCGGCAGTATTTTAAAAGCTGTTATTGGTCATACTGCTGGTCAGTTTGGTCGCGCCATTATCATGCCTAATCTGAAGCCCCCTGTCACAACAGTCGCTCGGGCTTTGGAGTACAGGCAAGAAATTTTAGCGGCTCTGCCGCAAGGTTCGCCATTTCAACCCCTGATGACCTTATATCTCACTGGGCTCACGTCCGTGGAGGAAATCAAAAAGGTGGCCGATGCCGAGCATGTTCACGCTTTTAAATTGTACCCGGCCGGGGCGACCACCAACTCGGACGCCGGCGTTGCCGATATCGAAGCCGCTTATCCCTTGTTCGCGGCGATGGAAAAATACAACGTACCGCTGTTGATCCACGGCGAAGTCACGGACGCGAAATACGATATTTTTGATCGAGAAAAAATATTCATCGAAACCAAATTGGTCAAACTTACTCAGCAATTTCCTGCGCTGCGCATCGTTTTCGAGCATCTGACGACCCTGGACGCAGTGCAGTTTGTCGAAGCTGCAGACCCGAATGTCGGCGCTACTATTACCCCGCAACATTTGCTCTACAACCGCAATGCCATTTTGGCCGGTGGTATTCGTCCGCATTACTACTGTTTGCCGATTCTGAAGCGCGAACATCATCGCCAAGCGCTGGTAAAAGCGGCTACTAGCGGCAATGCCAAGTTTTTTCTCGGCACCGACAGCGCGCCGCATATGACCGGGTCGAAAGAGAATAGCTGCGGTTGCGCGGGTTGCTACAGCGCGCATGCGGCATTGGAACTTTATGCCGAGGCCTTTGAGCAGGTTGGAGCCTTGGATAAGCTAGAGGGCTTCGCCAGTTTTTACGGTGCCGATTTTTACGGTTTGCCACGTAATGCCGCAACAGTTACTTTAGAAAAACAAACCTGGACGGTTCCGGACCAGTACAAGGATGCCGACGTGGCGATTACGCCGTTGCGAGCTGGTGAAAGTATGTCCTGGCGCCTAGTCGCTTCCTGATTCCTGATTCCTTATGCGTTGTGGGACAATTCAACCTTGTTAGTGGTTTGTTTCAACCGGCCCCGGCGATTCTTGGGTTTAGGATCTGCTTGCCGCAGGGCGTTTCTGCCTTTGCATACTCTGGCATGAAATTAGCTTAGTTCCCCTCACAGCGCTGATCTTATCCTGGCTTTCAGGATGCCTGCCGAGCGGTTCGATAATGTCTTGAAAAATGACGATACCCAATAATTTGATATATCGCTGGGGCATCTTGCCGCTTTGGTTGCTGTTGAGCGCAAGTGTTTATTTTCGCTCGCCTATACCTATCGACGAAACTCGCTATCTCAGTGTGGCATGGGACATGTGGCTGCGCGACGATTTTTGGGTGCCGTATTTGAACGGCCAGCCCTATAGCCATAAACCGCCTCTATTGTTCTGGTTGATTCAGGCCGGATGGGCGGTATTGGGTGTCAATGATTGGTGGCCGAGCTTGGTGGGGCCGCTAGCCGCGTTGGCCAATTTGCTGCTGACCCGAAAATTAGCGGAAAAACTTTGGCCGGAACATGCCGCCGCAGCACTATTAGCGCCATGGATATTGATCGCAAGCTTGCTGTGGACATTGTTTGCGACCTCAACGATGTTCGATATTTTGCTCACCGACTGGGTGCTGTTGGGAATGCTCGGCTTGCAGAATGTTGTGCAAGCTGAGAAGCGTAGGGGTTGGATAATGCTGGCCGCTGCACTGGGTTTCGGCGCGCTAAGCAAAGGGCCGGTGATATTCCTGCATCTGCTGCCCACGGCGGCTTTAGTCAGTGTTTGGGTTTCGCCCTCAATTGCCTATTCCCGTTGGTTTGCGGGTTTGTTAATTGCAGTCTTGATGGGTATCGCAATAGCACTGATTTGGGCGATTCCTGCTGCTCTTGCCGGAGGCGAGGAATACGCCAATGCGATACTTTGGCAACAGACCGCCGGCCGGACGATCAGCACCAAAATCCATACCCGTTCCCTATTTTGGTATCTCCCTTTTTTACCGATGTTTTTGTTTCCCTGGGTGTTCTGGCCGCATTTTTGGGCCAGTTTGCGCGATAGTCGATTTTTTAACGATAGCGGCCTGCGCTTTTGCCTGGTTTGGTTGTTATCCAGCTTTGTGGTGTTTTCGCTGTTGCCCAGCAAGCAGATTCATTATCTGATACCGATGTTACCCGCGTTTGCCTTATTGGTAGCCAGGGTAAGGGCGGTTAGCGAAAAAAAGTCCAGGTTTGTTTCCGATTTGTTGGTGCCGGCTCTGTTCGGCGCGATCGGAATCTTTTTAGTGTATTTGCCCAAAGTTCCGGGCTTGGCGAAATTAAGTTGGGTACAGACGGTACAGCCGGCATGGGGCTTGACTGTGTTAGCAATTGCTGTGATGTTGGCGTTGTCTGTTTGGATTAAGCGCCAGCTATCGGTCGCAGCAGCATCAACGGCACTGGTGGCGGCGATTTTTGTAGGCTTCCTATTCTTTTTCCGTTATGCCGGCGCGGCTTATAACCTGGCTCCCGCCGCGTTGCAGGTGCAAGCGCTGAACGAGCAGAGCGTGCCCTATGTCTATGTGGGCAATTACCAAGGCCAATTAAATTTCTTGGGGCGTTTAACCCAGCCGCTGCCGGTTTTGCCGCTTGAAAAACTGGCCGATTGGGCGGCACAACACGCGGACGGCTATCTAGTTTCCCTGGAAAAAAATAAGCCTAGCGACGCCGTATACCTGCAGCCGCATCGAGAATATTGGCTGGTGTTTCGGCATGCGGGGCAGGCTGCTGACGTCAAGCCCCTCTAACTTAAACCTGTACAAAATTCTTATTGGTGCATAAGCGTTTGATACAATTAACAACTTTTTTAACTTTTACCAAGATATGAAGATTTCTGTAGTGGTTCCCGTTCACAATGAAACGGACAATGTCGAATTGCTGATCGAGGAAATCCATCGCGCGCTGGGCGGTGGGGAAGCCTATGAAATGATTTTTGTGAATGACGGCAGTACTGATGACACCGGGTTTAAGTTGGAACGGGCGATGCAGCAATATCCCAGCTTGCGGGTGTTAACCCATCAACGCAGCTGCGGGCAAAGCCGCGCGGTGCATACCGGCGTCATGGCGGCCAGTTATCCGTGGATTGCCACCTTGGACGGCGACGGTCAGAACGATCCGGCTGATATACCGAATCTGGTGGCGGCCTGGCACGAACAAAACGACAGTCAGTTGTGGATGCTGGCCGGCTTTCGGCATAAACGCAACGATACCGGTTGGCGGAAATTTTCGTCCAAATTTGCCAATGCCGTGCGGCAGTCAATTTTGCATGACGCTACGCCGGATACCGGTTGCGGCTTGAAGCTATTTCTACGTGATAAATTTTTGGCGTTGCCGTATTTCGATCACATTCACCGTTTCTTACCAGCTTTAATAAGAATGGCAGGTGGGCGCGTGATTTCTGTGAAAGTGAATCACCGTCCGCGGAATTTTGGTCAGTCTAAGTACGGCACTTTAGATCGGGCATTGGTGGGCATCGTCGATTTGCTGGGCGTGGTTTGGTTGAAAAAACGCCATAGTCTGCCAGTCATCAGCGAAACTGAGCGTGGTTAAGCGCTGGATGCAATCTGATCGTTCCGCTAGGCAATTTAGGAGTTTCTAACATGGAAAAACAAAGTGGTATCGTTTATTTTTTTACGCATTTGGCGGATAAATGGCAGCACCATTTATCGATAATGGATTCCAATGACATCATTTGGTTGAGTATTGGTTTGGTGGGGCAGGCCTTGTTCATGATGCGGTTTATCGTGCAATGGATACACAGTGAAAGACATCAGAAGAGTGTGATTCCGGTCAGTTTTTGGTATTTCAGTTTGTCCGGGGGCATTGTCGTGTTGGCCTATGGCATTCACCGTGTCGATCCCGTTATCATCATCGGGCAATTACCCGGGACTTTTGTCTATGCCAGAAACCTCATGTTAATTCGCCGGGAACATCGCGACGCGTTGGCGGATATGACCGAGCATGACTTGCGGACCTAATCGGTTTGGTTTCGCATAACACGATAACGCTCGCTTTTAGCGAATGATTTTTCCTAACTATTGAAAACAGACTGATTTTTTACCCTAAACTATGGCCCGGGCAAATGGCGTTTTGGCGAGGTGGGCTATGAGGATGTTGATTTGGATGACGATGGTTCTGGCGCATCACTCAGCGAGCGCGGAAGTATTTAAATGTATCGGCAAGGATAGTAAAACGGTTTATCAAGCCAGACCATGCCAAAGCAGCGATAAAGCAGTGCAGTTGGATATTCAAGCCAATGAAGCGCAAGAGGCGGCAGCCAAATCTAAGTTACAAGCTTTGCAAAACGAACAAGAAACGGCCAAAGCGGCTAAGCTGGAAGCGGATAGACGTGATGCAATGCTGAGAAATCAAACCGAATCGACGAATGCGTTAAAGCAAAGTGCGATATCGCATCAACAGCAAGTTGAAGCGGAACAGCGCCAGGCCGCAGCCTTGGAAAGACAGGCGCAGCAAAACAATAATCGGGTGTTAATTATTGCTCCGCCTACCACGGCGCCGATCTTTCCGCAGCCGCGAATGATTTCAAGACCTGAGATTCGCGTTGAGTCGCGTTAATGCCCAAGGAGATCTATGCTCTGGTTAAAAGCCCTGCATTTAATATTTATGGTGACCTGGTTTGCCGGTTTGTTTTATCTGCCCAGGTTATTTGTTTATCACGCGATGAGCGAGGACAGCATCAGTAACGAACGCTTTAAAGTCATGGAGCGCAAACTGTATTACGGCATCATGACGCCGGGTATGATAGTCACGTTCATCTTCGGTGTTTGGATGTTGGGCGATTACGCCTGGATGCTTTATTCCGGCAGCGGTTGGTTACACCTCAAGCTGGCCTTATTGGGCCTGTTGGTGATTTATCATCTGTTTTGTGGCAAATGGTTGCTGGATTTTAAGCATGATCGCAATCGGCATTCGCATGTCTATTTTCGGTGGATCAACGAGATTCCGGTATTGTTTTTGGTGGCTATAGTCCTGCTGGCCGTTGTTAAGCCGTTCTAGTTAGTGACATTCTCAGTATCTCTGCTTGTTTGGTGAGCCAGCGGACTGCCTAATTCAGCCAGGGTTTGCAAACGTTCGGGCGTGCCTATGTCCATCCATAGGCCGGAAAATTTCTCACCGCTGATGCGCTGCACCTGCATCGCACGATTCAAAACCGGTCTGAGTTTTAACGGTGCTACCGGGATGTCGGCAAACAGCATTGGGTGATAAACGCCGATACCGCTGAAAGTCAGTTTTTGGGTTCCTTGTTGGTCCAATAAACCGCTCGCGGTTAGCGAAAAATCGCCCTCAGGATGATGCGGCGGGTTATTTATCATCACGAGATGCGCGAGATCGATAGGTCTTGCGCGTAAATCAGCTAAGGGATAATCACACACAATATCGGCGTTAAGCGCTAAGAACGGCTTATCGCCCAACAAAGGCAGGGCTTTGGCAATGCCGCCAGCGGTTTCCAGTGCGGTCTCACCCTCATCCGAGTACGCAATCGATACGTTCCAACGCTTTCCACTACCGCAATAGTCTTTAATCTGTTCGCCCAAATGAGCAATGTTGATGACAATGTCGCCGAAGCCGGCGGCGGCCAGGTTCTCTATGGTATATTCGATCAGCGTTTTGCCGGCAGCTTTCAGTAAAGGCTTGGGGGTGTGGTCCGTCAAAGGCCGCATTCGTTCCCCGCGTCCGGCCGCTAAAATCATTGCTTTCATGCTGGCGCTCGGTAAGCCGGCAGGACTTCTTCTTGCAGAAACTGCCGCATTTCTGCCAGTTCTGGGTAGTCCTCGCAAACCCTGGCGATGTAAGCCAAAGTACGCGGGATGTCTGCTAAATAATTTGATTTGCCGTCGCGTAGATGCAGTCTGGCGAAAATGCCGACAGCTTTGAGATGGCGTTGCATGCCCATTAGGTCGAACCAGCGTTTGAATTGATTAAAATCAGCTTCCAGCATTCCGGCTGCCAATAGGCGCTGATGATATTGTTGAGCCCAGCGGTCCACTTGCGGTTCGGGCCAAGCGATGTAACAGTCACGCAGCAGCGATACCAAGTCGTAACTAATCGGACCAATCACGGCATCTTGAAAGTCGATCACACCCGGTGAATCGTGCGCAAGCACCATCAAATTGCGTGAGTGGAAGTCGCGATGCACAAATACTTGCGGCTGTTCAAGCGCCGAATCGATTAGGATGGAGTTGAGTGTTGTTGTCAGCGCATCGGGAGCCGCAATGCCTAGTAGTTTTTCGAGAAACCATTCATAAAAAATACCCAGTTCTTTTAGCAATAAGTTGCTGTCGTAAGCCGGCAGGCCGCAATCGGCCGGGTTGACGCCGAGTTGCAATTTCAGAAGGCTGTCGAGAGCTTGTCGATATAGCTCAGCGGCGTTATCTATTTGCAGCCGGTCGAGGTAACTGGTCGAACCCAGATCCTCAAGCAACAAAAAGCCTTGCCGGCGATTTTGAGAAAAGATATTCGGAACGTGGATATCGGTGGGTTTTAACAACTCGGCGACCCGCACGAATGGCTCGGTATTTTCCTTGTCCGGCGGCGCATCCATCGCAATATGGCAGCCATGTCGGTGCTCAACTCTGAAATACCGCCTGAAACTGGCATCGCTGGAAGCCGGAGAGATTTGTTGCACATCAAGCGCAAGGTCGTTATTGAGCCAATCGACAAGCTCCGCCAAGCGGCGGTCTAAGCTGGGAACGTACATTTTTATTAATTGCGGGTCAACCTAAGGTAAAATGATGGGAAGCATTTTATTCGATTTCCATTCCGCTAAGTCAATTTAGCTGCATTCGCCAAGACATGAATTATCGGTTTTATACAATTTCTTCAGCATTATTGTTTTTTACGGGCGTTGCCTCTGCTGCCAATAATGCGGCGTGGAATTGTGAGCAAACCAAAAATGGCGAATGGACTTGTCTAAATGAAACGCCGGCGGGTGCCGAGCCGGCTCAGCCGCAAGTGATTCAAGCCACCCCCCCAACGGACGCCAAACCAGCGCCGCCGAAAACGGTGGCTCAACCCGTTCCGGTTATGCCTGCTCCGGTTGAACAAGCCGTTAAGCCGCTGGAAGAGTCCGAAAAAATCAAGGTGGTCGAAAAGGTGGTTGAAAAGGCCATAGCCGAGCCGCAAAAGTTGCGGGTAAAAGTGACTGAAAATAAAAAGCCGGTACTGGAAAAAGTCGAGCCCAAGACTGACACTGCCAATGTTTCCTCCGGCAAAGTGCCCGGTTGGAGCTGTAAAACCGGAGACGACTCCAACGGTTGGAATTGCAATTTGGTCGGTGCTGATCCAAAAGGGGAAGCACATGTGGTGGCAGAGGGCGGCGGCAGTCAAGAGTCGGGTTCGTATTTTTTTACCCCTACCTTCGATCGCAAACAGGAGCGCGATTTTCAAACCCTCCGGGCCGAATTTGATAGAGACCCCTGGCAGAGCTGTGAAGTGTGGGGCGCGAAAAAGCGCAAAATGAGAGCTACCTCCGCCGAGGTTCGAGATGCGGCCACCACGGATATCAATGCCGACTTTTCCGAAGTGTTCGACGGCGAAGTACTCAATTTTGCCGGCAACGTTGTCATGGTAAGAGCCGACCAGCATCTGATCGCCGACAAGGCAAGTTACGATACGGTCGCTGATACCTTAGACGCGCAAGGTAGCGTGTTATATAGCGAAGGTCAGTTAGCGTTTTCCAGCGAAACAGCGTCCTTGAGTCTTGGTAAAGACGAAGCGCGCTTGCGGAATGCGCAATTCATCGTCGCAGAGGCACCGTTTCGTGGTAATGCCGAGGTGGTTTATCGCGAAAGCAAAGGCTTGTCGCGCTATAACGGAGCCGCTTTCACCAGCTGCGCACCGGGCAATCAGGACTGGATCGTCCATGCTTCGCGCATGAAAATTAACCGGGACAGTGGACAAGGCTCCGCAAAAAACGCCTGGCTGGAATTTAAAGGCGTACCGGTGTTGTACACGCCGTATATTTCCTTCCCCACCGACAATCGCCGTTTGTCGGGTTTGTTGGCCCCTACCTGGGGTACTACGCAGCGGAACGGTTTTGACGTTTCGGTGCCCTTTTATTGGAATATTGCCCCCAACTTTGACGATATTGTGACGCCCCGCTATATGGCCAAGCGTGGCGAACAATTACGCAACAAGTTCCGCTATATGACCGATAATTCCCTCGGTACATTTTCCGCTGAATATATGCCGAACGATCAGTTAGTGAACAAGTCGCGCTATTCCGCAAGTTGGAAAGATAGAACCGCCTGGTTGCCTGGCTTGAGTTCCTTGTTGGATCTGAACTATGTGTCCGACAAAACTTACTTTAACGACTTGAACAACGCCTTGGGTTTTCAAAATACCAGCTTTTTACCCAGCACCGCACTGATAAATTACGGTGGCTCTATCGCCGGAACCGGAGTGGGCCTGTCCGTTGGCGCATACCATTACCAGTCGGTGGATAGAACGATTCCTGATGAAGGCGTACCTTACTCTATGCTGCCACGTGTCAATTTCAATATTGCTCGTGGGTTCGAAGGCTTGCCGGTTGCCCTGGCGATGACTAACGAGTTCACCCATTTTTACCACAGTGATTTGGTCAATGGTCAGCGCATTAATATTGCCCCGACTCTCAGCTTCCCATTCGAGAGTAGCGCCGGCTATATCACGCCAAGAATTACCGGACAATACACCCAGTATCAACTGAGCAATCAAACCTTAGCTGGCCAGCCGAACACCATCAGTCGGACCTTACCGATCTTCTCGGTTAGCAGTGGAATGAACTTCGAAAAAGACCTTAACTTCGGCGGTTCGCAGTACCTGCATACTTTGGAGCCGCAGGCTTTTTACCTGTACATTCCGCGTAAGGACCAAAGCAACATACCAGTTTTTGATACCGCTTTGTACGATACCAACTTTTACAGCTTGTTCAGGGAAAATCGTTTTGCTGGCGCAGACAGAATTCAGGATGCCAATCAGGTTACGTTGGCGACTGTTTCGCGGTTTGTCGATTCCAATACTGGCTTGGAACCTTTAAAAGTCAGTCTGGGACAGATTATGTATTTCCAGGACAGGGTAGTGACTCTGCCTGGGCTGCCTAAGGAAACCAGCAATACCTCCAATTTCGTTGGCGAAGTCAGCGGCCAGTTGAACAAGAATTGGTCATACATGACGGGTACGCAGTGGGATCCCGAAGCCAATGGCTTTGCGCGTGGTCAAGTAGCCTTAAAATACAATATGCAACCGAATCAGATTGTTAATCTTGGCTATCGGTATCGCCGCAATCCCTTAGACAGTTTACAAACGATTTCGCAAGCCGATGTGTCGTTCCGCTTACCTATATTCGGCGAATGGTATGGCTTTGGACGTTGGCAATACTCGTTGAATTTCGACAAAACCACGGAAAGTTTTATCGGGGTGGAGCGCGAAAACTGTTGTTGGCGTTTCCGAATTCTGGGTAGGCGCTTCATCAATGGTGCCAATACCATTGCTTTTATTGATCCGAACACCAAGCCGGAAACCGCGTTTTTCGTCCAGTTGGAACTGAAGGGGCTGTCCAGCTTCGGCGATAATGTGGATACGTTCCTACAAACCAACCTGAAAGGCTATCGTAAAGCCAGCTATTTTGAGTAAGCAAAGCATGATAAAAAAATGGTTAGTGATTTTCTATTTGCTACTAAGCGCTTATATCGCTCCGAGCCAGGCCCAAGTATTGGACAGGATAGTAGCCGTCGTCGAAGAAGACGTGATTCTCGCGCGCGAACTGGATAACGAAGTGGCAGCTATCACTAGCAAATTGAGCAGTAACAATGTGGCGATGCCGCCAGAATTCGTGTTACGCAAGCAGGTGCTGGAGCGCATGGTGGTCGATAAGCTACAACGGCAGTTGGCCGCTAGATCGGGTGTGCAAGTCAGTGACGATATGCTCAGGTCCTCGGTGGCGGATATTGCCAGTCGCAATGGCTTGTCGGTCGAAAGCTTCCGTAACGAATTAACCAAACAGGGTATGGAATACAAAGCTTTCGAGGACAATCTGCGCAACGAGATTATCATCAACCAGCTGCGTGGGCGGGAGATTGGGTCGCGGGTCAAGGTTACCGATGCCGAAGTGCTGCATTACATGGAAACCCAGAGTAAAGCCGGCCAGAACAACTCCCAATATCATTTGGGACATATTCTGATCGCAGTGTCCGAGGCTGCTTCGGCTACCGAGATTCAGAGAGCCAAAGACAAGGCCGATCAAGTTATGGCTGATTTACGCGGAGGCAAGGATTTCAAACAAGTTGCGGTCAGTGTTTCCGATGGCGATAACGCCTTGAAGGGCGGCGATCTGGGTTGGCGCAATATTGGCCAGATTCCCTCACTGTTCTCGGAATTTGTCACAACGATGAATCAAGGAGATGTCTCTGAACCGATTCGAAGCCCCAGCGGTTTTCATATCATCAAGATGCTGGAAACCGAGGGTGCGGGGCAGCATATCGTTACCAAAACCAAAGTCAGACATATTCTGATCAAAACCAATGAATTAGTGGACGATGCGGAAGCGCAAAAGCGCTTGCTTGCCCTTAGAGAGAGAATCAATGATGGCGACGACTTTGCCAATCTGGCGAGGGGGCATTCCGACGACAAAGGCTCAGCAATTAACGGGGGGTCATTGGATTGGGTAGGTCCGGGAGCGTTGGTGCCGCCTTTCGAAGAGGCGATGAACAAACTGGCTATTAATGAGATTAGTCAGCCGGTACAAACCCAATTCGGTTGGCATATGATTCAGGTGCTGGGGCGCGAAAACCAGGATAACAGCGAGCAATTCAAAAAAGATAAGATTCGTGAGGAAATCCGTAAGCGTAAAATCGAGGAAGAAACCGAGCTATGGCTGCGGCGCTTGCGCGATGAGGCCTTTGTAGAAATTGACATGGACAGACTGTAAAGGTATATGAACGCTTTCTCTATCGAAAGTCGTAAGGAAGATAAATTTAAAAGACGCTTGCAGCGCGTCGTCACTGAGGAAGACCTTGCACTGCAACGGGAATTGATCCAACGTACCGCTGCCGAATTGGATATCGATTTACTGAGCTGCGCGGCGGCCTTGGTTTTTCTAAGCCAACCGAATCTGTATCCTGCACCGAAACCGCAGCCCAAGTTGCTGGTGCCTCTGCCGCAAAGTCGCGGCCCGCACACAAACGTAAAAATGGTGCGTTATCGCTTAGCGGTGGGTAGTCAACATCAGGTCAGCAGCGACGATATTCAAAATGTATTGGTCGAAGAGTCCGGCGTGGACAAGAAGCGTATCGGCCGAATCGACATTCGCGATACTCACACTTTGGTTGATTTGCCGGATGGGATGCCGGCGGATATTTTTCAATTATTGACCGAGGCCTCCATAGGCGCGCATCGACTCAACATCAAACGCGTCAAACCGAATAAATTCCGGCAGACGCGTAACCCGAATCAAATAGACCGGGAAAACGGCTAATTTTCCAACCGCTCTCCAGCTGAGTCTCTACCGAGCCTTATATCGTCAATCGAATGCCTATCCAAGCGGCGCGAGGAGCGCCAACACCGACAAAGCGGCTTTGTTGATCGCCAGGCAAGCCCAGGCCGTCAAGTACATCGCCGGTATTGCCCCAGGTGCCGAAGTTAGCGTACTCACGGTCAAACAAATTGGTGACTCTGCCGAACAGCGCCACGTTTCTGTTGAAACGGTATTCGCTCCGTAAGTTAAATACCACGAATCCTGGCAATTTAGCAGTTAAATTGGCTTCGTCGCCGCGCAGATACTGGGAACTGTTGTAATGCATGTCCATTCCCAAAGTCCACGCAGAGATGATGTCGAAGTCGGTACTGAACTTAAATTGATGGGCGGGAATGCCGGGAATTTTATCGCCGCCGTTGACTTGAATATTCCCGCCGTCATTCATTGGGTTATTTGGGCTACTACCTACAAACGGCGTTTCGAAACTCGCATCGATATAAGTGTAATGGGTCGACCAGCGCCAGCGGTCGTAAAAATTGCCGGTTAGACCCGCTTCGACGCCTTGGCGCAAGGTTGAGCCGACATTGTCGAAATAGCCTAGGTTGCTACCCACACCGCCAGTGCTTTTGAAAATAATGTCGTTATTGTTGATGGTGCGGAACAGGGCCAGGTTCCAGTCCATGTAGCCGGGCAACAGGTTTTTCAAACGACCGCGCACTCCTGTTTCGAAGGTGTTAGCGACTACCTGTTCCAGAGGTGGATCAGACACGAATGCATTGGGTAAACGGCAAGGGTCGTCTGGATTGGCGCAGCTTAACTCCATTGGTGTCGGCACCCGCGACGATTCGCTGTAGTTGCCGTAAACAGTCAGCTCGGGCATAACAACGTAGGTCAAGCCTGCAGCCGGGTTGAAACGGTCAAAGGCATGCGAGCCGTTTAAGTCGGTACCATAGTGGTCGCGTAACTTCATATGCGATTGGTTGTAACGACCGGATACGGTTAGATCCAACTTTTCGGTCAGCGATAAGGTGTCAGTTAAAAACACCCCGTAGTGATCAGTCTCGGTGGTCAGTCGGACATGAGCGTCTTCAAGCAAAACCCCGCCGCCGGCGACGCCGCGATCAGGCGTGAGCGAACCTAATTGGGTGTCGGCTTGGTAACGGGCGTTGCCGTAATCGAAGCTCGCTCCGCCGACAAGGCGATTCTGTAGCCCGAATATTTTGTGGTCGAAGGCATTCTGCAAAGCAAAACCGAAGGACTGTTGCAGAGTACTAGAAGTGTTAATAGTGCCGCCTTCGAGAGCGTCGCTGGCTAAAATTGGAGATTCATTTAAATCTTCCAACAGGGTAACGCCATCCTCTTCGCACATAAAGTCGCCGCAGTCGTCAAACTCGCTGCCATCGCCATTGTAGGCGCCCATTTTGTTCTTTCGATAATACAGGGTTCCCGATAGCTGATTGTGATCGTTTAACCAGGTGTCGCCATCTAACGAAACCAGTAACATTCGGTTGCGGGTGATGTCGGGATGGGTAAACACTTGGTCTCGACCGAAAGCCAACATCTCCTGGGGCAGGGCGCCGTTACCGCGCAGGGAGTTGTCCGTGCCTGCGATGCTTAAATCCAAGCTGGATTTAACGCCGCGCCAACTTAAGGTACCGAAGCCTTGTTTGGCTTCGCTGGGCGAGTGCGCGCGCCAGCCCTTCTCGTTAAAGTATTTGAAATCTAGAAAATAGCCCCAGGTGCCATTATTCCAACCGCTGGTGACTTCTTCGGAATGTCTGTCCCAGGAGCCGCCTTGGGCTTCGAAGCTATGGCTAGGCGCAGAGAAACCGGTTTTGGTGTTGATATTGATCGAGCCGCCCAGGGCGTTCAAACCAAAAGCAGGGTTGGATGCTGGCTGCAAACTCATATTGTCTATTGCGCCGCCTGGAATTAAGTCCCAGTTGATCATATCGCCGAACGGCTCGTTGAAACGAATACCGTTGACATAAGTGGCCAAGCCTTGTGGTAAACCCATCAGCGGCGAAGCGCTGAAGCCCCGATACTGCACATCCGGTTGCAAGGGGTTGTTTTGCGCGTCGTTGATATTCACGCTACCGAGATAGCGGTTCATGTAATCTGCCAAAGACAGGGCTTGTGCTTCCTGCAATTTCTCTGAAGAGACGGTTTGGACATTCGCCGGAATCTTGTTGATATCGATGCCGCCAAATTGTAAAGGCGTAACTGCCACGACTTGCACTTCGTCGAGTGTACTAGCCACCTCTGCCGCTATGGCTTCGGCTAAGGGCAACATGCTGAACAGTGGCAGCACACCCAATACAACTTTTTCATAACTTTACCTGAGCAAAACAAAACAAAACAAAACAAAACAAAAAAACAGCATGTTAAACAAGCTTTGCTAAAGGTTCCATTGCTGGAAATAAAAAGGAAAAACTCCTGATCCGCTTGCAGTCAGTCAATGCCGGAATATTTAAGTCATTATCTGCCTTGCGGGTTAAAATATGCAGTCACGCCGTTTTGCGGCAAGCTCCGCTCATTGCCATAGTGACTATGACCATTCAATACATTGATCGCCCAGACCAACTCGATAGCCTTTGCCAACTAATCAGCAAGGAGCCCTGGATAGCTCTGGATACCGAATTTCTCCGCGAAAAAACCTACTATCCCAAGTTTTGTTTACTGCAGATAGCCGCGCCGGGCTGGGTTGCTTGCGTCGATCCCTTAGCGATTGCCGATTTATCCCCGTTGTTAGAAGCGATTTACAATCCCGATATTGTCAAAGTGTTGCACTCCTGCCGCCAGGATCTGGAAATTTTTTACCAGATTACCGGCAAAATTCCGAGCCCGATTTTCGATACCCAGATTGCCGCGCCGCTGTTGGGTTTTCAAGAAAATCCCGGCTATGCGATGTTGGTGTCCAGCTTTCTGAATGTCAATCTCAGCAAAGCGCATACCCGCACCGATTGGTCGGAACGGCCCTTGAGCCAGGATCAAATTCAGTATGCCGCCGACGATGTGATTTACCTGTGCAAGATTTACAAGCTCATGTGTGAACAACTGGATAAATTGGGGCGTTTGAACTGGTTGGAAAGCGACTTTGCATTGTTGAACGATCCTGAGTTGTACCAATTGTCGCCAGAAAACGCTTGGTTGAAGATTCGGGGCAAAAATAAGCTGACCGGCAAGCAATTGTCTATCATGCAAAGTCTGACCGAATGGCGCGAACGTACTGCTCAACAGGAAAACAAACCGCGCAGCTGGTTGCTGCAAGACGATTTGCTCTTGGAGCTGGGCAAATTGCAGCCCGTGACCTTGGCCGAGCTGGCCAAGATTCGCAACATCAACGATCGTAGCGTCAATCGCTATGGCAAAGCGATTTGCGAATTAATCGATAGTGCCAGGCAACGTCCGCCCAAACCCCTGGCTGAAAAAGATCAAGCTGGCAAGAAAACCCAGCAGCATGAAGCGATACTGGATGTACTGAGTGCGGTAGTCCGAATTCGCGCCGAGGAAAATTCCTTGAATCCCATCATCTTGGCGACCCGCAAGGATTTGGAACAACTACTGGCTGGCGATGAGGATTGCCTGTTATTGCATGGCTGGCGATACAACATGGCTGGCAGAGAGTTGCAGGGCTTGTTGCGCGGCGACTTTACTTTGAGCTTGAAACCGGATGGCGTGGTGATCAGCGCCGTTTAGGACGCAGCGAATGGGGCGTTAGAATCCTAACGACTCCCTTGATTTATCCACCCGGCCTTTCTATCTGCCGGTGTCGATTGATAGTTGTAGTGGAAACCGAGCGCCAGCCCGCTCGGGAGCGAGGATCACAAATTGTCAGAGCCCTATCACTGCATTGGCGGCGGCGAGCATAGAGGGTTAGCTAGCTTGATTTTCCGAATTGCTGTTCAAACAATGCCGCCGGCAGCGGTTTGGCAAACAAATAGCCCTGACCGTAATCGCAACCGATAGCGCTCAGTAAATCGCGTTGTCGCTCGGTTTCCACGCCTTCCGCGATGACCTTTAAACCCAATTTATGCGCCATCACGATGATGGCCTCGCATAGCACATAGTCGTTCGAGTCCGCCGATAAATTGCGGACGAACGACTGGTCAATCTTCAGATAATCGATGTCGAATTTTTTCAGATAGGACAGTGCAGAATAGCCGGTACCGAAGTCGTCTATCGCTACTTGCATGCCAGCGTCGCGGAATGCCATTAAATGATTATGCACGGCGAGATTGGCGTCCAACAGCAAGCCTTCGGTAATTTCCACCACGATACTTTGGCCGGACAATCCTAGTTGATTCAAATAGCCAAACCAGTCTTCAGGGGCATGCTCCGGGCTTTGAAACTGTACCGGCGATTTGTTGACGCTGATTTGAAATTCGGGATGAATATCGGCTCGCCAGGTTTGAACTTGCCTTGCTGCGTTTTCGAATACCCAATCGCCGATTTCCCTAATTAGTCCGGTTTCTTCCGCCAGCGGTATGAATTCGGCCGGACTAATCAAACCGCGCCTTGGATGCTTCCAGCGTAACAAGGCCTCCGCTTTGCGTACTTCCCCGCTAAGCAGGTCCACAATAGGTTGATAGCACAGAAAAAATTGCGCGTTGGCCAGCGCTAAACGTAAATCGGCCAGCAGCACGGCGCGGGCCTCAAGTGCGTCTTGTAGGGCTTTGGTAAAGAAGCGGTAGTTGTTGCGGCCCTGGTTTTTGGCTGCATACATGGCCTGATCGGCGTTTATTTGCAATTGGCTTAAATCGGTGCTGTCGTTTGGATAAAAGGTAATGCCGATACTCGCCGAGACATAGGCCAGTTCGCCGTCCAAGCTAAAAGGTGCGCTGAGTTTTTGCAGCAGGTTTTTAGCGATCGGTTCTGACACTTCGATGGATTCCAGCTCGCTCAAAATAATCGTAAACTCATCGCCCCCCAAGCGAGCTACTGTATCCGACTCCCGCACGCAGGTCCGCAAGCGCCGCGCCGTTTCCTTGAGTAAATTGTCGCCCATGTCGTGACCCAGGGTATCGTTGACTTCCTTGAAGCGGTCCAAATCGATAAACAACAAGGCGAACAACTGTCCAATGCGGTGGGCTTTTTTGATTTCCAGTTCCAGCCGGTCACGGAACATGCGTCGATTAGGCAGGCCAGTGAGTGGGTCAAAATTGGCCTGTCGCCAGATTTGTTCCTCGGACTGTTTGCGTTGGGTAATGTCGGAGAATAGTGCAACTCGGCGTTGCGGATTACCTTCCGCATTGTAAATGGTGTTGATTGCCAGTTCTTCGACGAATAATCGACCATCTTTACGGCGATTTTTTATTTCGCCACGCCAAGCGCCGGTCGTGTTAAGCGCAGCCCATAGAGCGCTGTAAAAACCTGCATCGTGTTCGCCGGAACTGAGGATTTGCGGATTCTTACCGACCACCTCTTCAACCCCATAGCCGGTCATCACGCTAAAAGCCGGGTTCACGCTAAGAATCAGGTTATCGCTATCCACCACCATCATCGCTTCACTACTGTTGTGGTAAACCAGAGCCGCTAATCTCAGGTTTTCCTCGGCTTTGCGCAGTTCACTGATGTCGCGGGCAAAGCCCACTGTACCCAGCAATTGGCCTTGCTTGTCCATCACAGGCGCTTTATAGGTTTCGAACCATTTGCTTACCCCGCGATCGACAATTTCTTCTTCGACAATCACATTTTCGCGCAAAGCCAACACGCGGCGGTCATCGGCGAGATAACGTTCGGCCAGTTGCGGAGGAGCGATGTCGAAATCGTTCTTGCCGACCAAGGCGTCCGGATTTTCGGTCGAGAATATGTTGGCAAACTCCTGGTTAACTGCCAGCAGGCGGCTTTCGGTATCTTTCAGCCAAATCGCATGCGGAATGTTATCCAGCAAGGCGCGTTGATAATATTCTTTCTGTTGTAAGGCTTGTTCCGCACGATGTTGACTACTGACGTCGCGAAAACTCCAGACTCGGCCAACCACTTTGTTGGCGATAAATTGCGGCTTGGAATAACGCTCAAAAATTCGACCGTCAAGAAACTCGATCAGATCATAACTTTCTTGATCGGGGTGACTGTAGAGTGCCTGGACCTTATCGGAAAATTCGTTGGGGTTTTTCAGTTGTTTGAGGGCTAAATGCAAAAGTGCGGTGTCGTCGTTCTCTTTCCCAACCGCCGCATAAGGTAACTGCCAAAGCTCGAAAAAGCGTTGATTGTAGCTGACGATTTGGCCTTGCCGACTTACCACCAGAATACCGTCTGCTGTGGCCTCCAAGGTAGCCCTTAGTAAGGAAACCGATTGATCTAAAGCGTCTTCGCGGGCTTTATTCTCGGTAATGTCTTCGTAGATACCCAAAACCCCAATAATGTCCTGATCGGCATTCTGCAAGGGGATCTTTGAGGTGCGCAGCCAAATAATATTGCCGTCCGGTGTGGTTTGGGGTTCTTCGTAAGCGAGTTTGCCTACGCCGGATTCAATGACTTGGCGATCATGCGCCTGGTAGTATGCTGCTTGATCTCGCCAATTAAGTTGATTGTCGTCTTTTCCGACTAAGTCACTTGAGCTTTGATGCCCTGCATCGCCAGCGAATAGTGCGTTGCAACCTAAATAACGTGAATCCCGATCTTTCCAGAATACCCTTGTCGGCAAGGTTTCGAGGATGGTTTGTAGCAATTGGTTGGATTCAATAACGGCTTTTTCGGATTTTTTCAACTCGGTAATGTCATGCAGGCTCACGAGATGTGCACTTGTAAACGAGTCCCCTATCGGGTGAGCGCTGACTAGCGCTATTCGGGTATCGCCATTTTTGCAGCGGACAGAAATCTCTATGTCTTCGAACTGGTGGTCTTCAGAGATGCGTGCTGCCGCGAGTCGTTGTTTCCAAGTCTCTGCGACCCAATTCCGATAGGCCGGATCAGGATAAGCAAGAAGCCACCAGTCAGCCAAAGTGGGTATGTCTTCTAGTGTGTAGCCGAAGATTTTGATGAAGGCAGGATTGAGCAATAGAATATTTTGTTTGTCATCGTTCAAAGCCAGTGGCGAGGGGGATGTATCAATTATCGCTTTGAGTCGACGTTCGCTTTCTAGTAAGCCCAGTGTCACCTGGCGATTCTCATGCAGCGTTAAAGCCAGTATGACGCCGATGGACGAGAGGGTGGCCATGTAGAGCCAGAAATTGAAAAGGTCGCTTTCTTCCAGATCGTAAGCGAAGCGGCCGATGTGGTGGGCGGCGCCATAAAGTGCCTGGAAAGCCGTGATTGCCAGCACCAAGGCGACACCATGGCGACCGAAACGCATGGCACCTCAGAAAATAAAGAAAAAAGTCCAATAGGTATGCGGAGCAAAGCTTAGTTGGGACGTTAACCAATCGGAAAATAAAACTTGGCCGCTGAAGATCGTCAAACTGACAAAAAGCAAGGTTTCCGGTAAACGCCTTAAGCGGAACCAACTGCCGGGCCAGCCATGCCAAATCAAGAGCAGCGGGGTGGTGAAGATGATGCCGAATACATCAGCCATCCACCAATGTAGCGCCGTTCCCAGAAGTTGCGCGGTTGTCAAAAAACCCGCCAGCCATAAAGACCAAGGCCCAATGCTGGCGCTAATCACGGCACAAATGATGCCGACTACGGCCAACCAGAGGAAATGCTGGGGTTGCGACAGGCTGACAGAGAAACGTGGATTGCGCTTTAGTAACCAGGCAGCGCAAGCCGATTCCAGGGTATTGCCGACAGCGATACAGGTCGAAAGCCATAGCGCGTCATCAACCATTAGGCCGGCGGCAAATGCACCGATGAATATGCCCGGCCAATACCGTAGGCCTTTTTGCAGCAGTACCGCCAAGCCCAATCCACCCGAAAACCAGATCAAGGTGACGTTGCCGGATGCGGAAAAATAAGTCAGTACAGCTTTGGCTAATAAACCGTAAAGCCCGGCTAGGCCAACTATCGCCAGCAAGTCTTGCCAAGTGTAAATGAGGGTGGGGATTGAACGGTTCACGACTGGGTAGGCTTAGAGTTGGGGCAGTAAACCCGCGATAAGCAAGCTTTCGTAGGCTTTATACGCCGCGATTGCCGATAAAATGAGGAAAAATACCCCACTGGCTTTATGTAGCAGCGACAACGGTATTTTTTGCAACACGGTGCGACCGGCCAGCACGCCGAGTGCGGAGGTAAAAGCTAGTGCCAGTGTGGAACCCAGCCAAACCGCAATCGGTTGCGCGGTACTGCTGAAGGCCACGACCGCCAGTTGGGTTTTGTCGCCAAATTCGGCAACGGTAATCAATAGAAACGTCGTAAAAAAAATACCGTGGCCACTTTTTTCGGCGATTTCCTCGTCGTCCTCGTCATCTTGATTAAATAAAGCATGTACGCCAAATGCGGCAAATAACAAGGCTACACTGGCCGCCACCAAATAGTCTGGTAGCCATTTCGCAATGGCCGCGCCAAAAATCACTGCTAAGGTGTTCAACAGCGCGAAGGCGGCGATAGCCCCCCATAGCACCGGAGCCGGTCTGTGTTTGGATGCTAAGGTCATGCACACTAATTGGCTTTTATCGCCGATTTCCGCAGCAGCTATCAAGGCGAAGCTGGTGCCGCCGGTAGCCAGCAATTCCGTGAAATTTAATGAGCTGATTTGCGTGATGAGTGGCGCTAGGTATTCCATTCTGTATCGAAGTGTTTGATCAGACGATAAAAACCCAAAAGGCATTTGCCTTTTGGGTGGTGTGCTTTGATTAAGCGTTTTTAGGTCAGAATTTTGTCCAGGATCATCATGATGATGAAACCAACCATTAGGGAAAAGGTAGCGACGCGCGAGCGGCCTTTGGAGTGAGTTTCAGGGATGATTTCTTCGCTGATCACAAACAACATCGCCCCAGCGGCAAAACCCATCGCAATGGGTAAGATCGATGAAAATACCGTGACCATGGTAATGCCCAACAGCCCGCCAACTGGTTCCACCAATCCGGTCAAGGTAGCGATGGCGACGGCTTTCCATTTGTTGTAACCCAAACCTACTAAAGGCAGTGCCACGGCCAGACCTTCCGGCAAGTTTTGCAAGGCAATCGCGATCGACAAAACCAGGCCGTTTTTCATGTCGCCGGAGCCAAAGCTGACGCCCACCGACATGCCTTCCGGAAAGTTGTGGATGGTGATGGCGATGATGAATAAGGAGATTTTTTGCAGCGAATCCAAGGATTGGTCGCTAACCGTATCAAAATGCAAATGTGGCAAGCGGCTGTCGGCAAAATGTAAAAACAGCGCGCCGATTATCATCCCCGCCGAAACTATCCATAAGCCTTTACCGGGCCAGATTTGCTCGCCGTAGTCCAAGCCCGGCACCAACAGAGAAAATGCGGTAGCTGCCAACATAACGCCCGCGGCAGCGCCGAGTAAGCCGTTAAACAGGCGGTCGGAAATGTCTTTAAAAAATAATGCCGGTAGCGCGCCGATGCCGGTCGCCAAGCCAGCCAAGACGCTGGCGAGAAAACCAATCACTACAACTTTATCGAAAATTAGGTAAAGGCTGCCGAATATCAGCAGTTGCGAGAGCAAAAATAAACCGATAAAAACGCCCCAACGCTGTAACAGCGGCAAGGTCATCACATTCAAGTATTGGGGATGCGCTTGCAGGCGAAGATAATAGTCTTCGAGGGTTTTTTGAATATTCAGCATATTTTTACCTTTATTGTTCTTGTGGATAAAGCCCCGATTATACTGAATTCATAGGCATAGCCGATGTTTACCGGTGAGGTTTGCAGCCCAGTCCTTAAGTTATCTGCTTGTTCAAGCAAATCAAACGAAATAAAAGCTGTCATATCCATAGAGAATGCCGAAATACCGAAGCCCGATTGCTGAACCTTAGCCTAGCTATTGAGACTGGATTCGCTTATCGGTCTAGGCTGTCGGCTCCGGCAATTTGCCCGCATGATGGTGTGTTTGAAGAATCTTGCATAAACAGGTGCAGCAAACCCCTGCCGGACAATGGCAAATATGCCGGACCCCGCTCAAGCCTCGGGACGGTTGCCGAGAGGGGGCGAAAATTAAGAAAACGCAATGCTCTGAGGGGTTTGGCTGGATCAGCCCATCAGCCCGGCGCTGGCAATTTCGGGGCTGTTTCGCAGAAGCAGATGCAATTGCCAAGGTAAATTCGGGATGCGGTTTGGGGTTGCTGTGTTCTGGCGAATCAAAGCTACGGGGAGGTTAAGGGACTATTTAATAAATCGGATCTTGGCTTGTATCCTTGGCCGGTTTCGATTTACAGTGCCGGTTTCGGTGGCCCTGAATTGGCTTCTTCCGGTATCTCGACGTTTTTAGGAGTTCGACAAAATGAAAGTGTTGCACGGTTTCACAGCGGTTGGCGTTGTCGTATTGATTAGTGCTTGCGCACCGGTTAAAGAACAGTTTTCAGATCAGACTTTCGCCTTGGGCGGGCCGCAAACCGGCTATGGTGCCGTTGGTCAAGCCAACGAGCTTGGGTTGATCGATGTTTTGGTCGGGCAGTTGGGTATTAGTCCTCAGCAGGCCTTGGGTGGCGTAGGCTCTATTTTTTCAGTGGCGCAGCAGCGCATGAATCCTGGAGATTTTTCGCAATTGAGCGATGCCGTGCCGGGCATAGACCGCTATTTGTCCGCAGTGCCGCAACAAGGATCAGCCTCCGGTTCGCAATCGTTGCTGGGTGCGGCGGGTGGGCTGATGGGCGGCCAACTAGGAGGTTTGGCGAATTTAGCCGGATCGTTTCAATCTTTGGGGATGAATCCGTCTCTGGTTAGCCAATTTGTCCCGGTAGTCTTGCAATACGTGCAAAACCAAAGCGGTGCCGGCGCTATGAATTTACTGCAGCATGCCTTGTATTAATTTTTGACGAGCGTTCTAGCTTGAGCCCGCCGGAATTTGCTTTAACCTCAGCCCAATCTCAAAACCAAAGATTATCGACTATGGAAATACTATTGATCGACGCAATGCAAATGATCTTCGCGGTTTTGCTGTGCGCATGGCTGATGACTTTTGCCAAGTGGTTTCCGATAAAAGGTATAGATGGTGAATTTTTGAAAGACGACAAAACCTTGATTCGGGCACACGTGGATTTCGCCTTGATGGCCTGTTTTGCCTAGGCTTTTAGGGCACGAAGCCAATAGGCGAATCTATTCGGCTTTAAATTTTGCAATCACCACCCTTGGTTTCGGCTGGATCGGCATCACCTTGCTGCAATACGCTCTATAACGCGTCAGGCGATGGAACCTACTGTTAAAAAACTGGCCCTAGCGTTTACAATTTTTCGTTTTATTTTTCAGGTTAAAAAATGACTGCTGCCTTACCCATCCATGATTATGCCTTGCTAGATGACGCAGAATGCGAAAGCCGCATAATTGCCGCCAAAGCCAAACTCGGCAAACGCTGTATCGTGCTCGGTCATCATTACCAGCGCGACGAGGTGTTCAAACACGCCGATATCTTCGGCGATTCATTAAAATTGTCTCGGGAAGCAGCGCAATCTGAAGCTGAATACATCGTGTTTTGTGGCGTGCATTTCATGGCGGAAGTGGCGGATATTTTGTCGCGTCCCGAACAGATCGCGATCTTGCCAGATTTGGCTGCCGGCTGTTCCATGGCCGACATGGCGAACAAGGTTAAAGTCCAACAATGCTGGGACGAGCTGGCAAAAGTGATCGATGTGGAAAATACCGTTACGCCGGTGACTTACATCAACTCTGCCGCCGATTTAAAAGCCTTTTGCGGTCAACATGACGGCATCGTCTGTACTTCGTCAAACGCGCAGAAGATCCTGAACTGGAGTTTTGCCAAACGCGAAAAAGTATTGTTCTTTCCTGATCAACATTTGGGGCGCAATACCGGTTATCGGATGGGCATACCTCTAGAGCAAATGGTGACCTGGGATTTCAACAAACCGCAGGGTGGATTGACCGAGCAGCAAATTCGCGACGCCAAGATCATCCTCTGGAAAGGCTATTGTTCCGTGCATCAAGCCTTTCAACCCGAACAGATCGATGCGTTTAAGGAAAAACATCCGGAAACCATTGTCATTTCCCACCCGGAAGCCTGTTTTGAAGTCTGCGAAAAATCGGATTTCATCGGCTCAACCGAGATGATTTTGAAAATCGTCCGCGAAGCTGAAGCCAACACCCGCTGGCTGGTCGCTACCGAGTTGAACCTGGTTAATCGCTTAAATCAAGAATGCAAAGATCAAGGGAAAAGCGTGCACTTCATGGCGCCCACCCTGAGCATGTGCTCGACCATGTTCCGCACCGATCCTCAACATTTGTGTTGGGTGTTGGAAAATCTGGCCGCGGGACATGTGGTCAACCAGGTGTCTGTGCCGGCTGAGCAAGCCGCCTTGGCGAAGAAGACCTTAGACAATATGTTGTTAGCGTCTTAGTCCGGAAGGCACCCGCCGTGGTCTTAGGGCTTATTGTCCCGAGCATGGCCGTTGGAACCATTCCCTGCCGGATCCCGCTTTGAAAGCCTTTGCCCGTCTACTTTTGCTGGTGGCCGCGATCATTGTCGTTTCGTCTGTCCATGCCGCTGAATTTGACGAGGCGCCACGGGTTCAGGCGGCCTTGGAGCAAGGGCTCGCGGCAGAGAAAGGCAAAGGCGTCGGTCGTAACCTCTGGTTGGCGATACGTCTTTATTGCGACGCCGCGACCATGGGTAGTCCTGAAGGCTTTATGCGGATTGGTCGGGTACTGGCGACGGGCCATGGCCTTGCGCGCAAGCCTGAAGTCGCTAATGCTTATCTGGCACTGGCTGCCAGTCTGGGAAATGAGGATGCCCTCAAGTATTACGACAGCCGTCATGGCAATGCTGAGCTTCAGGGCGACTGCGACGCGCTGGCCGGAGCCGAGGATGCGGAGTCCGAGGTGTCCGCCTTTAACATGGACGCCTATCTCAGCAAGCAGTCGTTCGATAAGCAGAAGATTGTGCGCTTGATTCACCATTGGGCACCGAAATACCAGGTCGATGCCCGCTTCGTGTTGGCCATTGCGTTGGCTGAATCGAATATGAATCCTACCGCTGTTTCCCCGAAAAATGCCCAGGGGGTGATGCAGTTGATTCCAGCCACGCAGGAACGTTTCGGCGTACTGCGCCCATTTGATCCGGAGCAGAACATCAAAGGGGGTATGGCCTATATTCGCTGGCTGGAGCGGCGCTTTGCCGGCGACTGGCGATTGGTCGCCGCTGCGTATAACGCCGGTGAAGGGGTTGTTGATCGCCATGCCGGCATTCCGCCTTATGCCGAAACCCAGCAATATGTCCGCCGGGTCATGCACTTTGCGGGGATGGCGACCGAAAAATCGCTGCGATTCAACTAAGGCTCTCTAAGCAGCCTGGATATCTAGGTCTGCCACTTTCCTAATTAATTCCATCTGGCGCTGTATAAGGATGTGCATCCGTGGGAAGTTGTCCATCAGTCAGTATTGCCATTGCGGGGCAAGTTTTATCTCGCAGCAGCCGCATAATGCTTGGATGAGTGCCTTTCTGCCTGAATGTCTTGTTTAAAAAGCGCCTGAGTATATGTTGGGTCCATGGTGGCTCTATTGCTATACGCGCGATCTCCTGTTGTTCAGACTCGTCATAAAAATCAGTGAAAGGTTGGTGTAAGGTTAGCTATATAAAATGCCGATTTCTGTGTGCCGAGAATCTAGCGTTATGTTTTTCTATCGTCAATTTAAACCTCAAATCTATGTAGCCTGCCTTCTGTTGAGTTTCTTACTTGTCTCCGGTTGTGCGCAGCAGCACCAAAATGAAGAGCCTGTTGAATATTCGTCAACCACGGCCTGAAGCCTTTTTCGCGCCATACTCCAATCCCATCAGTAAAACCAGTCCAATGAAAATCAGCAAAGCTCTAATGCTATGCCTCTGCTTAGTTGTGGTCGGCTGCAACTCGGATATACAGCCAACCGAAGTCGATAACCTTGAGGTTATCAATCCCGTCGTCAAAGACACCAGCTACGATAGTGAATATGTCGCCGAAATTCAGTCGGTGAAATATGTCGAAGTCAGGAGCAGAATCAAAGGCCACGTCGAGAAAATTCATGTCGATGAAGGTCAGGCGGTCAAGGAAGGCCAGCTGTTGTTTACCCTGAGCTTCATGGAATACGAAAAAGAGCTGCAAAAAGCCAATGCCGCGCATAAAAGCGCTCAAGCTGATTTAAAGGCGGCAGAAGTCGAGTTGAATAATGTTAAACGGCTATTGGAAAAAAACATCGTGGCAGAAGGTGAGCTTGAAGTAGCCAAAGCCAAAGTAGAGGCGTTAAAAGCCGACCGGGAAGAAGCTGCCGCCAACCAGGAACAGGTTGCCTTGAATCTCTCCTTTGCGCATATCAAGGCTCCGTTCAATGGTTTCGTGAATCGGATCCCCAATAAAGTGGGCAGCTTGATTGCGGACGGCGACATGTTGACCTCGATTTCCGACAATCGGGAAGTGTTTGCTTATTTCAATCTATCCGAAATCGACTACCTCAATTATGTAACGGCTAACGATAAACAGGCCGATAGTGTTGGTCTGAAGCTGGCGAATCAAACGCTTTATCCGCACAGCGGAAAAATTGAAATGATCGAAACTGAGTTCGATCAGTCCACCGGCAATATCGCCTTCAGAGCCCGATTTCCCAATCCGGATGCCCTGTTAAAACACGGTTCGAATGGCAAGGTCGTGGTAAAGAAGCAACTCAAGAATGCCTTGTTCATTCCGCAAAAATCCACGTTTGAAATTCAAGACAAGCTTTACGTGTTTGTGGTCGACAAGGACAACATTTTAAGGCAACGCAATATTGTGGCCCGGATGCAACTGACGGATTATTTTGTTGTGGAATCCGGATTATCGCAGAACGAGAAAATTGTCTACGAAGGTGTCGAAAACGCCAAAGACGGCAGCAAAATCACCCCTGTTCCGATTGATTTGGCTGCCGCCATGTCGCCAGAATAACCGAGCTATATCAGATGATAACCACTAGATTCATTCATCGTCCGGTGCTATCCATCGTGATGGCTATTTTGACTATTTTGATTGGCCTGCTGTCGGTCACCCGGCTTTCAGTGACGCAGTTTCCGGAAATCGCCCCGCCTGAAGTTACCGTTACCACCAAATTTATCGGCGCCAACGCCGAAGCCTGCGTCAAAGCGGTGGTCACGCCGCTTGAGCGTGCAATCAATGGTGTGCCGGGTATGGCCTATATGTCTTCGGTGTCAGGCAATGACGGCGTCAGCGTGATACAGACTATTTTTAATGCCGGCACTGACCCGGAAGTGGCCTCGGTCAACGTGCAGAACCGGGTGGCTTCGGTGTTGGATGAACTGCCCGAAGAAGCGATAAAGGCCGGGGTTATCGTCGAGAAAGTCCAAAACAGCATGCTGTTGTATATCAATATTCTCAGCAAGGATCCAACCCTGGATGAAAAGTTTCTTTACAATTTTGCCGATATCAATGTACTGAGGGAACTGAAACGTATAGAAGGCGTGGGTTTTGCCGACATCATGGGGGCGCGGGAATATGCGATGCGGGTGTGGTTGAAGCCCGAGAAATTGCTGATGTACAACATTTCCCCGACCGAAGTCATCGCCCAATTGCGGGCTTACAATGTCGAAGCGGCACCGGGCAAGATCGGTGAAAGCTCTGGGCGCGACGCGCAAGCCATGCAATACATTTTGAAATACACCGGTAAATACAACACCGTGGAAGAATATGAAAACGTTGTGTTGAGCGGTAAAAGCGATGGCGAAATTTTAAGACTCAAAGATGTGGCTGAAGTTGCTTTCGATTCGCAGGACTACGATGTACTCTCCAAAGAAAACGGCCAGCCGTCGGCGGCCATCATGCTCAAACAGCGGCCCGGTAGCAATGCCAAGGCAGTAATCGCCAACATCAAGGAAACCATGGAGCGGATCAAGGCCGATTCGTTTCCGCCCGGCATGGACTACACCCTCAGCTATGACGTTTCCAAATTTTTGGATGCTTCGATTCACGAAGTCATCAAAACCTTACTGGAAGCATTCGTATTGGTGGCCCTGGTGGTATTCATCTTTCTACAGGATGTCCGTTCCACTCTGATTCCGGTCGTCACCGTGCCGGTTTCGCTGATTGGCACGTTTTTCTTCCTGCATCTGATGGGTTTTTCGTTAAATTTGATCACCTTGTTTGCATTGGTACTGGCGATCGGTATCGTCATCGATGACTCCATCGTGGTCATCGAAGCCGTACATGCCAAGCTGGAACAAGGAAATATCGGCCCAAAACGGGCAACCGAACAAGCCATGCGGGAAATCAGTGGGGCCATTATCGCAATCACCCTGGTGATGTCGGCAGTATTTTTGCCGGTATCGTTTATGGAAGGCTCTACCGGTATTTTCTTCCGGCAATTTTCGTTGACCATGGCGTTTGCAATTGTGCTGTCAGGTATCACTGCGTTGACGCTCACCCCGGCACTTTGCGCATTTTTTCTGAAACCCATTCACCACCATGAACCACATCAGGCAACAGGGCTTGAAAAATTCTTCGCTGGATTCAATCGCTGGTACAACGGACTGGCCGAGCGTTACAAGCGGCTAATCAGGCTGATAGCCAATCGCCGACTGATCACCTTCGGGATATTAATAGGGTTTTCCTTCGGGGCAGGCTTGGTCGGCAACCTAGTGCCTTCCGGGTTTATTCCGCAAGAGGATCAAGGGACGATTTATGCCAATATCACCACCCCGTCCGGCGCCACACTGGAGCGGACTGAAAAGGTGGTGGACGAAGTACAGCGTATCGCTTCGCAGATGGTATCGGTGGACTCGGTCTCCAGTTTGGCCGGTTTCAGCGTACTTTCGGACGGTACCGGGGCGGTTTACGGCATGAACCTGATCAGTTTGAAGGACTGGCAGGATCGAAGTCTTTCCGATAAGCAGGTGATCAAGCAACTAGAGGAAAAGACCCAACATATCAAAGACGGCGGCATCGAGTTTTTTACTCCGCCACCCGTGCCGGGCTTCGGTAACTCCAGTGGTTTTGAAATGCGTTTATTGGATAAAACCGGCGGTAGCCTGGAAAAACTGCAGAAAGTGGCTGACGCGTTTGTGGAAGAGTTGAATAAGCGACCGGAAATCAGCAATGCCTTCACCACGTTCAACACTAAATTTCCGCAATTTCTTTTGCATGTCGATATCGATAAGGCCGCGCAAAAGGGGGTCACTACCGAGAACGCCATGAACACCTTGCAAACCTTGATCGGGAGTGAGTACGCCACCAATTTCATCCGCTTTGGACAGATGTACCGGGTCATGGTGCAAGCTTTGCCGGAATATCGCGCCCACCCGGATGATTTGCTGAAGCTGTATATCAAAAACGATGCCGGCAAGATGGTGCCGTTTTCTGCTTTCCTGCACATCGAAAAGGTCTATGGGCCCGAACAGGTAACTCGCTACAATATGTACACTTCAGCGATGGTCAATGGCCAGCCAGCCGATGGCTATAGTAGTGGACAGGCTATTGAAGCGATTAAACAGGTGGCGGCGCAAAAATTGCCGAAAGGCTTTGGTTACGACTGGGCGGGTTCTTCACGCGACGAGGCCAACGCCGGTCATCAGGCCATCTATATCTTTCTGATTTGCCTGCTATTTGTGTATCTGCTATTGGCTGCGCAATATGAAAGCTTTTTGTTGCCCATGCCCGTAATTCTGTCCTTGCCGATCGGCATCTTTGGGGCATTGTTCATGCTTTGGGTGATGGGTCTGGAAAACAATATCTACGCGCAAATCGCCATGATCATGCTGATTGGCATCTTGGGCAAAAACGCGATCCTGATCATCGAATTTGCCGCCATGAAACACAAGCAAGGCAATTCGCCGTTCGAGGCGGCCATCGAAGGTGCTGTGTTGCGATTACGCCCCATTTTAATGACTTCGTTTGCCTTCGTCGCCGGGCTGATTCCGTTGATGTTTGCGTCCGGTGCCGGCGAAATCGGTAATAACACCCTGGGCTCGGCGGCGGCTGGCGGCATGATATTCGGCACTATCTTCGGCGTCATTGTCATTCCGGGTTTATATGTGACCTTTGCCAGCATTGCAGACAAGCATCGCAGCAATGGTGAAAAAGAAAAAGCCCCCTTTACTGAGACGATTTGATCCTTAATGAAGTGTAAAATTTATTGCGGCGTTGCCGTTTCTGTATTGTTATGTGTTTTAAGCGGTTGCTCTCTCAATACCGATCTGTCAATTCCACAACCGCCCATGCCGGCCAGTTTTCCAGATAAGTCTGATAGTACTAGCATAGCCAACATCGACTGGCGGCAATACTTTAGCGACCCGCTGTTGTTAAAACTGATCGATACCGCCATCAACAATAATCCCGACCTGCAAATCGCTTTGCAGCGCATTGAGTCGTCACGCTCCAGCATAAAATTGGCTAATGCAGCGATGCTGCCGCAAGTCAGTTTGAATGTGGGTGGGGGTGTGCGTAAATTTGGGCTGTACACCATGGATGGTGCTGGTAATGCCTCAACCGAAATCAGACCCGGTCAAATCGTGCCCGAAAATTTAACGGATATTTATTTGGGCTTGCAGTCATCTTGGGAGATCGATGTATGGGGCAGACTGGAAAATCAGCGCAAATCGGCGGTTTCAAACTATCTTGCCAGCATTGAAGCTACCAATTTCGTCATCTCCAATCTGGTGGCCGATGTGGCCATTTATTACAACGAACTGTTGGCATTGGATCATGAACTGGATATTGTCCGGCAGACCATCCAGAAACAACAGGAAGCCTTGGAGATTATCAAGCTGCAGAAAGAAGCCGGCAGAGCCAATGAACTAGCGGTTCAACAATTCCGCGCCCAATTGTTGGAAACGCAGGTACTGGAAAACCAAGTGCTGCAACAGATCAGCGAAGCCGGAAATCAGATCAACTTTTTGTTGGGACGCTATCCTCAACCAATAGAACGGGCAAAAAACGTGTTCTACGATGCGGGTCCGCAAGTGATTTTATCGGGGATTCCATCGCAGTTATTAAGCAATCGACCGGATATTCGTGAAGCGGAGTTTCAGGTCGAGGCCAGCAAATTCGACTTGAAAGCAGCCAAGGCAGCGTTTTACCCCAACTTCAATATTACTGCCAGTCTGGGTTTTCAGGCGTTCAATCCGGAATTTTTATTTACCTCGCCTGCCTCCTTGGCGTATTCGTTGGCCGGTACCCTGGTTGCGCCGATTATCAACATGAAATCGCTGGAGGCGGCTTTCAATTCCGCGCAAGCCAGTCAGTTGGCCGCCATGTATCGTTACCAAAAAACCATTCTGAATGCCTACGTCGAGGTGGCCAATCAGCTGTCCAGTATTAAGCGTTTGCAGCAGGTCAGCGCACTGAAGAAGCAACAAAGCGAAGCCTTGAAACAATCGGTGGATTCAGCCAACGAGCTTTATAAAGCCGCCAGGGCTAGCTATTTAGAGGTGCTCATTGCCCAACAAAGCGCATTGCAATCCAGTTTGGCATTGATCAATGTCATCAAACGGCAGCGCATGGCGACCATCACCATATACAAGGCATTGGGCGGCGGTTGGAAATAATAGCTAGCCATTTTGCTTAGAATCGGAGGCCGAAAGCTTAACAGGCTGTTGAAATTTA
>MSXO01000064.1 GCA_002083615.1 Proteobacteria bacterium ST_bin11 | reverse complement strand
TAGGATTCGGTTTTGGCCTGTAATAAGCTTTGTGCTTGTTGCTGGATGAAGGTTTTGATATTCCAATCAATCGACGCCAATTCACTATCGATGGCGGTCAGTTGCGCCTGTTTGACAGCTTGTTTTTGCCGCGCCTCTGCTTTCTGCTTGGAGATGGCCGCTAGCTGCTTAGCTAATTCGGCCCGCTCTTTATCAATGGCCTTGCCAATACCTTCGGCTGTTTGGGTGTCTTCCAGATGATCAGCTGACTTTGCCGAAGTCAGCCGTTTGGCCGCCGACAATTCATCAAACGGAGCCACTTCCGGCTGATCGATGATGGCGTTTAAAGAACTCAACTCTGTTTCCAGTTGGTCCTTGTCGGCTTGCAGTGTCGCTTGCAAGTCCAAAAGTTTTTTAAACATGGGTATTTTCCGTTCGGTAGTTATCGATAATCGTGAAAATATTGCGCGATGACATATCGTATTTAGTCGCAAGATCAGACTGGGTCATGCCGTTTTTCCAATCTTCAACGATGTTTTGATTACGGGATTTCCGCAACAAGTAAGCACCTTTCGGAAATAAAACAGTTTCGCGTGCGAAGGTCTTGCACAACAGTGCCGCTTTTTCAGCGCCGATGATTTCCTCGATTAAGTGTCCCGCCGGACAGGTAAGCGGAATACCTAAATGACGGCCATTGAAGCGAATGAATAGCGCCATAGCGGCTTCATCGCCAATCACCTCGGCTATATCGCTGACTTGAGCAGGCCAGTTTTTACGCGGTAGCTGTTGTAATGGATGCATAGCGGAACGGCCCGATAAAATCAATTTGAAGCCATTCTTAAACAAGCTGAATCGATGGAGTATGCGAAGGGTTTCGGAAGATCGGCTATCATTCCTATAGCCTTGTTTTGGGTGCAATATTTGGCGGATAGACAACGCCAGGGATGATTTTTTGAGTTTTCGACCTTATCCGCCGATTAAAACCGGCAAAATAAGGCGATTTAACGCATGGTTAACGCGGGGTATCTTAAAAAAGACATATCAAGGTAGCGGTCAGCATTCAGACGCGCCTTAAATCGATTTATTTTTAACCCCGCCACTTTGCAATAGCTTATTCGTGTCAAAACCTTGTAATCCGATTTCTTCAATAGAAATTCCCCATACTTCGGCCTCAGAGGCAGCGGCTTCCAGCAAGTCATAACATAACAGGCCAATGTCGCTGCCTGAATTTTCTAGCCCTCTATCTTTCATCATTTCTATTAGCGTGTTTAAAATTGATGCGTAGCTATGTTCTTTTGCCATTGTTGTGTTTTTCAAAATATCGTTTGTATTGCCGCTTTCCAGTGATTGGAAAACGGCAATATCGTTTTATTTAAGCAGCATTCGCCAAATCTGGCGCCGCCGATTTTTCAGTAAATTCTAAGCGCATTAGTTTGATCTCGACATCCGAGAATAATTCTTGATATTTATCAATCAACATTTCAATGGCTTCCAACTGATAAATCAGTCGGTCATATTTGAATGAATTGTCTCCTGTCACGAAATCCATGCCATCATTGTTCATCATCAACACAACAGCAGCACTGACTAATGCTTTCGACCGTGCAAGTGCGTCTTGAACACCGTCAATTAAAAAGCTAGGACTTCTCAAATCAAGTTCGTTAATCATCATTCTTGACCTCCATTGGGTCGGCTGGTGTTTCTGTCTTTTCTGTTGATCATGGCTTTCAGACCTTCGATGGCTTTGCCGGCGGTTTTCCGGTCTAAGAATCTAAGGTGCGACACATAGAACTTGTGTTCTAGCCAGTGTGATAAAGCTATCTCGTTATCGCGTACAAACACCTTTCGACCCATCCCATAAATAAAATCGATTTGCCTTTGTGTTGCCATGCCTGGACGATTTCCGAACTGCGGTGGAACTTCACGCTGATTGACTTCATAGCCAAGTGTTTCCATAAGATTTAGCACGCGGCTAAAGGCTTCGCCAGTCAGTTCGGAAGCTGTTCTTACGCCGGCAGCCTCCTCAAGAAGGTCGCGATATTCGTCATCATTCAAGCCGTTCAGCTTTTTCAATACATGCAAGAAAGCCAACTGCTTATTGGTGAGTGTCATTGCTAATACCCCCATGCTCAAGCCTCCCGGATTAACTCAGCCGAGACCGTTGCATCACCCAATTGGGATGCCATGTTCATGGCCTTTGCAATCAAGCCATTGACCACCAAGGGATGAGCGATGCTATAAGCGCCGTTATGTTTGTCATGCCGCATTAATTTTTTACCGATGGCTTCAACGGCCTTTTCTTCCAGGATGTTGCTGATATCGCCGCCAACCCGTTTGAATTTGAAGGACAGATAATCCTTCAAATGCTGGCTAAGCGGGTCAAGCTCCACTTGGATACAGCGCCTAATCAGCTCGCGCATTTCATAATTGCGGCGCTCGTCCAACCGTTCCTTCAATTCGGTTTGACCGATTAGGATGATGCCCAACAATCGGTTGAAGCCATCCTCCATCTCCCAAAAGCGCTTCAGGTACTTCAAGGTTGGTACGCTTAAATCGTGCGCTTCCTCAATGATCAACACATGGCGCCGGCCACCTTGCGAAGCCATCCGCAGCAAGCGTTCCACCTGCCTGGCTTTGGCTTCCAGGGCTCTTTTCGGGTTTTCACTGCTGATATCGGCAATAATCGAATCACACAAACTGGCGGCGGTAATTCGGCTTTTATCGAAGATGTGGGGAGAAATCACGGCGATATCTCCTTCCTTGCGTAATTCATCCATCAGTACCTTACGCAACACGGTTTTACCCGCGCCTGAATCGCCAATAACCGCTAAGATGCCTTGATTTCTGGCTACGTCGCGCATCGCCGCCAATATAAATTGAGCATCCGGGCTCAAAAATACATCCTTGGGTTCTCTCACGTCATCCATGAACGGATTACGGAATAATTTAAAGTGCTTCAAAGTGTCTTGTGATAGCATTTCAAGCTCCAGATTGAGTTGGGTTTTGATTTGGGATTGCTTTTGACGGGCGGAAGTGGGTAGCTTCCGCCCGTATTTATTTGGATCGGTGACCTCATGCGCTGCCGGTTTTTGCTTGCGCGGTAACGTTTCCATCATTGATCTCCTGCATAAAGGTTTCTAATTCGGTCTCCGGAATGCCCTCGGGGTATCGAGCCCGGAAGCGCTCGCCAATTATCTTCATTGCTTCGGGCGGCCACTGCATGGCCGCTTTGATACGCAATCCTGCTTTAGCCCACGTTAGCCGCGGCGTTTCGATATGTGGCGCCTCAATCGACATCTGATGGCCTTTGCGTTCCATGTAATGCGGCATCTGCACGTTTCTGACATGAGCAAACGGATCGATTTCGCCATCGAAAGCCACTTGGCGCTGTTTTCTGGCCTTTTTAACCTCACGTTCACTTTCCACGCCGTAGGCTTCCAAGTTCATCGCTTTACGCGCTCTGTCGGTGCCGGTTTCCGCCACGTCTTTATATTCCTGGGCGATGATCGGCGCATCGATTTCAAACCCGGCGGCATCTTTGGCAATGGGCTCAAGCTCGTAAGTCACGATTTCACCGTCACCGCAGACAATCTCCACGTTAATGTTGGGCGACCGATAAGGATTTTCGTAGACTGTGACCTCATCGCCGACATTGACGATATCGATTTTCCGTAGCGAATAGTCCTGACTCGTCTGGCCCTTGATGGCGAAGCCAATCGACAAATCGGGCTTTACCTGCCTGACAATCGGCTTGGTTTGCTGTAGAAGCCGCTTGCAAACTTCAGGATCGGGCGCAAGGCATAGCTGGTCGGGCCGAATGGTTTGCCATAAGCCATAACGGGTATTTTTATGCCTGGAATGCGGCCTAGTGCCGTTATAGGACCTCATCCATTCATGGGCGTGTTGGTTCAATTGCTCCAGACTGGTGATAGACGTCAAGCACAACAGCCCTTCGAAATGGCATTCGATGACATTGTGCATGCATTCGACTTGGCCCTTAGCCCGTGGATTGCCGGGCAGATGCGTCATCGTGTTGACTTTGAGCTTCCCCAACAAGTCCGTAATCATGTGGCTTTGGTTGGCGGTGCCTGCATCCCAAACCAGATTAAACGGCACGCCGTTAAAAGGGTCGTGCTCATCGTGCTTGGCAAAGGCATGCATCAAAAACTCGAACAGCGTTTCCGCGTTCTCGCCCGGCGCCGTGAAATACTCCAGGTAAAAACAGCCGCTATAGTGGTCGGTGACTAGATAGCGCAGTACGCGGTCATTCTTGATGCTTTCCAGGTTGGCCGGTTTGTTTTTGTAAAACTCATCCTTGGGCATCACGTTTAAACCGTTGTTGCCCTTCAAGTAATACAACACGCAAAGCGACACGTCGAATTGCCAAACATGGTTCGGATGCAAGCTTTTTTGCGGCCTGAATGGCTCTGGCTTCGCCAATTGTTCCGGGTGTAAATGGTGCTTTTTCATTATTCTTCCCATATGGGCGGCTGATACGTTGCTATTCAATTTGCCGTTGGCCTTTAGTACGTCTATTACTTCGGCAACCGGCAGCAATTTCTTGCCGGAATCCCGGCGGGATTGCATCAATACATTGCTCACCATCTGGCATTCGTCCGCACTGACTTTACTGACGTTCCTGTCTCGTCGACGCTTGCGTCCTTGGTTAAATCCCAGGTCGTTCAACCGCCGGTAAATCGTATGCGGCGAACAACCTAAGAACCGGCTAGCCTCCTCGATCAGAGCGTTTTTATCGCCATGACCGGCCTCATTCAGGCGCAACCCCAAACGATTCAGGTAGTTATGTTCTTCCAATTCCTGTTGATTCATATGCGGTATCCTTGATCATCCGTTGTCACCCTGAGACTGTGGACTACTCAGGTTGTAAAGTATCGGGGAAAGAATTTGAAGGGCGTCGAACTTGAGTTCGTTGTCATCGGCGACATTGACCATATGTTTAAGCAGATACTCATAAGTATTTCTCGGCAACGCCTGCAACTCTTCGCTGGCTTTTCCGAAGCTGAAAACCTTGTCAATCGCGATATTCAGCTTATCGATGGCAATGGCGCATTCCGCCTCGATGCGGCCCAGTTCATTCTTGAGTTGTTGCTCTTGGTCAAGTCGCAGCTTTCGCTCCTCGTCCGGGGTCAAGCTCTTATTGACCACGCGCTCAAGTTCGTTGATTTTCTGGTCTTTGACCTTCAAGAAGCGCTCGTTGGCTTCGTTTTTGGCGGTGGCGTCGTCGAGTTTTTGTTGAACGGCTTCCTTGTCCTCGGTTAGCTTTTGTTTTTCCTTGTTGTGCTTGGTTATGACCGATTCGACCAGGGCGACAATGGCTTGTTCGTTACCAATGTTTTCTTCAATCTCCCCGATAACCGTTGTCAACTCATCGCCGGAAATAGATCGCAATTGCGATCTTTGGCGATAACCTATCCCAGCCATTTCCATGGCTTCTACAACTTCTTGACCGAAAACTTTAACATCGGCAATATCCGTATCGGCTTTTGCTCTGCTGATTCCGACAGCCTGACAAAATCCTTCCCAAGTGCTAACGTTAGCAATTTCGTTGCCGTCTTTATCGGGCAGCCTGCACCCCTTCAAGTGCCGGTACAGCTTGTTTTCCTTGACTTTTATGAGTTGTGAGATGGTTGCCATTTTGGAAAAATTTTGCATCGCGTTAGCCATTTGCGCGCGCCCAATGATTTGGTTAACCAGATAACCATCCTGCAAATTCTTGTCTTTTTCTTTTTGCTGCATCTCGTCAATACCTTGCAGGGCTTTAGCGTTTTCAAGTTGCACGCTGCCGAGTTCAATTTGTTGCTGTAACTCAAGCGCGTCTTGTTTGGCTGTTTTGTCATTGCTCATCGTCTTAACTCCTTACCCGTGACCTCCAGAAACTCTTTTTCGATGGCTTGAACCCTCCTCAAAGCAGATTCCTGGTATTTAGTAGCCGTTTTAACAAGCGCCGATCCATTGACCTTCCAAATCTTGGTTTTCGAGCCTTCAACGGGGAAGTCTTCAGCCCAACCAACTGATTTCAGCATCTTCAAATGCCTGAAAGTTGTCGTCAACGGGATACCCGTCTGCTTGCAGATTTCCATTTCGGTTTTGCCTTGGAAATCGTTATCGAATAGGCATTCCAAAATCTGAATGCCGCGTGCTAAAGCGTTGCTGATATCTTCACTCATGGTTTTAATTATCCTGTTGAATGCGTTTGGTAATCGATTGGATGTAGCGATGGATGGCGCTTTTGCTGGGCGCTCGTGCTTCGCCGAACTTTTTCACGCACATCTCATGAATCGTCACGTAGGGTGTCCCCTCTTGAATGGAAAGCACGTAATCGGCCATTTCGCGGTCTTTCTCGAATTTGCTAGGCGTCCCCATCAGCCGTGGCTTGAATCTGGAAATGGCCGCAACCAAAGGCTTCGCCATGGCCGGTTCTTGCTTCAGCTCGATTTCGTTTAATACCTGACCCTCAACAACATGCAATACCCGTAACGTGTCATGGATGGACAGGCCGGCGATGTGCTGCATGACGGCGCTGACCTTTTCGTTGATTTCATCGTTGGTTAACATTGGCTTCCCCTTCAGGCTGCTTGTTTGAGTGGATTCCAGACGGTTGCGCCGTCGTAGTCGTTGCCACCGGTTGCTATCCACTCATTGCCGGTACTGTCGATGGCAATACAGCCAGGCATCCAATGCTGTGCGTCGCGTAATTCATTCATCCAACCGCTTATTTCGTCATTGAATACGACGACAACACCGCCGGCATGACCTGATTTGGCTCGATATTCGCCTGCCATTTGATTTCTGCTCATAGCTCGTTTACCTCAAATTCAAGTTCGGGTTGGAAATAGCGCTCAACGTTGCCCTGATGCCAGGCCAACTTCTCCATAACTTCGGAAAGCGCCGCTAAGGTGTCGTGAACTTCCGCCTTGCCGTCATAAAACTTCAGCAATAACCCGATTGCCTCGCTGAAAGACCCCTGCAAGGTATTGATGTCGGTGTCGGAAACCCGCTTGCCGACCGGAATATCGATCAACAGCTTGAATGCCGAATGACCGATATAGCGCGTGACGTAATCAGCGCCGCAAGCACGCTCGAATGGTCTAACTAATACAATCGGCATCCTTGAATTTTCCATCCATTTGTACAACTGCCACTTGCTTGATAACCCCATCTCATCCGCTACCCGATCCACGCTGTAGTTCTTCTTCACTCTGGCATGCTCCAAGCACAACTCCATGCCGTGCCGAAGTGAGCGGGGTTGTTGCTTTTTCCAATGCTTAGAAGCCATTGCCGTTACCCTCCAAACTCAATGTCCAAAAAAACCGCCGGTTTGCCTCTGTTTTGCTGCTTGTTTGGCGCATATACTGAAACCGTAAAAGTTGATTACGCAGCCTTTAAAGAGAGGTGTTCGATGTTGGAGTCTTTGATTAAACGGTCCCGCATCGCCATTCCCTTTGGGCCACCCCATGTGCCGTGTAAACATGCCTTTGCACTGGTTTGCTGGATGCCGTTATTACGACACCATTCGCCTAGGGAACTGTTTTGTAGGATAAAGCCAGCCCGTACACGGTTGTAGAGCTCTAGGCCTGGTAATAATTCTTTAGCACTCATGTGTTAACCCCTATACAATTACAACGAAAAAAGAATTTGTAAAAAAAATTCTTACAATATGTAAACATATCTTTTACATTTAGTCAAAGAAATTATGACAAGTAAGCAAAAAAAACTATCTCTCGATGTCGCTTCAATTTTGAAAAGACTGAGCTTATTCTCTGAATCAGATACAGATTCTGGGCTTGCGGATTTGCTTGGAGTATCGCGACAGGTGCTTTCTGGCTGGAAGAAACGGGGAGCAATTCCTTATGAAAAAATAATTGAATTCGCTTATAGCAACGATCTATCTTTAAATTACATTCTTACGGGAGATGAAGCTGACCTTATTGAGGTTCCCTTAGAAGACAACCAAGTTAGCACCATTGTTTTTGAAGTGATCGGCGACACGCTACTTACCGAAATAAAGCGCATACAAAAAGCAGGCGGGGAGAAATTTGCTCGTTTTTTAGAAGGTCCGCAACAATTTCACTATGCTGCGCTGATTTACAACCGAATAGTTAATGACTTACCTAAAGGTAATATATGGGCACCTGAGATAGACGAAGAAATTAAGCATCTCATCGACATAAAAAAGAGAGATTTTGTCGAAAACTTGAAAGAATTAAATGCGTTGAACGAATTAGTATCTTCCCAGAAATTAAGCAGGATTGACCGACTGGAGAAGGAAAAAACCGAGCTAAGCGAGAAAGTGATCGGACTGGAAAAGGAGCTAGCAACTATCAAATCGCAACTAAAAAATGAACCTTTGGAAAAAGACAGTTTGGAACACTCGGTTAGTCAGACGATTTCAGGCAACAGACATCAAATTTCTGGCCGGGATTTGATCAATAAAGGTAAGAAATGAGCCAAAATGGGCTTGAGAAAAACACCTTGCTTACTGTTGAGCAATCGGTAGCCGGAAACAAGAATCAGGTTGCCGGTAGAGACATCCACAACCACTTTGTTAGCGGCCTTCCAATATCAATCGATTGTTCGCCCGAAGAACTGGCCGAAGTTGAACGTATGGCTCGAAATCTGATAGCAGATGCCAGAAGACGATTGTTATTGAGCAAGGCCAATGGTGTCATGATCGTTGGCTTACTCGGAATAGTGGCTTACTGTTTTGCCGGTCTGAGTGTTATGCCTGATAACCTTAGATGGCTTGAATGGTTAATTTTTTATGCTTACCTTATTACGATGCTCGGAGTGCCATCCTATTTCATTATTGAAAATCGCAAGAAGGAGGGAATGTTCATTACGATCGGCAAAGCCCGACTAACCGAAGTCGAGACAATTCTGCGTTATCAAGCGGCGGCTAAAAGACCAGATTGACCACTTTAAAAAATGGAACGATTCCGCCATTCCCCATCCCTGATAGACCCACCACTTCATCGATAGTCCCACATTTATCGCATTAGTACGGGTTTAATATCGCGTTAGTAAACAGTTTCGCTTGATGAAAGGCTATGGTGAATGGCTGCAATTATCCGTGTTTCAATGTCGGCTCAGCCGCAAACAACACGCGGAAATGCTGGCGATGTTGGATAGCATGATTCATCATGACCACGACCATGTGTTGATTATCAATGTCGGCCCTGCTGAAAACGTTAAACCGTCCATCGTTAGCCTGGGCAAGGATTTTGACCTGGTCGAACGTCAAACCATCATTGTATGAACAGTGCAAGAGTTTGCCGCTGTCGTGCGAGTGCTGCAATGCTGCGTGAAACCCCGGCAGCGCTCGCGTTGACAAAGCTCTTTAAAAATCAGGTGTTTAATAAAAGGGTTTGCGGTTTTACAGACAAGTTGTTTACGCTAACCCCGCGTCGGGAGCCACCCCGCGCAAACAGTCTTCGCAAGCCGCGTCTAATCTGGCTTGGGGGCGAGGCTGTCATTCCCCGGCATCCGCCGGGGCCTAATTGAAGCGGCATTTTGTTACGCGTGGAGTAACGACGAGCGCGCCGGTCATTCCCCGGCATCCGCCGGGGCCTAATTGAAGCGACGCTTGTGATGCCAATCTACTGCAAGCAAATGGTGGTGTCATTCCCAGGCATCCGCCGGGGCCTAATTGAAGCAGCCAAGAGCCTCTCAAAATCACTCATAGATTTTGTGTCATTCCCCGGCATCCGCCGGGGCCTAATTGAAGCGACGCGTACCTTGAGCGGGAGGAAGCGAATTAATAGTCATTCCCCGGCATCCGCCGGGGCCTAATTGAAGCTAAACAATAGTAGCGACAAGAAAAAACAGTGTTACCGCGTCATTCCCCGGCATCCGCCGGGGCCTAATTGAAGCTTACATGGCCGATTATTTACCGTTACACATCACCGAGTCATTCCCCGGCATCCGCCGGGGCCTAATTGAAGCGTTTGTACTCGACGAGCTTTGGCGCATTTGGCCCCAAGGATAGGGGTAGGGAAAGCCGT
>MSXO01000063.1:215-25529 GCA_002083615.1 Proteobacteria bacterium ST_bin11 | reverse complement strand
CAATACTCAAATTTGTTCCGGCGTCGGGTGCTGCCAGTCGTATGTTCAAAGATTTATATGAGTTTTTGGATGCTGATTATGCCGAACCAACAAAACCATCTGAAATTAAATTTATTACTGAAATTAAAAACTTCGCTTTTTACAATGCTTTGAACGAATGTTGTTTGAAAAATAATAATAAAAGTATTGATGATTTGATTAAAAATGGAGAAACGAAAGCTATTGTGTCTAATTTATTAAACAGTAATGGCTTGAATTATGGTGCGTTGCCTAAAGGCTTGCTTTTATTTCACACATATAACAACGAAAAACGTACTTCGCTACAGGAGCATTTGGTGGAAGGTGGGGTGTATGCCTCTAATGCATCAAATGAAGTAAATATTCATTTCACAGTTTCAACTGAACACCGTCAACTGTTTGAAAATCATGTAAATGGTACGCTTTCTGAATACGAAAATGTACTGGGTAAAAGATTCAATATCAGTTTTTCAGAACAAAAACCATCGACTGACACTATAGCTGTCGACGAACAAAATCAACCATTTCGCGAAAATGGAAAATTAGTTTTTCGCCCCGGAGGACATGGTGCTCTTATTGAAAATCTGAACGATTTGAATGCAGATGTTATTTTTATTAAAAATATCGATAACGTGGTTCCTGATTCTCTTAAAAATCAAACAGTTAAATACAAGAAAGCTATTGCGGGTTTATTGATTAAGCTTCAGAAAAAAGCGTTTGAAAATCTTCAATTATTGGAGGAAGATAATATCTCTATTTCGAGCTTACATGAAATTGCTCTGTTTTGCGAGAAGGAACTCAATAATATTCACCCTGAAATTAACAAATTGAATGAAAGTGAATTAAAACAGTATCTGAAGTCAAAACTAAATCGTCCGATTAGGGTTTGTGGTATGGTTAAAAATACCGGAGAGCCTGGTGGTGGTCCTTTTCTTACTGTAAATTCAGATGGAACCGTGTCTACTCAAATCCTCGAAAGTTCGCAAATTGATTTATCAAATCCGGCTGAAAAAGCTAAAATGATGGATTCAACACATTTTAATCCTGTCGATTTGGTCTGTGGAGTGAAAAACTACAAAGGCGAAAAATTTAATCTTTTACGATATGTCGATAAGAAAACCGGATTTATTTCATCCAAATCGAAGGGTGGTAAAGAATTGAAAGCTTTAGAGTTGCCCGGACTTTGGAATGGAGCCATGAGCGATTGGAATACAATTTTTGTTGAAGTTCCTATCGAAACCTTCAATCCGGTAAAAACAGTGAACGATTTGCTTCGTCCTGAGCATCAGCAAATAAGATAATTTGTTTATCATTAAACACAACTGCTATTTTTGAAAAAATCAAAAATAGCAGGAGCGGTGCCGGCGGTGAAAATTCAGCTAACTGATGTGATTGCGGCGCTAATGAAAGATGAGCAAGTGCTGTCTTTTGAATTTGCCGGTAATCCTAAGGTTGCGGATAGAAGTTCGGCTTCTTGCTGGCTATAACGTTGAGTACGGTTTATTGCATCAAGAAATTAATGCCGAATTCGCTGCCTATCTAAAAACAACGCGTCTCTAAGATCTAACGCTAAGACAACGGTATGGCGATTACATGCCCTTCCGTTGTTGACGGCGATTGACGATCTCGTAAATCAAAAGGGCACACATAATTAGACTTGTGCCAGCAATGGTTTTCAGTGTCAATGGTTCGTGATTGACGCTGTATCCTAGGAATAATGACATGATGGGTGTCATCAGATTCATCATCGCCACGTTGGTGGCTTCCATGTTGTTCAACACAAAATAATACAAAGCAAAGCCCAAGGTGGTCGCAACGACGCCCAGATAGGCAATTGAGTAAAGGGTTTGCTGTGGAATAGTATCAGGCAATACGCCATCATCCAGCCAATACCAAGTGCAGAAATATAAAGGCACCGCGATTATCAATCCGCCCGTGACTAACTGCAATGCCGTTAATCGCGCAGCAATTTGTTTCACCCATACCGCACTGGCAGCGTGGATAAACGTTGCTAGTAATATGCCGAGTACGCCCTGAAGTGCGAACTCATCCAACTCCAGCGCCGAACTGAACATTACCACCAGTCCGCCTAAGCCCAAGCTATAGGCAAATAACTTGCCCCAGCCCAGGCTACGTTCTTTCAAATAGGCGGCCGCCATGAAGGCGGTCATAAACGGGCTTAAACCAAAAATCACCGAGATCCAGCCGGACGGTACGAATTGCGCTGACCAATAAGTAATCAACATACTGCCGTATAGTTGAATTGCAACCGCTAAATAGGTGAGTAAGGCTAGTCGATTGAGCGGCAAGCGTCGACGCAACAACAGTAGTAGTAACAACAAACAGGTTAAGCCGGCGGTCATCCGCGCCGTTGCGCCGAACACGAAGCTCACGCCGATGCTACTCCATTTGATGGCTAGCGGCGTGGTAGTCCAGACTAAAATGACTCCGAAATAGGCTAGCGCCAGGCGTGTTTTCAACTTAAGGTAGTTTCAGGCGATTGGCAATTAATTGCTCGACGACCGACGGGTCGGCCAAGGTTGACGTGTCACCGAGATCGTGAAACTCGTTGGCGGCTATTTTACGCAATATGCGGCGCATGATCTTGCCGGAGCGAGTCTTGGGCAAGCCAGGCGCCCATTGGATCAGATCGGGCAGGGCGATAGCACTGATTTCCTCGCGTACTAAATCCTTTAATTCGCCTTTCAGACTACTATTGCCCTCTATGCCGATATTCAGGGTGACATAGGCGTAGATTCCCTGACCCTTGATTGGGTGAGGGAAACCCACTACGGCAGCCTCGGCTACCAAGTCATGCAGCACTAATGCGCTTTCAATTTCCGCAGTACCCAAGCGGTGGCCGCACACGTTCAACACATCGTCGATGCGCCCGGTAATCCAATAATATCCGTCCTTATCGCGGCGTGCGCCGTCGCCAGCGAAGTAGTAGCCAGGGAATTTGGCAAAATACGTGTCCACAAAGCGCGCATGGTCGCCATAAATTGTTCGCGCCTGACCAGGCCAGGGGTAGGTCAGTACCAAGATACCTTCGGCCTCACCTTCCAAAAGATTGCCGTCGGGATCTAGTATGGCCGGCTTTACCCCGAAGAAGGGTAATGTAGCAGAACCGGGTTTTAAGGGCGTCGCGCCAGGCAATGGCGTAATTAGAATGCCGCCGGTTTCGGTTTGCCACCAAGTGTCCACTAGCGGGCAGCGTTTGTTGCCTACTACCTGGTAATACCATTCCCATGCTTCCGGGTTAATTGGTTCGCCGACGCTGCCGAGGATCCGCAAAGAGCTACGATTGGTGCGGGTGACAAAATCGTCGCCCTGCGCCATTAGCGCGCGAATGGCGGTTGGCGCGGTGTAAAAAATATTGACTTGGTGTTTGTCGATCACTTGCCAAAAGCGATCAGGATGCGGATAGGTGGGTACGCCTTCAAACATCAAGGTGGTAGCACCGTTGCACAATGGGCCGTACAGCACATAGGAATGGCCAGTGATCCAGCCGATGTCGGCGGTGCACCAATAGACGTCAGCTTCTTGGTAATCGAATATGTATTTGTGGGTCATCGCTGCAAACAGCAAATACCCGCCGGTGGTGTGCAATACCCCCTTAGGTTGACCGGTGGAGCCCGAGGTATACAAGATGAACAACGGATCTTCGGCGTCCATCAATACCGGCGGGCAATCGGTTGATGCGGTTTGCATGGCGTCGTGATATGAAATATCCCGGCCTGCGGTCCAGGGGATGTCATGGCCGGTATGCTTGATAACGATCACGGTAGATAGGTTGGGGCACTGATTGGCGGCTTTATCTACGTTCAATTTGGAATGCACAACTTTGCCGCCGCGATAGCTCTCATCCGCGCAGATCAAAACCCGGCAATCGGCATCGATGACCCGATCACGCAGCGCGTCCGCAGAGAATCCGCCAAACACAATGGAATGGACAGCACCGATTCGCGCGCAAGCCAAAATCACCACAGCTGCTTCGGCGATCATAGGCAGATAGATGCAGACTCTATCGCCTTTTTGTACGCCGTTGGCTTTGAGGACGTTAGCAAACTGGCAGACTTGGCTATGCAGTTCCCGGTAGGTCAATTTGCGATCAAGCCCCGGATCGTCGCCTTCCCAAATGATGGCAACTTGTTCGCCGCGCTTCTCCAGGTGTCTGTCCAAACAATTCACGGTGACGTTCAGTTTGCCGCCCAGGAACCATTGAATTTCGCCCTTTGGGTAGTCGTATTGCAATACTTGCCGCCAAGGTTCCTGCCAATCCAAAAACGTGGTTGCTTGCTCAGCCCAAAAAACTTCCGGTTCGTTTATCGATTGTTGATACAGGCGCTGATAAGCAGCGCCATCGATATGGGCGCGGGCAGCAAACTGCGGGTTAACCGGATAGATTTTATGGTCTGACATAACGTAACCTCCTTCTATGAACGTTATTGATTGTAGGGTAAGGCAGTTACCGCTTGGGTATTCAACAAGTATCCGGGCTGCCAGTTTTCGATAGCCCACTCCAGAATACTGGCTCTCCGGGCCAACCGCAAATGGGCTGGCGGATTCTGTTTGAGTAAGGTTAGCAGTAGAAACAGGATTGGTCCGGCTTGGTTGGGGTTCGCCGCTTCCGCGTGGGTTTGTTTACTCAGCTTATAACCTTCTGTATCAACAATTAGCGGAATATGCATGTACCGCGGCGAGCCATATCCAAGCAAATCCTGTAAGTATCGCTGCTTCAGGGTGGAGTCGAGTAAATCATAGCCCCTGACCACCCGATTAACCGCTTGGCGTTGGTCGTCGATAACGCATGCCAATTGATATGCGACGATGCCATCCTTGCGCTTGACGATAAAGTCGCCGTGTTCGCTGGCGAGGTTTTGGGTGATTTTACCCTGCAAGTCATCAACAAAACCCATCGAAATATTGACCGATTTTAGCCGTAGCGAATGTGGTCTATCAGCGGATTGTGCCTTTTCGCGGCAGTGGCCAGGATAGATTAAAGGCGAACTTGCCAACAAGCTCCGGCTACAGGTACAAGCATAAAGTGCATGCTGATTTTGCAATTCGACAATGGCCTGCTCATACTGATCAAGATGGTGACTTTGGTAATCCACCTCTCTATCCCAATCCAAACCGAAGCTTTGCAGACAATTCAGAATCCCTTCGCTGGCCCATGGCCTATTGCGCGGCGTATCGATGTCGTCGATCCGGAGCAGCCATAGCCCATCGTTAGCACGGGCGTCCAGATAGCTGGCTAGTGCCGTGTATAAGGAACCCAAATGGAGCGGGCCGGTAGGCGAGGGCGCAAACCGACCAATGTAGGGTAAGGACTTGGGCAGAATTAGCCCAATTGTTTTTCCCTGATTTCATCGAGCGTTTTGCAATCGATGCACAGGTTGGCTGTGGGACGCGCTTCCAGGCGGCGAATGCCTATCTCAATACCGCAAGTTTCGCAATAACCGTAGTTACCCGACTCGATTTCCTTCAAGGATTCGTCGATCTTCTTGATCAATTTGCGTTCTCGGTCGCGGGTGCGCAGTTCCAGACTGAACTCTGATTCCTGCGTGGCCCGGTCGTTGGGATCCGGAAAGTTGGCCGCTTCGTCCTGCATGTGGTGGACGGTGCGATCCACTTCCATCATAAGTTCGGATTTCCATTTGTTTAAAATGGCGGAAAAATGGCTCAACTGCGCCTCGTTCATGTACTCTTCGCCGTCTTTTTCCTCATAAGGCTTGAAAGTAAATTCCGATGCGGCAGGGTTAGTATTGTTCATCCAATGACTCCTGGCGGTCTATAAAAAAATCGGGGCTTTTTAACAGAATAGCCGGGGGCAAGCAAGAAGTTTGTTATGATGGATGCGTTTTGTACTAACGGAATTTGGCCATGAAACACCACGTCGCCGAGCGAATGCGCGGCATCAGCTCTTTTTATGTGATGGAATTATTACAGCGCGCCAAGCAACTCGAACTCCAAGGGCGCGACATCATTCACATGGAAATCGGCGAGCCGGATTTCGAGACGCCGCAGGCAGTTTTGGAGGCCGGTAGTGTCTTTATGCAGGGTAGAGAAGTCAAATATACAGCTGCGGCCGGCTTGCCTGAATTACGGCGCAGTATTGCTGATTATTACCAGATGGAATATGGCGTAAATTTGGACCCAAAACGGGTTTTCATTACGCCAGGCGCTTCCGGCGCATTTTTGCTAGCGTTTGGTATTAGTTTGAATCCCGGCGAGCAAATTTTAATGGCAGATCCATGCTATCCCTGTAACGATAATTTCGTGCAATTGTTCGACGGTAAAACCCAGTTTGTAAATGTTGGTGCCGAAACAGCTTATCAACTCAATGCAGAACTGATAAGGCAGCACTGGCAGCCGGCGAGCAAAGGTGTTTTGATCGCGTCGCCGTCTAATCCGACTGGCACCATCATAAGTAGCGACGGGCTTCGCGATGCGGTGGCACAGACTCATGCGTTGGGCGGCTGTTTTTATTCCGACGAGATCTATCACGGTTTGGTTTACGGAGACACTGTCAGTAGTGCGCTGGAATTCAGCCAGGATGTGTTTGTGATCAACAGTTTTTCCAAGTTCTTCGGCATGACCGGTTGGCGCATCGGCTGGCTGATCGTACCTGAGGACTTTATCGATGCAGTGGAAAAGCTAGCGCAAAACATTTTTATCTCCACGCCTACCCATTCTCAATACGCCGCATTGGCCTGTTTCAGCTCAGAAAACATGGCTGAATTGCATCGTCGTCGCGACGAATTCCAACGACGTCGTGATTTTCTTTACGAAAACTTACTGCGGTTGGGGTTTAAAATTGCCTGTAAACCGCAGGGGGCTTTTTACATTTATGCCGATTGCAGCGCGCTGACCGACGATAGTTTCGAGTTTGCCAGACAATTATTGGAACAAGAAGGGGTCGCGGTAACGCCAGGTAAAGACTTTGGTCGCTACCTGGCCAATCAGCACATTCGATTTGCATATACTGCCTCAATCGATAGAATGGCCGCCGCGCTTCAAAGACTGGAAAGATTCATATGCCAATAAGCCAATACACGCCACAACAGCTGCAACAACATTTACAGGACGACCGGTCGGTATTTTTACTGGACGTCAGAGAGCCGCACGAGTTTGCCTACGCCAAGATTCCGGGCAGCGTACTGATACCGCTGCAACAAATTCCCGCGCGCTTCGACGAAGTCCCGGCTGACCGAGACGTGGTGGTGATTTGTCATCACGGTATGCGTAGCCAGCAAGCTTGTAATTTTTTGCAGCATTCCGGGTTTCAGAGGTTGTTTAACTTGAAAGGCGGGATCGATGCCTGGTCTATCCTTTGCGATCCGTCCGTTCCACGTTATTAAAATAATCAATAAAGCTATGTTTTTAAAAGAATACTATGACATTCAGGATGGCAGTGTCGCTATCAGCGCCGCGCAGGCCAGTATGTTTGCCAAAGAAGTCGCCCATGACTTCAACCCCTTGCACGACGAAGACGCCAAACGTTTTTGCGTGCCGGGCGATTTGTTATTCTCGCTAGTGTTGGACAAATACGGTCTTAGCCAGAACATGCACTTCATCTTTTCCGGGATGGTCGGTCACGGCGTATTGTTGAACTTTCCCGATGATGACGCCGAGAAAATCGATGTCGCTGACAATCAAGGCAAGACCTATCTACAGATCGAACGCTCCGGGAATGTTATCCGCGATCCAAGTTTAATCGAGGCATTGATCCGTGATTATGTGGCTTTTTCGGGGCAGAACTTTCCATATGTGTTGGTGCCTTTACTGGCTAAGGAGCAGGTCATGTTCAATATTGACCGACCTTTGGTTATTTATGAAAGCATGACCTTGACATTAAATCGGCTGGACTTTCATGAGCCGCGCCTGGAAATGTTGGAACCGAAAATGGAAGTCAACGGTAAACGCGCCACAGCGTATTTGTATTTTCAAATCAAATGCGGTGATGAAGTTGTCGGTTCCGGTTTTAAAAAGCTAGCGGTCAGCGGGTTGCGCGATTACGAAGCCGAGCCGATGCAAGCATTCGTAGATGAATATCTGGCCAGAAAACATGGTTACTTAGGGAATCTTGCAGAAGCAACGGCTTAGTTGTGCGTTTTGCTCTTTCCTGACCGATTGGTTTATAAGTTTTCCAGTCAGAGCGAACAGTTCATCCGGTCGGTATCTGGAGAATGTCTATATCACCCCAGAAAAGGGCTCTACTGTCACCATTTCCCCAGCATCTATACCTTTACTGTCGGCATCCAGCACAATAAAACAATTCGACTGACTGGCTACTTTCAATTGATGAGAGTCTTGTTGACCAGCGAGACGGACGGCTAAGTTGCCGTCGTCCTGTTGGTACAGGATGCCACGTTGATATTCCTGGCGACCTGGCGATTTTTTTAGCTGGCTGCCGCAACGAACGCGTAAGCGCAATCCTTGCGTGGACGGCGCGCCAGCGAGTTGTTCCAAGGCTGGTTTTACGAATTTCTCGTAAGTGACCAGGACGGCAATCGGATTGCCGGGCAAACCGAAAAACCAGCAGCCACCGATCTTACCAAAAGCCAGGGGTTTACCTGGCTTAATCGCCAGCTTCCAGAAGTTCACCTGCCCGCATTTTTCCAGCGTTTGTTTAACAAAATCCGCATCGCCAACCGATGCGCCGCCGGTGGAAATGATGACGTCGTGTTGCTGAGCTGCGTTCCTGAAAGTTTGTTCGAGTTTCAGTTGATCGTCTGCGACGATGCCCAAGTCACTGACCATATGGTTGGGGTCGGACAGTAATCCCGCTAGTAAGTAGCGGTTGCTGTCGTAGATTTGACCGATCGCTAGCGGTTCTCCCAGTGGTACCAATTCGTCGCCAGTCGAAAAAAAACCAATTTTGAGTTTGCGTTTGACGCTGATTCGATCAACGCCTGCCGCAGCCAATAGACTGATATCGCGAGCAGATAGCTTTTTCGGTGCGGCAACTAACTCCTCATGTTGTTTAACGTCGCTGCCGGCTTCACGAATGTTTTTATACGGTTGCCATTCTGGCGGAAGTGATACAGTGTCACCGTCGATGTCTACTTGTTCTTGAGCAATAACACTATCCGCAAAATCAGGGACTACCGCCCCGGTAAATATTCTGACGCATTGGCCCTGGGCTTGTTGTGCCAAGAACGGTTGGCCGGCCCATGCAACGCCGATTACTTGTAGTTTATGCGCTTCCCCAACGGCTATATCGCCAGCGGCAAACGCATAGCCGTCCATTGCCGAAGTGCGTTGGGGCGGAACGTCAATCGGCGAGAACACGCTATCGGCGAGTATCCGGCCCAGCGCTAGAGGCAGAGCAATTTGCTCTTGGTCAGCGATGGTCACAATGGCTTTACGAATTGCCAATAGAGCTTGTTCGACGCTCAATAGATTGTGTTTGTTGGGATAACAGATATCAGTCACGTTCGCGCTCCAAGAAGATTTCAATAATGAATTTGGCTATGGATTGCGGGTCGTTTAGGTCCAAGCTTGGCAAATTTGGCGGTGTTGATAACGGTTCGTCGCTCGCTATAGCGATAATCGAAGGATCTTCAGTATAAAGCAAGGGCTTACCCAGACTAGGTCTGCATAGCTCTATCTTAGGGTAGGGCTCATGTCTGAATCCTTCTACTAATATCAAGTCAAGTCCGGCTTTCGGAAACGCAGCAATTTGCTCAGCCAGTGAAATGTCTAAAACTGCGGGCAGCTCGCTGATTATCGCACGCCGATATCGAGAGACCAGCATGACAGGAGTGGCACCGGCTTCCCGCAGCCGGAAACTGTCTTTGTCGGATTGGTCAATCTCGAAATCGTGATGACTGTGCTTAATTACCCCGATTTGCAGGTTATGGGCTTTCAGTAGCGGGATAATTTTTGTCAGTAAACTGGTTTTACCGGTACCGCTGGCTGCCGCGAAACCGAGGACTGCTGGGCTGAACATAGACTGCCTTTACTTGTGTCAAACTGTCTGTATTCTAAGTTATTATGAAGCCCACTGGGTAAGTCGTTTGGAGAGTTAGTGATTCGTGTCGTGACGTTGTTGGTTGTGATATTGGCAATTTTAATGCTGCCCTGGTTTATAAAAGCCCCAGTGGAATTGCGCAGGAGACGAGTTAAACAGCTAGCCTGGGCTGCCGTAGCACTGATTTTTATCATAGCAATGCTAAGTGGAAAACTTAGCGCTCTACTCGCCTTATTCGGTGTATTCTTTGCATCCTTAGTCCGTTCAATGCCCGTCATAATAAGATACGCCCCTCAGCTTCATAGCATTTGGTTACGGTTCAAACAGGGTAATGCGCGAGATCCTAAGTCTGGTTCTGTCCCTTCTCGACATACAACCATGTCAAAAGCGGAAGCCCTCGGCATATTGGGACTTAGCGCCGGAGCGACGGAAGAAGAAATAATTCAAGCGCACCGTAAACTTATTTCGCGCTTTCATCCTGATAAAGGCGGTTCAGATTATTTGGCCGCTCAAATTAATCAAGCAAAAAAAATTTTGTTGGGCCGTTGAAAAAAATGGCGAGAAAATTCCACTTAGAATTTCATATTTTAAGTTATTTATATATATGTGATGCGCATCACTTTCTTATTTTCATAACTTAGAGGTAGTTCAGATTTTAGCTGATTTTGCGAATTTTAGTCATTCAAAGGGTTGGGCGGGGTATTCTGAATAAAACTCAAAAAAGAGATGTGGACCACAAAAATATGAGCAAATTCAATTTATAAGATAAATCTTTTAAAGTTATACTGGCAATCGCCGCTAAGGTTTGTGTCCTCAACTTGATTAGATCGGAAATTAAAAGGAAGAGGCACCATGTCGTTAAGATTATTCTAATGACTGAGTTGGTTTTCTCAGTGTGCAACTGGGGCTCCGTGGTCGGAATTTAATCTTTTTGACGTTTAATAATTTAACGGACTAATAATTATCGGTCGAAACACTTACCAATAAAAATAAACGATTCAGCAAGCCAAAATACCTGGGAGATTAATCATGATGGAAGAAGCGATAGATGTAAGTAAAGATATGGATATTCCAGATTTCATTTCTTTTGATGATGTCGATGATGAAGTTGTCGAGATCGATCCGAATGAGACGTTTAAACTGACTGAGATTGAAAGTAACGAATCGCAAAACGAAAGTACTTTCGATGCCACGCGAGCCTATCTGAATGAACTTAGTAAATCCCAACTTTTAACTGCTGATGAAGAAAAAATTTACGGCAGGCGAACTCAGCAAGGTGATCCTCAGGCCCGAAAGATCATGATTGAAAGCAATTTACGTTTGGTAGTGAAAATTTCCAGGCGTTATTTAAACCGCGGCCTACCTTTGTTGGATTTAATCGAAGAAGGTAATTTAGGATTAATTAGAGCGGTTGAAAAATTCGATCCGGACCGTGGCTTTAGATTTTCTACTTATGCTACCTGGTGGATCAGGCAGACCATAGAGCGCGCCATCATGAACCAAACTCGAACAATCCGGCTGCCGATTCATATTGTTAAGGAAATGAACATCTATTTGAAGGCCCAGCGAAATTTAGCTCAACAGCTTGATCATGAACCAACTGTTGACGAGATCGCTCGGCATTTGGATAAGCCCGCTAAAACAGTAAGTAAAATGCTCAAACTTAACGAGCGGGTCACATCTGTTGATGTCTCTTTCGGTAAGGATTTTGACAAACCGCTACTTGAAACAATTTCCGAAGAAGAAAGCCGTAATCCCGCTGAAATTCTGCAAGATGATTTCATCCAAAACAATGTCACTTACTGGGTCTATCAGCTTGCAGAGAAGCAGCGTGAAGTTATCTGTCGCAGATACGGTCTATGCGGCTTCGAGAATGCAACCTTGGAGCAGGTGGCTCTTGAATTGGGTGTAACGCGTGAAAGAGTAAGGCAGATCCAAATGGACGGCTTGAAGCGTCTCAAAGAGATACTTGAAAGTAGCGGCTATTCGTTCGAATCAATTTTTAGCTAGGATAAGACTAACCAGTAACAAACCAGAGTAATGTGACTTTGTCATATCTGGTTTGGTTGCTGGCTGGTTAAGAGCCTGTAATTTGATAAAGCGGCAAGGCTATAATCCTTGCATCGATTTCTTGGATTAGTTCGTTGTATGCGGGGCTTTCGACAGATTTAAATTTACTGGCGAACGTTTTTTCGTCCATGTTTTCGGGCAAATCTTGTAACTCTGGGATAACAGACGAATAATCCTTAGTGCTAGACATTATTCTCTGTAATTCTCTGGCTTCCTTAACTGATGCTATCGCAATTTGACCGAATCTGGTTCCCGTTCGATCAGCCGCCAGATCAATGAAGCTGAAACCACTGCCTTTTTGCGCATCCCCCAACTCTTTATCTATGCCGATTTGCTCACCTAGTAAAGAGGAATCTATTATTGCCAGCAATGCCGAAGCGATAAAATGCTGAGGGATATCTATGCGTTTGTATGCAAATACGGGATATTCTTTGCTGTAGACCAAACCAAGAGGCAGATAGCGGCGTAAGTCGTGCTTATAAATGTAACTGCCGACCGCAATAATGATTGCGCGATTCTCTTGGATAGCGTCCTCTGCCAAGGTTTGTTCATATGCGGTTAGAAATAAAGGTTGCAGCAAATCCGTTATCGATACGCGCCAGTCTGGGTCATGCTGACTCACAATTTCGTTAATTTGCTGTTGATAGCGATGCAAATTAGGGTAATCACGGTGCTTTTGAATAGCCAATTGTTTTGCCGCGTCCACTATAGATCCGAGGTAGCTAATTTCCAAAGCGTGTGGACTAATTCGCACGTTCTTGACGTATTGGCTTAGGACTTGCCAATGCTGCTCAAGCGGTGAGTTATGTATTAAAGCGGGGATCAGGAAATTAGCAGCCGGATCGGGAATGGATATTTCCCCAATTTTTAAGGACTTTAAAACAATGGTATCGTTTGTCTGCCGCAGATTGAAACTAAAATCCAGGTATCGCCCCCAAGGGCTTTTGGGTACAAATACCGCTATCTGAACAATTAATCTGTCATTAACAATCTGAATTTGAGTCGTATTTTCTGCGAAATGGTTCAGTAAATAACTCACTGCAATATTCAAGTCATTTTGGTCCAGACTAACTGTTTTAAGTTGGCCACGTTCGTCCGGTAATACATGCAATAACTGCTTCGCGCGCTGGATATCTTCGCGGTTTAGGCCATGATGGACTTTTAACAAAGGCGTGTCATCGATTGCGAAAAACAGCAACCCTACTACTAATATTGCCAGAGACAGTAGGGCGTAAAATAGAAATTTCAGCATTTGTCGAAGACCAGATTAAAACGGGCCTCCTTAAGGTAATACATTTCTTGCTTCAGATCGGCATGTGTCAACGGCGCTTGCTCCAGCCAATTCTCCGGGAAATCGATTTTTATATCGTGGCGATTGATCGTGATACTAAAATCCGCACGCTTGCTAGTGCGATTCCGATGCAGTAGGGCAGCAAGCCTAAACACAACAGCCATAATCGGGGCGTGCTGACGCCAAGGAGATGGTAAATCCTCAAATCGGCTTAAATTGAGCTTTTTGCGATGACTACGCACCAACTTAGACAGCAACAGCTGATCTTGTTTGGAAAAACCTGCCAAATCGCCATTTTCGATAATATAAGCGCTATGTTTGTGGTATTGGCTATGGGCAATCTCAAAACCAATCTCATGCAGTTCCGCAGCCCATTCCAAAAACTGCAGGCTGGCTGGATTGTCCTTAAAACAAGGGTGAGTCTCCAATTGCTTAACGATATAACGCAAGGTGTCTTTGAGTTGTCCGTTGTGGGCGGTGTCGGTATGGTAACGCGCCGCTATGGTTTGACTGGTTTGCGAACGGATATCATCGTCATAAATTCTGTCCAGCAGGTCCTGCACCAAACCTTCGCGCAGCGCGCCATCCGAAACCGTCATCTGCTGGATATTAAGCGTTTTGAAAGTGGCGTAGACTATCGCCACAGCGCCGATAAACACCGGTCGTCGTTCTATACTCAAGGCTGGAAAGCTGATCTCATCGATTCGGTTCCACTTCATTAGGTGGGCAACCAACAGCTCTAGGCCGTCGTTAGTAATACCGTTATTGCTCCAACCCATGGTTTGTAGCACATTGCTGACAGCTTTCAGGCTGCCGGACGCTCCGATCGCTTCGTCCCAATTTTTAGAGTTGAACGTATTTTGGAACGGTTCCAGATGTTGTTCGGCGAACAGCATTGCTTTACGGAAAGCTTTTTTGCTCAGATCGCCGTTTTTAAAGAAGTTCTGGCTGACGGTAACGCAACCCATATTCAGGCTTTCTTTGGTATGGGCAATGTCATCCCGTCCGATAATGTACTCAGTACTACTGCCGCCAATGTCCATAACGAAGCGGTTGTTGGCATTGCTGCCAAGATTATGAGCCACTCCCTGGTATATCAGCCTAGCTTCCTCTATACCGGAAATAATATGAATCGGGTGCCCCAAGGCTTTTTCGGCCTTGTTGATGAACTGTTGAGAGTTCCTGGCAATGCGCAGGGTATTGGTGCCGACTATCGCGACACTATTGGGTGCGAAATCCCGAATACGCTGACCAAAGCGTTCCAGGCAGGCTAGGGCTCTCTCCTGAGTGATCTGATCTAGATTTTTATGTTGATCCAGTCCGGCAGCCAGTCTCACCATTTCCTTCAAGCGGTCAATGGTCTGCAGTTTGCCATTATGCAAGCTGCATATAATCATGTGAAAACTGTTGGACCCAAGATCGACGGCAGCAACACTGGTCGGTATTTGATGTGGCAAGAGTCTATTCCTGTTCAGGCTGCTTAACGTTGGCGAATTCTGATAGAATCGGAAAGCTTTATTGGCGAATTTTTCAATTTCGTCTCAATTTCTTTCCGCGACATTATAGCATCAGAGCATGACTGCTTTATCTATCCAAAACCTAAAAAAGACTTACAACAACGGCTTTGCGGCCCTCAAAGGCGTTGATCTCGACGTTCAGAGCGGTGATTTTTTCGCGTTATTGGGCCCCAATGGTGCAGGCAAATCGACCTTGATTGGCATCATCAGTTCGCTGGTTAATAAAACCAGTGGCTCTGTCAGAATCTTCGGTCACGACCTGGATAAAGACAACGTCGCTGCGAAAACCTGTATTGGCGTGGTGCCGCAAGAAGTAAACTTTAATCAATTCGAGACCAGCATGAACGTGGTGATGAACCAAGCCGGTTATTACGGTATTCCACGTAAACAAGCCTTGCTACGCACCGAAAAATGCCTACGGCAAATGGAGTTATGGGATAAGCGCGATTTTGTGTCTCGGCGCTTATCCGGAGGGATGAAGCGGCGGTTGATGATAGCCAGAGCAATGGTACATTCGCCGCGCTTACTTATACTCGACGAGCCCACCGCCGGTGTGGATATTGAGATCCGTCGCTCGATGTGGGAGATGATGCAGGAAGTGAACAAGCAGGGCACCACCATTATCTTGACGACCCATTATCTGGAAGAAGCCGAAAGCTTATGCCGCAATATCGCCATCATCAACAACGGTAATATCATTGAAAAATCTGCGATGAATAGCTTGCTGAGTCGGCTGCATACCGATCATTTCGTATTCGATATTGCTCAGCCGCTAAGCGTTGCGCCCACAATAAGGGGCTATGGAATTGTATTGAGCACTGCGAATGTTTTGGAGGTGGCTGTACCGAAAAGCCTTGGTCTAAACCGGTTATTTCAGGCGTTATCAGAAAAAAATATTGAGGTCCTTAGTCTACGCAACAAGTCCAATCGTCTTGAGCAATTATTTTTGGATTTGGTGCAATGAATTACTCTGTCGCTTTTTTCACCATTCTAAGCAAAGAAATCCGCCGTTTTTCTCGAATTTGGCCGCAGACGTTGCTGCCGCCTGCGATAACGACCGCCTTGTATTTTCTGATCTTTGGCAAGTTAATCGGTAAGCGTATAGGTTTGGTGCACGGTGTCAGCTATATTGACTACATTGTTCCCGGCATTATTCTGATGTCGGTGATTAGCCATTCTTATTCCAACGTTGTATCGTCGTTTTACTCCACCAAATTTCAGCGCCATATTGAAGAATTACTGGTAGCGCCAGTGCCCAATTACATAATTTTGGCCGGTTATGTTTTTGGCGGTATTGCCCGTGGGGTGTTAGTGGGCGTGGTGGTGGCGGGAATTTCAATGATGTTTACTCAAACGACAATTCTGCATTGGGGTATAGCGCTCGCCGTGTTTGTGCTCACCGCGACCTTGTTCGCACTAGCGGGCTTTATCAATGCTGTGTTTGCCGATAGTTTCGACGATATCTCCATCATTCCAAACTTTGTGCTGACGCCGTTGAGCTACCTGGGCGGAGTATTCTATTCCGTAGAGATGTTGCCAGAGATTTGGCAGAAAATCGCCGAGGCCAACCCTATCCTTTACATGATTAACGCCTTTCGTTACGGCATGATCGGGGTCAGCGACGTCACGATTGAATTGGCTTTCGCGATGACTGGCGGACTTATCGTGTTATTAACCGCACTCAGCTTGTTACTGCTGCACAAGGGTATCGGTATAAAAAATTGATACCTTATTCCAACGGCACTAACATCTTATGCAAGGCGGCAATATCTTTGATGCCGATGAACCGGTTCTGCACTACGATTAATTCGTCGTCCTGAAATCTTTTTAGCAGTCTGCTGACCGTTTCCAGCGCAAGACCCAGATGATTGCCGATTTCCTGACGGGTTAGCGAAAGCTTAAATTCAGACGAGGAAAATCCACGTTTTTTCAGGCGCTCAGACAAACTGATCAAAAAATACGCTAGACGCTCTTCCGCCGGCCTTTTGCTCAGCACCAGCTGATTTTTGTCCTCTAGCATTTTCTGGCCGGTATGTCGGAACAGTTCACGCGTCAAGCTAGGCATATTTTTAAACAACTCTTCCATATTGTCGGCCGGTAGTATGCAGAAGCTCATGGTTTCCAAGGCAATGGCTGCACAGCCGTGCTTTTCGGCGGATAGCCCGTCAAAGCCCAATAACTCGCCGGGTAAAAGAATATTCAATATATGTTCGTTGCCATGGCTGTCGTTAGCCACCAACTTGGCGCTGCCGGACTTTATCGCCAAAATGCCGCGAAAGTTATCGCCTTCGCGGTAGATAAAATCGCCGCGTTGCAAGGTTTTGCGGGCTTTGACGACTTGGCTGATGTTATTGATTTCGGCTTGCGATAGGCCGCGCGGTAAACAGATATTATCCAGACTGCAATTGCTGCAACTGACTTGATTTTTAATCGGCGCGGCAGGTTGAGGGTTCGATGTAAGCATAGTTTCGGGCTAAATAATTTGCCGCTTCCTTACGAAACGGCGGCGTTACAACGGGACACTGGTTAATCTTGCTGGTGATAACTAATTATCCGTTCCACTTCGGTTTTGGAGCCTAATATCAACGGCACCCTTTGGTGAATGCTGCTGGGTTTGAGATCTAAAATTCGTTCGCGGCCAGTTGAACATACTCCGCCGGCTTGTTCGATGATAAATGCCATCGGGTTGGCCTCGTACATCAGTCGCAGTTTGCCGGGTTTAGACGGATCCCGTAAATCGTGCGGATACAGGAATACCCCGCCGCGCGTGAGGATGCGATAAACCTCAGCCACCAGCGAAGCCACCCAACGCATATTAAAGTCCTTGCCGCGCGGCCCGTCCACGCCGGCTACGCATTCGTCAATATAACGTTTCACTGGCGGCTCCCAGAAACGCTGATTTGACATGTTAATGGCAAATTCGCTGCTGTCCTCGGGAATTTTCATGTTGCAATGGGTGAGGATGAACTCGCCGATATCTTGATCCAGCGTAAATGCATTCACACCGTTGCCTGTGGTTAGGACCAACATGGTAGAGGGGCCGTACAATACAAAACCGGCGCAGACTTGCTCGGTGCCTTTGCGCAAAAAATCCTCGGTTTCCGGCTCGACGCCTTCGCGGCAGCGCAGAATCGAGAAAATGGTGCCTACAGTCAGATTAATGTCGATATTAGACGAGCCGTCCAGCGGATCGAACAGCACCAGATATTTACCTATTGGATACTGTTTAGGGATTTTGATCGGATCATTGATTTCCTCCGATGCCATGCCACCTAGTGAACCGCTCCAATCCAAAGCTTTGACCATGATGTCGTTGGTAATAATATCCAGCTTTTTTTGCACTTCGCCCTGCACATTTTCCGATTCAGCACTGCCCAACACGCCAATTAATGCACCGCAATTGACCCGGTGAGAGATCTGCTTGCACGCTGTCACAATATTGTTCAGCAGCAGTGTAAACGTGCCGGAAGCGTCCGGCAGGCCGCGCTGCTGCTCGATGATGAATTGGGTCAGGGTTACTTGGTGGGACATGCGCTAATTCTCCATAGCATCGGCTAGAGTAAGAAATTGTTTCGGCAACCACGGCAGTTTAATGCCGGGTTTGGCGAGTAAATAGTGTTTGCTCGTTCGCGGCAGATTTATTTATCCAATTGCTGTATTCCGCCAGGTATCAGACTTTTTCGCTCAATAGACTTTGCGGTGGGAGCGTTTGCGGATTGGTTTGCGTGGGTTTTCCTTGTTGAACATCCATAAATCCGGGTTTTAATCCTTTTTGTTCGAACTGTTGTCTTAAATAATCCAGACGCGCGTTAATTTTATCCACGGTGCTCGTGGACTCGCTCCAGAAACGGGTGTTAACACTGCCGTCGTAACAGGAGACCTTGCAATGTATTGTAGCAAGTTCGGGCGGGGTAATGGTAATGCTCACTACCCAGTTCTTTTGGCCGTTCTCGCTGTTGGCTTGTTTGTCTTGTTCCACCATCAGTTGCAGTGTTTCCGGTTCGCCTTTATTAAAGAACGGTAACTCCAGTATCCAGACCTGTTTGGGCGAATCGTCCCTGGGCAGCGAATTGAGTTGATCCAAGGTCAATTTGGCCAGATTGCCCTGGGCTTTTTGCAAGGTTTCTTTCAGTAATTCGCTTGCAGTCTGCTGAGCCGAAACTTCGTCCTTAGGCAGAGCCAGTTCCAAGCTCAGCTGTGCAATCAGCTTACTCAGTTTTAATTTAAAATCATCTTGCAACATTGGCACTTGCGGATTTGCCTCCGCGTCGACTAAATTGCGCTCCATAAACAAACCGGACTGGGCGATGGCTTGCTTTAGCGTGGCCGGTTCGAACAGCTTGGTTTTGTCTGGAATATGCTGCAATATTTCGCGGGCCAGTTGCTTGAGGACTTCGCCTACGGTTTTATCGCTTTCGGCAGGCCGTATCAAAGGCGCCAATTGCTCCAGAAATTGTTGTGGCGGCACCTGAATTGGCAATAACTGTTTGAAAACCATTGCGATGGCTTCGTCAATAGTGGCTTTAGATAAAGACACACCCAGTACTGGAGTCTCACCGGGCTTCAGCATTTGTAAAGCGATGCGGCTGCCGACGGTTAGCATGGATTTAGCTAACGGATCACTCCATTGCAATTGTTTGTTATCCAGTACTACTCGGTTTTCGCCGGCAGGCAACGCGGTACCTTGGGTCTGCTTGGCATCAACCGACATCGGCGTCAGTTGCACCGTTAGGGTCTGTTTGCCGATATTCAAAATCTGCGCCTGTATTTGGTCGCCCGGGTTTAATGTCGCCAACGCATTGCTAGGTGGAGGTGCTGTTGATGTCGCAGTCGGGGAGGGCAATAATTTAAGTAGTGGCGCTTCGGGCGCCGCTAAGCTTGAAGTATTTGGCGCTTGCGCTAGTGGCGGGGCGACAATTTTTAATTCCGGGATCGGGAATAATTTTACCACTTGCAGTTGCACAGCCTGGCCGGGCTGCAAAGTCAATGCCTGCTGACTCTGCAAAGTCATGGTTTTATCGGCAACGCTGACAGTCAGGGTATTCAGCATCACTTGATTGGTAATGATTTTGGCGTCTAACACTTGATTCAATTTAAGCTCTGAAATCGAAGCGTTCGACTTGCTCAATGCCATGACCAGTTTCGCATCTAAAGGCAACTTTATATCCATGACCGACTTACCTCACCGCATTCGGTATTTACGCGTTATCCGCTGACGAAAACTAGGGTACTACAAAATACTCGCCCGGACGATTAACAGCGATTGGGCCGGTTTTAGTAGTAAGTCTCATAGGAAAACCTTGAGGGTACTCATTCAGAAACGCAGCAAGTGGTAATAAATCGCTCTCGGATCGGTAAACCATCAAGCCAAAACCCTTATCTACCTTATTTATAAAGGGCTTGACAATATCCTTGCTGTGGCTCTAGGCTCAGTTGACATTCAATAGGGGAGAGTGGGCCATGAAATTGATGCAATTGGGTCTTATTTGTATGGTTTTTTGGGTAAATACCGTGTTGGCGGTTAGCGTGACGCAACGAGCCGGCAATAATTTTCGTACCGCGGCTAACAATCAAGAGTTCACGCTTAATAAAACTAACGTGAATCCCGAGCAATTTGGCTTGCTGGGTACATACGATTTCAATGCCAAAGTCGAAACCCAGCCCTTGGTGATCGAAAATGGCGCTGGTGCCGACGATTTAGTGATCATCACCACGATGAAAAACGAAGTGATCGGCATCAATCCCCGCACCAATGAAACCGTCTACAAAGTCAAACTCGGCCCAGAAATCAGTTCCCAAGATATGGATATGTGGAAACATACGCCAATCTGGGGTATTTCGGCCACGGCGATCATTGATCCGGCGACGAACACGCTGTTTGTCGCTTCCTGGCAAAAGAAAAACAACGACAACCGGTTCCGCGATTACTGGGTGTATGCGTTAAATCCGCTAAACGGCGGTCAAAAAAGTAAGGCAGTGCGGATCTTCGGTAAGTCGCAAGAAGGTAACGGCTGCTGGTTTAACGACGCTGGTGCTACCTATCGGCAAAACAATCAAACCAAGCAATATGTCTATCCCAAACTGCGCGCCGGACTGGCGTTGACAGAGAACAACGGCTTGGTCATGGCTTTTGCCGCTAATGGCGAATCAGATATGGGGGGCCGAAAAAATCCGCATGGTTTCGTGGTGGCTTATGACATCCGGGCCTTGCTGGGGCAGACCGGTTTTTCCAAACAAGCCGCGATATTTTGCGCAACCTCATTCAATTCCTGGGGTGCCGGCATCTGGCATGCGGGCGGTGCGCCGGTTACCGAAGACGACATGATTTACGTCGCAACCTCTAACGGCACCTCGAATAATGGCGATGTCGATCTGGCCGAAAGCATGATCAAACTCCGTTTTAAACCCAGCGTCGGCGGCGCGCGGCCAGAACTGGAAAAGGTGGATTTTTACAAAGCGTTTCTGGATGAGCGCGTTCCTGGCGATAAGTGTCTCTGGAGCGATAATAATTCCGAAGTTTCCTGCGGCCGGGCTCAAGTGCATGCTGCGGGAGCCGACTGGGATTTCGGCGCTGCCGGGCCGATGCTGGTGCCGGGTTCCAGGTTGCTTTTGCAAGGTACCAAGGACGGCATCATTTATTCCTTGGACAAACTTAATTTGGGCCGGAACGACCGCTTTAACCAGTTGATGTCGAAGCCGCCTCTGGTGGCAAGCTACTATGCTGGCGGCGTCGAGGAAAACTGGGATCGTTCCCAGCATCTTAACCGCAGCCTACCGTGCCCGGCGTCAGGGCATAGCGATCACGGCTGGTTTGTGCCATGCGGCGATCCAGAGAATAACAAAATGCACCACATTCACTCTCTGGCACTGGCCCAGCGCGACCAGAGTAGCGGCATCGTGTATGTCTGGGGTGAAAACTCGCATTTGAAAACCTACAATTTTTCTACTGTGGATGGCAAGTTGCCGACATTCCGAGCCGAAGCCGAGGACATGGCCTCGGTAGGCCTTGATTCACCTGGGGGAATGCCCGGGGGGCTATTGATGGTCTCCGGCAAACCAAACGCAAGCACTAATTTTGCACACGCCATCGATTTCGATTCGGCTGTCGTGTGGGCGGTATTTTCCAAATTCGGTGATGCCAATAAGGAATTCGCTGAAGGTCAACTGATTGCTTACGATGCAACCACGGTAGAGCCCGGCAACAAGCTGAAGCGCTTATTTCGCACCGGTGACGACGCCAGCGGTGGCTTGGGCAAGATGTCGCGAATGATTCCGCCGGTAGTGGCAAATGGCCGGGTATATGTGATGATTTATCGAGTCGGTACATCAGACTGCACTGTGCCGGACAATCAACTGCCGGTTTGCAGTCAGTTGAAGATCTACGGCTTGAAGTAGAAACGGAACGCGCCTTGAAACAGCCGGTTTTAGATCGGCTCAGGACGTAAGCCCAAATAATTGCCGTCTTGGTCCGCAAATGAAAAGAATGAAATATGCAGCTACACGATTTAACATAATATACATTATGCGCATTCATAACCCATGACATGTTTAAAACTAATTCTGTCGCATCTTTGTATCGATGTGCTATATTGCGGGTTAATGAGAACTATTATTACTTAGCTTGCATGCCGACATACCTCAAAGCGCTGGCGACTGGCGATACAGGCCGTATAATTGGGTTCGATCAATCAGGTGGTGTCTATCGCAAGAAATTGCTGGCGATGGGGTTAACGCCCGGCACTGAATTCACCATCACGCGTTTTGCACCTATGGGCGATCCCGTTGAAATCAAAATCCGCGGATTTTCACTGTCGCTGCGTAAAAACGAGGCGTCGGTCTTACTTATAGAAAAAGTATGAGTATGGATTTTACGGTCGGCGTGGTTGGTAACCCAAATTGCGGAAAAACCACACTTTTCAATGCATTGACCGGGTCTAAGCAGCATGTCGGCAATTGGCCTGGCGTGACTGTTGAGCAAAAAATCGGCGAATATACGCATCACGCGAAACAGATAAGCCTTGTAGACCTGCCTGGTACCTATTCTTTAGAGGCCGAGGACGACAGCATTTCCCTGGACGAAAAAGTCGCTCGCGATTACGTCGCGTCCCGCCATGCCGATTTGGTCATCAACATCGTCGATGCTTCCAATATAGAACGAAATCTTTATCTGACCTCGCAACTTATAGAAATGCAGGTACCGATGATATTGGTGCTCAATATGATGGATGCAGTCAAAAAACGCGGCATCAAAATCGATATCGAATTGTTAGCCAAACGGATGGCTTGCCCAGTAGTTCCGATAACCGCGGCTACAGGTTTCGGTATAAAAGAATTACGCGACGTGATCAATAAAGCCTGCATTAGCAAGCCCATTCCCACATTACGTGTTGATTACCATCCAACCATCGAAACAGCAGTTAGCCTCTTGCAACCACAGTTCCCAGACTCAGCGTGCGACAGTCGCTGGCTTGCGCTGCGTTTGCTCGAAAACGACACATTGGCAAAGCAACTTGCTGGTCCTGAACTACAAAAAGTTGCTGAACAATTGCGTGCCAACATCGAAGTCCAAACCCAAGACGAAATTGACATCCTAGCCGCCGACGCCCGTTATGGTTTGGTAAACCAACTGGTGCAAGCCAGTGTCTGTAAGCTCAACGAAGTTTCCCGCAGCACCACCGACAAAATCGACAACGTGGTGTTAAATCGCTTCTTGGGTATTCCGATTTTCTTATTGGTTATGTACGCCATGTTCATGTTTACCATCAATATCGGTAGCGCTTTCGTCGACTTTTTCGACAAAGCGGTCGGTGCTTTGCTGGTGGACGGTTTAAGCGAATTATTAACTGGCATGAATTGGCCTGCTTGGCTGGTTGTGTTAATCAGTAGCGGTATCGGCGGGGGCATTCAAGTGGTGTCTACTTTTATACCCATAGTCGGCTTTTTGTTCATTTTTTTATCGATGCTGGAAGACTCCGGTTACATGTCCAGAGCAGCGTTTGTCATGGACCGGTTCATGTGTATCATCGGGCTGCCTGGCAAGTCATTTGTGCCGATGATTGTCGGTTTCGGCTGCAATGTGCCCGCCATAATCGCTACTCGCACTCTCGATAATCAGCGAGATCGGGTTTTAACCAATTTGATGAATCCATTCATGTCTTGCGGTGCCCGTCTGCCGGTTTATGCCTTGTTTGCCGCCGCTTTTTTTCCGGTTGGCGGCCAGAATTTGGTGTTCGGTCTTTACTTGTTTGGGATTGTGGTGGCGGTCTTGACCGGTTTAATCATGCGTCACACCCTGCTGCGCGGAACTGCCACGCCTTTTTTAATGGAGCTTCCGGCTTACCATTTACCAACCTTACAAGGCGTATACACTAAAACCTGGGAACGCTTGAAAACCTTTATCTTTAACGCCGGCAAAGTCATCGTGCCGATGGTCCTGGTATTAAATGTATTAAATTCTTTGGGTACCGACGGTAGCTTCGGCCAAGAAAATAGCGATAAATCGGTGTTAAGCGAAATCGGTCGCGGATTGACCCCAATCTTCCAGCCCATGGGTATTGCTCACGATAATTGGCCGGCTACTGTCGGTATCTTTACTGGCGTTCTGGCCAAGGAAGCCGTGGTCGGGACATTGGATTCGTTGTACAGTCAAATGGCTGTATCCGATGCAGTAGAAGATGAAAAAAACTTTAATTTACAGCAAGCCTTACTAGAAGCTTGCCAGACGGTACCAGACAACCTGATGGCAATTGCCGACAAGCTGCTTGATCCATTGGGATTAGGCATAGCGAATATCTCCGACCAAGCCGAGGCAGCCGAACAGCAGCAAGTTAAGCTCAATACGTTCGGTGTGATGCAGGCGCATTTCGATGGCCAAGTCGGCGCATTTGCCTACTTACTCTTCATTTTATTGTATGCGCCCTGCGTAGCTGCGACGGCGGCGATATACAAAGAAACCAACGGCAGTTGGGCTTTGTTCGTGGTGTGCTGGACCACTTTTGTCGCGTACTTGACAGCCACCCTCTTCTACCAAGGCATGACCTATGCACAACACCCAAATTCCGCTATCGGTTGGATAGTGGCCTTAACTCTTATTTTTGCAGGCGTATTGTTCCTACTGCGTGTATACGGCGTGCGCCAAACTAGCGGAGCCACGCAATGATATTGTCAGACTTACGCAACTATTTGCAGGAAAAACGTCGGGCAACTTTGAGCGATCTAGTGTTGCATTTTCATATGGATGCGGATGCCTTACGCGGGATGCTAAGCAAGTGGATCAATAAAGGCAAAGTGAGACTAAGCCCAGTTGGCTCTTCGTGCGGTACCAGTTGCTGTAAATGCGACCCGACTCTGACAGAGATTTACGAATGGGTCGATTAGATTAGCGAGGGGCTACCCTCGCTACGTTTGAGTGGTTACTGGCCTTCAGCCAACCAACCTTG
>MSXO01000063.1:0-132 GCA_002083615.1 Proteobacteria bacterium ST_bin11 | reverse complement strand
AGCGGCGAATACTAAATCTATCTTGACTATATTGATTCTTAGCCGGCTCCCAATCTTGATAGCGATAAATCACCGTGGCCCAGGCGCCCTTACTCAGGATTTTTTTGTCTAGTTCCTTGACAGTTTCAACGC
>MSXO01000062.1 GCA_002083615.1 Proteobacteria bacterium ST_bin11 | reverse complement strand
GGTGAGGATCCGGACATAGGAGACTGGCTATTTTATTTTACTTTTCAGGCTTCTCCCCCTCGGAGACAAGGCGTGCAGAGCATGGCGAATTCTTCGTAGCCTCTCGTTGGTAGCGCGCATTCATTGCAGAAGACTTTGCGACATTCCATGCATTCTTTGTGACTGCTTTCGATGTGGCATTTCCCGCCTGAGATGAGATCGCGATAGTACTTCTTCGCTAGAGGACACGCGGTAATCTTTCCGATGTCGAACCTTCCGAGGATGATAAAGTCGTCAAAGCATGTTGCTCTGCTCAGAGCAACGTAGCCTTGACCATGGTCGAAAAGTCTTGAAAGATCGACGGCAAACTTCCTCAGAGTAAGGCCTTGGGCTTTGTGCACGGTGAAAGCATAGGCAAGCACGATTGGCATCTGCTTGTAGGAGACTGGAACGTGCTCAAGACTTTCTCGTTTTTCGACGAGGTGAGGTACGATGTCGATTGGCGTCTTTTGCTCTGCCAAGTCCGACTCTAAGACTATGGTCACCGCATAGGACTCCAATGCAACAACGGTACCTCGAGCACCGTTGACAAGACCATCTTCGGGTTTTATGTTCGCGGTGATCATAATTTGTGCGCCGACTTTCAATTCAAGTCGTTGAGGACTTCGCGATGAGTTGGCGAGTGCAATAGCTTCCATTCTTCCCGACTCTGTGCCGTCATGCTTGAGCTCTGCTTCATAGACAACTACTTCACCGGGAAGTTGATTCAATTTGCGCGTGTTTTCGCGGTCAACGGCCGCGTTATGCGAGAAGATCGAGGTTTTCACATATTCGGGTGGGATGGACGATTGAAAGATTTTCGCTTCCAATTTGCTAATGCTGAGATCGCTGAGATCACCTTTTCTGATTTCTCGAAGGCAATTGATGAAATCTTCGTCGGTTTGACGAACTGCAGTTTTTAGATAGCAAGTGTGTGGCGCGATGTACTTCCAAGCGGGAGACTGAAAACAACGTTCCGCTGTCTTTGTTTTGTCCTTTTCAACTGGAGGCAGCTGGAGAAAGTCGCCAAAGACGACAATCTGTGCTCCGCCAAATGGTAGTTCGGGTTTTCCGCGAATAATTCGAAAAAGCCTGTCGATTTTGGTAAGAATGTTGCCCTGGAGCATAGAAATTTCATCGATGATGAGCGTTGCAACGTGCCAAGCAGTTGTTCTTTTTGCGCGGCGTATCAACATCAAGCTTCTATCTACATCGTAGTCAAAGGATGATAGGCCCGCCCATCGTTGAATGGTTACCCCATCGACGTTTAAAGCTGCAATACCAGTGGGTGCAACAACAGTTGTGGTGCGTCCAATATCATCGTAGGCTTTTATGATTTGCTTGAGAAGGAATGACTTTCCTGTGCCAGCGTCGCCAGTAATGAACGTTGAAAACCTACCGTTGACGACAGTATCGAAAGCGTGTTTTTGATCGTCGTTCAAGCACTCCGGTATTGGAATTCTTTCGAGGAGTCGATCGTTTTCGTTGACGGGCACTCTAGGTGGCAAAGGACGAGACCTTTTTGCGCTGTAGCTTGCCATCTTTTTTTCTATGGAAAAGGAAAAAGAAAAGGGAAAAAAGAAAAAAAAATTACCGAATGACCTTTTTAGTTTTTAACGATCGATAGACGGTGAGCATTACTACAATTGCGTGAACACTGTTGCCGAATATTATGAAGTCGAGTTGTGAGAGAAGAATGCTCAAGGAGAGAAGTTGAATGAGTTCATCGACGAAAGTAACAAAACCTGCAAGAAGAACAAAACCTGTTTTTGAAAATCCTCGAATAGTCTGCTGGTAAACGTTGAACACCGAGAATTTCAAGTATGCCCCCAAGGTACTTTTGACAAACGATCGTGCTGCATACGTTAGACCTATGCTAAGCAGAGCCACGAAAAATCGAAACCACGTGTTGATTTGAACGTTGAGGATGTAGAGATTGTCGTTCGGACCGAAGGTGTTGAAGTGTTTTTCCGTGCCACCGAGATAGTGAAATAGCGTGGCAATATAGATGAGAGCGACAGAGAGTACTGCAACGCCATTAAAGGCGATTTTTCTTAGTTCTTCTGCCGATGGTTTGGCTTCTTCTTCTTCTTGTTCTTTGCCTTGACAGTGAACAATTTGATCGTGAATGCTAGTGTAGTCTTCCATTGCTTTATTCTCGAGAGAACTCTTTCCTTCTCCTTCTTCTAGGGGTTGTGTTCACAGATGCAATCGTTGCAAAAATAAGCTTTGCATTCAACATGTGGACAGTAGGTGGCGCATTGTTTGCAAAGGTCTTCTTCAGAGCAAACAATGCACGTTACCCTATGATTCGTGTTCTCGGAGGTGAAAACAATATCGCACCAAATACACTGCGAAGACATAGTAGAAGAGCGATAATGGAAAGCGTGAAAAGGATGCAGATGTTCGTGAACGTGGCGTTAAAACAAAGGGAACTTGAAGAGCGTGACAATTGCGGTGTCTTCATAAGACGTGAGATCGATTGATGTCGTGTGTGCTTCAATTCCACGAAGAATCAAGCTTAGCTGATTTTCAATGTGCAACTCGACTCTAGGATTCTCCAGGCCTTTCAGTGTTAGAAGCGCTCGTTTAACAACGATGATGAGCACTGCGTAGTCTGAAGTTGTGATGTTTGTTTCCGAGTAGATACACGAAGTTCTGTGACTAGAATAGACGCGCGTTACACTCAAGAGATCTTGACGAAGTCTGTCGGAGTCGTTGAACACTCTGGAGAAAATCCGATTGACGATCTCGGAAAATAACTTGCAGACTTGTTGAATGCTATCCGCGCTTTCGTAACGTGAATATTCAATTTGATGAATATCCAAGCTACTGTATTTCAGATAGAGCTTTGCCGTGGACTCCTTGGCTTCCCTGAACAACAACGAAAGATTCTCGTTCAAGGCGATGAGTGAACAAGCTTCAATCCTGCGAAAAGGCAAGACGATTGAAAATTTTACAAATTTTTCCGAAGACATTTTTTTTCCTCTTTAAAAAAAAAGAACAAAAAAGAGAGAAAAAATGCAAACCGACGATATCCAGGAATTTAACTTGGATCGCAAACTTCGGGATTCCCTGGTCGCCGACGCTTTTTCAGGTAACATCGTGAAATGGCGTGGTCCAAGGGATGCACGTTTCTTGATTCTAACGGATCATCCTCTAACTGAAGATGCTGTTGCTGGTATTATCGATAGTTCTTCGGAACTTCGACTACGCTTCAACAGTATCTTTAACACTGCGTTCAGTCATGCTGATCGTCCACGTAATCGCTATGCAATTGCAAGCTGTTGTGTTGGTTGGTCTACCGACGAGAAAAAACACAATCTCACTCCGCTAGAACTAAAAGCGTCGAGTAGCCATGTGGTCGATCTTCTCTTGGCAATGCCCAAGCTAGAGATGATTCTCGCGGTTGGTCTCTACGCAACGGAACTCTGCTATCGCAACTTCGATGTCAATCTCATGTACGGAAGGCCAAGTGACGTTGATCTTCAAGTGACCGATGAAGTTTCATCAACGATGCGAGTGCGCAAACGTCTGGACAAGGTGGAATCGACTATCGTTGCAGGAACACGCGTTCTTCGCTACCTACAAGTTGCAAGCAAAGACACGACGACAAACAATGCCTTTGTAACTGGAACGATCATCAACATCAACAAGCTTGTCAAAGCTTCACCCATTCTCAAGGATCTCGACGTACGCACAGATGAACGCCTCAACTTCGAAGATTCTTCACGCTATCTCACCTACGAAAGCTTTCAAGACCGCTTCCACAAAATGCTCAGAGACGAACGTGCAATGAAGCTCGACAAACTCGAACGAGGTGTATACGACATCGAGGATGAAGGTGGAACAGATTCTGTGTTTGTCGACGCGTCCTTAGACCCCTACGTTCGAAATGGCGTTCCTCCTGTGAACGATGAGTACTTCCTAATGAACTATCGCCTAGAGTACGATAGCGTGCTCAACTGCATGCGAATGCACGCTGCAACGCCCTCGGGTACGCCTGTCTTTGTTACCTTCACCGATGTAATCTTCACCTTTTGGATTCGTCCAAATTTGGCGTTCGCTGCACCAGGCTTTCCCGAGGACTGGTGTAACATCTTCAATGGAACGCGATTGCAAGAACATCATCTCGACTACCTTCGAGGAAAGCTCAAGTCATCGCTTTGGCACTCGATCAAAGAACGTGGTGGAGGCAATAGCGACGCTAGCAAATCGTTTAGGCTTTCTGTGGAGACGAGCAAGCACGACTACAAAGATGGATATTTCAACGACGGTAAGGATGGCAAGCTCAACGAACGCGTTTTCGACTTTATCAAGTGCGAGGTGAGCAACTACAGCTTTATCAAAGTCATCGTCAATACGCTGAACAGCATCCACAAAAAGTATGTTGAAGCTCGATCGCTTGCCAAGGAGCCATCTCGTGGCGCAAGCCTTCTGGCGTGCATGGATTTACGACACGACATCTATGAAATCTTTTCACCGGAGACGATGTTTGGAAAGCGCTACGACATTCTCATGTCGCACTGGCATCGTGCCTACAATCTCAACTTGACGTTGCCTCGCGCCGTTGCACCTGAACTTGGCGTCCATCATGTAACGCACTTGGAAGCAAACATTCGAATAGCACCAGACGGAAATCCACTCGAGTGTTTGAATCCTCTGGAACGAGTGTCCTTGGGCTATAATGGTCTTACGTCATTTGACATGCCCAAAGCTCTACAGACTGGCTTTGATATCGAGTCGGGTAAGTTCGGCAAGTATTTTGGAGGTACCACCTACTGGGACTCGCCGATATTGTGCATGTGCTTGGTGTCGAGACGTGCCGACGATCGCGTTGACACCTATAAGACACCGAGTTTCGAAGCCACGAAAGGCTATCGCTACTTTGGTTTCATGCTTGGACTCGTCGACGAAGCGATGGAAGGCAGCGAACTTAACGGACCTGTCGAGTGCTACCAGTTTGCCAAGGAAAAAGAGATGCTTCAAGCCTATCTTTACTTCTATAGTATAATGCATCCTCGCTACTACATTACCCACAATGGTAAACGCTATGATATGCCTAGGGTACTGAATCGATCGAGGGTTCTTGGCATCGATGTCAAGTCGCTTGGCTACGTTCGATCGCAGACCACGCGAATCACCGAACGACAGTTCAATTCGCGAGCGCACAGCGAGAAGACAATCACTTCCTTGGACAACGAATGTGGCATAACACAGATAGATACGTGTGAAATCTTCATGCGTGAACGCAAGGACAAGAGCAATACCCTGGACTTTCTCTCTCGTCTGCTCTTGGGTACGACGAAATCCGATATGCCCTACGAAGCGATCATGGGCTATTTCAAAGAGAGCGATAAGTCTCGTTGGACGTTGGCTCACTACTGCTTTCGCGATGCTCAGCTTCCAATGCAATTGGTGGCGCACAGCAAATTGATTGTGGCAATGAATCGTCTCGCCTGCGCAAGTGGATTTGTCTCCGAGGATCTCATCAGCGAAAAGGGGATGCAAGAAAAGGTGATTGGCGGCTATTTCAAGGGCAACAAGGAACTTGGTTCTCGCTACATCCTTCGAACCAATGGCTTCTTCACAAAGTCGTACAACGAAAACATCTTGTTGACGGCACGCCAGCTCACGGAAAAATACGAAGCGGACAGTCAGTTCTTCGAAGATCGAAAGAACGCAAAGAACGGCAACGACAAGAACTTCAAGGTTGCTTCTGTTCAACTTGGAAAACGTGACGCCGCTCAAGCTGCTGCGTCTACGCCATCGGGAAACAAACGACAGAGAACTCGAACGACGCCAGCGAAAAATCTCAGGGGAAGCAACGTCAATCCAACTAGCATTGTCAGCTACTTTCGCAGTGTTACTTCGCAGGAAAGTGTTGTTCACGACGACGTCGACGGCGGTGTCGTCGACAAGGAAAAGATTACGCTTTCGCATTGGGAAAAACTCACACGAACCAAGTACTCGCATAGTAAGATTGCCGAAGATGATGAACCCGATGACGACGGTGGAGATCTACTCGCCGACGTTCAAAGAAGTGCGCACGCAGAAAGCAACAAAGGAAAGATCAAGGAAAGACCTGCTGAACCTCCTCCAACTGAGTGGAAAAGCTATCCTGGTTGGTCTGGCGAGACGTTGACGTCGTCATCATCGTCATCGTCGAGCGCTCGCAATGCGGAAGATCAAGAGATCTCCGATATCGTGCGACGACAGAATGTGGAACGTGATATGGCCATTGCCAAGGCATCGTGCAATGACATGGCCAATCGAACTGCGGAATACCAGGGTGCCGTAGTGATGAAGGAACGTCTCGGCTGGTATCACGATCTACCTGCTCTATGCATCGACTTTGCATCGCTCTATCCTTCAATCATGATGATGTACAACATGGGATCGAACACGAAGGTCTACGAAGATGATATGGAAGAACGAGGCGTTACCGAGGACATGGTGATTGCACCGTCCAAACAGAAAGTGGTCAATCCACGCACTGGCCGCGAGGTCAGATTGTTCTTCTTGTGCAAGGAGATTCGTCGAGGTGTATTGGCTGTCACCGAGTTCATGCTGTTGCGCTTGCGCAATGAAGCCAAGGAGTTGATTGAATTCTATGGCAACGAATTCCTGGAAGATGGTGTGACACCCAATCCCAACTACAACAAGGTGTTGGCCGCTGTGGCCACAGCGGCCTCCAACAACATCAAGTTGTTGATGAACTCTATGTATGGCGTCTGTGGTACTCGAGGAGCTCTCGGCGATACCCACGTTGCTGGTGCGGTCACAGGATGTGGCCGTGAAAGCATCATGTTGGCCAAGAACAAAACCATTCGCCGTTACAATGCCATTTGCGTTGGAGGCGATACGGACTCTGTGTTCATGCAGTTTCCTGGTCTTGCTCGAGGACAGTTCGAAGCAAAGTGGGAAAGAGCGCGCAAACGACTAGAAGAATTGGGTGTCGATCATCCAAAGTGTCAGCGCGCCAAGTTCCCTGCTCTACCCGATGGATGGTGGCGCCTCAAGGACATGGAGGCGATTACCGCCTTTGCTCAGGAAGAATGGGTGCCTCGCATCAACAAGAACTTCAAATGGCCCATGAAGGTGGACTTTGAGAAGGCGATGTTCCGTTTTGTCGCCTTTGCTGCAAAACGCTATAGTTTCTTCTACGCGTTCATTGGTAAGACGCCCTATTTGACGAGCAAAGGCTTGGAGACGGTGCGACGCGACGCTCTACCTTTCACGCAAAAGGTCCTGACTGAGCTATTCAAAATTATTCAGGTGATGCCAGCGAAGAGTCCTTTTACCTTTGAAGAGGATCCCGATGGTTCGAAGGCCGACGCAATTGACTTGGCCTTCGTCAAGGAGTTGAAGCAGAAGGCTGTCGACTATATCCGAGAGAAGGCTGGAGAGTTGGCGCGAGGCGAAGTCTCCATCGTTGACTTGATCTTGTCGAAGCAGCGATCGCGAGAATACTACACCAATCAGAATCAAGAACACTTGACTGTCGTTCGACGACTAGAGGAACGTGGTCTCGAAGCACCTCCTGTTGGATCGAGGGTGCCTTTTGTCTACACGCACATCAACGATGCACGCAAAGGACAGGCACGAAAGGGTTACGAAATCGCCGACGATCCAGAATGTGTGGTCAAGGAAGGTATTCCCATTGACTATATGTACTATCTTGACCACAAGTTCAAGAAGTCGATTGTTCGAACGATGCGTCACTTTCTCTACGATGAAATGGTAGAACGAGTGTCGAAGCGTAAGCTTAGCGACTATCGGTCTGGCGGTGGCACGTCTTCCCGACCTGCAAAACGAGCAAAGATCGAACTCGACGAAAATGGCAACATTCCTGTAAGCATGGACGAGGTGGACACCGAGACCGAACAATATTTATTTGGCACTGCTCAAACGGGCAGCGTTAACGCGCGAAACATTCAAACTCGCTATCTCGAACTAACTAGAGGTCGAGTTCGAAGTGCTCACGTCGACAAAAACAACCGATCGTTGATTAGCAGCTACACGCAAAGAGACGAAACGCTCTTGGAAAGCCTCGAGAAAAAGTACGGAACCGAGGATTTTCGCGAGGTGCTCGCTCGAGAAAGTGAAGTGGTGGACAATGCAGCGGAGGCGTACGGGGCCTGCTTGAAAACCTGTAGAAGCTGCCTGAAGATCGATGATAGCAAACCTGTTCTATGCAGTGCAAACGGCTGTCCTCAATATCTACCTCGGCTATTGTCACAGGGCGCGTTCGTTCGATCGGAAAAACTATTGGATGAATTATGCATGGACATTGAATCTTTATTCAAGTAGACTACTCGCCAACACAGTAGTCGCGCTGGCAAGCTGCAACGACGGTGGGATTCCAGATGACGCCAGGCTGGTTGGCAAGCTTCTTGCACGGTTGGCCGGGACCCATGCACGTGCAATACGAGATGAATGCTGCCTTTGTTTGGCATGCAGTGTTGCAGTCTCCGCAGGAAACCTTGACGGTATTCACGCCGTCGGCAATGACAACGTCGCCTTCGTCTGCGTTCACTGTAGAGAGCACGGCAGCAAACGCGAAGAACAGAGCAAGAAGAACAAGAATTTTCATCTTTGAGATCACGAAGGACTTCTCATCTTAGCTTGACGAGGGGGGAGTTTATTTTTCACTAGAGATCCTTTAGAGTAGTTGAATTCCCGAATGGTTGCGAGCTTAGAGTTGACGCGAGGAATTTATTTTTGTGTTTGTTCGTTTAAAAAAAAA
>MSXO01000061.1 GCA_002083615.1 Proteobacteria bacterium ST_bin11 | reverse complement strand
TGCTGTTTACTCTCTGTTGTGGGCAGTATGGATACTGCTTTTATTATTCGTTGATGGTGGAGAACGCCGCGACAAGGTAACTAACCATAGACCATAAGGTTAAAATCGCCGACAAGTATAACAACCAGTAACCCATGGTATTGATAGGAAGGCCTAATAAATCATCCCGATACAGCAGCAAACTCACAGCCGTCATTTGCGCCGTGGTTTTCCATTTTCCCAACTGCGACACCTTAACTTTGGCACGCTGACCGATCTCTGCCATCCATTCTCTCAGCGATGCAATCGCAATTTCCCTACCAATGATAATAGCCGCAGGCACCGCAAGGTAAGGGTTACCCTGAGCCTGTACGACTAATACCAGCACAAACGCCACCATCAATTTATCGGCCACCGGATCCAGAAAGGCACCAAACGCCGTTTGCATATTCATTTTTCTGGCCGAGTAACCATCCAACCAATCCGTGAAACCGGCAACCAAAAATATCCCGGTGCAAGCCAGATTGGAATATTGCCAAGGCAAATAAAACACAACGGCCAATAGAGGAATCAGGGCGATTCTTAAGAGGGTTAAATAGGTCGGAATGGTGAATCTAATGGCCATCTTGATGGTGAAATGTATCGTAAATTCGCTGCGCTAATTGTCGGCTAATGCCATCTATACTGGCTAAAGCATCCACACCCGCGCTGGACACACCCTGTAACCCGCCAAACTGTTTCAGCAAAACCTGTCTTCTTTTCGGCCCCAGTCCGGCAATTTCCTCCAGCACCGATTGTTTATTAATTTTTCCGCGTCGCTGTCTGTGTCCGGTTATCGCAAAACGATGCGCTTCGTCGCGAATCTGTTGAATCAGCAACAAAGCGGCAGCGCCGGGTGTTACGTCCAGAGGCTGCCGATTACCCACCAATATGATTTTCTCCATTCCGGCTTTGCGATCAGGGCCTTTGGCGACACCGACTATCATAACATCGTTTATCTCCAATTCAGCCAAAGCCTTTTCCGCCTCGGCGACTTGGCCTTTACCGCCGTCTATTAACAGAATATCCGGGGCCTGGTGCTCGCCATTCTTCAAGCGACTGAAGCGTCTAAAAACCGCCTGATGAATCGCTGCATAGTCGTCCCCGGCCGAAATACCTTCGATATTAAAGCGCCGATAGTCGGATTTCACCGGCCCTTCTCTATCGAACACTACACAAGACGCCACCGTTTGCTGACCCTGAGTATGACTAATATCAAAACACTCCAAGCGACTTGGCGCGATATCGCAGCCCAGTTCTTGCTGCAAACTAATAAAACGCCCTTGCATGCCCTGCCGGTCTGCCAGCCTGGCGTTAAGCGCACTGTCAGCATTGATCATCGCCATTTGCAGCCATTTCATCCGCTCTCCGCGCACATTATTCGCAATCGCTACCGCATGCTTAGCCTGTTCGGCTAATACCTCAGCCACTAGGGCTGATTCGGGTAAGGCATGACTGACAATTAATTCATGGGGCACTGTTTTATCCAAATAATACTGGGCGATAAAAGCCTGCAATATTTCTTCGGGCTGATTTTCATCACCGATTTTCGGAAAAAACTGTCGGTTACCCAAATGCTGGCCATTGCGGATAAAAAACACCTGCACGCAGGCAGCACCGTTTTTAGCCGCACAAGCGACAATATCGACATCGCCTTTTTCACCTTCCACGCAATGTTTTTCCAACACCGCTCGCAAACGGGCAATTTGATCCCGATAAGCGGCCGCTTGTTCAAATTCCAACTGGACAGCGGCAGTTTCCATTTTGCCTACCAAGCGATCTATCAGCAAACCACCCTGCCCCTCTAAATACAAAATAGTATTTTCCACATCGCAAGCGTACTGCTGTTTCGTAACCAACCCCACGCAAGGCGCGGTGCAGCGCTCAATCTGGTGTTGCAGACAAGGCCGCGAGCGGGCACTGTAATATGAGTCCTCGCATTGCCGCACCGGGAAAATTTTTTGCAACAGCTTCAAGGTCTCCTTCACCGCGCTGGCGCTCGGATAAGGCCCGAAATATCTTCCACGGCGCTTCTTTGCTCCTCGATGAAAGGTCAGTTGCGGAAAATCGTGAAGACTGGAGATGAAGACGTAGGGATAAGATTTATCGTCGCGTAAACTGATGTTATAGCGAGGCTTATGGCGTTTGATCAGCTGGCTTTCCAGCAGCAAGGCCTCGCCCTCGGTGTGGGTAACGGTAATTTCTATCCCAGCGACCTTGGCCACCATAGCCTGCTGCTTGGGGGAGGCGATCTGACTTCTAAAATAGCTGGAAACCCGGTTTTTCAGATTCTTGGCTTTGCCGATGTAAATAATTTCACCTTTCTCGTCCAACATCTTATAAATGCCGGGACGCTCGGTTAGCGTCTTGATGAAGGCTTTAGCGTCAAAGTCGACAAGTTGGTTTTCAGTCACGAGCAGACAACAAGGCTTGAATGGTCACAAACACCGCCGCCAGCATCTCCATACTTAAGCGCTTAGTCTGCACGTTATAGCGACTGCAATGGTAAGAACTGACCAAAGTGTTACCGTCCGGCAGTTGAAAGCTGACATGATGGGCGAATTTCGCCGCAGTGCTTTTCAGGCCATACGCACGCAACACTGCTTGATGAGCGATATTGCCCAAGGCCAAGATCACCGAATGTTTCGGCAAAGTTTTAATTTCGGCCGCTAGATAAGGATTGCATTGTTTAATTTCTTCGCCGGTGGGCTTATTTTGCGGCGGCAAACATTTCACTGCGTTGGTAATCCGGCAATTGCTAAGCTGCAAGCCATCGGCCAAATTTGTCGACTCCAATTGATTGCTGTATCCGAAGTCATACAAAGCCTGATACAGCAACAAGCCGGCATAATCGCCAGTAAACGGTCTGCCGGTAGCATTCGCACCATGCAGACCTGGCGCTAAACCAACAACCAACAAGCGCGCTTCGGGATCGCCAAACGGCGCTACCGGCGAAGCATGATAAGTCGGAAATTTCGACTTTACTTCGGTCAGAAATCCGCTCAGGCGCGGGCACTCCCGGCATTCTTGATTAAAGAAGGGTAAAGAGTCCATAGAAACAACGGAAGCTAAAACAGGCGAGATTTTACCCGAGCTCGTCGTTTCTTGCTTCGCTATCCTTGGCCAGGATTACCTGCGTAGAAAACAAAGGGATTTTAGCAAAGACAAACTTAACCGACTAAGCCGTTTGGATTTTTAAAGAATAGCGTATCGTTTAATTCTACTTTCTCAGATTTCAGCAATGCCGTCATGCCGGTCTGGAATCGGGTGTACCGCGCTAGCTGGCAAGCTTCGACCTATAACATGGGACCTGAATGCGCTGCGCGGCCTGAAGGCTCCGGCAATCCCTATCGAAAGGAAGAGCACCGTTGAGAATCTGACAAAGTAGAATGAGATACCTAAGCTAAATATCGGAAACTCTTAAACAAGATGAACCTGAATGTTTGCCGATTCAACGGTTTGTGGTATCTTTACAACAGGACTCCAAAATTGTGGAATCCCCATGCGTTTTCAAGGCTAAAGATTTCAAAATGTTTAGCGTAACTTAAGGTTTTTAGCAAAACCTTACTCAGAGTTTCTTAATAGTTATACAAGGAGTCTTTATGTTGAAAAATAGTTTACTGGCGGCAGTCACATTATCGACGCTAGGTTCGCTGTCGGCAGCACAAGCGGATGAGTTCCTCGACGACAGATGGTATGCGGCACCGTTCGGCACTTTCGTACAGCCCGGCGGTGATCGCAATGCTCATAGCGGTTGGGGCGGTGGTCTGGGCTTAGGCAAGATCATCAACGAACATTTGAACATTGAGGTCAGAGGCTTATATCAAAACCTGGAAGGCGCTCAAACTAACGGCAACTGGGACATGACCGGTGGCACGGTAGACGCGCAATATTTCTTGTTTAGAGATACTTTCTCGCCTTATGCTGTGATTGGTGTGGGCGGGATCAATACTACTCACAATGGCGATAGCGGCGCGGGTTTCATCGGCGAAGCGGGAGCGGGTTTTACTTATGAACTGCATGATAACTTCCTAATTCGCAGTGACGTGCGCTACCGTTACAACAATAATTTCAATGCCAAACTACAACCTGGCACCGAAGAGTTTCATGACATGACGGTCAATCTGGGCTTCGTGATTCCATTTGGCGAAAAACCCAAAGCGGTGGTGGCTAAAGTTGTACCCACTCCGCCACCGCCAGCTCCTGCTCCGGTAAAACTCGATTGCTCGAAAATGGATGACGACAAGGACGGTGTGAACAATTGCCTCGACAAATGTCCTACAACATTGCCGGGCGTTGAAGTCAGTATCTACGGCTGCTGGGTTGTCGATGTCAAGTTCGATAACGACAAAGACATTATCAAACCGCAATACTTCCCCAAACTGGATAAAGTGGTTGACCGCATTAAACAGTATCCTGAGATGTCGTTTGAAGTACAAGGTCACACCAGCAACACCGGTTCTTACAAACACAACATGGATTTGTCAGAGCGCCG
>MSXO01000060.1 GCA_002083615.1 Proteobacteria bacterium ST_bin11 | reverse complement strand
CCGGATTTCGGGGTCCACTTTAGGGGAAGGTTATGAACGCAATTAATCTTGATAGAAATGCCTTAAACGGCCTTTTTGAAAATCAAAAAAAGCTGGACGATTTGTTTGATTCGATTTTTGACGATGATAATTTTTTTATCAGTAGTGCACCGGCGTCCGTTCAAACTCCGATTCACCACCCTGAATTGAAAGTTGAGCATCCCCCCCCCGCGTATGACCGTAGCAAGGTTATCGAGTCGCTTTACACAATCAAGCATCATCCGTTGTTTTTCGTGCTGCCAATTACACTGGAATTAAGTGTCTTTTATTGGGTAGTGACACATCTGCTGTAACTGATGCGTTCGGGAGTGAATAATGACCTTAGGTGTTTACAAAACTATGCTTCTGCCGTTAATAACTACCACGAGAAACTACTGCCGCTGCGATTATGTCCAGCATACGTTTAATATTTGACGGTAATAAGACATTTACTGACGCACATTACCAAACAGCCCAACCCGCAACCATTAGCGATTTGTTAATACGAATCGAACCCGACGATCACCATTACGGACACTAGATCACAGATTACCGGACAATAAAGATCTAATGCCATGCGTTTTAATTCACCAGGAAACGGCCATGTCCCTAAAAAAACAGATGACACTGACGCAGCAGATTAATCATGCCTTCTTGGCGCCGAAGGGTTACGACGGCTACCGTAATATGCAATCCCAAGATGGCCAAGGCATTTACGATTCATACATTCGCCATAGCAAACACATAGCATCCGGCATCACTCAGCAAAACTTCCAAGTCAGTTTTGTCAGCAAATTCGACAGGGCCATTTGAGTGGCTACCGCATTTTATTTCTTGATAGATGGCATAACCGCCTAATAACTATAATCTTTATTAAGACGACTTTAAGAAACGCCCTATAAAGTAAAAGCTCCCTCGATTCACCTACACGGCAGTAATGGACACCACAGCCGCATACTCAGATTACCAATTCAAATCATCTAAGCACAATAGTCGGCTTTACGTCGCGACAGATGGATCGTTAAAGTCTTGCCTGACGGGCCCATGGTTAGAGTTGCCCATCGACTTTAAAGAATGGCCGCAGTCGGACACTAGTAACGTCGTCTTGTTTGCTAGCAGAGCAGCAAAATATTCAACCCCTGTGCCTAGCAACGACACCCAGCACGAGCAGGGCGGATCACGCTAATTATCCGCAAAAACATATTGCTCCAAGAGTTGTAAAACACGTTCAAAATCATTGTCCCCCGCGTAAGGTGGGTCAAAATTCGCTATGCGTACCCACTGCGTCTTTTGCTCCTTGTGAACGAACGGTTCAAAATCGTCCACCAACACGACTTCGGAAACAGAGGCGTGTGGAATAAACCGCAGGTCTTTGATAACTCCCTGCCATTGAACATATTCGATATCTGCAAACCATGCCGGCGCGAAACCGTCTGCAACAAGTAATTTTGCGATCGGCCTAAACCTTGGCTCCTCGACCGCAGTGAAAATCACTATCCGTGGAAATAACTCCTTACACAGCGTTAGGAAGTGTCTCAGTCCAGGTCTGGGAATTTGACTATGGGCAGTCGAGATCAGGGTGCCTTCCAAATCTAGCGCTAGGGTCATCGGTTTCTTGATCCGCACGGACGAACTCCTTATTTCTAAAAATGGCTAAGCGCCCATTTTAGTAGCCTAAGTGTTCCAACGCACCGACTTTGACACAAAAAATCTCTAGGCTCGGTCCGCGTCAGTTATCACTTGGAGAAATTGCTATGAGTAAGTCCCCAAAAAGCAATAAAGAAGACAAGAAGAAACCAGCCCACGCACAGAAAGAAAAGAAATCCAAACAAGATTCAAGTAACAGCGGTGGGTTGTTATCCGGGAAGTAGCAAAGTCCATCTATGGACAAACTTCCCCTTTTAGTATTTTTCATTACCGCATGTGCCAATAGTGAATCGATTACAGATTCAAACCGCGGCTATGCGGATGCATCGGAATGCAGCGAATCCGCTATGCACAAAGAGAGGATTAAAGTACCTACTGCAAACTCGGTCAGTGTCATTGAAATACCGATCACTTACGTCGCAGGTAAATTTATTCTTTGTATGAAATATGCAGAGAGGCCAGTTTCACGCGTCGACGCTACCGAGTACCTCAATGTTTCCAATGCGTGTCTTCATGAAGCACGGGACGCGGAAAATCCCGATGAAAGTTACGCTGCTTGCGTAAGGCTTAACGTCGAAGTCATGACCGACGAGTAGGGCCATTTATGCCGAACTGATGACGTCTGAAATTATGGTCAGTGGCCACCGCATGGGCCAACCCATTGAAATATAAAACCTTACGAAATCTAATACCGACCCGGAGACTCCCATAGTCACCCGTTCGGGCAAAAAAAAGGACCTACATTTCTGTAAGTCCTTAATTTATTTGGCTCCCCCGGACGGGCTCGAACCGCCGACCTAGTGATTAACAGTCGCTAAAGACCATGTTAACACTTATTTCTGCATGTTGCATAATATCCCTAAATGCCCGATTATATTGAACTTTATAACATCATCCGTTTACGGTTGTTTCATTTTGCAAACTTATGTTGCGGAATTCAAGTGACCACAAAGTGACCACGAAATCATGTTTACTGACAAATCAATCAAAGGGCTAAAGGCAAAACCATCGGCGTATAGACTCTATGAAAAAGGGCCCGATAAAGGCTTTGGTGTCAAAGTCACCCCCGCCGGAAGTGTGTCCTTTTTTATCCAGTATGCTGGTGCAGACGGTAAACAAAAGTTCTTGAGTCTGGGACGGTATCCATCTGTTTCATTGTCTGAAGCGCGGGATAGGTGTCGTGATCTTAGACGAGATATTGACCGAGGAATCGACCCTCAATCCCGCAACGAGCTTAGACACGGCAGCGTAGCTGACTTGTTTGACTACTACATCAAGCACATGGTTGATTCTGGTAAACGAACTTTTGAAAAGGTCGAGACTGATCTCCATTACAACTGTAAAGATATTTTGGACTTACAAGCCAAAGACGTAACTCCAGCCCATATAAGGAAAATACTTCACACAATTATTTCACGAGGCTCGAATGTTCAAGCTAATCGAATTCGATCTTACTTAAGAAGGGCATTTGAATTAGGGGTTTATCACGACAACGATCCGAAAAACCTATCAAATGATTTTACTTTTCAGATACAAACCAACCCTGTCGATTCAATTCCAAAAGACACAAGTGCCGAAGTAGCTGGAGAAAGAGCACTATCATTTTCTGAAATCAAAGTGCTTTGGAACGAAACATGCCTACATGAACAATTCCATCTAGCTACCAAATTATTACTCCTATATGGCTGCCGCTCTTGGGAACTCTGTGGCGCAATGAAACATGAGTTTGATTTTGAGTCCATGATTTGGAGTGCCCCACCAGAACGCGTGAAAAACGAACGCTGGTTGGTATTGCCTATCACTCCGTTAGCTAAAAAATTACTTAATGAATTATGGCCGTATTCTGGAAACTCTGACTATCTTTTTCCAAGTAGATATAATGAAGAAAAACCGATTCATAAAACATCTTTGGCGCACGCTATTACTCGCATAAGCAGCATCGACACTTTCACACCAAGAGATTTGCGGAGAACAGTAAAAACTCGTATGGGAGAAATTGGCATAGAGAAAGGTATTAGAGATAGGATACAGAATCATGCTTTAAATGATGTAAGTTCAAAACATTATGATAGATATGACTACTTACAGGAAAAACGAAACGCCTTATTAAAATGGGAAAACCATCTAACCGAGTTGAATGCAGATAAAAATTCCTTGCAATGATTTTTTATTGGATCTTTTTTAACGTAATAATTTTTTAATTCAGTTCGATCACAGACTTTTATTTCTTTCCCGCCATGCCGAAAACTCCAGCGGACGCAGCCCGAAACGAATTGCATTTCCCGCATGCAAAGTTTTAAGTTCGTTTTTTATCAAAATAATGAATCGTTGCTTGTCTTCTGTAGACACTGAATCCGGAATGCCTGCCATGATCGACATTTCATCCGTAGCCATTCCCTCCTTGACAATGGCTCGTATCACTTCAGCCAATTCGTTTCTGTAACGTAATCGAACGATATCCGGCGGCACGAGCTGCTGCTGCACAGCAACGTACTGCTGGCATGAACGCTCGTAAGCCCAGATGAAGACATCTCTCAATAATTCAATTCGATTCAGTTCATAGACTCCGAGGACCGCGTCCACGTAAGCCTGTTGAGGCACATCGATAAAGGACAGTGGACAGAGATTGTGTTGAATCAGGGGGATATTGGCCGCCAACCGTGAAACCCGTTTGTTGACATCTTCAAAGGGTTGCAAGTATGGCAAATGCACCATCAGGAAAAACGATTGTTCAAACGGATCTCTGATTTCAGCAGCCATAGTCATGACAATCCCGAACAACTCCTCAATACGTTGTGGCATGGCGATGGGTAAATAAACACTACCGCTAATATCCACCGCCCGATTGCGAAGCCGACCGCAACTCAGTGGATCCGCTAACAGTCCATCTGACAAAAAGGCGTGTAATGCAATGATGGTTTCAGGTGTCACACCGCCATGCTCGGTATCATGCACTAAATACTCAATAGCCGATTTGTGGTTGAGGATCATCTGAGTTTCCATCGCATCCTTGCCTTCAGCGGCTTGACCAAATTCAATCAAGCGCTCTGTATCCAGACGACTATAGGTGTTACCTTCCAACATCGAAGACGCCCACGAAAGATCAATGAGCAGTCGATTCAGAATATCTCGGGCAAACGTGCCTGCCGGGGTTTGCTCAGATGGTGACCGACCCAGGGAATGTAATTGTTCACGCAAGTCGGCCGGTAGGTAATAGGTATTGTTGGGATAATATTGCGCGAGAAAGTCAGATTTATAGCTGACAGGTTGTCGATGCGTCCGAGGTTGGCGGATAAAAGCCTTGATTGCCTCCCCCTCTTGAGAAATTGGCACATACGCTTCGGGTACGACTTCCGGAATTGAACTATCTGTAATTTTTGTGGCGACGACACCGTGATCATGCTTCGCAGTTCGATACTTCAGAGCTCGTCCATCACCCTCACTGAAAATGCGTTGTTCTGCAACCAACGCAGCTAAGCGACGTTGTAAAGTACGACGTTTAATGTCGAAATCAAGCTGTTGCGTAATTTCATCAACGCCAACACCTTCCTGAAATTGGGCAATGAGTTTTACGATTCGATCAAGTTCTTCTGATGGGACTATTTTCGGCATGATTTGATTTTTTTGTGACTAGATGGGCCTTATCGCGCCAATTAATATGTCACTTAACAAAAGATTGCGCCATAAAAATATTTTATGTGGCGCAATTAAGTCTGAATCCATCTTTAACCATTTCTAATCACAATTCTCGCTATTAGCCCAAGTCCAAACCTAGTCATAAACTCACCAAAACCAACTAAAAACAGCTCAAAGGGACGTTTTTCGAACATATAGAATTTTTGACAACGTCGTAAACTCGCCTCAAGACCAATAAGGTGAGCTTGACCATGCCCATTACCCATTCGAAAAATCGTACGCTTAAGTGCCCTAGCATTTCGACTCAACGCCGTCTTACCCTGCTTCGTATGGGGCTGATCGGTGGTCTTTGCATCATCAGCCAACCCCAGCAATCAATTGCTGCTGATTATGCCAAAGCAAATGCCAACATTCTGCACACTGCACCTTCTACAACAAAATTACAAAACACCCTCTGGTGGCAAGTCGCCAAGCGGCATCAAATCGATCCCTACGTTTTGTACGCCGTTGCTTTGGTAGAGTCCCGGAAACATGGCGAACAGAATCATGTTACGCCGTGGCCATGGGCTATCAATAATGCCGGCAAATCGTTTATCCCCAAAAACCAGCAAGAAGCAGAGGTGCTTCTCAATAGGATGTTGGATGAAGGCAAACGCAATGTCGATGTCGGCATTATGCAAGTCAATCTACGCTGGCATGGTCATCGTGTCGCTAAGCCTGAGCACTTGCTCAATCCGAATACCAACCTTGAAATTGGTGCCAGGCTATTAGCCGAAGCGATCCAATCCTCCCCGGATAATCTCGCCTTGGGTGTGGGGCGATACTACAGCTGGAAAAATGCACCAGCGGCAGTTGAGTATGGACAACAGGTGATTGCATTGGCCGATCAAATCAGAACCTTGATTTAGTGGTGGGAACCCTATGGATGAAAATCTCTATAACCTCAATCTGGAATATCTGATTGTCGCCCAAACATTAATACTGTCCGCAAGCGAGCAGAAAGCAATGTTCTGTTTGGGATTGACTCCAGAAGCGGTTTCTCTGCTGCGAACCATGCCGCTGACGCAATTAAAAATAGTGGCTCGAAGTGAGCATCTAACTTTTATCCCCCGATTTAATCCTCATAAATGGGGAGAGTTTCTCCAGATAGAAAAACGGGAATCCGAAACATCCGACAAACGTGCGCGTGATTTGTTGATGTTCCTACCTAGCTACGGCGGCAATTCATGAGCCGAAGATCTTCCTTTGAAGCACGTCTCCAGGATCAGTATCGGGCGTATCAATTATTAAAACGCAAACTCCGCACGTCCTTGGCCAGCAAGGTCGTAACAACTCTTCGTCCGACTGATCTACGCAACATTTATCACGCCATTCATCAGGAAAGACCTCAATCGGGAATAGCCCCCAACATTGAAGCCATTCCCAGGGCTCGAGAATCGTTCCTATATATGGCATTATTCGCATCGATCTATCGCAGTGCCAGCAAAGTCGATATCAAAATGGAGATCGACATCAATGCCATCATTTTTGCCTGGGATTTCTTTTGTGAGACTTTCCCTAACCATATTCGTGAGCGCCGTCCATTCGGCCGAATAAGGCCTGCTAACTTCGATGAAGCCTGGGTCATTGCCCTTGCCATACAAGATGGCTTAGCTGAGTTGCGCTACTGTACGACCTGTCATCGAAATTTCATGGTGATCAATGGCTGCAAATATCAGCCGATCTGCCAAGTTTGCGTGTTAAATAAAAAAATAGCTTTCCAGAAACGAAGCATTTCCAAACGAAGGTAGCACAGCCCGTTAGGGCGAGCCTAAAGCCTAACCACTAATAATGGGATCTAAAATGGGCGTTCTCGACGATTTATCTAACAAATCCATTCTGGTTAGGCCTACCCAAGGAAGTATTTTTATGTATGAATGGTTTATACTCAATTTTTGTTAGTGACATCGTTATCTCATGCTGAAACAATAACTTTCTATGAGGTTGAATTATCGGCAAAAAGCAATAGCCGGGTTGCCCTCAAATGGATGACCGTATCGCTTTGACAATAGCATTCATCAAGGTTTGCTTTGTCCGTTTCCGACCCAGGGAATGAGTCAATCGAAAGCCAGTTAAAAGACTTGATATTTTGTCCATTAGATAGCACGATTGCAGTTTGCTTCGATTCTGGAGACTGCATATGTCGGCTCATCCATCTCGACTAACACTTAAATCCAACGCATCACCATCAGCTCATTCACGTTATATCTCCACCGTTGAATGCAATTGCTGCCAACGGTTCATGATACCGAGAGTGATCAGTTATTACGGTCGCCCTTTGCGTTCTGTATGCCCTTTTTGCGGGGCTACGTTTATGAAGTTTCCCAGTGGAATTCAGCGATTCCTTCAACGCTGTTCGGATGACGTATTGTCATTTGACGTGTTCTTAAGACTGGTATTTATTGCAACATTTTTTGGAATTACTTGGTTTGCTGCATTAAGCGGCGCATTACCGGATCCGATTATTTCGATCGCGGCTTTTGGAACAGTTCTGATTGGAACGTTGGCTTTGGCAGAGCTTAGTTATCAATGTGTTGAACAATTAGCTGTAAAGTTAAATCATGAAAGTAACTACTACTGGGCAGCTTTAGTATTGGCTGCGGTAATCATTGCCAATGCGCGTCACGACCTTATATTTTTCATCATCATATTATTTCTGGCCATGTCAATTCGAGGAATCTTTGCTGGATTAGCTCAAGCCTCTAAGAAATGATTATTCGTAGTCAGAAAAGTAACTTTAATAATTTACTCGCCCACGGGCTATATTAAAGCTCCCGATCTGTTCAATTAAATCGGGCCTGTTTTGTCCCGCTGCTTGCCTCAGTAATTGGGAAATGTTGTGCCCGTCAACATCGCCTTCCTCCTCAATAAGCAGCTTTCTTGCTTGGTCAGTACTGCCACTATATTCGCCTCCAACCGCAATACCAGCAAACGCTTCAAACATCGACGCGCGATAGTACGCTTGTTGAGCGGGGGTTAGTTTGTCAGCAACTGAGTTAACGCGTTGATCAGCCCAAGTGTGAGTTGCATCCATGAATCCTGAATAGGAATGTGATGCACCAGATTGAATAGACTCCCAGAGATCAGCCCCATTGGCACGCGCTTCTTTGGCTTTAGCCATAAATTCTCGTATGCCAGAGTTACTCGCCGTACCTAGGGCCTCGATATTTTTAGCCGAATTGTAAAGACTACCTCCCAGAAAGTTATATGACGCTTCAGCCATGGACGGCGTGTCATTTGCAGCTGCGGCAATCGATTGCCTGAAATGTTCGGCCTTGATGTCGGCCAATTCGGTAAAGCCCTCCTTCGAATACGTCTCTCGAGATTGCAGATTGCTATCATGGTCAGCTTCGATGCGTTTCTCGCCGGTAGCAATTTTATTTGTAGCCCTGCTGGTTCGAGCCTCGGCGCGCTGGCTGACAGTTTCGGCCTCGGCGGTGGGGTCGGCAAGATGAGCCTGTTCGACTTTAGATTGAACGACTCCCTTTTCCGGTGCTTTGGCAATTAGGGTTTCGTTTTGGTTAGGATTCCAAGCCGAATCGGCTTTGGGTGCATTGAAGGTATCGGCCAGCAGTTGGTATCCGGCGATTTCCGCCTGATGCGATTGCTGACTATCAAGGGTTCGATAGCTTGGTGACGAGAAACCGGTCAGTAAGGACATACCAGCTGCAGCATAAGCTTGATCGCCATTACTGATCCAACCAGCCGCTTTCCATTGTGAAGCTAGTCGTTGTGTGTCGCCCCTTAAACCATATTTATCCAAAGTCTGATCGAGTTGTTCCATCAAGATAGGATTGTTGGCGATTTGGTAGCCGGTTTCCGCAGCTCCAAAACTGGCTTGGGTGCCAAAACGTTGCTGTGCAGATAGCGTTTGTTGATAAGTTTCACTAGCAGAGACCGCGTCGGTCGCACTGTGTTGTAGCGAGGACAGGGACTGACTTTGCAAGCCCATAGACGCCACATTGCGAGTACCGGTTTGTGCATCCATTGCCAGGCTTTTCGCCAGTCCGGCTTGGTATCCTTGACTGTCATTGACAGTTTGGCTGATGTCAGCGGCAATAGCATCGGATTTGTCCTGCCCGACCTTGAAGTCGTTCTGTAGTCGGCCAGAAATCACTCCGCCCAATTGATCGTTACCAAGCTTGGCACCGGCATTGGCGCTACCGGCAACCAGGGCCGAGAATTGATCCGCGGATATTCCGGTATCGGCATGCTTCTTGGCAAAGGCTTCGCCAAACTGACGGTTGTAGGCATCGGTATAGCTACTACTGCTGGCAATCTGATTGCCCAGTGAGCGACTGTCGAAGGCGTCGCTGCTGATACTGGCCGATTTCGAAGCGGTTGATGAAACACTGTGCATGAAGCTGCTGGTCGCCTGTTCCGATGCACTATAAGCTGAAGAAACTGCAGCACTCATGTCCCTGCCGGCGGTAAATGTTGGCAGCACCTTATCGACGCCAGTTTGAGTCACTGCAGACAGTGGACTGTATTGATGCTGCGGTTGGGCATTCAATACCGGCGCCGGACTGATCACATCCGGCGTAGCGATTTTCTCGTTCACATAATCGCCGCCATCCATCCGTCCCAGGAAATGCGTGGCCGTTACTGCGCCACGATAAATCAGCATCAAGGTAATGGCCGGTGTCGATGCCGCTAACATGCCGCCTATCGACAACCATTGCTGCAACTCCATGTCCATCTGGTAAATACCCATCATTGAGGGCAAGTTGTAATTGGCCGCGGTCAATGCCGCCATTTTGCCGGCGGCCGACATCTGCATGAACAAATTAATCACCGCCAAAATCGGCATCCAAAGTTGGATCCATAGCAACATCGAGAAATAGCCGATGTTCATCCGCAATCCGACACTGCCCAGCATCACCACGAAGGCCATGATCGGGGCAATGGCATAACTCAAGCCTTCGATGAACGCCATCATCGGCCGCACGATTTTCGAGAACAGGGTTTGTTCTGCCGCCCATTGGGTATTGCGTTGTTGAATGGCTTGTTCGATCATCGACGCCTTGGTCCAATGCATCGCGTCCTCGTGCCGGCCCACCACGCCTTTCTCGAACATCGGCATGATAGCCGACATCAACATGTAATCGGCGGCATCGATGACACCAGGGCCGGCCAGTGCATCGAAAGCATCCTGGATTTTTGGAATCGAATCGGCCGCGGCTGGCACACCCAAGGTCGGCTTTAACAAGGCTTCCAGCGCGGTACTGAAATTGCCGTTGGCCACAACGCCCAAATCGGCCCATGCGTCCGTGCAAGTTTTGGTTTGCGGTTGACCGCCGACATAGATTTCGGTCATGTAGATGTCAGAGTCAAAGCGGATAGCATTCATCGGATCAGGGTCGCGCAAAATCGCATCCACCGATTTTTGATTCAAATCCACACCGGTCAACGTGCATTCGCGCACGTAGTTGGCAAACGAGGTTTCCATGTCGCTACCGGCGTTTGGGGTATTGGCTGCGCCTAAACTGACTCGCGACAACAGATTCTTCCGTACCGCCGTCAAGGTTTGCAGGCTATCGGCAAAGCCATTGCCGGTCATCGACGGTGTGGCAAAGCCTTGTTCGAACAACCTTGTGGTGCGATAGCCCATATTTGACATCACGCTGCCAACCACGGCCGGACCCAACGGCACATTGTCGACCACCACCACGCTACCGGTGTAAGCATCCTCGATCGAGACTCGAACCGAAGGCGCATACAACATCAGCCACATTACATAGGCCAACAATAAATCCTGATAACGAATACCGCGTCCGTCCCATTGCAATAGCGCTCGCAGCATGACGATGATGACGCCGATCAGACCTCCCACCGCAGCGGCGGTGCGATAATCACCGGTACCGGAAATCATCGCCACGGCATTGAGGACTGCTTGCAGATAGGCGGAATCGCCTACGGAAAAGATTTCAAACATAGGAGATGGCCTGTAGAGAAAAGATATGGACTAAGGCGTCGGCCAGGCGGTGCCGGATGCCGGCAACTGCGCCACCGTGCCGTAATGCTTAGGCTTCACGGTATTCATCAACTGCTGATAAAACGCCATCAGGGTTTGCGGATTGCCGTAGCGGCCGGCGATGGTGAGGTACTCGTCTTGAATCTGCTCACGGGCATCTTTCAGAGCATCCATTAGTAACTTGGCGTAGGCATGGTCGTTCATGTGCGCGGCGGTCTGCACCGCACTCAGCAAATCGTTGACGATCAACTGTGCCAGTTCCAACGCAATCACTGGGGCTGCTTCTTCGGCTCAAAGCTTGGCGATACCGACATCTTCCCGCGCTAGGTTATGGATCATGCCGCCAATGGCATCCGGCACGGTTTGCATGAAGGCTTTTTCGCTGTCGGTTACCTGGCCGGCGTTGGTCGCAAATTTGTATATCAGGCCATTGCCGTTATTGGCCGAGCCCAACAGTATTTCCATTACCCGCTGTTTCAATCCCACCAGATTGACGTTCTGGACGATGGGTTTCAGACACTGATCGGCATCGTGACCATCTGTGCAGGTATACATCCTGACAGTTTGATAACTATTGCCGGCGTCGTTGCCATACATCAAATCTTTGATCCTTAAAATCGGCGGCGGCGCGCTGATCGCATTGTTCTCGCCTTTGCCGTCTGGAGCCGCCTGTGGCGCATCGACGATCACCGTACCGGAAATACTCATCGCCGCTTCCAGCAAATTGTTGCCGCCGAAGCGGAACCAACCGCCGGCATTTTGATTGACCAACGCCCGCCAGACCAGATTGCCCTGAATGATCTTGGTCATGTCGGCAGGGTCGTTTTGCTTGACCTGCTGTACCGGATCGCCCAAGGTACTGGTGTTGGTCCAGCTGGAAAACACATCCGAAATGCCTTGGGTAAACGAGGCATTGGACAGGTTGGTTTTACTCTGCAAATCGAAGGCTTTGACCGTATCGTTAACCAGGCCTTGCGACAAACGACAGGAATTACTGAACATCTGGTTCATCTCCTGGATTTTCTTTTGCAGGTCGGTCATCACCGAGGCACACCAGGGACACATTGCGCCAACGGCAAGTTGGAATGCATAGCCTGCGGCATTGCCGGCGACATTACGCATCAATTGCACGAACTGGTTGAAGTTGATGAAACTGAAGCTTCCGGCGAACAAATCGATACCGCCACAACCCGCACTGAACGAAGGCGGTACGAATGAGACCAGATTGGTGTTGGTGATGCCATTGCGCGCCACCAGGCTGCCGCCGGTAATCACGCCACGGCGCTGTCCCAGATGCGCGGTGGGTGCCGTGAAGTTAGTCATTGTGCCGAACATGCTGTCCATTTCCTGTTGCAAGTCGGCATAGGCAGGTGCCGCACTCTCGATCAGCAGTAGCAACACGACAACCTGCCGAGAGCGAAGTGGAAGTGGAAGCGAAAACGAAGTCATGGTGTGCTCCCCAATTGCGCACCGCGTTGCAGCGCTTGAATCAATGACAAAGGATCTTGAGCTGTGGCAGGGCTAATACTGCCGGCCGTCGGTAACAGCATCGGCGTGTTACGAATGCCCTGGGTAGTTTGGTATTGCGTGGCATCGATCCAACCGGCTTCCTTGGCTGCCAGCAGTATACGACCGGTGATTTCTTCAAGAGACAATGCACCTTGGGCTAACGGTACGATTTGCCGGGGTGGTTTCATCAGGAACAATGCTGGAGTCTGTTCAACCCCTAACATCGCCGCCTGACCCTGATCGCGTTTGAACTGACTGAAAAAGCCGTTGGGCATCGGTAAGCCATCCAACGACACGGGATAGATTTTGAAACCATAGGCATTTTCCAGCATGGCCAGAATCGGTGCCTGCACATGGCAATAGGGACAGTCGGAACGAAAGAAAAACAGAATACCCGCTTGTTCGGCAATGGCTTTTAAGGCTTTTTCCGCCACAACACTGGCTTGATGATTGGCTTCATTGGCTGCATACGTCGCGACCGGACGACGAACCGTTTCATCCAGTTGCGGATCAGACATCACTACGTAACGGGCGGCGTTGGTGAAACGTTCAGCCTTATCCATCATCACCCGCTGCAAATAGTAAAACGCCGCGACGTTTTCCTGACTGGGATCGTCGATCGCTCGGTTCAGGTAGCGTTCCATATTTTGTTTCAGCCAGGCGGATGACAAAGGTGCGGGGGCAGCCTGATCTGGCAATGGCGGTTTGGATTCAGTCTCAGTTGCCGCTGGTTGCAAGACTTCAGACTTAGGTTGTTCAGGTTCAGGCTTGGCTTTCTTGACCGGCTCCGGCAATCGCTCGTACCAAAACCACCCTCGCTGCTTGTCCGCAAAGTAAGAAACCTCGGACACATCGCCATCCTTCCCCAACGCAAACGGGGTACGGAGCAGCAACCAGATCAGAATCAGCAATGTGGCGTAGGTTCGGTTCATCGCCGCATTGTCCTTCACCTTTTCCTCCATCAACTTGCAGCAAATGTCGAAAAAAGCGTTTGCTGCAGAATTACGAAAATTTATTTTCTTGAAAGATTGGCTGATTGACAGGCGATTGCGAATCCCTCGTTTGCTGAAAAAGGCCTCGGCTAAAACTTGCCTAGAATGCGCCCCGGTACATGATGACCGATGGGGAATTCGTACCTAGCTAGGAAACCGGAACCGACTTCCCTATGAAATTAGGGAAACGCACGACAGAAATCACCGTGTTTAGAATCGCAATTACCTAGATAGGGATTGACGGCGGACGGGGTCATTAGGGAAATGACAGTTCGAGATCAAGCGATTCAAATCTGAAAATCCCTAATGATATTGGGATTTCGATGACAAAAACCTATCTAGGAAAACCATCATAAATCACTGCTATCGCCTCACATTTCACCCAAAATCCTTTAGGGATTTATCTGCTATATCCCTACAGTTAAGTAATAGGTATTTGCATGCACGACGAAAACACGATGAATCCTACTTCCGCACTGTCAGAAGATGACCTGCTGATCTGGGTTGAAGCCAGATCGGAACAACTTTATGCCCAAGCCAGGATGTTGGTCGACGATTACTGGCGGCAGTTGAAGAGCCGTTATGAAAAATACGGTAAAACCGAATCGGGACGAATCGGTGTGCGGATACGCCGGCGGGAAAGCAGTTATTCTTTCAGCATTGAGTGGTACCGCATGGCGACTTTACGCCAAAACGGTCAGAACAAACCCATCGCTCAATACCTGAAAAAAGGCCTGGGTTATCGTTATCCGTTGCAACGTATCCTGAAAGGCGAGCCGGATTGGGAGGCTAAACTGGTCGAAGAGTTGGAAACCGAGTTTGTCGATATTCGCAAGCAAGTCGAGTGTCTGGGGAAAATTCGCGACGCGGTTCAGAATTATCGCAAGGCCACTCAAACACGTATCGAGTGAAGTGTGCACGTCGATCACAGCCGTCAAAGTTATCCACAGAACGGCCTTCCCTATATTTAGATTAAAAAAAGATTAGATATAGATTAGCGCCACCATTTTGCCGCTTATAAAAACCGCTGAAAGCCTCATTAAACCTGGCTTACAGCGGTTTTATGAAATTGACTTTGCGTCGGTCTAATGCCGTGTCAAACGTCGGCCTAATGCCGTGCTTTTTGTCGGTCGAATGCCGTACCCGTCGGCCTAATGCCGTTACTGCGTCGGCCGAATGCCGTGCCACTGTCGGTCTAATGCCGTACCCGCGTCGGCCTAATGCCGTATCGAGAGGGTTCGACCGACCCAAAATTGCGTCGGTCGAATGCCGTGCTTTTTCAGTGCGGTTTGGTCTCCAGAAAGCGTTGTTGACTGGGTGTGGGTTGCCGCTTGATTTTCACCGTGTCATCAACGAATTCGAAGCTGGCCAAGGTACCGATGCCCACTAGAGCGTCCAGCGCTTTGCATAAACGGTACTTGAAGTCGCGTAGGGTTTTCGCACTGCTACCGCTCAAGCGGTGAATAGTCGTGATTTTCAGGGGATAAGGCGCCGCATGGGACGACAAAAAACCATGCAACCACAACGCCAATGGCTGTTTACGCAGTTTCTGCCGCTGTTCAAACTCGATGTAGGTGTAGCCTTCCTCGAACAGGCGTAGCATTGATTCGGTCAGTTCCACCACGTAGCGATGCGTCAGCTCGTCACGGTAATAGCGCAGGAAGCCTTTTTCGCCAAAGGCATCGCGCCCTTGAAAGGTGATTTCGACAAAGGCGCCACCCAAGCGAGCCATCGATTCCTTCAACCATTCATGCTGACTTTTGCCACTGCCACGACCCAGTGCCATCAACATCGCATGAGCACTGAACGTCACGCTAAATCCGGGTAATTGTTGCCGGGACAAATGCACGATCTGCATCCAGACATCGAGATCGGATTGATTGAGTTGAATACCCAAATAGCGAACCTCGATACCATCGACCGAAGCTAGCAAGGTGCGTTTTTTGTAGGCGATACGTTCCTTACCCTGCACACCTGCAAATAGCGCACTACGCAGACAGGCATTCGGCGTACCTCGTATGGCTGTTGGCCAACTGGGTAAAGATTTCAGCGGTTCAACGACTTTCAGTTTGGCTTTTTTCCGTTCTGCCAAGGTTTGAAAGCGTTCGGTCAGATTATCCAATGTGTTGTCTGTTCCATTTCTTTCCATGACAACCACCTCACTTCTTCAGACTGCCGGGATTGCAGCCATGGTTCAAGATGTTGTGCGGTATCGGGATGTGCTTGATCAGTGCCTGCTCTTCAGGCGTCATGTCGAGTTGATGGTGACAATATTTACGCCAGGCGCGCTCGATGGCCAATGAATCGTCATCTTGGTCATCTGGAATTTGCGGAAAGCTGGTATTCATTAACTCATCAGCTGTATTGGCAGTGGCCACCTGAAAACGAAACGGTTGGTCGACTTGCCTGACGACATGCTCGACTGACGCCACGCGTAAGGCCGAACCGCCTAGTCCTCCCTGTTGCCAAGCATTGTCGAGTCGCCAGGGTTGTTCGGGCTGGTTAATCGGCAAAACTGATTCAATCACGGATTCGCTGACCGAGGCATCTGGCTGAATCAGCGAGGTACAAGCCGTGCCGCACAACACGGGCAAAATGCAACAAACAGCAAGGGAATTGCGTTTCATGATAGCTCCAAAGGTTTTTAAGGGAGCTCGTTACACTAAACACTCTTTTTCCCGACCTGCTTGTAGCTGATGACGAATTCGCCATTTACTGCAAGCAACACCTCAAAAAGGCCTGTCATGATGGGGTGCCATGGAAAATCCTTATTCAACTTTCATCTCCCGAATCGGCAAACGTCTGTTTGGCGATAAACCTGCGCCCGTCGGCGAAGTTTTGCCTGCGCTCAATGAGGAGATCCCTCGTTACCCGCCATTCATGAAGGGGCTGCCGGCAGCACCGGTGGAACGCATCCTGACCACCCAAATCGAACTGATCACCACCATCGAACAAGCCCTGGCATTGCCGGACGAGCTGTATCAGAGCATCGCCGCACCGGTGATTGCCCGCTACGCGGCATTCAGCCATCTGTTACCCGCTTCGGAATCGCATCATCATCGTGGCGCCGGCGGTTTGTTTCGGCATGGGTTGGAAGTGGCACATTGGGCGACGTTGGCGTCTCAAGGCTGTTTGTTCGCGACCCATGCCTCACCCAGAGAACGAAAAGCACAGGAGTTACGTTGGCGTCTGGCGGTGTGCTTTGCCGGACTTCTGCATGACATCGGCAAGCCGGTGTCCGACATGGCAGTGGTTGACAGCCAGGGGCAACACACATGGAACCCTTGCGATGAGAATCTGACCGATTGGGCCGAACAACATCACATCGACCGCTATTTTTTGCGCTGGCGGGAAAACCGTCATAAACGCCACGAACAGTTCTCAGCCTTGGTGATCGAACGTGTGCTAACCCGCGAATCGCGGAGCTTTATCCTGGAGCCCGGCCCCGACATCATGCAGGCCATGCTGGAAGCCATTCATGGTTTGGATCGTGGCTCGAAATTGTATGAACTGGTGATGACCGCCGATTGCAAAAGTGTGGAACGTGATTTGAAAGCGCATTACCACACTCTCGATTCGGCCATGGGTATGCCGGTGGAGAAATACTTGTTCGATGCGATGCGTAGGCTGGTTAAATCTGGGAACTGGAGCGTCAACGAAAAAGGCGCGCGGCTATGGCGTTTCAAGGAAGGACTGCATATCGTTTGGCGCATCGGCGCACAAGACATTGTTACCTTGCTGGCAAAGGACAAAGTCCCTGGAATTCCCCGTGATGAAGATACCTTGGCGGACATTTTGATCGAACGCGGCTTGGCGATTCCTAAATTGCTACCCGATGGTCGGCAATATCGCTATTGGCGGATGCAGCCCGAGGGATTGGAAAACCCACTGTACATGCTGCGCCTGACTTCGACTGAATCGATTTTCAGCAATGAACCGCCGGTCGTAGTTGCAGCCATCGAAATGGGTGAACAGGCTGAAACTGATCAAGAACCAATCGCCAGGACATCCGCCAAACTGCCAAAGTCTTCGCCGGACAAAACCATGGTTGTTCAGGTCAAAGCTGAAGAGGAGAAACCCAAAGCAACGGTCACAAAAGGATCGGAGCAGCGGATTGACAGCCCTGACACCGTTGCTGAAATACCGCCTATTCAATCCAAACCATCACCTGAAGTTCCTCGACTTGAAGAAAACAGAGCGTCGGAAAACGTCAAGCCCAGGAAAGACGATCAACCGGTCTTGAAATCGACGAGTGAAAGTAGCAGCAATAAAACATCTGAGGCTTCCAATCATCAATTCCAATCCGACCAGATTAATCAACCCGCTACTCCACAGGTAGATGTTGAATCACCTGAAGATATCGCAAAGTCTTGGCTAAAAAAGCAGGGTTCGGCTGGCGAGTGGTTGCTTCAAATCGTCTCCGAACTTAACCTTGGTGCGTGGCAATGGGGTATCGATTTGCTGGAAGCCCAAGACAAATACTTACTGCCATTTCCCGGTACACCGGAAAAACTCGCTGTCAACGCCAACCTCTTCATCAAAACGCTTGAGGAAGTCGGTTGGCTGGTCACCGACGTACTGTCACCGATGCGTAAGGTGCAGACCATACAACAGGTTCGTGGTGTGCTGTTGGCGGCAGAACCCAGCTCAGTTATCAAACAGCTACTGACCGTAACGGAATCATCAACAAGCGCTGGTCAATCCGATAGTCGATCAACGGCTACTACAGATAAATCCAAGGCCAAAAACGCATCCACTTGGAACGATGGCTGCGGTAAAACAAGCAATAAGAAATCAAAAGCAGCTAATCATCCTTCATCCCGAAAAACCGAATTAGTCAGTAAGCCAATAAGCAAAGATTCCGATCAGATCGAGAGCGCTCAGAATTTCAACAAAACACCGCCAGTCATCGAAACACTTATTCAAGCCGAAGCTGAGCAGCAACCGGCTTCCGATAAAAAGCCAGAGGTAAATACCACCCAAGCCAAGCTGACTATCGCACCTTCAATCGATCTCCTAATCGAACACGTCAGGCAATTACAAAAACCTCCCGAGGCAAAATCCGCTGAGGGCAATTGGTATGCCATTTCCAATACCGAACTCGAACAATTCCTGGAGCAAAACCCAGGCATCAAACGTACCCGCTTCATGCTCGACATTGCCAATCATCCCGCTTGTCGATCGATCGGCGCCGGCAAAGGCATCCAAGTGCGCATCCAATCATGAAGTCCGATTACGACTACCAGTTTCCCTGGCGTCCGATCTATGAAGTGACAGCCATTGCCGGCTGGACAAGCGGTGCCGGCTTGGCCTATCTGACGAGCCGTTGGTCGGGATTGCCGCTAGAGCCGTTCGATTGGTTTATGATCGCCTGTGGCGTAATGGTCTGTTACCGGCTGCCGGCGGCGGTCAATCTCTGGTATCGAAAACGACGGTTGCGACAATTTCGTTTTCAATATCTGGATGCTGAAAAACTCAAGCAAATGGTCAAGCGCCATCCTGATGAATTGTGGTTCGGCTGGGGATTCGATTGGGTACAAAAACACGCCCAGTTGGCCTATGAAATTCTGAAGCGTGATGTCTCCACCTTGATCCCGACCGATCATCAACGCATGGGCTCGGCCTGGATACATGGGCTGGAAATTGCGGAAAGTGATGTTCGGCAACCAATTCAGCATACCGCCGGCCACACTTTGCTGGTGGGTACAACCGGTGCCGGCAAAACCCGAGCATTCGATGTTCTAGTGACTCAGGCGGTATTGCGCGGTGAAGCGGTGATCATCATCGATCCTAAGGGCGACAAGGATTTGATGGCTTCAGCCAAGCGAGCCTGTCAATTGGCTCAGCGTCCGGATCGGTTCGTGTATTTCCATCCAGCCTTTCCGGAAGACAGTGTTCGGCTCGATCCTCTGCATAACTTTAACCGGCCTTCAGAAATTGCCAGTCGGATTAGCGCTATTTCGCCTGGTGAAAACACCAACGATCCTTTTAAGGCGTTCGGCCAAAAATCGTTGGATAACGTGATTCAAGGGCTGATGGTGATCGAAGAGCGACCAACCCTGGTCAAGCTTCGCCGTTATCTGGAAGGCGGTCCGTCAACTCTGGTGATTCAGGCTTTGGAACGCTATTACGACAATTGTCTGGGTAATTGGCGACAGGAGGCCAAACCTTATCTGAAAGCTGCCAAGGACATTGATTCCAAAGCTGCAGGATTAGTGCGCTTCTACCGGGAATATGTGCAGTATCAAGCGGCTAATCTGGATTTGGAAGGCTTGTTGTCTTTGTTCGAACATGACCGTGCTCATTTCAGCAAGATGGTGGCATCGCTAATTCCGATCATGAACATGCTAACGTCAGGTCCGTTGGGGCCTTTACTGTCACCCAATCCCAATGATGCTGACGATCTGCGTCCGATTACTAATACCGGACATATCATTCAAAAAGCCCAAGTAGCCTACATTGGCCTGGACTCGTTATCCGATGGTCTGGTAGGTAGCGCCATCGGATCAATCCTGCTCGCCGACATCGCGGCCGTCGCTGGCGACAGATACAACTATGGTGTCACTGACAGACCGGTGAATGTGTTTGTCGATGAAGCCGCCGAAGTGATCAACGATCCTTTTATCCAGGTGTTGAACAAAGGCCGCGGCGCGAAAATCCGTTTATTCATCGCCACACAGACTTTCGCGGACTTTGCCGCTCGTACCGGTTCGCAAGACAAAGCCCGGCAAGTGTTGGGAAACGTCAATAATCTCATCGCATTGCGAATCATGGATAGCGAAACCCAGCAGTACATTACCGACAATCTACCTAAAACCCGACTGAAATACATCATGCGTACCCAAGGCGTCGCCACCAGCGCGACCAACCCGACGGTATTTTCCGGCAATGTCGGTGAACGACTGATGGAAGAGGAAGGTGATTTATTTGCGCCCCAGTTATTGGGGCAACTGCCCGATTTGCATTACATCGCCAAATTATCCGGCGGTCGGATTGTCAAAGGTCGGTTGCCGGTGCTGCAATCCTCGTTGGATGCCAAACAAGTCTGACTATGCAACGGAATCTGCTGTTCAGTCTGATGATCTGGTTGTTGGAAGTGATTCTGGTGGCCAGTTTTGTTTCGGACCGTTGGACTCGGGAAATCCAAGTAACCGAAGATCGAATGTTGATCGCTTATTTTGGCGTTAACAAAGAACTTGAAATTCGTTACACGGCTCAGGAATGGTTCGACGACCTCTTTGTTCGCACCGGTATTAGGCAAAGCGTTTACCGGTACTTCATTCCGACCGAGCGCGAGCGGCAAATGTCCAAAGGTTTCGAGGATGTCGGCCGACACGATCTATTTCCCTTCATCCAAAGCCGACTCGATGTGCTATGGGATACCGTCTATCAAATGATCAAACGTTTTGTGATTGCCTGCGTTTGGCTGCCGTTCTTAGCGGTAGCCATGTTACCGTTTGCCATTGATGGGTTGATCAGGCGGAAAATTAGCCAAACCAATTTTGACTACCCCAGTCCTATGGCTCACCGTTACAGCATCTATATCATGCTAGGGGCGTTATATCTATTGCTGATGGGATTGACCCTGCCATTTCCTGTACCGCCACAATCATTGCCGGTAGGGATTTTTATCGTTGCCTGGTCGATGAATGTATTGCTGGCCAATACCCAGAAGCGAGTGTGAACGGGGGAAAATTACTATGTCGAGACATGCCGGAATTGGCCTGGAAATTGGGTTATCCGTTCGCGTTGGCCTTGACGCTGGTGTCCGTCGTGCCGTCTATCTATTTCAAGCGCAAAGGCTGGTTGGCTTAAGAACAAAGCCGATCATTCCATCAGGGCGACAGATTTGACTTGTAGCCAGACGTTTTGGCCCACAACCACGCAGAGTTCGGCGGCCGAACGTTTGGTCAGTCTGGCGACCAATACTGTATCGCCGACCGATACGCGTACCAAGGCCAGACCTGGATGCTCGTCATTTGCTATGGCGTCGACTCGCCCGTGTAAGACATTCTGGATGCTGCTTGATCCAGGATGGGTTTGGGCCAGACTGACATCCCTGGCCAACACTCGAATCCTTACTTTCCGGCCGACAGGCAAATCATGATCGCGCGTCCATAGGCTGCCACCTGAAAAATCGACACGCGCCAGATGCCATTCATGATCGACGATGCCTATCTCGGCTTCAATGACGGCGCCGACATCTTCACCCAGGCGAATGGGTAAATCCAGTCGAGCCAGGGTTTCGGTCAAAGGCCCATTAGCGAGCACTTGGCCTGCGTCCATTATCACCAGGTGATCTGCCAATCGCGCGACTTCATCCGGCGAATGACTGACATACAACACCGGAATATTCAATTCATCATGTAATTGTTCCAGATAAGGCAAAATTTCTTGCTTACGTTTAAGGTCTAAAGCAGCCAGCGGTTCGTCCATCAGCAGAATACGCGGACTGACTGCCAATGCTCGGGCAATGCCGACGCGTTGGCGCTCGCCACCGGATAGACGATCCGGCTTGCGATCCAATAAATGGCCGATACCCAGCAATTCGATCGCTTGAGTCAAGCTGACTTGTTGGACATCGGAGATACGTTTTAAGCCATAGCGCAAGTTTCCCATCACCGTCAGGTGGGAAAACAGGCTGGCCTCTTGAAACACGTAGCCCAAAGGGCGTTTGTGCGTCGGCACCCAGCATTGTTCGTCCTGCCAAACTTCGCCGTTGACGCTAAGAAAGCCCTGTTGTGCGCGTTCCAGACCGGCAATACAACGCAGTAACGTCGTTTTGCCGGAACCCGAATGACCGAACAAAGCCGTCACCCCGCGCCCTGGAATGGTGATGTCTACGTCGAGCGCGAAGCCTGGCCAATTCACCTTAAAGCGAGCCGTAATGTCATCCATCCCATCACCCTTTTTTTGGATTAGGTCGCCAAACGTAGAGCGACAACAACACCAAAAAGGAAAAGACCAACATCACAGCCGCAAGCCGGTGAGCTTGTACGTATTCCAATGCTTCGACGTGATCGTAAATTTGTACCGAGGCGACTCGGCTAACCCCAGGGATGTTACCGCCTATCATCAGCACGACGCCGAATTCTCCAACCGTATGGGCAAAGGTGAGGATACTGGCACTCAAAAAACCCGGGAATGAGAGGGGAACAGCAACGGTAAAAAAGGCATCCAACGGCGAAGCTCGTAATGTTGCAGCGGCTTCCAGCGGTCTATCCCCAATCGCTTCGAACGCATTTTGCAAGGGCTGTACCATGAAAGGCAGTGAGTAAAATACGGAGGCGATGACCAAGCCCCAAAAGGTAAAAGGCAATAGCCCAAGTCCTAGTGTTTGGGTGATATAGCCAACCGGCCCATTCGGCCCCATCGCTAAAAGCAGGTAAAAACCAAGTACAGAAGGCGGCAGGACTAATGGCAAGGCGACGACTGCTCCTATCGGCCCTTTCCACCAAGCCTTGGTTCGCGCTAGCCACCAGGCGATAGGCGTACCGAGCGTGAGCAAAATCAGTGTGACGATGCCCGCCAAGCGGATGGTCAGCCAGACGGCTTGAAGATCACTATCAGTCAACATCATGGTGTTTGTTTTGTTTAATGGGCATGTTGGAAGGTCTTTACAGCGGAAATCAGCAAGATTAAACCCAGTACGGTCATCAGCACATTCGTCGGTATTAATCCCAACAACAAGCCGCCTACCGCTGCCCCCAGGATTGACCCGGCTATCATCCAGCGGAACAAAAGTTGTTCATGCCGCAGCACGGCAAAAGCGTCCGAGCGTGTGTAGCGAGCGAAGCCGACAATCATCGTTGGCAAGCTTACGGTCAACGATAGACTGCCAGCCAGCTTGATGTCCAAACCGTAGAGCAGCACGATAGTAGGAATCAATAATTCACCGCCGGCAACGCCCAATAACGCCGCCACCACACCGATGCCTAAACCGGCGATTAGCCCGACTATCCATCGCAATAGCCCGGCATCAACCAGTGCTGTAACGCCATTGTGTAAATCAAACCACGCCTCTGACAACATGACTAACGATAATCCCGCCAGTAAGGTCATGATGATACGGTTGAGCCAAACCCGCGACATGGTCATCGCGTGACCCGCCGCCCACCATGCGCCGATCAAACTGCCTGCCAGCAGATTCAACGTAACATCAACATTTGCAAACTGTTGATCAATTGGAATTTGCCTAGCTCGAAAAACCAATGCGGCGCTGACGACCACCAGACTCATAGCCTTGTTTAAGATGATGGCTTCCAGGGTGGGTAGCTTGAATATCCCTACCAATACCGGCAGACGGAATTCCGCACCGCCTAAACCAATTAATCCGCCCAAGATGCCAATCAGCGATCCAGCAATGAAACTTTGGCCGCTACGGAGACGTGAACTCATATCTATTTGCCGGCCACTTCGCTAGGCAGTACAAAACCGTATTTGCTCATCACAAGGCGCACAGGACTACTCAACATATAGTCGGCAAATCGTCGGGCTAAGGCATTGTTCTCCGCCCTCTTGGTAATGATAAAGCCTTGTTCCAGCGGTTCATGCAAATTGTCTGGAATCAGCCAGTAACCGCCTTTTTGAGACAGCTCTGGATTGCCTGCCAGTGACAGGGCAATGATGCCGATTTGAGCATTGCCGGTTTGCACGAATTGGGTGGTTTGAACGATGTTTTCACCATAGACCAGCTTGGGCTCAATTGCTTCCCACAATCCCGAGGCGCGTAACGCTTCTTCTGCCCGCTTACCATAGGGCGCATGTTTCGGATTGGCGATAGCGATGCGTGTAATGCTCGGATCGGTAAGGCTGGATAACGTCATCTTGGTTGCATCCAGACTGGCACTCCACAAGACAATACGACCCAATGCATAAGGTTTTACCGCGGATGCTGCAAGGCCATTCTGGACCAGTTCACGGGGGAAACCAATATCTGCCGAAAAGAACAAATCAAAGGGAGCACCCTGTTGAATTTGCGTATTGAAATTGCCGGATGAACCATATGCCACATCTATTTGCTCGTCAGGGTTGGCCTGTTTAAAGCTGGAAACGATTTCGTCCATGGCAAATTTAAGATCGGATGCCGCAGCAATCGTGATTTTTTCGGCATGGGCTAATTCAGATAACAGGCTGCAAATAACAATCAGCAGGACTTTGGCAAAGTTCATAACTTGGCTCTCTCTATTGCGATGAAATTAAAGACACCGGAAACTAACCTTCAGAAATGAATTCCGGCTCGATTACGCTATATACTTAACTACATATCGATAAGAATCAAGCAATTCTTGTTCCAATGGTAAATGCTTCGTAATAAACAGTGCCATAAAGCGTAAAGCTATGAAATTAATAATATTTAGCCAGCCATACCCTGAAATTCTTTAATGAGAAGACGTGAAATATTCACGAGCACCTTGTCAGTTTGTCGGAACCCAGACAATCTGAAAACGTGACGATCGTGGATTAAACTCGATCCAGACGATCAGTCGTCACTTTGGCTCTCATCGCAAATGCCGTCAACAACTCACCTTCGCCATCCCTTGCCCGAACGACATGAAGTTTGTATCCATCGTTGTTTGATTGTTAAATAAGCTTTGTTTTAATATAATACCGTTTACTTATTATATTGAAGGTTTTATATCTGTGCATTCCAAATTCGGCTTTCTCAGTTACGAAATCAGCCACATCATTCGCCAGCGCTTCAACAAAGCCGCTGAATCCATTGGCTTTACGCATGCCCAATGGCGGGCCTTGGTGCATCTATCTGAAAATCAAAATTGCCGGCAGATCGATCTGGCAGAGATTCTGGAAATCAAACCGATTACCTTAGTCAAACAAATCGATTTACTCGAAGAGTCCGGCATGGTCGTCCGTAACAAGGACGTGGATGACAGGCGTGCCTATCGCTTGTCTATTACCGACAAAGCACACGCGGTCATGCAAGAACTTTGGAAAATTGCCGACGCCGTCGAAAGCGAAGTGCTTTCGTCCTTAAGCGCGGACGAAAGACGTTCAATTACCGACTTGCTGGATCGTGTCAAAAGCAGCCTCGCGACCAGCGACAGCCCACCCTAACGACGGCCCATTCATCAATCTTTTACCCTGCTCCTACCTTTGGCTATGCCCTGCATAGCCTTTTTTTACTTAGGTTAAACATGCTTTTTTTATCGAAGAAACAAGACTGGCTAGGCAATATCCGTGGCGATGTGCTCGCGGGCACCGTGGTGGCGCTGGCATTGATCCCGGAAGCGATCGCTTTTTCCATCATCGCCGGGGTCGATCCCAAGGTTGGCTTGTACGCCTCGTTCTGTATCGCGGTGATTACGGCATTTGTCGGCGGTCGTCCGGGCATGATTTCGGCGGCCACCGGAGCGATGGCCTTGTTGATGGTGACATTGGTCAAGGATCACGGCTTGCAGTATCTGCTGGCGGCGACCTTATTGACCGGCGTTTTTCAGATCATTGCCGGCTATTTGAAACTGGGCAGCCTGATGCGTTTCGTGTCGCGTTCGGTGGTAACCGGATTCGTCAATGCCCTGGGCATATTGATTTTCATGGCGCAACTACCCGAACTGACTCACGTCAGCTGGCATGTGTATGCCATGACCGCCGGCGGCTTGGCCATCATTTATTTGTTTCCGTATCTGCCTGTCATCGGCAAAGCCTTGCCGTCACCCTTGATTTGCATCATTGCCTTGACCGTCATTGACGTCTATCTGAACCTGGACATTCGCACCGTCAGCGACATGGGGCAACTGCCGGATACTCTGCCGATATTTCTATGGCCCGAAGTACCGCTGAACCTTGAGACCTTGAAAATCATTCTGCCTTACTCGGTGCCGTTGGCTATGGTGGGTTTGCTGGAATCCATGATGACGGCCACCATTGTCGACGATTTGACCGACACCGGCAGCGACAAAAACCGCGAATGCAAAGGCCAGGGCTTGGCCAATATTGGCGCCGGCTTACTGGGCGGCATGGCGGGCTGCGCGATGATCGGCCAGT
>MSXO01000059.1:4272-4808 GCA_002083615.1 Proteobacteria bacterium ST_bin11 | reverse complement strand
TGGCTGGATTTTCTTACGTCATCTAGGTATATAAACCAGTTTATCTACTATTTATTTACAGTTATCTTACTAGTTAATTTCTGGGCTCTCTCAATTATAAACGACCCCCCTACCCTAACTATTTATTTATATGAAAAAATAAATACCTACGTAATTACGATCTTTTCCCTAGAATTTTCAAGAAAATCCCAGTAAAGGAAAGATAGAACCCTAGACTATCTAGATAATAAACGGTTTTCGTATTTACGATCTTTTCCCTGAAATTTTTTTTTGAAAAAATTTCGAGGCATCCTTCTCTTTGTTCCCTCGGGGAAGTGGATTTCCTGTTTTTTTTCTAAAGTCGATAACTTATAAATAAAATAAAGTATATATGAAAGTATTTATTTTTTCGTATAAATAAATAGTTAGGGTAGGGGGGTCGTTTATAATTGAGAGAGCCCAGAAATTAACTAGTAAGATAACTGTAAATAAATAGTAGATAAACTGGTTTATATACCTAGATGACGTAAGAAATTCCAGCCACTCCCGTCGCTTAA
>MSXO01000059.1:2073-4174 GCA_002083615.1 Proteobacteria bacterium ST_bin11 | reverse complement strand
AAATCTGACTTTTTTTCTCGCCCAACGGCCAATGGGAATTTACTTTGACGAAAATAATTGTGACACATCAGCAGAAATCTTATAATTCTAACCTGGTAGTTAAATACACTCAACTGGTAACGTGTAGCTGGTATTTTATTTTATCGATAAACTAAATACCTGGGTACAATAGACCGTGCCGTTGGAAAACGAAAAGCCTGGTAAAAATAAAGAACTTTTCTTTTTTCCAAAGAAAAAAAAGAGCGAAGAAGCGATGGCCGAAGACCTCTTGATGTTCAACGCTGCTCAGAGCGGAAACGTAAAGGAACTCGAGAAGCTAATTGTTTCATCGCCTCATCTTGTCGATGAAGTGTTTGGCTTCTATCGTCAAACACCTTTGCATGCTGCTTCATGCAACGGTCATCTAGAAGCAGTTCGAATGCTTCTCGCAACAAGCAATAAGTCCGTGGACGTTGATGATTCATCCTATGCAACGCCGATGTATGCCGCAGCTCACAATGGCCACACCGCAGTGATCGATTTACTCGTGGCGGCAGGAAGCCTAGCATTCAACAAGTTGAACACTGAAGGCTGGTCGCCACTATTCATTGCGGCGTACAAAGGACATGCGGATACTGTGCGTTCTCTGTTTCTTCATGAACGTGATCACCCCAAATTCAACCGATCACCCGCTGATATTCTAGATAACACCGGCAAGGTTAAGTTCACTCCATTGTGCGCTGCCACAGAGCAAAATCACGTGGATGTTGTTCGTGTACTCATACAGCTTGGAAGTAGAGCAATCAATAGGCCAATCAACGGAGATTTTCTACCCATTCATTCTGCAGCTTCGTTTGGACGTTCTACGATGATAAGAGAGCTTAATAGTCACGGAGCTGACATTTTTGCTACTACTACGAGTCTTACAACAGTGTTTCTTGCCGCAAGATACAACCACGTCGACGCTCTGGAAACACTTGTTCAATGTGGTGCTGGTCGTATTATAGACAAACCCGACAATCAAGGTAAAACGCCTCTTTTTCGTGCAGTGGAATGCAGTCATTTTGACGTTGTTTCAACGCTAGTTCGTCTTGGGTCAAGGGCTCTCGACACTCCGAACTTACACGGTGAAACACCCATGCACTTTGCCGCTAAAAACGGCAACTTGAAAATGCTCAACTTGCTTTTCACCTTGGGTGGTAAAGCATTCAATGCGCGCGACCTAAATCGCGGATCCACGCCATTGATTTTAGCGATAACTCATGGTCACTTTGAAGCGGTGAAACAACTTGTTGAATTTGGCGCAGACGTTGACAAATCCGACAATCACCAGCGTACGCCCTTGCACGTCGCAGCTGAAAATGGACGAATGAGAACACTTGAACTGCTTATCCACTTTGGAAGTAAGCACATAGATTCAAGGGTTGGTGAAAGAGGCTCGCCTTTGTTTATTGCGTCGGAGCACGGATACCCCTCTGCAGTCGAGACGCTTATCCGTCTTGGGGCAAACACGTCGAAAAAGGCGATCAAATCCGCTGTAAAGTGTGCAACAAGGTTTGGACATCATCTAGTACTCGAAACTCTAGTTCGTCTAGGCTACTCTGCATACAGTTTGAAGAAGTCAATTGTTCGAAAAGCGTTGGCCTACGACAAATTTCAAGTGGTTGGGCTACTTCTTGCGCTTGGTGTCGATATTTCAAGTTTTCACGAAGGCTTAAGAGAGTTTATCGCCAAGAAGCTCGATGGAAAACTCACTGAAGGCCACATTGCCGAGACGCGACATCGAGTGTACTTTAGTCAATCTTTGGTGGGTCGGCTTCTCTTTGAAGCCGACCGTGGTGCAATGCAGCAGAGGCAAACGCAAAAACGAATAATCTAAAGACCCTTTGGTGTTGAACATAAAGTCCCCTTTCTCACGGTCTTGCTGTCTGGACTAACTATTTTATTTTATCTCAAATTAAAACACCTGGACTACGCTGACGTAAGAAGTTCCAGCCACTCCCCGGGCTTAAAAAAGGCAGAAAAAAGCTCCCAAAACCTGCAGAAAACCTCCATTTTGACGATAACTTATACTATTAGCGAGAGGAGGCGAAAAAGTGTAAATCTGACTTTTTTTCTCGCC
>MSXO01000059.1:0-2012 GCA_002083615.1 Proteobacteria bacterium ST_bin11 | reverse complement strand
CAGAAATCTTATAATTCTAACCTGGTAGCGGTTTTCTTCAACTGGTAACATGTAGCTGGCATTTTATTTTTACTTCAAAGTAAATTGCCCGGCTGTTTCGCTGGAAGGCGCAGCACCTCCTTTGATCACATCGACGTTTGCAATGTGGACAAAGTCGTTCGCTCTTGCCGCGCAGTCAAGTTCCTTTGAAGAACTCCTAGAGACGGTGAAACTCAGAGGTCGAGTGAACTTCAGAAGCGATGGCGTTGGCGAAGACGACTTTAGCGACGATTCCTATGATCGAGACGTCATAAAAGTACTAGTAGAACGGGCGTTTGTGGAACGAACACCTTCTAGCATTGAGCTTTTCAACGCAATCTTCAACTTTGAAGGAGATCGTTCAACTCAAACAGTGCGGCGCATCATAGAGCATGCGATTGCTGTCAAGTCCACTCAACTTCTTTCCACCTGTTATTGCGTCGTCTATTGTACGGATCGTATCGAGTCTTTATTTCGAAGCATCTTCTATGGTACATCGTTTTCAGCAGGTGAAGTTCTCTTGCTGCTTCAATGCATTGATTTTAGTGGTGGTGACTACGTCTCTCCGGGTCTTCTTCTTGCTTGTGCAAAAGCCTATCGTTTTTCCAAGGGTGTTTTCTCAGAGCTCTTCACCATACTTCTCAGACAAGAGGGTATTACAGTGAGCGCACTTCTTTTGGTAGCCAACTACAACCAAAGTTTGGCGTCCATCTTCATTGATAACGACGATCTCGACGGCATCGAGTTTCTTTGTCAGAAGGCAGAGCTGTCGCGCGGTGAAGTGATTGTGCGATGTTACGGCCACGTTCTACTCGGAAAATCCAATTCTTCCCGAAAGAATATCAATGTCGTGTTTGATTGTCGAGACTCGGAGAATGCCTGCATGTCCGTTGAGCTTTTAGTTTCCGGCTTTGTCTACTCGGGGGGAAAGAAAGGCGACCTTAACTATGCGTTGTCCAAAGGTCGACTTGAAATCGCCAAGTATCTTCATCAACGCAACGGTGTATCGTCGGGCGTTCCTTTCTTCTCTGCGCTTGCGAGTTTCGACGTCGAAACGATGCGTTGGACTCTAGAGCTAAGCAGCTGGCATATAGACGAAAACGGGTGCCTTTGCTTTGCTTCGGACACTAGGACACCTCTAGTGCAGGTTACAAATGATGTTCTCGAGTTTTCGCATGTTCTCTATCCTCTCAGTCCAGAAGAACGATCTGCGAAAATCCTCCAGGTACTGCGCTATCTCAGCGAGGTCTTTGACTTTCGTGGACAACGAAGAGGCATCAGTATTTTCTCTCTTTACATTGCGCTAAAGCTTTGTTGCTTGGAGGTCGTTGACTTTTTGTTGGAGCTGAACAAAGACACCCAGCTCTTGGATCTCGACGATGAACGTATCTACTCGAAAACCTCTCTTTCCAAGGCAATGATCAGCTTTCCCGATGCGTTGAAGCAGCTTATCCGTGCAGGTGCCCGAACTTTCTCTCTGGAGCATCTCAGCGATTTAGCGGCCAACGTGCACCTCGATCCCGCTGTGTTCTTCGCCATTGTGGATTTCATCGAGGTGTTCGGAGTAGGCGAAGGGAAGATAATCACTCCGTACATCCAAATCGCTAACGATGTACACAACTATCCACTTCTGAGAGTTCTTCTTCGTCATGGTTTTCGACAGGTCGTCCAGGAAAAATTCGTGGTCGAGAGCTACCTGTATTTCTGTTCTGATTCTCTCGTCTTTCCACTTGAATGTTCTGAGAGTAGTGCTCGCGCGCACGAAGAAATTGGCGAAACACGATGCGCTGAGATCATTGAACAAGCGTTCTTTGTTACATCACTCACGACCACACTGTTGCTCGAGTGCGAACGCGGCTACTTCAAGGAAGAGCTTGTTGTTCTGCGAGCAAAGTCAGCACACTAAAGAGAACGCTCTATCCACGACTAGGTTATGTTAATCACGCTGACGTAAGAAAATTCAGCCATTCCTAGAGCTTAAAAAAGGCAGAAAA
>MSXO01000058.1 GCA_002083615.1 Proteobacteria bacterium ST_bin11 | reverse complement strand
AAATAATTTCGCGCATTATTTTTCCCCTCTCCACCATAATGATAAGTTATCGTCAAAATGGAGGTTTTCTGCAGGTTTTGGGAGCTTTTTTCTGCCTTTTTTAAGCCTGGGGAGTGGCTGGAATTTCTTACGTCATCATGATCTATTCTTTTCCCCCGCCCACCGAACATCCAGCAAAGCAAAGAAAGAACGTGATGTTTCTCGCGGCCATTGTCTAGCTCACATTCTTTACGGGCATCCTCTTCGCAAGTTACATTCGACGAAGGAACTACACCAGAGATTCTTCACAACAACGATCTTCTTGCTTGTAGGTGATTTTTACTTTTCACGACTCCACGATAAGTCTCTTTGTTGTTAAATCACCGCAGCGCAATTGCCCTAGTCTCTTTGCTTTTCTCGCCCAGAACATGAAATATCGTGCGGGTTGATCAAAGTGAACAAGACGACGGATTTTCAAGCGTTCATCATCGGATAGAAATAAATTCACCAGGTTCGCCTGCTTGTTCAGGCCTTTTCTTTCTACGGCAATTTGCCGCTTTGAAGTCAAGGCAAGCAACACCAAGATATGATTGAAATACTTTGGTTCCGTGTCATTGAACTTGCACCAAGCCTTAAAGAACTTTCTACAGTCGCCCAATTGCCTGTAACGAAACATGACGGTCAGAGATTGCATGGAAGTTGCTGCGTCGGGACAAAGCGATTTTGAAACTTGCGAAAGCGCATATTCATAACACCTTGGGTCTTTTGACTGAGACATTTCATAGAGGATAAGTCCGTGACTAACAACCGGAAAGACCTCGAGGAAAATGGCTACGTGACGTTGATCCACGTGTTTAAGACACCCACTGAACATGTAGAAAACATTTTCATCTTGCCGACAGGGAGATCCAGACTTCGACGATAGTTCCAGGTAGAACAAAAGAAGACGTCGGAGCTCCGAATAGCGACCAGGCAAGCGAATGAGATGGCTGCACATGGCAAAGATACTCGAGTTGTTTGTATCGTTAGGATGACAAAACAATCGAAAGAACTGATCGGTGTCGGTAATATCCAGAGGAAAGAAGAGCGGAGAATGCTCTTTCCTTGTGTAGATTCCACTTGCAAACGCGTCTTCGATGAATTGAAAGTTTCCAAACCTGAAGGCTAACATGATGTGGCCTCTATTGGGAAAGTCAATGCCAATCAACTCTGCATAGCGTTTGAACATGCTGAAGGAAACACACTTGAAGATGTGATCCAACGCCGATAGATTGAACACGAATCGTTGGTCTTCAATGGGAAACACATCAACGTTGTTCATGAGTACTTCAAGTTGAGTCGATCCATCGCTGTGAAAGGCGTCCTTTAGATAGTCGGTTAATTCAAGACTGAGTGCCATTTCGTTGTGTGGCTGCACGTTAGTGGGGGAAAAAGTTTTTCTCGCTCTTTGTTATTCAAGGTTTCTTATTAAATTTTGCTCGAGCAACTGTCGATAAACATGTTCTTCGACGTTTAGCACGGGTAGTCCACTGGAAGAGGGTATTCTACTTCTTGTCGTCTTTTGCATGCTTCCTGTCGGATAGATGTTCAGATGAAACGCTCGTTCGTTTGGCTTCAAAGCTGGAGAAGGCAGTGGTTTTTTCGCAAGTCTTCCACCACCAATCAAAGACACGCACGTACCACAAGTACATTGGCCAATAGCCTGCTTAGCGAGAATGGGAAAGCGTTCAAGAAGACGCCACACAATGACCACGTGACCGTTTCTCGAAGCGTAGTAAAGTGGTGATACACCATGTTCGTCGTTGAGACTAAAAGAGTTTGGATCTTCACGCAAAACCCGTTCAAAGAGTTCTATATCTCCATGACAACAAGCTTCGTGTGCAGCAGAAGACGGCATTTCTTAAGTTCAAGTCTTCTTTTTTTTTTCTCCTTCGCTCTCTACCTTTCGTCAATTTTTCTTTCTAAAGTTAAGACTTTTTTTTTCTTTCTCGTCGCTCGTTCGTTCTTTTTTTTATCCGAAGAATCTAAAAGAGGAAATGGCCATCAATTTTCTAATTGTTAGCATGGTGAAAATCGACAATTGCAAGGATTATCCACTCGTTCAAGTGGACGAGCAAAAGACCATCGTCAAAGGTATTGATTCTCTACACGCCAAACCCATCTTCGTCTTTGACACTACACTTAAGACACTCTCGCTCTACCTTGTGAAAGAGCTAGACTACACATGGTTCCTTGGCCTGCTAGCACAGAGATACTCTGGAGAAACCTCGATGATTTCTTCGAGTAGCGAAATTTTCCTTTGTCGTCAATCACCGGTGAACTTCGTGGTACAAGGTCAAGTCGAGGTTATCGTGCGAAGGACCTGCAAGGCAAACTTCTCAGCAAAGACTTTTGGTGGAGCGGTAATGCGCGCCTACTTATCCGGGGGTAAACGCGCAACCTGCTTTGCCGGAGGAAAGAGCATCATCGCTGTCTGTGGAAGAATCGACAGTCTGACGATCAAGGCCCTCGCCAACGACAGCATCATTGATTTGAGAAGCTTTGAATCCTTGAACTCTGAGAACTTTGTTGCCACCTACATCGAAGAACGAGTCAACAAAAGGAATATTGTGCTACCGTTCTCTTTCATTGAAGCTGCTCTACCTGAACGAGAAGAGACGAGCAGAGAACGATATGTTCGCTTGAGCATTGAGCTACCCGATCGTTCTTCTCTTGACAATTCTACGACAAACTACTGTTATATTTGTCGTGAAGAGGTGAAAGCACCTCTTGTTTTATTTAAGCCATGTAACTGTAGGCGAGTATGCCTTGACTGCACAAGAACAATCAAAGAGGCAAAGCATTTGCAGTTTCTCTGTCCCTATGATAGAAGTCCCATCATGTCACTAAATTAAGAAAACTTTGAGACGTTGAGCCTTTTCGGTTTCTTTTCGAGTGTAGACAAACCAACGCCCCAAGGTCTGCGGAGCTTTGAATTTGACGCGCATTTTCACTTCAACGCTAACGTCTGTCCTGTCAGCCAACATGTGGGAAATGCTCACCACTTGACTGCGCGGCTGCATATAGTTGAGATACTTTCTGCTCGTTTGCCTGAATAGATATTCGCAAATTTCCCACTTTACATCGTCGCGCATCTTTGCGTTGCCTAGTGCAACAAAAACGTCAATGTACAGATAGACAAAGTCAAAGATGTACGGAGGATCTCGGACTCTAGGAATCAACTCTTTCACCTGTCGGTGAACGTCATCTTCCAACGTGTAGGGAAACACGGGCTTTGGGTTTTTGAATGGTCTACCTCCTCTGAAGATCACGCTGTGCCACGCCTTGCGTAAATTGACGAATTTGACTTCGCCGTTTTTCATCACGACAAAGTTTCCCAAGTTCGTATTCTGTAGAAGACAAGTTGTCTCCACGTGAAGACGTCGGACACACTCGAACAGCGAATCGATGAACGCTTGCAGTTCATAAAGGTCGGACAATGTTGCACGTTCAAACATCTGTAGAAGCTTTTCGTTGGCGAATACTCGAGACGCGAAAACAACAACAAACGTTGTGTCGTCGATGGTGAAAAGTCGCTCGATGTTCACGGCGAGATTGTTGAACGCAGCGTATTTGTGCGCGGTCATTCTGTCGCCGTAATCATCGGACTGTCCGTGAAAAACAATAAGCAGGTAGTTGTCGACGTCGCCTTGATATTGTATCGTGTAGATTGCATCATCATCGCTGTCCTTTTTCACACCTTTTACCTGCTCAAAGATCTCTTCGACGCCGTAGCTAGCAAGCCTAGAAACGGCCACCTTTAGCTTCTCGTCTTTCAAAGAAAAGTCGACGAGAGCTTCTTGACGCCATTCACCCACTACGTTTCCAGCCTTAATGTGTGCAGTGAACTGATGTTCAACGAGATCGCCGCTATTCTTATAGCGGATGGTCAAAGACTGATCGTCGATTCGGAAGCTGCGGAGATGTCCGTCGAAAAGCGAAGAGAATTCAGAGAACGTCTCCACAACAAAGCGATGAGAGTTCAACGATAGTGCATCGACCATCAGACAGATGACATCCCAGACCTTGGGGAGATCGACGCCAGGTAGTGGAGCGTTGGCAAGCCAGGTGGAGGTGCTACGTAGGCTTTCCTGTTCAAAATCGATGATCTTCCAGGTGTCAGGACTTTCGTCGGCGTCTTCTTCCTGCTTGACTAGATTTCTTGCGGCCACCAATCGATCACATCGCACGTTGTTGTGTCGCCATCGGAAGTCTTTCACAGCGTTCAACACAAGGAAGCAACAATCAAAGAGCGCTTTCTTCAAACGAGAAGAAGGTTCTTGATTGCGTAGAATAGTCGAGAGGTTTGCAACGAGAGGTTCCGTCTTGAAGACGACGATCTTTGTTGGCTGTCGCCGTCTTCCTCGTTTCCAAACAACTTCGCCTTCGACGTGATATTCATCGTTCGTCAACAGTCGGACCGACTGACTCTGTAGTTTCTCTCGCATGGACCGAAACATCTTTGATTTAACACCATCTTCATCGAATAGACAAAAGAACAGAGAGTAGGGAACGTGCTCTTCTTGGTCGTTCTCGACAGAGCACACAAAGTAGCCTTTCCCTTGGAAGAGTTGAGATAATTTTGCCTCGGGTGAGACAATCCCCTCTACGCTTACCTCGAACTGTCGATCCGCTTGCATCAAACGAAAAACTTCAAGTTGTCGAGTGGAACGACTAGCACGCGCACGCAAGTGTAAATCCGAGTAGAGTGCCGGCGAATTGTCTTTGTCCAGGTAGTCGAACAGAGTACTCACCTTGGTGTCCGTGGGATTTTCCCTTAGAAAAGGCAGGGGCTTCACCATTCTCTGTGCTACCTCCTTGAATTCACTGGACTCTGTGACGGCAACGCCCAACACCATCGATAGCACTCTCCACAGATAGGAACTTTCACTTAGCTTCAGGTTGACGCGCAAAGTCGCAGCGTTTCGCACCTCCGCGCTGCTTTCACTCAAAACTTGAGTGGTGCTTTCAACCACTTTGGACGCAAGTAGATTGCGGACAAGTGCGAGACGTTGAAGAGGTGTCGCGTCAGAAACTTCAAGTCGCTGAATATCCAACTCTGCGTTGCGTCCGAGCACAACACGCAAAAATGTCAGGCCTCCTAGCGGCGGTTCTCCATTGAAGAGAGGTTCTGTTGTGCGCATCGAATCGGAAACACAGAAGAGCCACCATATAGGATCGTCGATCGTCCTAAAGGAGTTGGCTCTACTGGAACGACGAGCACGAAGTAGTTTCTTTACACTGTGTATAAGTCTAACGAAAGACATTTGCACGGGGAGTTCGACAACAGCACAAAGATCTTTGACAACGTCGAGGAAATTCGCCTAGTGAAACTAATAGAAAATCGATGGGTGCAATGCGAGCACAACGAAGATCGTTGTTGCCGGGTGGGCGAGTAATTTGCAAGACTATGTCCGGATTCTCACCTACGTCGACCCACGGGTTCCACGGGGGCCGACCTACGTCGACTTTTGTAGGATTTCATCAGAAATAATTTCGCGCATTATTTTCCCCCTCTTCGCCA
>MSXO01000008.1 GCA_002083615.1 Proteobacteria bacterium ST_bin11 | reverse complement strand
AAAAGATAATTGACGCCGGACAATAAACCCTATATTGTTTGCCCAACAGAAATTTGGCCAGGTATGCACCATCCTGACCAGATACTCCCAAAATAAGTGCGGTGCTACTCATCATTGTTTTTTCATTCATTTGGAAACATGATTTCCTGTGCCAGAACTGCTCTTTCAAGATTGGCGTTGTTTTGCTTTTCTAAAGAAAAAATCATCATAATCAAAAGCTTGCTGAACAGACTTCTAATTCCCGTGAACGGAAACCGATACTTAACCGAAGATATTGGAGTCGCCAAAACCACTAATCTAGGTGTTCTAGATCTCCATAATACGAAACTAAAATCTCGCCACGCCATGCTCCATTTGACGCCATGGCATTAGGAGTCTATTAAATTCTCGTAGAGTGTCCGATAGGCCATAAGCATATTCTCAGCAGTAAATAACTTATAGTATCGCTCCTCCGCACGGGTGCCCATTAACGCTGCTTCATCCGGATGATCCCAGAGATATTGCATGGCTTGTCGGAGCGCAGCCGGGTCAGAGGGCGGTACCACTAATCCGGTTTTCTTGCTAATGTTTATAAAGGTTGTCCCGGTACCTATTTCGCTGGAGATCATCGGCTTGCCGTACATTGCCCCTTCCAGTAAAGAAATACCAAAGGCCTCCGACCGCAAGTGCGATGGAAATACTACGCCATGGCATAGCGTCAATAACGCTGACTTGTCACTCTCGGATAATACGCCAAGAAAATGAATGTTTTTCAAACCGATTTGCTCAGATTGATTTTTTAATTCACGTTCAATTGGACCAGAACCCGCTATCACTATCGGATAGTCAGTGCCCTGCGCAGCCTTCAGTAACACATGCAAGCCTTTGTAATAGCGCAGAACACCCACAAATAGAAAAAACCTTGGCCCAAGTCTTTCTCGCCAAGCCCTCAGCGCGTCAGGTGTAGGCGGAGGGTAAGTTGCTCTGTCCAAGCCGTATGGAATAACGTCCACTTTATGCGATAGCTCTTTTAACACGTCGCTGGTGGAAAAATAGTTAGGTGAGGAAGCTACGATTTTGTCGACGCTTGCCAAAAATCGATTCATCAACGGGCGATATAGTTTCAATAGATGCTTTTGGCGAATGATGTCTGAATGATAGGTAACAAGGCACGGCTTCTTGAGTCGGGCGGCGAAGTGCATCACATCCATGAACGGCCACGGAAAGTGATAATGAATAAGGTCAGCCTGTTTGGCGAGTTGCTTAAAGCGGGAATAGGCCGAATATGAAAAACCCGTTGATGCAATCTGAAAATCCAGGGGTACGCGATGGGTCAGATATCCGTCAATTTCTAAAGTAGAGGGGACTCGTTCCGGCGTTAGTGACAGCACATCGGTTTCCACACCAAGTTTACTCATTCCGCGGGCAATTTGATTAATCACTTGTTCGATACCGCCAACCGTATCCGGAAAAGACGTTTTATAAAAATGTAGAACCCGCATCGTCGTCCAAGTAAAAAATAACCGTGAATGTCAAAGGATGGCTGCGCTCAACATGGCGAACACGCATCTTCGGATTTTCAATCTTTGAAACTTTTCCTTCGGTTTAGTTAGGATCAAAAATTGACTTCAATCGCTGACCGAGCCGAGAACATCTCGATAGACATTTATCGTATTCCTCGCCGTCAAATCCCAGGAATAACGACTAGCTATATCGAGTGACCGTCTTACCGCACCAGCACGCCAGTTATCGTCCTCAAGCAACACTCGAAGCTTTTCGGTCATCGCCTCAACATCTTCGGCTTCCACGATTAAACCTGCGTCGGCCGCAACCTCTGGGAGCGATGAGCGATTGGATATTAATACCGGCAAACCGCTTGCCATTGCCTCTATCACCGGTAGCCCGAAGCCTTCGTAAAACGAAGGATAAACAAATCCTCTCGCGCCGGAAAACAGCACCGGCAAATCGGTCTCCGACACATAGCCCAGGTAGCGCAGCCAGCCAGCTTGCTGGCCCTTATCGATGCGGCGGTGGGTGTCCTCGCTCCGCCAGCCATAGTCGCCAGCCAATACTAGAGGGTAGCGATTTCTTATCGCTATAGGCAACGCCTCATAAGCGCTTAAGAGCGTAGAAATATTCTTTCTTGGCTCAATAGTGGCCACAAACAGTGCGTAACTTTGATACCTCAAGCCGAATTTATCCATAATCGCTTGGCTCTCAGCACTACCACGTGGCCTATATTTGTCGGCAACACCAAGCGGTACGGCTCGGATTCTAGCTTCCGGCCAATTGAAAAACTCAATCACCTCGCGCCGGATAAATTCGGAGTCGGTAATTAGAAAGTTAGCCCGGCTAAGCGATAGTGGAATTTCCTTTTGCATAAAGGCAACCCGTTCGGGAGGATGGCATTCCGGGTACCGAAAAATTGAAAGATCGTGTATCGTCGCGACGGCTGGTCCGGCGCAAGGCGGTAGGTAAAAATTGGGACCGTGGAACAAATGATCGGAAAATGTTTTTAACCGTTGGCGCAACAATAACGGTGATAACCGTCGATAGGCAGCAACCGCAATAGGATTGCGCAAAAGCTGGCGTCTTGCAGCGAGCGCGGATGTATTTTGTTCCAGGCGAGAAGCGACATCATTTATCCAGCGGCCACTTGAAAAATATTTTAACGACTTGACTTCAGGCATGCTGGGTAAGCGGTTTGCCAACTCCCAGGTGTACAGTCCGATTCCCGTCAAGGGTGGTTTGATTGCATTGACTGCTAGAATTATCTTCATTTTTTTGCCGGCCGCTTGGAAAGATAAAGAGTCTATATCATTCTTTAACTGCGTTTCCTCGTTCCTCTTAATTTCCTTGTTTGACCGACGGGAAAACAGAACCGGAATATGGTCTATTTACCCGACAAGCTATTGACGTGACAATAACAACTGCTCCACTTTTTGAAAGTTGATATTTATATCAAAGCGTTGGGCACTTTGATAAGCATTAGCCCCTAGCTTGTGCCTTAAGTCATGGTCGAATAGACTGAGCATGGTCTCTACCAAGTTTTCTACATTTTCAGGATCCGAAAGCACAATTCCGTCAATACTTGGGTTTATCAATTCCGCAGCACCATTCCTCGAAGTTGTCACAACCGGCAAACCGCTTGCCATGGCTTCTATCGTCACCAGACTACAGGCGTCCCAACGAGTGATATGCATAAACACATCGGCCGCGGCCAATAAAGCAGTAACATCCTCGACATGGCCAACAAAGTCTGTAATCCCAGCAACGTTTTCTTGGTCGATCAAAGTTAACATTTTTCGATCCGGGTTGGCCCCAGCCACGACTAATCGGGCGCCCGAGTATCCTTTTTTTTTCAATAATCCACAGGCGCGAATAACCAAATCGACACCCTTCAGCATAAGATTGTTGGCCAGGACTAGAAAAATGATTTCTTTGTCATTAATGCCAAGACTAGCACGTTCAAAGTCGCGCCGTCTTTGCAAGAGGCTTCTATCGAATCTTGATGTGTCAACGCCATTGTGAATCACCGAAATAGCGGTTTGTGGAATGCCGTATTGCCTGTTCAGCAGACGCTCGACAAGACCTGACACAGCGACTATTTTCCCCGCATTGTGTAACTGAGTTTGTTCCAGCTTCATCATGGCCTTGCGCCGCCAAATGGCGCGTGGGGACAGCGCGGCACGCAATCTCAAGATTGGCCCGAAGGCGTCGATGCATTGACGCTCGCTATACACGGCTGAGCCAGCATGAGGTTGCAACACATCAGCGGACCAAGCCACTCCGGTATCGTAAAATGCGTCCGCCGAAATTGAGGCGGCCTTATGATTCATTGCACTGGCTCGGAAAAGGACGGTACCTATATCCGGCAGGACATGCACAGCATATGGAGCATCCTGACTGTGGTCGAGGAATGTCAAGACATGAATTTCATGGCCTTGCTTCACTAAATAGCGGGCAAAACCATCTACCCAAATTTGCGCGCCACCTAAATCTCTACTTAGTCGGTCAATGGAGAGTGCTATTTTTATTGGATTTTCCTAGAAAAAAGAAACGCATAAACGGGTGGGCAAAAACACGAAATCAGGCCTCTGCATTCTACAAAGGCCTAAGTTGGTGGTCAATGAACGTCAAGGCGTCTTCGGTCAAGCTTCTGACGGGAAATTCCTATAGCTTTCCCCTGTCTGCCTTCACTGGCGACTCAGCGCCTTACCCGGTATACAATTTCATCGGAACTCGAGAGTTTAGGCGATTTTAGCGCGTAAAAATTGATCGGATTAAAACATAAAGATAGGTACGCAATGAACGATTCGCCGAATATTTACATTGATATCTCCAGTCTCCTGAGTTGGACGGGCTCGGCGACCGGAATGATTCGAGTAGAAAGTGAACTCTACAGCTACGTAAAATTGCATTTGCAGAATGCAACCCCATGTTTTTACGATATTTCCACAAATACTTACCGCAGAATATCGGATGCGTGGATCGGACCTCTAACTGGCCCACAAGCTATGCTGGCACCACCAGTTACTCCGCGCGAAGGCTGGGTGCGTTTCATGCCTAATCGGTCTCGCGTGTTACTGGCGCTTGAACGAATCCGACTTAAGGCTGAGCATCAGATGCTATTTGACGCTGTGGACCGGTTGCAGCGGTTGATGTTGTCAATTCGAGAGCATCATTTTCCATTAGAAGATTCCAAAGGCGTAAGGATTTCTCTGGTACCCAGCGATATGGCGATTGGCGCATCGGTCATGCTTGGCGAAAACGATGTGGTTATTTCGGCTTCATCGGACTGGTCCCGCAAAAACCCTGCGGCGATAGCCGCACTTAAACAGCAACAAAAGTTCCGATTGGTGGTCATTTGCTATGACATTATTCCATTGATATTTCCGCAATTCTTCCCCTCCCAGGATATCGAGAGCTTTCGTATCTATTGGGAACAAATGTTTGTTGGTGCAGATTTGGTTTTGGTCAACGCAAAGTGCACTAAAGATGACATCGAAAACTATTGCCGTGTTCGCAATCTTGCATTCACGAAAATCGCGATCGCACCCTTGGGTTGCGATCTGACTAAGGTGGCTGGGGAGAATACTATGCAATTGAGACCAGAACTTCGGGCCGGACAATACGTACTTTTCGTGAGCACTATAGAGCCTAGAAAAAACCACCAGCTTTTGCTGTCAGTTTGGCGGGAATTAATGGAGGACGGTCTCATAGAGAGGACTGGGTTCAAGCTAGTCTTTGTAGGACGCCGGGGCTGGATGAACGAGGCAGTTCAATCCCAACTTGACGGCAACCTGTTTGCCGATACTTTGCTGTATTTGGAGCATGTTAATGATGAAGAGCTGTCCATCCTCTACGCCAACGCCGCTTTTTGTGTTTATCCCTCTCTTTACGAGGGTTTCGGATTGCCAGTCGTAGAGGCATTCACGCGGGGCAAGGCAGTCATTTGTTCAACGGGCGGCTCCTTGGGTGAAATATTCGAGGGCGTGATGCCTTGCATCGATCCGCTAGATAAATCGGCTTGGCGTAGGCAGATTGCAAGCTGGATTGAGTGCCCTGATTATCCGAAGGAAGCGGCGGCGGGCGTTTCTCGCTGTTTCCAAGCCAAAACCTGGCCGGAAGCAATTTCCAACATCATTACCCTAACTCTTTCATCAGTCTAACCCTTAGGAACTTCCGTAAAGATAGCTGCGCAAATATAGGAAAGTCCTCAGAAATTGGACTATGGCTAACCGTTTGAATGGCATTTCCCGCCGAATTTCCAGTTTAGCGAGTATGCTTTGGGCAGTACGGTATTGTTTAAACCTAATCGCCTCCAAGGCCGTTCCAATAGTGCGAATTTGCAGCGCGTCGTCTATTTCCTGGGGTTTAAAACCGATAACCAATAACGTTTCCCTGTTAATTGCCTTTATTTTACCGAGATCAACACGCTGTTCTAAATCCCGGCTGGATGCGAAACGTGCCGCGGCAAGCTCGGAAAGTATCCGTTGCTCAACACGTTGCCAGCTCACCTGTGCGTCGTGCATCCGATAGCACAGTAGCATCTCGTTCAAATTGCATATACCGGCCACGGTCGCTATCCGTAACCAGAGGTCGTAATCCTCGCAGCCTTCAAAGACCGGACGATAACCGCCAATATCCTTTACGACAGCGAGCCTGGCCATTACGGAAGGATGAATAACGCAATTACTGCTTAAAAGTTGCGATCTGATATTGGTGGCCTGGGTTGGTGGTGTGAGCGACCCAATCTCAACACCTTGTCCATCGACAACCCGGGCCCATGTGCCGACGACAGCGATCTCGGGGTTTGCTTGCAGCACTGCAATTTGTCGTTCGAATCGACTGGGGACGCAAACATCGTCGGCATCAATTCGAGCCATATAAACGCCCTTTGCGTGCGCAATGCCGAAATTCAGCGCAGCTGCGACGCCGGATGTTTGGTTTTGTAAAACAATTATCCTGCGATCGGACCGCGCATAGCTATTGCAAACGGACAGACTACGGTCATCTGAATAGTCATCAATCAACAGAAGTTCAAAATCCGCATGAGTTTGCGTCAGCACGCCAGCTATCGAATCATGAAGATACCTTCGCGCGTTCTTGACGGGCATTAACACGCTTATCAGTGGCGATGACATTGGAACTCTACAGGCGTCGTCAATAGACGGAAAGCGTTGAAACTATTTGCCATGTGCTTGATTTTATTCGATTCGGTGATAGCATGGCCATATGCCAAATTTAAAGCCGGTCAGTATAGTTAGTGTAACGCGCGACGGTTATTTTTTCTCCAGACTTCTGGTTGAACGGATACGTGCCCACATCGGGTTCCGTGCTTACGAAATTATCATCGTTGATCGCGGTTCCAAGGACGAAACCCGTCGATGGATGAGTGAACAGTCGGACGTAACCCTTATTAAATTCGCGCAATGGCGAACCCGTGAGCACGGTCATGCCGAGTCGGCTGAAAAAGGCATAAAGGCCGCCCGCCACCCCAATATTGTCCTCATCGATTCTGATGCGCATCCTGTTTCAGAGGATTGGCTAAAAAAATCAGTAGATAGCCTGAGTGAAACCATACGGCTAACTGGCGCACAATTCGTTGACAAGCACGTCGGGAATCCTCATGGATGGTACGTACACCCGCATTTTATGTGTTTTAAAAAGGCGGATTTCGGCAGCTTGATCCAATTGCGAAAGCTACAAGGTGAGCACACGGATACCGGAGAAGAATCGACAATTCGAGTGCTTGGGGCGGGTTATGAAATTCGCGCCTATCCGATCGAATTTTGCCAGGAATTTTCGGTCGGGCATCCGAGAGTGCCAACCGTATCTAGTGGAGTTTTCCATGCCTGGTATGTTTCCCGGCTTGAGCACGAAGAAAGCACAGTGATTCGAGAAACGTCTGGAGCAGTTACCCGAGAAAGCTATTTGATACCCATACAGAAAAAATTGCGGGCCGCCTATAAGCTTGAATACTGATAAGTAACAATTTGTCTTTCAGCGCGCTAACCGAGTCCCTTAGCTTGCGCGAAGCAATAATCCAACTCCGATATCCAACTCCGACAAAGCTGTGAATATACTGCTGGTATTGCTACGTGGCGAATTTCGTAATAAGTATCAGAAAATCGGTTAGCTTCTCATCTACAAGGCCCTTTCGTATCGGTGCCTAACATCTATCTATAGCGGATTTACTTTGATCCACATGCCGATCGATCAAGGCGGTCTAGCTCACGAAAAATTTCAGATCATTTTGTCGATACTCTTGGGGGCCACTTTAGATATTAGGGCTTGAAATGGCGCAGACTTCAGCTGGCTTACAAAATGCCGAAGGGTTGTGATTTTTCAAAAGAGATCGTTTGCCCGCTAATGTCCCGCTTCAATCAATTCGAAATTACATCACCTCTGCGCATGCCAACACAACTACAACATTTTGCAATTCTGCAGATAAAATTATTGCGGGAATATGGGCTGCTTGGTCGATTAAAGGCTTTAGTCAGTCGTATATTAAAATTGAGCATCTCATTCTTAAATACACGTCCAACGCTTAAGGCACTGATCCTTTGCTCAACTGAAAAAATCGGCGCGGGCGACTATATCTTTGAACTTTACGAGCGTTTGAGTGCGTTAACCGAACCGACACTTAGCCAAGCTGAAAATGAACAAAATTTGTCTTATTCTCAGTGGTCAGCCAAATTCGATTCTCCAAGCGCGGAAATTCTTTCTGAGCTAGAAGCAACTACTGATTACTCTCGGACTTTTATCATTGCAAGGTTTGAACAAGCCTCAGAGCAATATGCAGAAGAATTAGCGCTAAGGTTGGTCGCTAATGTGGGTCAGCTATGGCAAGCAGTCTTTCTATTTAGCGCTGAATGTAAGGCTGGCAACACCATCCAAAATATTCTCCACCGTATCAATGCTGACACGCGTATATCTTTCACGTTACCGAAAGCCCTGCCAGAAACTGAATTCATTGTATTCATAGAGGGAGGGGCTTTGCCTCGTCCACACGCTTTGCGAATTTTTACAGAGGCCTTAAGGCTTCTGCCGAGTGCAACGATGGCATACTCGGACGAGGATCAATTCAACAGAGAAGAAGCTCCGAGCAATCCTTGGTTAAAGCCGCAGTTCTCGCCGTTACTCGCGCGACAAGGTTTGCTTCTCGGGCGGATGCTAGCCTTTCGCGGCGGAGTCAAAGGCAGCCGAGCTTTGTTACGTCAGCTAGCCGATATCAACGCTGAGGCAAGAGCCATTGCAATTAACTACGCGATAGAGATGGGTGAGGATCGGGTACTACATATACCTCATGTACTTTACCACGACGCATTGCCCGCAAGACCCTTTCCGATCCGCGTATCGCTACCTGAAAAGCTACCGTTTGTCAGTATTATTATCCCCACACGGGATCGCTGGGATCTTCTGGGACCGTGCCTTGAAAGTATAAAGCGCACCGAATGGCCTGCCGAGCGCTTAGAAATTATTGTTATTGACAATGGCTCAACAGATTCTATCTGTTTGACAATGTTGGAAAAAGCGGCGGATGAACAACTCATCCGGGTAATAAGAGACGATTTTGGATTCAACTGGTCACGTTTAAATAACCTAGCGACTCTTAATTCGCGAGGTTCACTCCTTTTATTCTTGAATAACGATACCAAGGTGTTGGATGAGCTGTGGTTGAAAAAAATGGCCGTTCATGCGTTTCAGCCCGACACTGGCGCCGTAGGGTGCAAACTATTGTATCCGGATGGATCTGTGCAACATGGTGGAGTCATAACAGGGATACAACATGCAGCTGTTCATGCTCACTCACATCTGGACTCTTCGGAGGGAGGGTACCGTGATCTTGCAATTACCACTCGTGAAGTGCTAGCAGTCACAGGCGCGTGTTTGGCTGTTACTCGCGAAAATTACGAGGCGGTGGGTGGTTTTAATGAGGGCTTTCAGACTGTATTCAACGATATAGTTTTCTGTCTTGATCTGCATACGCTTGGCAAACGAAATGTGTATGTCGCCGACCCATTGCTCATGCATTTCGAGAGCAAGTCTCGGGGACACGACGATACCCCCGAAAAATTGGCTCACTCGCAAGCGGAAGTTCAGAGAGTTTGCCGTCTACACCCTAAACTTATGCAAAGCGATCCATTCTACTCTCCCAACTTATCAAATTGGACACCTTACAACCTAAGTCTTGCTCCACGACGCAGAGTGATCTGGGATTACATAAGGCAACAATCAGATTCTATAGATTGTTGAGCCATCCAAATAGATCAACAAGAGCGCCAGCATTTTTAGGTAAAGCTGAAATGGGTCCCTGATGTGGCTAAACTAAACCGGACACTCAATTGGATGTCGGAGGCTCTTAATAGTTGAAATCGGAATGACAGGCGAGTCACCGCCGCAGCATCAGCCGCCAGAGGTCGGTGACATAGGTCGTGGTGTGGACGCGGACCAGTGCGTTAAGGCTCGCCGAAAATCGGCACTCGCCATCCTTGGCGCCAGATTAGGTTCAATTCTTAGACCTACCGAAAAACATTATCGACATCGGCTTATCATTTCTCCAGCTTCGCTTTCAAGCCGTTCAAACCATTCTTGAAAAACTGCGTCATAGCCTTAACCGCCGCTTCGTCGCTCAAATTGTCCGGCGGCGTATTGCCGGTGTCACCTCGGTAGAAGCGGCTTTTGATGGTTACCACGCTGCTATTGGCAGCCTCGCCTGCTGCGACTTTAACATCGACAGTGTGCGAACTGGTGGGAAACGCTTTGGTGTTTTCGGCTTTCAAGCGATAGCTGTATTCGTGGTCAGCTTCGTTATAATAATCCAGCTCTTCGGTGATGGTTTCATCGTTCTGAAAAGTCAACGTGCGCAGACCGCCGGACTGATTCTTGCCGTCACCCGCGCTTTTTTTCAAGTCGGTGTGCCAATTGGCAATGTCGTCAAAATTTTTCAACTCGGTCCAAACCTTGGCAAGCGGTGCTTGAATAATCACCGATTCTTTGGCTTTTTGCGGCGTCGGGCCGTGAGCGTGAACTTGCCAGGAAAGCAGGAAAACGCTGAATGAAAAAATGATGTGTCGCATGGGCAATCCCGCAGGGTGGTGAAAAACCCGCTATTATCCGGGCGCACCGCCTGCCCTCCTTGGGAATAAACCCCGAATTGATCCGGGGAAACTTCATTTAGCCTTGTGCTAACACACCTCTTTCCCTCCGCTTAGCATGCTTGATGGAGCCATCTAGTTAACGGGGTATCAGACAGCCTTGCAAAAATAAACCGACAGACTGGCGCACCCAGCTTTCGATCTGAGCTTCGTCGGGGGCCGGTTCCAAACCTAATTGCAAGCGCTGTAAGCGCTCGCCGCGCACCGCGCTGATGAACTGGTCGGCTAGAAAATCGGGATCAATGTCGACAATCCGCCCAGCCTGCTGCTGACGACTGAAATACTGCGCGAGCACGCCTAAAGTTCGACGCGGGCCTTGTTCATAAAATTGGGTGGCCAAGTCCGGAAAACGCGGCGATTCGCCAATCAAGATAGCCCGCATTCTGAGCACATCCGGGCGGGTAATTTGAAACAAGAATTGGCGGGCAAAACCGACAAGAGCTGCTTCCAATTCCAACTCGTCCGCCAAACTACCGATGAACTGATCGCTACAACGCCGAATCAAAGCCCCGAACAAACCGGCTTTTCCACCGAATTGGTTATAGATCGTGCGCAGCGACACCCGCGCATCGCGGGCGATGGTTTCCATGCTCAAATTGCCGTAACCATGTTCGAGAAAAAGCTGCAAAGCCGCATCAAGCAAACGATCCCGACTCTGTTGCTCATCGCCCTTACTGGGACGTCCACACTTAATCATGCTGTGTTACTCGTGAAATGAAATGAATTGACTTGAGCAAAGATGGTACCCTAGACTAAACGGTAATAGATATTACCATTTTTATTTACATGACATTCGAGACTCTACGGAAATGGCAAAAAACAGCTGCATGACGATTGCGATTAACACCGGGAATTCCCGTGGTGAGCAAAGCCTTCCTGCCATGCCTCGGCCAGGCCATTTGCATCACCTACTCCACCTCAGCGCAATCTTCATCCTTCTCCAACTGGGACTAGTCGGCTGCGATTCCACCAGCAAGCCAGAGGGCGCGCCCGCCGCGCCACCGCCACCCAACGTTAAAATTGCGCAACCCTTGAGTCGGGAAACCACCGAGTGGGACGAATACACCGGCCGGGTCGAAGCCGTCAGTTCTGTCGACATCCGCGCCCGAGTTGGCGGCTATTTGGATAAGGTCAATTTCACCGCCGGCGCCAAAGTTAAAAAAGGTGACCTACTGTTTCAGATCGATCCCAAGCCGCTGCAGGCGCAACTTAACTTCGCCCAAGCCGAATTGGAGCGCGCCAAAACCAAAAGCGAACTAGCCAAAAACGACCTGGGCCGTGCCGAAAACCTGTTCAAAGCCAAAGCCATTTCTGCGGAAGAATACGACATGCGTAATAAAGGCCTGCGCGAAGCGGCCGCCGCCGTCGAATCTGCGCAAGCCAGCGTTTACACCGCCAAACTCAATCTGGAATACACCGAAATCCGCGCGCCGATCAGCGGTCGCGTCGGCCGGGAAATGATCACCGCCGGCAACCTGGTAAAGGCTGACGACACCTTGCTGACCAATATCGTCTCCACCGACCCGGTGTATGTGTACGTCGATGCCGACGAACAATCGGTCCTGCGCTATCGCCGCCATGCCCAGCAACACGGCAAAGCCTCAGCCGATTTAAAAGGTACGCCAGTCGAGTTGGCGGTTGCCGACGAAATCGATTTTCCACATCAGGGTAAACTGGACTATATCGCCCCGCGCGAGGATGCTGCCACCGGCACCCTAACTTTGCGCGGCGTGTTCGCGAATCCGGACGAACCGCTCAGTCCCGGCTTTTTTGCGCGCTTGCGGGTGCAAGCCTCGGCATCCTATCCGGCTCTGTTATTGCCGGATCGCGCCATCGCCACCGATCAGGCCCAACGCTTTGTTTGGGTGATCAATCAAGACAATCAAGCCGAATACCGGCAAGTAACCCCGGGCTCGCGGATCGGCGAGATGCGCGTGATCCGCAGCGGCCTGCAAGCCGGCGATTGGGTGGTGGTAGAAGGCCTCCAAAAGCTTAAACCCGGCGCCAAAGTGAACCCCGAACGCACCTCGCTGGCCGAGCCCGGAGCGCACTAAACCATGGATAAATTCAGCCATTTTTTTATCGATCGGCCCATATTCGCGGCGGTTTTGTCGATCGTGATCGTGTTGGTCGGCAGTCTCGCGCTGATTGGCCTGCCCATTGCCCAGTACCCGGAAATTGCCCCGCCTACCGTCGTGGTCAATACCAATTACCCCGGCGCCAACGCCAAAGTGGTCGCGGAAACCGTCGCGACGCCGATCGAACAGGAAGTGAACGGCGTGGAAGACATGTTGTACATGTCCTCGCAGTCCACCAATAGCGGCGCCATGTCCTTGACCGTGACCTTCAAGCCCGGCACCAATCTGGATAAAGCCCAGGTCTTGGTGCAAAACCGGGTAGCGCTGGCCGAACCGAAACTGCCGGAAGAAGTGCGCCGCCAAGGCCTGAGCGTTAAAAAACGCAGCCCCGATTTAAGTCTGGTGGTTAACCTAGTATCGCCGGATAAGCGCTACGATAGCGTTTATATGAGCAACTACGCGCTGCTGCAAATCCGCGATACCCTCGCGCGTTTGCCCGGTGTCGGCGACATTTTGTTGTTCGGCGCCCGCGATTACAGCATGCGCTTGTGGCTGAATCCGGAAGTGATCGCCGCACGCAACCTGACCGCCGCTGAAGTCGTGAACGCGGTGCGCGAACAAAACGTGCAGGTTGCGGCCGGCGTCATCGGCCAGCAACCCTCACCGATTAATGCCGAGTATCAATACACCGTCAGCACCTTGGGCCGCTTAAGTGAGCCCGAACAATTCGGCGAAATCGTCATCAAGCAAGGCGCGAACGGTCAAGTCACCCGCCTGAAGGACGTGGCGCGTATCGAGCTGGGTGCAAAGGATTACAACTCCGGCTTGTACCTGGACGGCGATCAGACCGTTGGTCTGGCGATTTTCCAGCTACCCGGCTCCAATGCCATCGACACCAAAAAAGCAGTGATGGCGGCAATGGAAAAACTGAAGGTGCATTTCCCCGAAGGCCTGGATTACACGCTGGTCTACGACACTGTGGTCTTCGTGGAGCAGTCCATCGATGAGGTAGTCAAAACCCTGTTCGAAGCCTTATTTTTGGTAGTGTTGGTGGTGATCGTGTTCCTGCAAAACTGGCGGGCGGCGGTGATTCCGTTACTAGCAGTGCCGGTATCTTTGATCGGCACCTTTGCGGTGATGTCGGCGCTGGGCATCTCATTGAATACGCTATCGCTATTCGGTTTGGTGCTGGCCATCGGTATCGTGGTCGACGACGCCATCGTGGTGGTGGAAAACGTCGAGCGGCATATTGCCGAAGGTATGCATGCCCGTGAGGCCACGCGGCTGGCGATGTCCGAAGTGGTCGGGCCGGTGGTCGCCACGGCATTGGTGTTGGTGGCGGTATTCGTGCCCACGGCTTTCATCACCGGCGTATCTGGCGCGTTTTACAAACAGTTTGCCTTGACCATTGCCGTATCCACGGTCATTTCGGCGTTTAACTCCTTGACCCTCAGTCCGGCTTTATGCGCCCTGCTGCTGGATCGCGCCCACGACAATAAAGACGCTTTCACCAAACTATTCGACAAACTATTCGGTTGGTTTTTCGGCGCGTTTAATCGCTTTTTCGAGCGTTTTAGTGTTGGCTACTCGCGTCTGGTTGGCCGCTTGATCCGAATGACCGCCTTGGTACTGGTGTTGTATGTCGGTCTTAACGGCTTGAATTTATTGGCATTTGAGAAAGTGCCGACCGGCTTTATTCCACAACAGGATCAAGGCTACCTGGTTCTGTATGCGCAATTGCCGGATGCCGCATCCTTGGCCCGTACTCAGGATGTGGTGCAGCAAGCCAGCAACATCATTCTGGATACCAAAGGCGTGCAGCACGTCAACGCCTACGCCGGCTGGTCGGTGTTAAGCGGGGCCAACCAATCTAATGTCGCCACCATGTTCGCCCGCTTAAACGCATTTGACGAGCGCGCCGGCCATCCCGAGCTACATGCCGACCAAATCGTTAAAGACCTCACCCAGCGGCTGAGCGTCATCCCCAATGCTCGCATCGCGGTATTTGCGCCGCCGCCGATCCGGGGTATGAGTTCGGTAGGCGGCTTCAAATTGCAGATTGAGGACAGAAACAACGCCGGTATCGACGAATTGCAACGGGTCGCCAATGAAATGCTGGGCAAAGGTAATCAACAACCTGGCTTGGTCGGTTTATTCACCACCTTTAGATCCGGCGTGCCGCAATTGTTTGTGGATGTGGATAGAACCCGGGTTAAGGCCATGGACGTACCGTTGAAAGACGTCTTCGATACCTTACAAATTTATCTGGGCTCTTTGTACGTCAATGATTTCAACGCGTTTGGCCGTACCTACCAAGTGGTGGCGCAATCCGATGCCCAATTCAGGATGTTACCGGGCGATATCAGCGCACTGAAAACCAAAAACCGCCAAGGCGGCATGGTGCCGCTGGGCGCGGTCAGTGACGTCAAAGAAATCGCAGGCCCCGATAAAGTCACCCGCTACAACATGTATCCGGCGGCAGAAATCAACGGCAGCACGCTGCCCGGCATCAGTTCCGGCCAGGCCATCGATACCATGAGCAAACTGCTATCCGCCGAATTGCCGCCGGGCTTTGATTTCGAATGGACCGAACTGAGTTTGCAACAAGTATTGGCCGGCAACGTGGCCATGCTGGTGTTTCCGCTTAGCGTAATTTTTGTGTTCCTGGCCTTGGCCGCGCAATACGAAAGCTGGTCGTTACCATTTGCGGTGATTCTGATTGTGCCGATGTGTATTTTGTCTTCAATGGCCGGCGTTTGGCTGAGCAATATGGACAACAACATCTTCACGCAAATCGGCTTTATCGTCTTGGTGGGGCTAGCCAGTAAGAACGCCATTTTGATTGTCGAGTTTGCCAAGCAGCGCCAGGAAAGCGGTTTAAATCGCTTTGAGGCGGCGGTGGAAGCCTCACGGATTCGCTTGCGGCCGATTCTAATGACCTCGTTCGCTTTCATCATGGGCGTGTTCCCTTTGGTAATAGCCCAAGGTGCTGGCGCAGAATCCCGACGCCTGCTGGGTACGGCGGTATTCAGCGGCATGATCGGCGTCACCGTTTTCGGCTTGTTACTCACGCCGGTGTTTTATGTGGTGGTGAAAGCCATAGCCCAACGCCTGCGTCCGACAGCCAGCGGTTTAACTACTCATCAACCTTCAATGGATGCACCCAAATGAGTCAGCGCGCATTAAAACACTGGGATAATCGACTCAGCGCGGTTGGGCTAATCGGCTTACTGTTAAGTGGTTGTGCGGTCGGCCCGGATTATGAATTGCCAACCACTGCCGATTTACCGGCAAATTTTGCCAACGCTCAACCCGCAGAGTTCTCCGAGCGCGGCATAGAGGAGCAGTGGTGGAAATTGTTCAACGATTCAGAATTAAGCGCCTTGATCGACAACACCATAAACCACAACTACGAGCTAAAAGCCGCCCGCGCCAATCTGGCAGAAGCGCGGGCCTTGTATCTGGAAACCGGTTTGAACCTGCTACCCACCGTCACCTCGCATGCCAATTACACCGAACAAAAACGCAGCGTCGGCGCATTTAATAACCGCACGGGCGTGTTTCCGCGTGAATTGAAGCTCTATAACACCGGCTTCGATGCCTCCTGGGAAATCGATTTCTTTGGGCGCGTACGTCGCAATGTCGAAGCGAGCAACGACGAAGTCGAAGCCCAGGAAGCCAGTCTACGCGACATCGGTGTCAGCCTGATTGCCGAAGCAGCCCGGAATTATTTTGAATTGCGCGGTCTGCAAAACCAATTGGCGGTCGCAAGGAAAAATGCCGATAACCAGACCCAAACCCTGGAACTGACCCAAGTCAAACTGGAAAACGGCCGCGGCACCGAACTGGACACCTCCAGAGCCCTGGCGCAGTTAGAAAGTACCAAAGCCGGGATTCCGCGTCTGGAAGGCGCGATAGCCCAAGCCATCCATCGCCTGAGTGTATTGACCGGACAGATGCCGGACACTTTGACCGCTAGCTTGACCCAAACGGCACCGTTGCCGAAAGCACCGGATGCCATCCAGATTGGCAACCCGGAACAACTATTACGCCGCCGGCCGGATATTCGGGTTGCCGAACGCAGTTTGGCCGCCGCCACCGCCAGAATCGGCGTTGCTACCGCCGATCTATTTCCTCGCGTCACTTTCGTTGGCAGTCTGTCTTTGGAAGCCAGTACCCTGTCCGGCCTAGTCGCGCCAGGATCGGAAACCTATTCGGTTGGCCCTAAAATCAGCTGGGCGGCGTTTGATTTAGGCCGGGTTTACGCCCGCATCAAGGCCGCCGACGCCCGCGTCGAAGCCAGCCTGGCGCAGTATGAACAAACCGTACTCAACGCCCTGGAAGAAACCGAAAACGCCTTGGTCAACTATAGGCAAGAACGCGCCCGCCGCAGCTCCTTACTAGTGGCTGCACAGGCCAGCGAGAAAGCCTCGGAACTGGCAAATCTGCGTTATCAGGAAGGCATAGCCGATTTTCTGACCGTGCTGGATAGCGAACTGCGCTTATTGCAGGACCAAAGCCAACTGGCACAAAGCGAAACTGCCACGGCTACCGCCTTAACTGCCGTTTACAAGGCTTTGGGCGGTGGCTGGTTGGAGTCATCTGAGACACCCGACAAACTGGAAACCAGCCTTGTTCAATAGCTAGTTATGCCCTTCAGACAGACCGTGAACCGCTTTATTCCTTATTCAAGGGCGTAATTTCGCCCTGAACTTTACCTTTGAATTCGGAATTCCAGATCGGATTTTCATAATTCTCGGAGTGCAATTTGACTCCCCCTCCGGGTAAATATGCCAAAACCATTGTTTGATAATACAAGCCTTGGTGGAATCGAGGGTTTCGAATGCCTCCCCTTTTAATCGGCGATTTGGGTTTGCTGGCCGGCAAGGCCGACGCTCTCGATTCCGCAAATGCTGCACAGAAAAGCTACAATGGCACGCTATCAATCGACGCAAGGCATAAGGTCGGTGGCCTATGTTTGGCGCAATTTCGAACGCGATGAGGTTAGGGTGCTGCCGTCAGGGATCGTGAGCGTTGTGCCTCACCGATGGCTCGGAGCAACTTATTGGGGATCCGCAGCTTATCGCGTTGAATTTTGGATGCTGATTTTAGAATTCAATCAGCCATTCAAATAACAAAGGGGGAAAAGCTAAACTCAATACCAGCCGCACAATTGGCGTACAATTGCGTCACATTAACAGTAAGGAGTTTATATGCCTACGCCAGAAACCAACAAACAAGAGCGCATGCACATTCGTTTAGATGCTCTTTCCAAGCAAAAGTTGGAAAAGGCCGCCAGCTACAGTCACAAAAAACTGTCCGAATTTGTCTTGGCGCAATCGCTGGCCGCCGCGGAAAATATCATCAACGAGCACGAGCAAATCGCGCTTTCCCCTGCCGATTGGTGCTTGTTTTTGGACGCTCTGGAAAACCCGCCGGCCAAAAATGCAAAATTGAAGGAAGCTATGGCACTGCATAAACGATCGGTAGTCCGGGAATAATGCAACTCAAAATCGAAACGCTCAACGCCATTCATCAACGCAAAGCCTTCGACTGTGGCGACAGCAACCTAAACACTTACCTGCAACAATACGCCCGCCAAAACGTAAAACACCGGATCAATAGAGTATTCGTCGCGACCGACACCAGCGCCCCGCAGACCATCCTCGGCTACTACACACTTAGTGCCGGCAGCGTGCGTGCCGGCGACTTGCCGCCAGAATATAAAAATCGCCTCCCCAATTATCCGGTGCCGATCGCGTTATTAGGCCGACTCGCGGTTGATCAACAGCATCAAGGCCAACGCCTAGGAACGATACTACTGGCCGATGCTGTGCAGCGCGTAGAGCAAGCCAGCGCCGTGATGGCAGTTTACGCAATCTTGGTGGATGCTCTGAATCCTGCCGCAGCCGAATTTTATCGGCAGTTTGGTTTTATTGAATTTCCGGGGCAGCCGTTAAAACTCTTCTTACCGTTAAGCAGCTAATACTTAATCGTCATCCTGCACCGCCACCGTCCAAATCCGCTTCAACGGCAGTTCGGCTTTTAAATCGTCGTCGAGGCGGTCGTAATGGGCGAAAAGTTGTTCCAGCAGTTCTTTTTGGGTCCATAGCCGCACTCGGAAGAAACTGGCGGCCAATTCCTTTTGTACGTTGCTTTTAAAGCCGCTCCAGGACACGAACAAGCCTTCGTCGGCGCCGAATTTGGCAACCGCGCCCAGCAGTTTGTCCACGGTCGGGCGATCAATCGGATTGGCTTCGGATTTGACTTCCACGCACAACCGCGGCGAACCAAAACCCAACGGCCCGGCCCCGGCCAGAATATCCGCGCCGCCATCCGCACCTTCCGGGCTGCGGTAGGTGGTGTAGCCTTGGGCTTTGAGAATGGCTTCCACCAACCGGGTCAGGTCGTGGCCCTTGAAACGGGCGTCGATCAGGCGGGCGATTTGGTCTTGCGCCAGCTCTGCCAAATTCGCGGCGCCGACAGCATCGTCGGCAATCTGCGTACCGGGCTGGATGGTGGACAACAGGCTTTCCGCCTTCCAGCCGTTAGCCTGCATCGCCACCAAACGTGGCTCGGCGTTATTGCGTTGAATCCGGCAGATAGTCAAAAACGCGCCGAAGGAATACAGCAAATCCTGACCAAAATGCGCGCGGGGAATAGCCTCGCCTATCCACTTGACCTGCCGCCAGTGATAAAACGGATTGGCCGCCTGGTCATCGAATTGGTAATCCCCGGTGACTTCGCCGATATAAATTGCCGGCTGGCTTTTCAGCGGCAACACCAACCAATCGCCTGGCTTGATGTCGTGGGCGAAAGGCCAAACTTGGCTAACCCAGTTCTGAATGGCTTTTGGCGGCTTGGAATCCCGATAACGGTCGTCCATCGCCGCCGTCAAATCGCTACGTTGCGCCAGCTTGGCGAGATTGACGTCCAGCTTATCCCAAGTGACGTAAACCCGGTTTTCCTGAATGAATTTTTGTTCGAATTCGCCGTGCGAACCAGCGCGGATTAGCCAGATTGCCATAATTAGCGTCCTTGGGTGGTAAATCGATTTTTCAAATAGGCCAAAGCCACAATCGGCGCCCTACCCCTTGTTTTGCTGCCAAACCTTGTTTACTCCTTCGTCGTCGCGGATGCTTTCCAGGATTTGGTAGATTCGACCGCAGTCTCGGGTTTGCATGGCGATACCGTAGCGTTGGTTGATGGCATCGACCAAGGTTTGATAATCCTCTTCGGTCATGCCCGGCAAAAAGTCGCTCAGGTCGGAGCGATTGGTAAAAAATGCGAGCGTATCGGGGCCGAAACCAAGAAACGGCCAAAGTATGTGTTGCAAAAAATCCTCCAGCAAATCCGGGTCGTCATATACCCGGTTTGGGCCGTCCAGTTCGTCGTCGTTCATCCTGTTTCCTACTATTGGTTTGCGGTGATGTCGTGTAAATAAGCCAAGGCCTGGGCTTCCGACTGCTCGATGGCGAGTTCGACCGCGCGTTTGGCGGCTTCGAGGAGTTGGGCGGCGCGTTGTTTGGCTTGGCGGGCAGACTGTAAAGACTGCTCAACAGCCTTTTCCGTGGCCGTTGAAAACTTTGGAATGGGCAAGTTCAGCAGATCGAATTCGGAAATAGCCGGGTACATGCTGGCGCTGGTGTACAAATCCATCAATTTGCAAATTAGCGGCAACCGAAGGTAGGTCAGCAATACGTCCCCGCTAATGTGCTTAGGCCGCAAAACGACAAAACCGGAAGAACAAACAAAGCCGTCTTGCTGCTCGCTAATCGATGCCGACAAACGCCGGTTAGGCCTTACCGTGGAGGTGATGACATCATTTGAACGAACATACTGCGTTGCCCGGCTTGGCGCTTCGCGTTGCGGTAAACATTGTGCTTGGGCTGTGCCGTCGTTATTGAGCGTGCCAATTTCGATGTAATGAAACTCTCCGGTTTCGTTAAGGGTAAAGCGTTCTTTTCTGGCGGGCGCTACGTCGCGTATTTTTAAACCGTCGCGACTCAGCCGCTTGAGCAATTGGTCGATGCCGGGATTGAAAAACTCGGCGTCCAAGCGTCCGGCTGAGAAGGCTTCGCTGCTGTTGCGAACGTAATTAAGCGGTTCTGGTGCCTCCCATTTATCAAGTCCCAGATTGACTAGCAGCGATTGTTCGGCTTGTTTCAGGTATCCAGCCGAATTCCGACGCCGGCCATAAGCAAGCTTAACACTTTCAACGATCAATAATTCAAGTTGTTCGGACAGACGAGGAACGAGCAATTGACCGATTTTCGATATGAATAAATTCGGCTGCACGTTACCGGTCGTTTCTCGTTGCGACTGAGTCCGACCATATCGGCTAAGCAGAAATGTGGAAAGATAATAAGGCGAAACGCCTGTTCCCAATCGAACAATGCCAATATGGCGGTCGCTATTGGCCGGTAATAAGTCCGGCGTTACCACGGCGGAATTTCCAATCGTGCCCACCGTTGAAATCAACACATCGTTTTCGCGCAATGCTGTTCGAGGATTGGCCTTATGAAATTCGGCAGTAATGGTTTCAAACTGGCTGTCGTCGATATAATTTTCTTTGGGGTGTTTGGCCGAGAGCACTTTTACCTCGCCATTTTCCACAAACGGCAGCGACGTATGGATGCCATCGGTAATGGCAGCCAGTGTGACAAGCGGAACGGCCTGATTTTCGCGTAGCGTCTGAATGACGTTCAGAGCTTGTTTACCGAAGTACTCCGCATCGATACGAAAAACGTCATTTCGCTGCAAAATCTGGGTTAGCGAAATTTCGGTGACTTCCAGCCCCTCCAACAAGCGCGTGTAACTCGCTTCGTCAAAGGGGCTTAGTGAAAAAAACTAAGTCGCTCTTTCTTGGCAAATTCGATGAACGCCTCGGCGATGCCATCTTCAGTCACCCCGTCGTGGTTGAATAAGTCGTGTTTGACGATCAAATGGCCGTGCGCATCCAGCAGCGGCGAGCCGTCGGCGGCTTGGCGGTAGATTTTGTCGCCGGAGTTATCCTTGCTGGGTTCGCGCATGGTGGCGAAGAAAATCGGGTAATCGGCTGTTCTGGGGCATAGCGGCCCGGCGTCCGAGTCGTCGTTCCACTTCTGCACGAACAACACGCTGGTTTTGGTGCCGGTGTGCGGCTTGAAGACGTTGCCGTGTAAGCCGACCACGGCCAGGATGCGGCAATGGGCGGCCAGGTAATCACGCAAATCCTTGTCGCTGGCGTTGTTGAAGCGACCCTGCGGCAACACCACCGCCATACGCCCGCCGGGCTTTAGGAAGGATAGGTTGCGTTCGATAAACAGAATGTCGCGACCGACGTTGTTCTGGTTTTTCACCTTGACCTTGCGATAGCTGCCGTCGGCCAGTTGGTAAATGGTTTCGTGCGCCGCGTGCAGGGCTTCGGCGAAGCCGGGCGCTTTGCTGCTGGCATCGACTATATTGGGATCTTTGGCATCGACTTTGGCGATTTTGTCCAGGCTCACCGAGCGGGCCAAGTCGTATTTGGCCAGGATGCGGGTTTCCTTGATATCGCCGGCAAACGGCGGGTTGGCCATCAATACATCAAAACCAAAATCGCGATTGCTGGCTTTGTCGCTACGCAGTTTGCGCAGACGCTTCCAGCCTTCGCCGTAGACATCGCTCCATTGTTCGTCGCTGGTTTTTTCGTCCCAACGGTCGTAATCCAGCGTATTGAGATGCAAGACGTTGGTTTGGCCAATGACGTAGCGCGGGGTGAAGTATTGGCCTTTTTCGCCCTTGCTGGATTTGTTGATCAGGTATTCGAAGGCTTCGTCTACCACTTCCAGGTTAGAGTTGAACAGTTTGACCTTTTCCAACGAAGACACGCATACCGCTAAATGGCTGGGCGTTAAGTCAATTTTGGCGCCATCCGGGAACACGCCTTCCCATTTGTCGCGGGCTTTATCGAACAGGCCTTGGATTTTGACTTTGAGTTCGGTTTCGGTGTCGCCGTAATTTTTGAATACCAAATGCCGTTTGCGGTCGCGACCGCTTTCCAGTTCGTCGTAGAGTTTGGTGAAGATCAATTTGAACAGTTCTTCGAACACATCGACGCCGGCGTTGGCCAACACCTCGTCTTCCATCTCCAAAATCAGGTCTTTGAGCGATTTTTTCTCGTTGACCAGTTTATCGAGTTTGACCAAGTCGTCTATGGTCCAACGTTCGCTGAGGATGTCGGATAGTTTTTCATACGCCGACGGGATAGCCGGTATGTCTTCGAAGTAGTTAGGGTCTTTGCGGTGGTAATAGGAAATCTGTTCGCCGTTGGTCCACACGCCCATCGGCGCGCCGGTGGCGTTGCAGTAACTTTTTAGCTGTTCCTTGCCGTCCTTGAGTTTGGGCTTTTTTAGTTCCACCAAAATGTAGGGCGTGGTGGTTTTGTCCTTGTCGAAAATGCAGATGTCGGCGCGCTTCTTTTCGCGGCCAAAGGTGACTTCGTGTTCAACTTCTATCCGGCTGACTGGATAACCCAGATCGTCACGCAGCATCATCAGGTAAAGCTGGCGAACCGCTTCCTCAGGGGTGAGTTTAATCGGTTTACCGCGCACCAAGCATCTGACGTAAGGCGCGGGCTTTTTGGCGGTATCCTTGAGCGAGATCCCGGCTTCCAGTGCCTGGATTTGTTCAGGTTTGAATTGGCTGAGTTTGTAGGCGCTGTCTTTCAACAGTTCGGCTATGGTGGTGGTCATTCCTTAGTTCCAGTTTTGATAGTGAAATTTCGCTGAGAGATGCGGTAAAGCTAGTGGCTACTGTTTTCGGCCTAAGGCTATACGTATGGCCTTATTTATCCGGCCTTGTGAAGTTTTAATATCCGTTCGCCTTGAGCTCGTCTGAAGGCTACTTGTGCTTCGACGGGCTCAGCACGAACGGCTAAAAAATTTAAGGGCCGGATCAATACTATGCTGTCCGAACAAACCACAAGTCTCGCGCTTGAAACACGCGGGCAGTCACGAAATTAAATCACCTTAGAAAACTGCTGCTGCTTCTGCGCCAGATATTTATCAAACACCATGCAGATGTTACGGATCAACAAGCGGCCGGCAGAAGACACTTTGACGCTATCGGCTGCCAGATCCAGCAAGCCGTCATCTTTCATCAGCCGCAGATTTTCCAATTCGGCGGCGAAATACTCAGAAAAATCGATATTGAATTCTGACTCGATTTTGCCGAAATTCAGTTCGAAGTGGCATATCAACTGGGTAATCACCGCCCGACGCAGTTTGTCGTCTTCATCCAAGTCCACGCCGCGAAACACAGGTAATTTGCCTTGCGAGATCGCCGCGTCGTATTCCTCCAACTCCTTGTAATTTTGCATGTAGGCGTCGCCGACTCGGCCGATTGAAGTCACCCCGAAGCCCACTAAGTCGCAATCGGAATGGGTGGAATAGCCCTGGAAGTTGCGATAGAGCTTGCCTTCGCGTTGCGCCACGGCCAGTTCGTCATCTGGTTTGGCGAAATGATCCATACCGATGTAAACGTATCCGGCGTCGGTGAGCTTTTGCCCGACCATTTGCAGGATTTCCAGCTTCACCGCCGCCGTTGGTAAGTCGCTGTCGTTAATTTGCCGCTGGGTTTTGAAGCGACTGGGCATGTGCGCGTAGTTAAAGATCGAAAACCGATCCGGTGCGTAAGCTAAGACTTGCTCCAGCGTGTTGGCAAAAGTTTGTTCGGTTTGTAGCGGCAAGCCGTAGATTAAATCGATATTGGTGGAACGAAAGCCTTCCTTACGTGCCGCTTCCAACACCGCCAAGGTTTGTTCCTGGCTTTGCAGGCGGTTCACGGCTTTTTGTACGTCTGGATCGAAATCCTGTAAGCCCAGACTAATCCGGTTAAAACCCAGCTCGCGCAGTTGGGCGATGGTCAAATCGTTAGTTTCGCGTGGATCAACTTCGATGGAATATTCGCCGCTGTCATCGTCACGCAAATTGAAGTGCTGACGGGTGGTGTCCATCAACTGCTTCATTTGCTGGTAATTTAAAAACGTCGGCGTGCCGCCGCCCCAATGCAATTGATTCACAGGGCGGCTGTTATCGAACAACTTGCCCTGCATAGAAATTTCTTTGCAGAGGTTTTCTAAATACGGCACGGCGTGCGTGCGATTCTTGGTGACGATTTTGTTGCAGGCACAGTAAAAACACACCGTGTCGCAAAACGGGATATGAAAATACAGCGACAACGGCCCGCCGGCGGCATTGGATTTTTGAATATGCTGCAAATATTCGGCCTCACCGAAGCCTTCGTGCAATTCCAAGGCCGTGGGATACGAGGTATAGCGCGGACCGGATTTGTCGTAGCGTTTGATCAAGAACAGGTCGAACTTAATTGATTGGTCCATTACTGCACTTCTTGATTGATGGTAACGCTGACGCTGGGATTACCTTCTACCGCATCCAATTGCGCTGCACCCAGCAAATCGCCGGGTTGCGACATCGCATTGCCGGTTTTGGAAACGCGGGCAACGATGCGTAGCTGCTTAAAATCGGCCAAATGCGTTTGCGGCTGCATCGCTACGCTGTCGTTCAACACAACATTGGCCGGCAAATCGGCGACCTGTTTACGGACGATGGCTAACGGCATTTTCGGGCCGCTCACGGCCTGCGCATAAATAAACACGGTGTATTGCGGTTCCACCTTGGCTTTTAAGGCGTCATCCAGCGCTACTGTTACCTTGATATCCACTGCGGCAGCCGATGATGTGGCGACTTGCGATTTTTGTTGCTCGGCCTCGGCCATTTGGATCATTTTCTGCACTTGTTGCTGGCTTTCGTTATCAGCGGGCAGCAAGCCAGAGAGTTTTTTCCAGTAGCTTATCGCTTGTACGAAATCCCCGGCTTCGGCTTTTGCCATCCCGGCCAGCCATAAGGCGGTGTGATCTTCGGGCAGCAACTTTACAGCTTGAAACACCAGTTCCGCCGGTTCGCCGCCCATTTGGCCGTTACGCGCCATCGCCAAGGCATCGGCGTAATGCAGCATCACCGCTGGATCATTGGGTTTGCGTTTGTTCAATTCGGCGAAGACATCGGCAGCATTTTGGTATTGCTGCATGTAGACATACGAGCGTCCCAGCATCATCCAGCCTTCCAGATCATCAGGCTGCTGTTTCAGTCGTTCAATTAACTTGGCGACCATATTTGCCACGTTGTCTGCCGCTTTTTGATTGCTAGCCACCAACTCGGCTTTAGCCAATGCCTGCGGTTCACCTAACATGCCGTACAAAAACAGGCTGATCAGCGGCACGCCCAACGCGATGATCGGCACGACCCATCGCCCGGTTTTAGGGTTTGCCGCTACGACTGCGGGCCCTTCAAGATCATCCAGGAGGGTTAACTGTAGTTCGCGATATTGCCCATCGTATTGATCTTGCGACAATACCCCGTTTTGCAGTTGCAATTTAAGTTCGGCGAGTTGTTGGCGGGCTATGCTGGTATTACGTTGCTCGCCGTCGGCGGTGCGTAGCGGCGTCAGCTTAAACAGCGGCGGCAACAACACCAGTAAGGCCAGCGCCACTAAAACGGCTATGATTAGCCAAAACTCAAGATTCACGCGTCGTCACCTTTGTCCAGAATGCTATCGAGCTTGGCCTGCTGTTCTTTACTTAGCGCTTCCTCAGTGCCAGTGGGCTTGCTGCGCAATACCCACACTGTCGCTAAACCAATCACTAAGAACAACACAGGGCCAAGCCAAAGCAGCATGGTTTTGAGTGATAAAGCCGGTTTGTACATAACAAAATCGCCGTAGCGGTCAGTCATGAAATCGACGATGTCTTGGCGGGATTTGCCTTGTTGCAGCATTTCATAGACTTGGCGGCGCAAGTCCTTGGCCAGATCGGCATTGGAGTCGGCAATGGTTTGATTTTGACAAACCAGGCAGCGCAGTTCGGAAATCAGGGTTTGATAGGCCTGTTCTTGTTCGGGTTGTTTGAAATCGCGGTATTCAATGTCAGCGCGAGCTTGATACACCAACAGCGATAACATCAGGGCATAGAGAAACTTCATACGCTTTCCGCCTCCAATTGTTGAATCCAGGGCAGAAAGATTTTTTCCAGATCGCCCGGTTGCACCGGCCCGGTATGCTTGTACCGGACAACACCGCGTTTATCGATGACAAAGGTTTCGGGTACCCCGTAAACGCCGTAATCGATTCCGGTACGACCGTCAGCGTCCATCACGCTGACGTTATAAGGGTTGCCGTGTTTACTCAGCCAGCCATTCGCAGCCTGTATTTCGTCCTTGTAATTCAAACCCACCAGCAGCACTTTATTTTGTTTGGCCAGTTCGATCAATAGGGGATGTTCTTCGCGGCACGATGCGCACCAGGACGCCCAGACATTCAACAGCCAGACTTTGCCTTTCAAATCAGCTTGGCTAAGGCGTTGCTCAGGCGTCGCCAGAATCGGCAAATTAAAGGTGGGCGCCGGTTTATCTATCAGCGGCGAAGGGATTTCGCGCGGGTTAAGGTTTAAGCCGATCGCCAAAAAAACCGCCAAGGCGATGAACAAGAACAGCGGTAACAGATACTTCATTAACTTTACGTAAGAGGTTTGTTAAGCAAACGATAGCGGCGGTCGCAGGCGGCAATCAGACCACCCAAGGCCATGAACACCCCGCCCATCCAGATCCAGCGGATGAAAGCTTTGTAATAGACCCGCAAACTCCAAGCACCTTGTTTATCTAAAGGCTCACCCAAGGCCACGAATAAATCCCGAAACACCCCAGCATCGATAGCCGCTTCGGTCATCGGCATGGTTTGCACCCGATACACCCGTTTTTGCGGCGACAATTCGGCGACGGTTTCGCCGTTATGGCTGACCGTCAGATAGGCTTGCTCGGCGCGATAGTTAGGACCTTCAGTGCTTTTTACGCCATGAAATTGAAATACATAACCGAATAGATCCAGGGTTTCTTCCGGTGCCAAGCGCACGTCGCGTTCGATGCTATAGACCGAGGTGTAGGTAATCCCGATCACAAATACCGCGATACCCAAATGCGCCACGGTCATGCCGTAAAAACCGGCCGGGATTTGTTGCAAGCGTTGCCAGGACCAGCTTTGCAGGCGTTGTTTGAAAGCCATGCCGGTAATCGCTAGCGTCCATAATGCCAAGCCGGTACCCAAGGCGGCGCCCCAGGAATAAAACGGCATCAATAGTGGCGTCAATAAAGCCAGGGCCACGCAAGCGGCTATCAGCCACCGTACCCGTAAGCCCAGCGCCTTCAGGTCGTCGCTTTTCCAGCGCATCAACACGCCAAGACCCACCACCAAGGCTAATGGCGCCATCAGCGGAATGAATACGGCATTGAAATACGGCGGGCCAACCGACAGTTTGCCCAAGCCCAAGGCATCGACCACCAGCGGATACAAAGTACCCAGCAAGATACTGGCGGCGGTGACGACCAAAAGTACATTGTTGACCAGCAATACCGATTCCTTGGAAACCAATTCAAAGCGGGCGTGACTTTTTACTTGCGGTGCACGAATTGCGTACAACAGCAGTGAACCACCGACCACCACGGCCAGGAAGATCAAGATAAACAAGCCCCGCGCCGGATCGCTGGCAAAGGCGTGTACCGAGGTCAACACCCCGGAACGAACCAGGAAGGTGCCCAGCAAGCTCAAAGAAAAAGCGAAAATCGCCAACAACACGGTCCAAGTTTTAAACACCCCGCGTTTTTCGGTAGCTGCCAGCGAGTGAATTAAAGCCGTTCCAACCAGCCAGGGCATGAAGGACGCGTTTTCTACAGGGTCCCAAAACCACCAACCGCCCCAACCGAGTTCGTAATAAGCCCACCAACTACCCAGCGTAATGCCTACAGTCAGAAACATCCAGGCGATATTGGTCCAGGGCCGCGACCAGCGGGCCCAAGCAGCATCCAAACGCCCTTCCAGTAATGCGGCGATGGAAAACGCGAAAGCTACCGAGAAGCCGACGTAGCCCATGTAAAGCATCGGCGGATGGATGGCCAAGCCCGGGTCTTGCAGCAATGGATTTAAATCCCGGCCTTCCGCCGGAAAAGGAAACAGGCGTTCGAAGGGATTAGACGTCAGTAATAAAAACAGGATAAAGCCGATACTGACCAAACCCATCACCCCCAGCACCCGCGCCCGGGTGGCGTCGGGAATGTGTTGGCTAAAGGCAGCGACCAGGGCAGTCCAAATCGATAAAGTCAACGCCCAGAGTAATAAAGAACCCTCATGCGCACCCCATACCCCGGAAATAAGATAAATCAGTGGCAGTGCGGTATTGGAATTTTGTGCAACATAAGCCACGGAAAAATCATGACTGATGAAACTGGCCGTCAAGCACGCATAGGCGATACCGATGAACAGCAATTGCCCGAATGCCGCCGGTCTGGCGATATGCACCCAGCCGGTAACCGATTTTGCTGCTCCAAAAATTGGTAACACGCCTTGTACACTCGCCATGCATAAGGCCAGAATTAATGCGAAGTGGCCGATTTCAGGGATCATGGCTGCGCCGCCGATTTTTTCAAGCTGCCGGCAACTTCCGGCGGCATGTAATTTTCATCATGTTTGGCCAGCACTTCCTCGGCGACAAACACGCCGCGCCCATCCAGGGCCCCCTTGGCGACAATGCCCTGCCCTTCCCTGAACAAATCCGGCAAGATACCTGAATATTCAACCGTCACTTCCTTTTCAAAATCGCTGAGTATAAAGCGCACTAATAAATCCGCATTGGGCCGTGCCACGCTGCCTTTGACCACCATCCCGCCTAAGCGAAACACCGCATTATTCGGTGCTTTGCCGGCAGCGACATCGCTGGTGGAGAAAAAATACATCAGATTTTCGTTGAAGGCTTTTAACGCAAAAGTTGCCGCCAAGCCAAGGCCCGCTAGCATCAGGATAACCAGAAACAGGCGTTGTTTTCGTATCGGTTTCATCGCGCCTGTGACCGTTTTTGTTTGATTGTGAGCTCACGCAGCAACTGTTTGCGTTTCAGAACCGGCAACACGATATTGACGATCAATACCAGTGCGGTCACCCCGTAGGCCGGCCAAACGTAGACGGCGTAACCGCCCATGTATAAAAAGCTTTCCCAGCTCATGCTTGTTTCTCCAGCAGCGCCTTCACCCATTGCGAGCTGGTTTCGCGCTTCAGTAATTCCAGTTTGGCGGCCTGTAATACCGCAATCAGATAATAGAACTTAAACGCCAGCGCCATCAGCAACAGGGGTACCAGCATGCTGACGTGTATGGAAGGTTTATCCATCTTGCTGACCGTCGGGCCTTGATGCAGCGTGTTCCACCATTGCACCGAGTAATGGATAATCGGGATGTTCACCACACCCACCAGTGCCAGAATCGACACCGCTCGCGCCGCCGCCCGCTTTTCTTCAATGGCGCCGTACAAACTGATCACACCCAGATACAAAAACAACAGGATCAATTCCGAAGTTAAGCGCGCATCCCACACCCACCAGGTACCCCACATCGGCTTGCCCCACAAGGAACCGGTCACCAAGGCCACAAAGGTAAAGCCAGCGCCAATCGGCGCACTACTGATCAGCATGACTTCGGCCAGTTTCATGCGCCAGATCAGCGCAATCCCGCCCATTACCGCCATTAGCACGTAAATAAACAAGGACATCCAGGCCGCCGGCACATGGATATAAATGATTCGGTAGCTATCGCCCTGCTGATAATCAGTGGGCGCAAGATACAAACCGCCAAACAGGCCCGCACCCAGCAGAGCAAGAAAAATAACCGTCAACCATGGGATGAAGCGATCCGCCAATGCATAAAAATACGGTGGCGAGGAAGTACGATGAAAAAACCGGCTAACCGGCGCGGGTATCCAAGACATCAATTAACACTCATTTTTAACGCGGCAGCCGTCGGCAACGGCACTAAGACCAGTGCCGACAGCAACATAGCCAATAAAATATTCAGTTGGGCATCGACCGGCAAACCGCTGGCGGCCCTATCGACAGCACCGCTGGCGAAGATCAACACCGGCACATACAGCGGTAACACCAACAAGGAAAGCAGCATACCGCCCCGGCGCAAACCCACCGTCAACGCCACACCGATGGCACCGATTAGGCTCAGCAGCGGCGTAGCTAAGATCAGCGTCAGCCATAAAGTTCCCATGGCTTGCTCGGGTAAGCCCAAAAACACTGCCAGTAGCGGTGCCACCAACAACAAAGGCAGACCGGTGACTAGCCAGTGGGCGATAATTTTGCCCAACACCAATATCGATAAGGCATGCGGGCTAAGCAGCATTTGCTCCAGCGAGCCATCGTCAAAATCGCTACGAAATAAACCGTCTAAGGATAACAAAGCCGCCAATAAGGCGGAAACCCAAATCACACCCGGCGCCATAGTGCGCAGCAGATTGGGCTGAGCTCCCACTGCCAGCGGAAACAAGGTCACCACCAACACGAAAAAAAATAGCGGATTAGCCATTTCCGCGCGGCGTCGAAACGCCAATAACAAATCCCGGCGAATGATCGCCCAAAATGCCCCAATTATTGGCATGCTTGCAGATGAATGCGCTTCAGATTGAGATCGGCCATACTCAGATCGTGATGAGAGGTCAACACCGCCATGCCGCCTTGGGCAATATGCTCGGCCATCAGCGACTCTATCAATTTGATACCTTGTCTATCCAGTGAGGTAAAAGGTTCGTCAAGTATCCACAACAAATTATGCGTGATCAATAAACGAGCCAAAGATAAGCGGCGCTTTTGCCCTGCAGATAAAGTATGCACGGGGTTGTCGTCGAATCCTGCTAACTGCACTTTATCCAAAGCCTGTTCGATGCTGTATTTGCCCAAACTACCCAGCGCCAACGCAAACTTCAGGTTTTCCAACACGGTCAATTCCTTTTTAGTGCCGTCGGCATGACCGACATAAGCCATGTCGTTGTAATAACTGCTGTCGGAGATTTTGCTGCCACACCAATAAATAACGCCCACATCGGCTTCTCTAAAGCCGCAGAGAATTCGCAATAGCGAGGTCTTACCGCTGCCGTTGGCACCTTCCAGTAACAACACTTCGCCAGGATGCAATTCAAAACTCAAATCGGAAAACAACAAACGCTCATCACGAAAACACGATAACTCACTGACTTGCAGCGACGCGTGTTGCGAGTTTTCCATTCATCCATCCTTAGGCTGACACATTGAGAGGGGCGCTATCTTATCATTAAGCCCGGCATAGTTCGCAATTTGCCGACAGAGAAAATCTGCCCATTTATGCGATAATCGGGCCCGTTTTGATTTATCGCAGATACCGGAGATTTTGCATGACCGCATTGATAGGCATCATCATGGGTTCCACCTCGGATTGGGAAACCATGCAACATGCAGCGCAAACCCTAGAACACCTTGATATTCCACATGAAGTGGAAGTGGTTTCGGCCCATCGTACCCCCGACAAGTTGTTTCAGTATGCGGAGACTGCGGAAGGCAAAGGTCTGGAAGTCATTATCGCCGGCGCCGGTGGCGCCGCGCATTTGCCAGGCATGACAGCCGCCAAGACCACACTACCTGTATTAGGGGTGCCGGTACAGTCTAAAGCGTTGAACGGTATGGATTCTTTACTCTCCATCGTGCAAATGCCGGCAGGCATTCCGGTTGGCACTTTGGCTATCGGCAAGGCCGGTGCTATCAACGCGGCGTTGTTGGCTGCGGCGATTATCAGTAATAAACATCCGCAATACCGCCCCGCTTTGGATGCTTACCGTCAACAGCAAACCGACAGCGTTATCGCCACGCCCGACCCAAGACAGGTGGCCGGATGAAAATAGGGGTTTTAGGTGGCGGCCAGCTCGCCAGAATGATCGCCTTGGCCGGTTATCCCTTAGGCCTAAAGTTTATCGTCCTCGATCCCGATCCGAATGCCGGGGCCGGCGGCTTGAGCGAACATTTGCTGGGCGCTTACGACGATCCGGATTTACTGGCCCAACTCGCCGAAAAAGCCGATGTAGTGACCTACGAATTTGAAAACGTGCCGGCCCATGTGGCAAAGTTTCTGTCCAGCCACACTCTGGTTTATCCGCCCGCTGGTGCATTAGCCGTTGCCCAAGATCGCTTACTGGAAAAGAATTTCTTCAAAGACTTAGGTATCCGTACCGCGCCCTTTGCGCCTGTCGATAGCCTGCCAGACTTACAGAAAGCCATGCCAGCAATCGGCTATCCGGCCATTTTGAAAAGCCGACGCATGGGCTACGACGGCAAAGGCCAAGTCGTTTTAAAATCGGCAGAAGCACTGGAATCGGCTTGGGAAAGCATGCAAGGCGCAGCCTCTATTGTCGAAGGCTTTGTGCCGTTTCAACGCGAAGTCTCCATCATTGCTGCCCGTAGCCCTTCCGGGGCAATTGCTTACTACCCGCTATCGGAAAATCAGCATCGCGGCGGTATTCTCCGGGTCGCGGAATGTTGCACTAACGATCCCGAGCAAGCCACCGCAGAAAATTACGTCAGTTTGTTGCTGGAAAAACTGGATTACGTCGGCGTGATCGCCTTGGAACTGTTCGATTTAAACGGTGAACTGCTAGCCAATGAATTTGCCCCACGTGTCCATAATTCTGGGCATTGGACCATAGAAGGCGCCGAGACCAGCCAATTCGAAAATCACTTGCGCGCCATTCTGGATTTACCGCTTGGCTCGACTCAGCCGCGCGGCTATGCAGGCATGGTAAATTTTATCGGCGGTCTGGCCGACGACGCCCAATTGCTGAACATTCCCAACACCCATCTGCACCTATACGACAAAACCCCGCGCAAGGGTCGCAAGGTCGCGCATGCGACGGTCAGAGCAGACTCGGAAACTGCCTACCGGGATGCCTTACAGCATCTGGCTGAGTTAGCTTTGGCTGTCGACGACTCTTGATTTCTCATTAATCCGGCCTTTACTAATAAGGGCCAACCACGCTTCGCTCTAAAACGCGAGGACCAAAGGGTATTGGCATAATTTGGCCCAGGTTAACGGTTTAAATAGACAGTGGTTTGGCGGAAATACAGCCGAATCAGATCCATAGGAAATTGAGGCAACAACCATGAAAAAAAATTTGTTCTTGTTGTTCTTACTGGCCGGTATCGCTATCGCTGCGTTTGTTGTCTTTAACCCCGCTCCTCCGGCCTATAACACCGAAGGCGACATTCCCTATTCCACCTTTATCCAGGACGTACGCAATAAAATGGTGGCTGAAGTGCTGATTGACGGCAGAGCTGTCGAAGGTCTCAGGCACAATGGCTCACGTTTCAGTGCATACAGCCCTGGCGATGTGACGATGATAGAGGATCTATTGCAGAATGGGGTGAAGATCGTCGTGCAAAGACCTCTGACGCAATCGACATTTATGCAGGTGTTTTACTCCTGGGCACCGACCTTCTTGTTGATCGGCGTGTTGATTTATTTCATGCGTAAACAATTGATGGGTGCTGGGGCTCAGAACAATTTCGGTAAAAGCCGAGCGAAGTTGATGACGGAAAATCAAGTTAAGGTCCGTTTTAACGATGTTGCCGGTGTCGAAGAAGCCAAGCAAGACGTCGCGGAATTGGTCGATTTCCTCAGGGCACCGGGCAAATATGAAGCCCTGGGCGGGAAAATCCCCAGAGGTGTACTAATGGTGGGGCCTCCCGGCACGGGTAAAACCTTGTTGGCACGCGCGATTGCCGGCGAAGCCGGTGTACCGTTTTTCTCGATTTCCGGTTCAGATTTTGTGGAAATGTTTGTCGGCGTCGGCGCTTCTAGGGTGCGAGACCTGTTCGTACAAGCCAAAAAGCAAGCCCCTTGCATCATTTTTATCGACGAAATCGATGCGGTTGGCCGCCAGCGCAGCCCTGGCAATGTGGGCGGAACGGAAGAGCGTGAACAAACGCTGAATCAGTTATTAGTGGAAATGGACGGCTTTAGCGGTAACGAAGGCATTATCGTCATTGCCGCCACCAACCGCATCGATGTCTTGGATAAAGCGTTGTTGCGGCCCGGTCGGTTTGATAGGCAGGTGCAAGTGAGCCTGCCGGATATTAAAGGCCGCGAACAAATTCTAAGGGTGCACGCCAGCCATGTACCCTTAGCCGATGACGTCAACCTTAATGATCTGGCGCGCGGCACTCCAGGTTTTTCCGGCGCAGAATTGGCTAATCTGATCAACGAAGGCGCATTGTTCGCCGCCCGCAACAATCAGCGGGAAATTACTATGAACGATCTGGATAAGGCCCGCGACAAAACCATCATGGGTGCTGAGAAACGGACGATGATCATGAGCCGCGAAGATCTGTTGATGACCGCCTACCACGAAGCCGGCCATGCCATCGTCGGTCGCTTGGTACCTGAACATGACCCGGTCTACAAAGTCAGCATCATGCCGCGCGGGGGCGCCTTGGGTATTACAATGTTTTTGCCGGAACGCGATGAGTACAGCGCCAGCAAGGACAAATTAGAAAGCCAAATTTCCAGCTTGTTTGGTGGCCGCGCTGCGGAAGTCCTGGTTTACGGGAAGAATAAAGTCACTACTGGCGCCTCTAACGACATCCAACGGGCGACGCAGCTGGCCCGCAACATGGTCACCAAATGGGGATTGTCAGATAATCTTGGGCCGATGGACTACGGTGATAACGAAGGTAGCTACCTTGGGCCGCAAGCCAAGCCCATGTCGGAACACATGGCGCGGATGATAGATCGGGAAATCAGGTTAATCGTGGACAACAATTATTCAAGGGCTGAAACGCTATTAAAAGGCAATATCGATATTCTTCACGCCATGGCTCAAGCTTTATTGGACTGGGAAACCCTGGACAAACATCAGATCGACGAATTGATGCAAGGCCGAACCATTACCCCACCAGCGCCTGATCTCAATCAAAAGCAGCTTGCCGACTTAGCTTAGCGGCGTAAGATTTACTTTCCGCCAATTAAAAGGGTGGTCAAGGTCCCCCGTTGAAACTTAAGAAAACATCAAACAACTGAATTAGACCAACGGATCGACAAGTTCGCCGCGAATTGAATCGGTAGACTACCCTTCCTCCTCAGCCAACCCCAACCCTTGATCCGCAATTTCTGAATTAGCAAACAGAACTTGGGCTAGCCTGACTATTTCATTCGTCATCACGGGGATGACCAAGCCTGCTCTATATAGGGTTTCTCGGCGACTGCTTAGCCTTATTTGGTTTAGTTTTCCAATCGGATCAGGGCGCTTCCTATTAAGAAACATCATATTTCCCTCCAGAACGACATCCCAGTAATATAAGCAAACTAATTTCCGCCCTAGGCGCCAGTCGAGCACAGTAACGGATCTACTCCCACAAAAAACGCGTCATCACATATCCTCGACATACTTAACGCCAACAAAAACGATATTTCGTATCTCATGCGATATATCGTGCTGCATCATCTCCATACTAGATACCCCTAGCGCAGAATCTAATCGAGGCGCGCAAGTTATTTTTTTTAAAAACATATACATAGATTATTTTTGCGCAATACAGCAATACCTGGCACAGGAATTGGCTATTAATTGGCGTAATACAAATTTTTCTGAAAAAACTGCACGAAACTACAAAGCTTTATTTTAATGATGTGAAAAAGGCATTTTAAGAGAAATACAAATGGTCTTAATTGCCTGTCAATAGCTATTAGACAAACTAGATTTTATTTCATGAAACATCAATAAATAGCAAGACCAATAGCTGTGCAAAACAGCCAGTTCAAATAGCTAAAACTAATTGATAAATCGCCAAATCTAAGCAAACAAAAGGTATCAATATGGAATCAATTACATTTAAAAAGCGCGCTGATCTTGGTTTACAGCGCATACCGCCTATAGTGTCAAAATCGATACACCATTACACTCGGCTTACCAGCATTGCTTTAGCGCTTACATTGTTGTTAGGCGCGCACTCAGAGTCTACTTGGGCGGCTAACTTTGACAGCAATATTGTGATTCGCGGATCAGCAGAGTTTGATAGCACAGGCTCTCCGTCAGGACCGATAAACGCTACACAGGCCGGCTCTCTGACCAGTATTATCGGTGGGGCCACCTCTACTACGACGCTGAACGGTTCGACGGTTACCGGCCCCGACCCCTTGTCAGGCACCTTGAGCCAGATCGGAGATGGTTTTGGGATCAACTTAAGTGCTAGTGGTATTGGCGGCACCGAACCGTCCAGTATCAGCCCTCTTTTCGGCGACTTGACCTTTTCGATTGAAAACAAATCGGTCGTTGATAGTTTCATAGTGCGCTTGCAATTCCAATTCAGCCATGAAGTCGAAGCAACTGACACACCGCCGTTAAACAATGATGCTGAATTTGCGCAATCCTTGATTGCGTTTTACAAAGCCGATGGCACCGAACTGGTATTTTCTAAAATAATCTCGGATCCCTTTCTTGGTAACGAAAAACGCATACCTAGCGACCCGAATACCGATATCGGTATCGGCAAAGGTGGCCTAGTATCCGACGATGGCACGCTGCTTTTGACGTTTCTGCTAAGCCCAGGCGATTTGATCAGCTTTGGCGACAGCAACCCGGATCTAAGGATATTCGGAGGGGCGGATTCCGGCAGCTTTTCGATAAACGCCTCCAGCCTAATTACAGTCGATTCGGTAACCAAGCAAGTCACCAATACAGTGCCAGAGCCCGAAACTGTTTGGCTGCTGGCTATCGGCTTGGTGTCAGTCCTTACCAACAAACGTCTTAATATCGCTTTCAATTAAAGGTATTCAACATGTCAAAATCATTCAACAAACCACTCTTGAAGCTGGCCATGATCGCTATCACCGGATTACCGGTATCAGCCTCGGCTTGCGGCTCCGACCCCTTTCTGGGAGAGATTTGCACATTTACCTATAACTTTTGCCCACGCGGCTTTTTAGAAGCCACCGGACAGACCCTCAGCATTCAGCAAAATACAGCCTTGTTTTCGTTATTGGGCACGCAGTATGGCGGCGATGGGGTGCAGACGTTTGCGTTACCTGATCTCCGTGGTCGTTCGCCAATCGGCGACGGACAAGGTCCGGGGCTATCGCCTATTCAGGTCGGCGAAGAAACCGGCGCGGAATTTGTCACCATCCTCCCAAACCAAATGCCAGCACACACCCATTCAGCCCAAACCAACGTAACTGTGTCGGCATTGATGAACGCGGTCAGCAGTGCTGGCAACAACACCAATCCCTCTGGAAAAGTGTTGGCCACTTCTGCATCCAGAGATAATCTTTATTCGAACGCAACACCCAATGCGTCTTTAGACCCTCGAGCCATCAGCACTTCCGCATCCGCAACAACCTCAGTGGGCCTTTCAGGTGGAAACCAGCCCCTGTATATCCGTTCGCCTGTTTTGGGTGTCAAATATTGTGTAGCCACACAAGGCATTTTTCCTAGTCGAAATTAAGGGATGGTATCGTGTAAGCGTGCCCGATGAGTTGGGGAATAGTCTGACTAGTTGAGGCCAAAACTCATAGTTCCCAAGGTGTTGGGAACTATGAAATCAAACGAAAAGAGCATTTGAACAGAACGCTGGCCGGCAAATAGTAGATGCGAACGGCCCAAGTTAAACACGCTGCAAAGCAAATAAAACCCGCTTTAGCCGAGTTTAAACCCGATAAAAAAGCCGCCCGCGCTACTAACGCCCCGACTGGTAAATACCGCCAGCCGGTCCAGCAAGAAACTGCCGGATTCCTTGGCAACCTCAGCGGCTGAGTTAGCTGCATTTTCCAAGGCCATATTGTTGATGTTGATCAGATCGTAATATTCGGCAACGAACAAAATCGACACCAACGCCCCACCCAGAAACAAAGCAGTGCGCAGCATCTTTTTGGCAAAATAGCCTATCGCCATACCCAAAATAAATGGTGCACCTAAATTGCCCAGCAAGAAAGCGTCGGAGAAAATATCGTTGGATGCGTGCGTTTCAGAAGCCGTACTCATAAAATCCCGTCGAAAATAGGTAAAAGTTCGACTGGGATTTTATATTGAATCCAGCAAAATAGGGACAGTCCTCACTGACAAATGCCCTCTGCGCGGCGTATCGCAACCACAATTTTCACTAGGGACACACCCAACCCTGAACACAAGCATCCATGCAGGCTGGCGTTGAAGTAAACAAACAAAATTTTTCCATCGGCGTTAAATCCGGGCTGGCATTCAAATCCGCCGCTATCGTATTCAATTGATCCAGGCGGCTTAAACTTTTTGCTCTGACTCTACTGTAGTATTCGGTATTCGGCATATTGGCAATACAAGCCTTCAACTCGGTTGCCGTCGCGGACGATAGCAAACAAGTGCGTTCATACTGGGTAATCGAAGGCAGCTTACTGAAGATTTTGTTAATGTCCGCGGGTGCGGCAACAGCCGTAGCGCAGATTAAAGTCATTGTCACTGCGGAGAGTATCGAATTAAGCATATTCATGACAGCATTCCTCTAATTTACAGGGTTGGAAGCAAAACCTGATGTGATTGAATTGGAGACTGCGGGATCGTTGCCCGCAGGCTTCCTCTCCTAATTGAAGCTGTCTTAAACTTTAAATGTAGGTTGGGCAGAGCCAAGCCCAACAAGATCAGGGCGTTGGGCTTCATTGGACTCAGCCCAACCTACCATTTGAGACATCTAAGCAGCCTGGTACCTATAAACCTGTTCGTTCAGCGCCGCGTTGGCGATGGCCTGTAAATCAATCACCCTATCTACCGAAGCGATGGTTTCTGGACGATGGGCGATAATAATTCGAGTCAGTTTTAGTTGTTGCACCGCGCCATTTACCAGTTTTTCGCGCGCAACATCCAGATGGCTGGTGGCTTCGTCCAGCACCAAAATTTTGGGGCGTTTGTATAAAGCACGAGCCAGCAACACCCGCTGCTTTTGGCCGCCGGACAGCACCGTTCCCATATCGCCGATCAGCGTGTTGTAAGCCATGGGCATGGTCATTACGTCTTGGTGCACCGCCGCCAGCTGGGCGCAGGTTTCGACCCAGGCTTGATCCGGTTCCGGGTCGAAGAAACAGATATTGTCGGCAATCGAACCGGCGAATAATTGATCTTCCTGCATCACCGCCGCCACCATGTTGCGGTAATCGTGGCTGTCGATGCGGTTCAAGCGAACGCCGCCGATCAAAATCTCGCCGGCGCTAGGCTGCAACAGACCCAGGATCAATTTGGCCAGCGTGGTTTTGCCGTAACCGGATGGGCCAATGATCGCTACCGACTCCCCCTCAGCAAAATCCAGGTTCAGGTTTTTTAGCACCGGCGGTTCGGAAGGCGCGTAGCTAAAAGCCAGATTGCGGATTTGAATGGATGCAGGTAACTGCTCGTGGCGGGCACCGCTAAACTGCTCCTGCTCAGCTTCCGCCAGCGCAATGTCCGCAACCCGTTCGGTGTGCAAGCCCAGCATTTTGAATTCGATGCCTTTTTCAATGAAACTACCAACCCGGTGGGTGAATTGGTCTTTAAAAGACATAAACGCAAACAGCATCCCCACCGAAAAACCGCCATCCAGGATAAATAAAGCGCCTAGCCAGATCACTGCGATGTTTTCCACGCCAAACAACAAGCTGTTAAGCGCCCGATAAATAATATTCAGTTTTTGCACACGAATGCCGGCGTTGAAATGATCGACCATCAAGTTTTGATAACCATTCCGGCGTTGCATCTGCCGGTTGAATAATTTCACACTCTGAATGCCACGTACGGTTTCCAATAAATTGGTTTGCTGCTTGGCAGACCGCAGGATTTGTTCTTCGCTAGCGCTGCGCAACGGCGCAAACGAAGCCAAACGCAATATCCCGTAAAGCAGCGCAGCCAGGCTGACGATGGCTGCCAGTTTCCAGCTATACACTAGCATCATGCCTAAGGTAACGAGCGCCATCACCCCGTCGATGATCGCTTCCAGAAAGCTGGTGGTCAGGGTTCTTTGAATCACGTTTAACGATTCGAAACGCGAGACGATGTCGCCCAGGTGGCGTTTCTCGAAAAAATTCATCGGCAATTGCAATAAATGCCCGAACAGATTGCTCATCATCTGTAAGTTAACTGAAGTACTCAGCACCAACACCACCCAGGAACGCAGAGTAGTTATCCAAATTTGAATCAAGGCCAACAGTAAAAAGCCCAAACCCAGTACTGTGAGTAAATTGGTATCCCGAGCAACGACGGCGTTATCCACCACCAGTTGCATAAAAAAAGGCGCTACGATTGCAAACACTTCAATGGCTGCAGCCAATAAAATGATTTGCAAGGTAGCGCTAGAGGCACCATTCAACTGGCCGATCAGACGGGATAATTTGATTTGTTGACGTTCCGTTTTTACGGTAAACGATTGGGTGGGCTGCAACTCCAAGGCGATACCGGTGAAATGTTTGGAGACTTCGGTAAAAGGCAATTGGACGCTGCCTTTGGCCGGATCGAGTATCGTGGCTATGCCGCGTTTGACCTGGGTCAACACCACGAAATGATTGAAGTCCCAATGCAAGATAGCCGGTAGACTAAGCTTGCTGAGCTCGTTCATATCCACCCTCACCGGACGCGAGCCCAGATGCAGTTGGTTGGCGATCTGAATCAGATGGTTCAAGGTCGAGCCTTTCAGCGACAGCGAAAACTTCTGCCGTAGGCTGGCTAAATCCACCCGGTGACCATGAAAGTTGGCCACCATCGCCAGGCAGGCCAGGCCGCATTCAGCCGCTTCGGTTTGCAGAATCAGCGGCGTTTTTTTGCGACCGGAAAAGTCGAGGATATGTTGCATAGCCATGGTTAAACCCGTCCTAGAATGCTGTAAAGTGGATCGAACACCCATTCGATCAGGCGGCGATGATCCAGCCAAATGTCCGCGTCCAACAACATGCCGGATTGCAGCGGAATATCCTGCCGATACGCTTGCACCGCCTGTTTATCGATCTCGACGGTGACTCGGTAGACCGGCTCTTGCAAAGTCACCGGCAAATCGGCTTCTTTGGGGGTAATCAGGGTTTTGGCGATTTCGACGATGCGGCCTTGATGACTGCCGAAACGTTGATAAGGAAAAGCTTGGTAACGCACCGAAACAGTCTGGCCCTGTTCGACAAAGCCCACCGCGCTGGATGGCACCAATAATTGGGCTTGCAATTTGGCGCCTAGCGGCAGAATGGACAGCAATGGGTTGGGTGTCGTAGCGTTTTGCCCTTGTTCGGCCAGGATAGTAGTAACAGTTCCGTCGTGCGGCGCGGTGATCACGATATTACGGCGCGACTCGGATTCGGTAATGTTTTGGGCCAAAGTCGAAATATTGCGTTCTATGGCGGCGCGCTGGTTTTTAAATTTCATCTGGCTACTGTCCGCTTCCCAGTGTGCGGAGCGGATGTCACGTTGTAAGGACATCTGCACCCGCTGCAAGGCTTGCAGCTTGGCTTGGTGATCTAGCCATTCGTCTTGTTTTTGCTGTGCTTGCACCGCCGAGACGAACTTCGTGGTCAATAGTTGTTGATAGCGTTGCGAGGTCGCGGCGGCACCGGCCAGGCGCTGCTGCTGGGTGGCTATCTCGCTCTCGACCTGCTGCAACTCGCGTTGCATGCCGTGTAGTCTATCCACCACGGACCGGTATTGAATCTGGTCGATTTGCTCCTGTTTGACCAGCTCGGTTTCCAGGCTCTCCCGGCGCTGTTTCAATTGATCTATTGCCGCCGCCTGAGCTTGCGGGGTTTCCCGCGAACTTATCTCGGTGGATAACACGAATAAGGTGTCGCCGGCCTTGACGGCTTGTCCTTCGCGTACGTGTTTTTCAATCAATGTACCGGCCTGCGGCGGATATACCTTGATCAAACCCATGCTCGGCGACAAGTAGCCATTCACATGGGATTTGCGGGTATATTCGCCCCAGAATGCAAAGGCTATGAGCAGCAAAGCGCTGCTGACAGCTAAAGCGGTGAGAAAGGAATACGACAAAGATTCCACGTGAATAACCTCCCCTAAGGGCTTGTCTTTTTTAAAGTCCAAGGCTTGTTGTCGAAATAAATCATGTTTCATAACGCCATTTCCTTCTCACCATTTTTACATTGTGACCAAAATCCTCAGAGAACGCCGTAGTCGGCCGCCCGCCGCATGTCTTCGGTCGGCTTGAGGTTATTGGTCACCACTTGCGGACATCTAAAACATGCCGAGCGGCCTTCCTGTAGCCACCAACGACAGTCGGCACGAATCGCGCAAACCGGTAATTGCTCGGTGACTGTCGGCGTAAAGCGCACGACTTTTTCCGCCAATCGGCATTTGGATTCCGTCTCCGCGTAGTGCCCGCAACCGGTGCAAGCACAAGGCGCCGAGAAACGAAACACTTCCGCCGGACTGACAGGACCGGCCAATTCGAGCAATTGCTCGGTCACGGGTTGCGGGGCACTCAGATAGGCCATTTCCGGCTTATCCGCGGTGCCGGCCATCACGCCGATGACTTGGGCACCCTCCCATTCCGGCTGCGCGCTGGGGCATAACACTGCGTTTTCCGAGGTCATGGCCCTATCAACCCAGCCGGGTTGCTCCTTGCAGGCCGCCCGCTAAGCCACCGGCCAAGCCACCGGCACCCGGATTGGTAATGACATTATTCAATCCTCTAAACTGATCAAACCAGGGGCCACCGGCGATGATGCCTTTGCTTAGCACCAGGCTTAACGAGGCTCCACCGCTGACTTGATCGAGTTGCTCCTGATTCAATTCCACGCCTGCGGCCTCGCGGGCTTCCAAGGCGCGTTCGATACCTTGCGCGGCGAAGTTGGATAACTCATCGGCAGAAATTCGAGTAGTTTTGTTTGACATGACAGTTCTCCTAAATAATTTAAAAAGCCTTATCTCACGACGAGATTGGCCGCAACGGTTTTGACATTGAACGCGCCGGGATTGATGACCGGCCAAAATTTGCGCGGAAATTGGCTTAAATCTTGATCCGGACCAATCAAACCGCCGGATACCCGATTTAAATCGTCTGCTTGCAAGACTTTCAGGTCTTTATCGAATTTGGATTTTTGAGACATTGTCTTTCTCCTTAATAAAGTTATGAGGCCGGCACACCGCCGGCCCAACGACTGCGATACCGACAATATTGCTTGCCAGCCGCATCCCCATCTAACGGTTTGTGAACGTGAGCGGGTATTGATACTTTAGGCGTTCGGCACCCTAGAAAGCTGTGACAAATTCCACTGCGAATAGCGGTAGTTTTGCATTCGAACTAGATTAATGGGTATCACTGCGACTGCGGGATCTTCGGTAGGTAAGGCTTGCTTTTTGTGCGTTACAGCAGTGTTTTGATCAGACTTGAGCGGCTGTTCCTTGCTAATTTGTCAGAATGATTAAACCAAAAATGTTTTCCGGCGGGCTTTGCGCCTCTTCTTGCGACACGCCAGCGGCTTCCAGGGAAATAACAATGTTGCCCTCAATATTCTGGGTTGGCGCTTGCCATAGGGCGTTCCTCGGGGCTTCCAGCGATGATGGAGTGGCCGATTGTGGCTCGGCTTTGAGCACTGGGGTTCGTTCAACTGGCTTCTGCCGTTGGCTGATGGCGCTATTGCCCGCTGATATTTCCCGCATAGATGAAGAACCGGCACTGGCTAAGGCATTTTGCTGGCTAACGGGCATTGCAATCGGCGGCGCAGAGGCAACATTTCTCAGCGATTCACTATCTGCCGGCCAGTAATCAATTAAGCCAACACGCCCCATCCAAAAACCATAAAGCAACACCACCAACATTAATAGTGCTTCGCGCAGAACCATATCGACCTCTTTCATAATTCGCTGCAAATGTCGCGGGATTTATCTGGCGTGACATAACCAGTATGCGACGGGTTGGCATGCGGAAACTCGCATAAACGTTATGCATGGATATCTTCAGCAGTCTATTGCCGCAAAAGTTGGATGTCTGTGATTTAATTGACTGGAAATCTGTGAAATACTTAACCTGCGGCACGGATTCCGAGTGTCCTAGGCGTAACAAAATAACAGACCGTTAACGAAATGCGGCACTTCACTAAACCAACCCGTTATAGCCGATCATCATGCAAGCAGAAGTCATCGCCAACCTAAGCAACATCCCTTTTCTCGCCGATTTGCCCGAGGAGGCTTTGGCAGCCTTGGCATCTCGGGCCAAGGTTATTAAATTCCCCAAAAAGGCGATGATCATCGCCGAGGGCGACCAGACCAATTCAATGTACGTTATTCTGTCCGGCAAAGTTCGAGTGTTCGGTAGCAACGACAAAGACAAGGAAGTAACTTTATTGATGCAGGAAGCAGGTTCATATTTCGGTGAATTGGCCTTGCTGACAGACGAACCCCGTTCCGCCGCTGTCGAAGCCCAGGAAAAGACCGTCTGCGCGGTGATTGGCAAAGCCGATTTTATTCACTGGTTGAAACTGCACCCTGATGCAGCCATTGCCTTACTCAAAGTATTATCGGAAAAAGTCCGTTTTCTAACCGAGAAAGTCAAGCAAATGGCCTTGTCGAATGTTTACGAACGCACCATTAAAGTACTGCAAGACATGGCAGAAAAAGACGGCGACGTGTTTGTGATTCATAACCGCCCAACCCAGCAAGAGTTGGCGACAATGGTTGGATCGTCTCGAGAAATGATTAATAAGGTAATGAAAGAACTCACTAAGGGTGGTTATATCAGTGTCGATGAAAAAACCCTCAGAATCGAAAATACCCCGCCGGCCGCTTGGTGAGTCAGATAGCGCGATTTAACACAATTCATCATCGTTATTACACTTCAGGCCAATTGACAAAAAGAGCTTATTATCGACCAGTGTTAAATATTACCTTGATCAGTGAGGGACTCTGACTTTATCATCCGAAAAAAATAGCTTTCTGGAGATAAAATGCGCCGCCTTGTGATTTGCTTCATGGTTTTATTCACGCCAATATGCTTGGCAGAAACCAATGCAACTGAAACGGGCTGCGACTTTGAAAAGGCTGCCAAACTGGTTTCGCTGCAAGGCGCCTTGTTTTACGATGCTACTGCCAAAGGCCAATGGCAAGATGCGAAGTTAGAGCAATCGCTTTGCGAAGGCAGTCGAATCAGAGTCGAAGCCAATAGCCGCGCATCCTTGTTACTACCCAACGGTATCACCCTCCGCCTTGCCGAAGGCACCGTACTTACACTCAACGGTATCGACCCCAGCAAAGCAACCTGGCTGGATTTGCTAAAAGGCTTTGTGCATTTCATCAGCCGCACGCCCAAGCAGCTACAAATCACTACACCTATCGCCAACGCCGGACCGGAAGGCACGGAGTTTGCGCTACGCGCCGACGATGCCAGCGCCGAGTTATGGGTTTACGAAGGCGCTGTGCGATTTTTCAATAGCTATGGCGACATTTATTTAAAAGCCGGAGAGGCGGGGCAAACCTTGTTAGGACAGGCCCCGCGCGCGCAAATCGACCTTAAGCCCGCCGATGCGGTGAACTGGGCATTGTATTACCCAGCGCTGTTACCCCATTCCCAGCCCGACGCGCCCTTATCCCCTGCCATACAGGCCACGATTCAGAATTATCGGCAAGGTCGGGTCGATTTAGCGCTTACAACTTTGGAGCAGACGCCGCAGGCAGAACAGTCTGCAATATTTTTGAAAACACGGGCCGCGATCAGACTAACCGCCGGGCAAAGCCAGTTGGCGATGCAAGATTTACAGGTCTTGCGATCCAGTAATGCGAATGACGCCGATGCGATGGCACTGGAAAGTATTCTGGCGCTAACTCAAAATCGTAAAGCCGAGGCGCTGAATCTAGCGGAGCGCGCAGTCGCGGCTAACTCGGAATCGGCGATTGCCTATTCAGCACTATCCTATAGCCAACAAGCCGGATTCGAACTGGAAAAAGCCTTGGCAACGGCGCAGCGCGCCAGTCAGCTCGCGCCTAGGGACGCCATGACCTGGGCGCGGCTGTCCGAGTTGCAACTGGCACTGGGCTTGCGCCACGAAAGCGCAGAATCGGCCGCCAAAGCCTTTGCATTGGACCCCAATTTGGAAAGAACTCAAACCGTGCAGGGCTTTTCGCAACTATTCAGAGTGGATACCTCTAAAGCGTTACAACATTTCGAATCTGCAGTACAACTTGACTCTACCGCGCCATTGCCTCGGCTGGGCTTGGGTCTAGCGAAAATCCGCAGCGGCGATCTGGAAGCGGGTCGTCGAGATCTGGAAATCGCCGCGATTCTGGACCCAAACAATTCCTTGTTACGCAGCTACTTAGGTAAAGCATATTACGAAGAAAAACGCCCAAACTTAGCCGGCGATCAATTCGACATAGCAAAGCAGCGCGATCCGAACGACCCCACGCCTTATTTTTACGATGCACTGCGCAAACAGTCATTGAACCGTCCGGTCGAAGCCTTGCGGGATATGCAACAGTCGATAGAACTGAACGAAAACCGTGGTGTGTACCGTTCGAAACTGCTGCTGGACGAAGACGCTGCGGCCCGCACCGCCAATCTGGCACGTATTTATAACGATCTGGGCTTTGGTCGGGTGGCGTTGCAGGAAGCCTGGAAGTCCTTAGGCCATGACACCACCGAACCGTCCGCACACCGTTTTCTATCGGATGCTTACGTCGGTCAACCGCGTTACCGCGTCGCCCGCGCTAGCGAACTGTTACAGGCGCAGTTGCTGCAACCGATTAATATCACGCCTGTGCAGCCACAATTGACCGGTGAAAATATTGGGATTCTTAACAGTACCGGGCCGGGAAGTTTGTCAGTTAACGAATACGACTCCCTTTACACTGCAAACGGTGCGCACATGGTCTTGAATGGCGCTTACGGCAGTCGCAACACGCTGACCAATAATGCCATTGTCTCCGGCGTATACGACAAGCTCTCAATGAGTTTTGGGCAATTTCATTATCAAACCGATGGCTTTCGGCAAAACGACGACTATAAACAAGATATTTACAATGCGTTTGCCCAGTACGCCATCACTCAAGATATGAATGTGCAGGTGGAATTAAAGACGGAGGACGTTCGTAGCGGGGATACTGCTTTTCGGTTGAATGGGTTCAACGCGAGGAACCAAAGACAAAATATAAAGCAAGATACTGTTAGAGTAGGCGCACATTACCGGATCGATAACCATCAGGATATATTATTTTCGTCTTTCTACACGACCCGCGAGAACGAAATTAATGACCGTATATTAACCGTCGCTGGTCCAATTAGCTTCAACCGGTTTACTGACGATATATTGGACATTAAAAGCTACCAAACCGAGCTGCAGTACATATTTAACAAGCAAGACTTTGACATTACCAGTGGGGCCGGTTATATCAATTCTGAGAATGACATCTTATCGAGAAGTTTGGGAAGAAGAAGCACACCGCCTTTTGCAGTGACAACAAGCCCACTATTTACATTTTCTCGACTTAGCCAATGGCAAACAGAGTATTTCAATATATACAGTTATTTAAAATACAAACTGTCATCTAACTTTAATACTACTCTGGGTTTGAGTTACGACTCTTACGAAGACGCCACATTTAAAAAGTATCAGTTAAATCCTAAATTTGGCCTTATTTGGAATCCCATGGAGAACCTGACATTACGTAGCGCAGTATTCAGGACCATCAAAAGACCACTCACTAACAATCAAACCATAGAGCCCACACAGATAGCCGGTTTTAACCAATTTTACGACGAAAACAATGGCGCTACCGCATGGCAATATGCAGCGGGTTTAGATTACAAGCCAACAAAAAATCTCTTTATGGGCGGTGAAATTATCTGGCGTGACAGTCAGCAGTCGATTAGCAATCTTTCCACGCAATTTAGCCGGAATGAAGCAACACACATGGCTTACCTTTACTGGTCACCCAGTGACTGGCTAACCTTAAAAAGCGAATATCGCTTCGAGAAATTCAAACGCGAATTTACGAATAGCCTAGACCCGTCGAACCCGCGCAGTGTCGCCTCACATCAAGTGCCTTTGTCCATTAACCTGTTTCATACTTCCGGGCTATTTGGCAAGTTTTCCGGCACTTTTGTCGATCAGCACGCGACATCGAGTCGCCTGCTAACGGGCCTTCCGGCCAATGCGCCCAGATTTACAGGCGACAGCGCGAGCTTCTGGGTTTTCGATGCCATGTTGGGCTATCGTCTTCCCAATAGGTTGGGCACGCTAGCGTTGGAAGGCCGTAATTTATTCGATAATAACTTTGTTTATCAAAGCGTATTCGATGCCAGTGGCCCCCAACTTAGCCCTTTTATCCCTGAGCGGCAATTATTCGTCAAATTGAGTTTGTTTTATTAATTTGCCGGCTAATTTCAACCAGGCTTTTTTAAAAACAGGAGAACTATAATGAGAAAAATGCAAGCGGCGACCATTCTATTGATGAGTACCTTAATTATTGCGTGCGATAAAAAAGAATGTGAACCCACCACTCCAGTAAAACAAAGCTCGTCAGTACCTGTTCTAGTTAAACAAACAGCAATATTGGCGGAAGGTATTAATTTTAAAACGAATCAATCGGTCGTAATTGATTCCCTGACCGGAAAAGAAGTCAAGCCGTGCACTAAATCGCCTACGCCAGGCAAAGATGGCGCTACGAGTAAAGATGCTCGACAAGGCAATCAAGCAACGGGGGCAAATAACGGAGACTGCGAAACCCAAATTCTTAGCGTAGACGAAGCCGTAATGAACGCGATGGAAATTACCGGCCCTGTCGACGGTGTGATTTTAAAAAATAATAAAGAAGTTAAAGCGAAGTTTTTTGTTTCAGTAAAAGCCGTGTTTGAAGGTTCTTACTGCAACACCTTCTACTTGAGCGGGTATCAATATGAAGTCTGCTATACACAAGCAGAAATCGATGCCGCATTCAATTAATTCCTCTATATAAACCTCTAAATAAATGACGGCGGATCGCACGTGCAGTCCGCCGTCATATCAATTGTCGAGACTGGCACAACTTATGGCCCGTTCGTCACGCATCGTTGTTATTACCCTATTCGGGTTTTTGTTAAGCACACTCGTAAATATCGCTTTCAATATAGAAAGCAAATTGGGCCTAGACGCCTTGTTCAAAATTCGAGGTACTCAATTACCGCCCGATGAAATTGTGATTGTTGCGATGGACGAAATCTCCGAAACGCGCTTAAGCGTGGGCCAAGACTTGACTCGCTGGCGAGAGTTTCACTCAAAACTACTGGACCAATTGAACCGCCGAGGCGCGAGTTTGATCGTGTTCGATTTACAGTTTATCGCCTCGAATCCGAGCGTAGATCCTATGCTAGCTAGTGCAATGCGCTCCGCCGGCAAGGTCTTGATCAATGAATGTGTGCAAAAATTTCGCCGAGGTGTCGAGGATTTTTACGGGCGGGAAGAATGTTCGGATGGTAATAAAATACCCGCCATTGCCCGCGAAGGCGAGCCAGAGACAGTCTTATCCGAGCAGATGGTAGTCATGCGCAAACTATCGCCAACCCCGACGATTGCTCAGGCGGCGTTAGATAGCGCGCCGTTTTATCTGATTAATGACTCGGAAAACGCCACTATCCGCGAGTCCTGGACCTTTTATGATGCGTTGGCCGAGGCACCCAGCCTACCGGTCCTAGCCTGGTTTTATTACCAACAAACACTTAGCGATAATCGGGTTGAGCAGCCATTGTCGGCTTGGTTGACTGAGCAGCGCCGAGCGTGCGCAAGCCCAACTCTAGAGTCGGCCAAACCGGATAGCACAAGCAAGCAATTGATCTGCGATGGCGACAGCCGCTACCTCAATTACTACGGCCCACCGCGCACCCTGCGCATGGAATCCTACGCTGATGTTTACGAAGGCAAAGTCGATAATTTGCAAGGCAAAGTCGTGTTTGTTGGGCGGGCCAATCGCCAGTTTTCGCCGGGCAAATCGGACTTTTTCCCAACCCCTTATTCCGATTCGCGTACCGGCAAAATGGCCGGCGTAGAAATCCTGGCCACGCAATTCGCCAACTTGTTGCAAGACCGCTTCATCGAGACTCCCGCGCCGGGCTGGATATTTTCCAGCCTATTTGGTTTGCTTGTCGCCCTGTTGCTTTTCGGTTTTGCCGGTTGGCCCGGCATCGTCCTCAGCTTGACCTTCACTTTAGCTTACGTCGGCTCGGCTATCTGGTTGTTCGCCCAGCACAATTGGTGGTTGCCAGTCGCCGGGCCAGTATTCATTCAGTTGCCACTGTCCTGGCTGCTCAGTCTGGCCTGGTCGCGCTACGATTTAATGCGCGAACGCGGGCGGATACTTGAATTCGTCAGTCGAGTGTTCCCGCAATGGGTCGGCATGTTGCCTGCAGCGCCAGGACAATGGACCGAAACGGCCAACGCCGGCATCGCAAGAAGCGAAAAAGATGTTTCCGGTCTGTGTCTGGCCACAGACATCGAAGGCTATACCACCATCGCTGCCCAATATTCACCGCGTGAAATGTGGGCGCTTTTGAATACTTATTACCAGGTTTTGGGACATCCTGTGGTATCGCACGACGGCGTGATCGCCGATGTCACTGGCGACGCGATGATGGCGGTCTGGTTCGATTTACCAGCAAGCGACCAGCGCCGCGCCGCCTGCTTAGCCGCACTGGAAATGGCCGCAGCGGTAGCGTCATTCAATCTACCCTCAAGTCATACACCGCTCGCCACCCGGATAGGCTTGCATGAAGGCGAACTAACGCTGGGCAGTTTGGACGCCGGCAGCTCGAGCCACTACCGGGCCATCGGCGATACAGTCAACATCGCCTCGCGGATTCAGGGCGTAAACAAGTATCTGGGCACACGCATTTTGGCATCGCATAGCATAGTCACCGATTTGAATGACATTGTTACTCGACCGATGGGCACGTTCCGGGTGGTGGGCCGTTTGGAACCGGTGACGCTAGTGGAAATCGTTGGACACGGTAGCCATCCGGAGTTGAACGAAGTCAACGGCCTATTTGCCGATGGTCTAGAAGCGTTCCAACAAGGCCAGTGGCCGAAAGCCAGCCGCCTATTTCAAGCAGCATTGGCTCTGGACGCCAACGACGGCCCCAGCCGTTTTTATCTTCAAAAAGCTTTGGAATATCATGAAATACCGCCGCGAGAATGGGATGGGATCGTTGTCCTCGACAGCAAATAAGCGCCGTTATTTTTGACCATTACTTGGCTGAAGCCGCAGAGCGATACTTGCAGCCGCCAGCAATAATGTGGACACCATTAGGCCTCATTCAATCCAATGGCGGAGACTATGTCAAATACATCCGCTTTGAATGTGAGCAACAAGAGTCGCGAAAGCCGGAGATCGCTGTAACTTGGCTCCCGCTGATGCGGGAGCAACGATATTTCGGCGGCGAGTGTATTTTGGCAATCAATGCCTATCGATCTCATTAGCATGCGCGGCGTTGTCGATAGCCTTTTCAATCAACAGAATACTGCCACGCATCAATGCCGCAAACACTAAAACGGAGACCACCAATCCCAGCGGTAATACCCCTAACAAGCCAGCTATCACTAGAAGCAGTATCGCGATACCGGCATTTCCTATCTTAGCGATCTTCATTTGGCCTCCAGGACCGTCAATGGGTCGAAACGAAAACTCGCTTTCACTATATATGCTTATATAAATTCAACAATACATGAATATAGCAATTTATTGTTTTTAATATAGAAACAATACGCTGGCTAATTGTATTCTGCAGACCACTGATTACGCGGCTTGATCCAACAACTCCAAGCCTCTAAACACCGAGCAGCGCTTGAACACATCCAGTTCCGGCGCCAGTTGTTTTTGCTGGCAGAACTTGGCGACTAGTTTAGTCAAGCCCTTGATGTCGCGACCGGTAGCACCAGGAAAAATAGCCGCCAGTTCGTCAATCAATTCTTCCTTGACCGGCAAACTAAATTGCTCGGTCATCACCCGCCAAATTTTGCATCTATCCGCATGGTCCGGGGCGTGGTACCGCAGCATGGCGATACAGCGGGAAATGATGGCTTCGTCGATGTCGTCCACCCGATTGGTGGTTAGAAACAGCAGGCCATTGAAATACTCCAGCACCCGCAAAAACACGCCGACCACGGCGTTGGAAGCCAGGTTGTCGGCGCGGCTTTTGATGTAAACGTCGGCTTCGTCGATCAGCATCACCGCTCCCCAGCGCTGGGCGCGAATCAAAGTGTCCTTCAAGGTTTTTTCCATCTCGGCGACGTTTAATCCCAATTGCCCGGAATGCACCCGATACAAAGGCCGCTTGATGATTTCCGAGTACACTTCGGCAGTCAGCGTTTTGCCCACTCCCGCCGGACCGGCGCACAATACCGTGGTACCGCCGGATTTGCCGGCAACGATATCGTCCATCAACATGTCCATTTCCGCCGTCAGGATGTCGATCAGATCGGTTTGTTCCGGTGGCAGGATCAGCTTTTGTTTCAATTCCGGTTGATAAACATAAGGCTGGGTGTCATCGACATACACCCAGACGTGGTGATGCAATTCCAGATGAAACATCAAGATATAACCATGCACCGGCATTTCCGTAAACATGCCCTTGGGCACTTCGGCTTTGGCGGCTTCCATGGCGCTTTCGGTTTTGCTGTCGTAGCGCATGCTTTTGCCGGCCTTCCGCAGATAAGTGCCGAGAATGTCGCCGGAGGCATCCAGGCTCAAAGCCCGTTCGCTGAGGATATTCTCGTCGTTAACCAAGCGGCAGATCCCGCCGCCGGAGGACATGACTACTGTGTTCTTCCGCGTCCAGTCGCTGCTGCGATGGCTGGCGGTTGGGTCCTCGGCGTATTCGCCCGTTCCCCAACCGGAAAACTGCTCGCCGTAGCGCGCCCGCCAATCGAAATAGCGTACGGATGCCTCGTCGTAACTGGCAATTAATTCCGGAGTTTCTTTTAAATAGCCTTTGGTGGCGAAGATTTCCGGGATGGTTTTATCAGCCAAATCCTTACTACGGATAATCAAGCTTTCCACGACGATTTTGCCCTTGGTGTTGGCTTTCAATTCGATCAAGATCCGCCCTGCTTCTTCTTCGCCCGGTGGGGTGTAATCCAGGCGGGTGACCAGATAGGCCAAGGTTCTGCCGGAAGACTCGACGTGAAACAGCCAGCCGCGTATGCCGCCATCCAAAAGATAGTTGGCGATCGCCGGCAGCAGTATTTCCAGTTGATCGACGTTGTAGCGATGGCTGTCGTCGGCCAGAGCCGCTTGCAAGGCAATCAGTAAGGCCGCTTGCTGTTGCAGGGCTTCGCCTTGCTGCGAGTAAATCCCGGCCAGACTGGCTAATTCCGCCTCGCTGAGTAAATCGTAAGGGATTTGCGCCTTGGTGCCGAAACGCAATTGGTCGTTTAAGCTTTGCAAGCGCGGGTGATCGGTAAGCAGTTGTTGGAGGTAACGTTTATCTATAGTTAATTTCATCGCATCAATCCTCTGCAGGTAAGGCTAAACAAAGTACTTCGGCCAGATGCAGCGGCTTGGCGAAGCCGCCATTGCCGATCTGCTGCTGACAAGAGAAACCGTTGCTGACAAGCAGTGCGTCGGGTTCGGCACGCAGCGCTGGAAATAAAGCTAACTCAGCCACGGCTTGAGCTTGGTCGTAATGTTCGGCTTCGACGCCAAAATTGCCGGCCATGCCGCAGCAAGACGACTCGATCAGCTCAAACTTAAGGTTGGGCAATTGCTTCAGCAACTTGCGCACCGACTTGATCGCCCCGACCGCTTTTTGATGACAGTGGCCGTGCAACAGCAAACTGCTGACGCCGGGAATGGCTTGAAAGGAAATGGGCCAGCGCTTGCCGGCTTGCTCGCGGACGATAAACTCTTCCAACAATAAAACTTTTTCCGCCAGCTTTTGCGCAGGCTCGCCCAAGCCCAGCTTTAAATATTCGTCGCGCAAACTCAGGATGCAGGACGGCTCCAAACCAATAATCGTGCGCCCAGCAGCAACATGCTCGGCTAGCGCCGCCACCATGCGTCGCGCTTCGATGCGGGCCTTATCGATCAGACCGTTGGAAAAATAGGTGCGGCCACAGCACAAGGGCCGATCCGGTTCATCACCAGCCAAGGGCGTAGCGATATGCACATGATAACCGGCGCTATTCAGCAGCTTTTTAGCGGCTTCGGCGGCAGCGGGATTGAAGTAATAATTGAAGGTATCGACCAGCAGTACGACTTGTTTGTCGGCCAATTCCGGGCTCAAACTGGATTCGGATTGGGCCGGCACCTGAAACGGTTGCGAGGCGGGTTCGGGCAAGCGGACTTTGGCACTGATTCCCAGCCAAGCTTCACCCAAACGCGCCAGTAGCGGCAGGCGATTGCGCCACTGGATTAAGGGTCTGAGCGCGCGCCAACGCAGTATTTTCGGCAATTCTGCCCACAACCGACGCCTCAGCGTCAAGCCATTGCGTTGCACTTGCTGCGCCAGAAATTCGGCCTTGATCAGGGCCATATCGACTTCGTTCTCGCACTCGCGCTTGCAGCCTTTGCAACTGATGCACAAGGCCATGGTTTCGGCCAGTTCCGGATTGAAAAAAGCCGCATCATCATCGGCATTCAAAGCCGCCTTCAACGCCCTCACCCGCCCACCCGGCGATAAGCCGGCATTTTGCGTCACCCTAAAACTGGGGCACATCACCCCTTTGGCATCCCGTTCGCATTGTTTGCTGCCGATGCACACTGCCACGGCCTTGGCGAAATCGGCACCGTGTTTGGGAATGTCGGCGTAGGCATCGCCCATACCGGCGTTTTCATATGAGGACCAATCCAGAAAGAGTTTCATACGCACCAGGCTGCTTTAAAACCTAGGTCAAGCAAAAACAAAGCCAGCGGGAACGCCAGAACCACCGATACCTCATGCCATGCGCGCTAGCCTGCCAGGCTAGGCGCATACAGTGGTCGACTTAAGTTAGCTATGACGCAATTGTGACATTGCAGAACCGGAACAAGGCCTAGAAGCCTGTAGCAAAACCGACAATTTGCCATGGCGACGACCGATTTACCACAGCTATTTCGACTGAAACCGGCAGCCAAGCCAGGCAATTCGGCTTGGTTAATTCGGCACAAAACTTGCGGGAATTGGTTTTTAACCTGGGAATATAAAAGTGGAATTGGAAAACTGCGACTGCCGCTATTTCATCAGCTACAGCGGTGTGAAATTACCGCTAAAACTCGTTAACGAACTTCCCGATGAAAGCCATCTGGAAAACCGCAACACTTACTTTCGCGGCTGTTACGACACCGAACAACGTCTAATGCTATTGGAAAAACGGGTCTACGGCGAAGTGGAATTGCGCCATGTCTACACCTACCACTCTAGCGGCTCGCTAGCCGAAGCCGAAATTACCGATGCAGATGGCGAGACAAATGTGTTGCGCTTCGACGAAACCGGAGCAGCAATGGCTGCGGATTGAGATACCGGACAGAATCTACTAGTGAGCCGCCTGCCGCACCGCATCCGCTAATTCTACGCTCAGCCTTGTCAAGCAACGGCTTTGCGCCGCAACACTGGCTTCGGCGCCCTTGCCTGCCGCTTCGCTACAATCAAAACGCTTGCCAATTGCAGCTTGATCGGCTTTTTTCAACTGCCACTGCACCGAAAAACGGCTTTGGCCGCTGGTGGTTTGATGTAACTCCAGAATGTCCAAACTTATTTGGAAATCAACCGCTTGGCGCGCTGCCCACGGATAGCGGACCAATTGGTCTATGCCCAATTGTTTGGCTAAGGACAAGCTCAAGGCGCGGGCGATGTTTTCATCCAAGCGCTCGGCCCAACGGCTCTGCTCGTCCAGTTGATATTGGTGTTCGCTCAAGGCCGTGACCAACTGCGGGCGATCAAGATAGGCCGGTAAATGGATGGGGCCCAAACCCAATACAGTGCCGGCCGGCAAAGCGTTGACCAACGGCGGAGTGCCGGTTTGGGCATTCAGCATGTAAAACTGGATCGGCGCACTACTACACCCGTTCAGTAAAACCACTGAAAGTAGCAGGGGTATATAAATTAAATGTTTCATACTCATCCGGTTTGGCAGCGAAGCCTTTAAAAAAACTTAGCCTGTAACAAGCGCTATAAAAGTGGTCTATTTACCGTAAATCAACGATTCGGGCCGACGCTCCAGGGACTCGGTCAAATCCTTTAGGGAGCGCGCGGCATTGCGCATTTCCAGCAAAGCTTGGCCCAGTTGCGCATCAGGCGCGGCCATGGTTTCCACGGCATTCAGCGCATTTTGCGAGCCCTCCATCACCTTGGTAGCCGCATTTAGGCTTTGTTCTGCGGCTTTTAACACCGGCAACAGCTCCTTGTTGAAATCCTGTAAGGTATTGCGGGTCTCGGTCAGCGCACTATTGGCGTTGACCATTAGCGGGCCAATCTGATCGTTTAGGGTGGCCATCAGCCGCTGGGTTTCCTGTAAGGATTTAGCCAAGGCTGCCAAGGATTTCTTGGTTTCGTCCGACTCCAACAAGCTGTGCATTGAAGTTAAGGTGTCCGCCATATTCTTGGTGATGTCTTCCAATGGCAACTGCCGAACTCTGTTGAAGATTTCGTCAGCGGTGTTGCGAATTTCGTCGACGGTAGTGGGTACGCTGGGCAATTCCGGCAAACTCTCGTAATCCAGTTTCACCAAATTGATCGGCTTGTCGCGGTAAAAATTTAAATCCACGTACAACAGTCCCGTCAATAAACTCTGTGTTTCCAGGCGGCCCTTTAAACCGGCATCGATCAGGCGCTGTGCATCCTGCCAACGTTGTTTCTCGGTATGGGTATGGGTGTCTTTGTCAGACAGGTCCCGCAACAGCGCCGGGTCGATTTCGATGACCACCGGCTTAAAGATACGCCGGGTATCGGAGTCCATCATCAGCGAAATCTCGCTGACATTGCCGATCTGCACGCCCTGTAACTTGACCGGCGCGCCGACGTTCAGACCGTTCAAAGCCGAATCGAAGAAGATGACGAAGCGCTTTTTGTCTTTAAAAAAATCGCTACCGCCAAAGATCATTACGCCGGCCGTCAGCAAGATCAACGCGCCGACCAAAAACGCGCCGATGGCGAATGGATTGGCTTGTTTACTCACGCCGGACTCCTCATGTGTCGATTACTACTATTCTGCTCGGTTTGATCGCCGCGATTTAAAAATCGAATCACACTGGGGTGCTTGGATTCGTGCAATAAGGTTTGCGGGGAGCCGCCGTCGATGTTTGTGCGGGTTTCCGCATCCAAAAATACCGAGTTATTGCCGATGGCAAAAATACTATCCAGATCGTGAGTAACCACCACAATAGTGGCCGACAAAGCGCTGCTCAAACTCAGTATCAGGTCATCCAGCAGTTTCGCGGTGATCGGGTCCAGACCGGCCGAGGGTTCGTCGAAAAACAAGATTTCCGGATCCAAGGCCATGGCCCGCGCTAGGCCGGCGCGCTTTTGCATGCCGCCACTGAGCTCCGAAGGATAATAATCTTCAAAGCCGGCTAAACCGACCAGCGCCAGTTTATAGGACACAATCTCACGCACTTTTTTAGCGGGCAACTGCGTAGCTTCGGTAATGGGCAACGCGACGTTTTCGGCTAAAGTCATGGAACTAAGCAGTGCGCCGCTTTGAAACAACACCCCAGTGCGGGCCAAAATTTTCTGCCGAGCTTTAGGATCGGCTTGCCACAGGCCCTGCTCCCCGTAAAACACATCTCCCTTTGCCGGTTTTTTCAAGCCTATCATGTGCCGCAGCAGCGTGGTTTTCCCGCAACCATTACCGCCCATGATAATAAACACATCCCCACGATTGATCGTAAAATTCAGATCGTGCTGGATCACGAAATCGCCGTAAGTCATGGTTAGATCTTTAACCGTAATGCAGGGCTCTGCCATGGTCTAAATTCCCAGCCGATTGCAGATAATGGTCATCACCGAGTCCGCAACCACGATAAATACAATGGCAGTGACCACCGCCGATGTGCCGGCATCGCCAACCGCCGAGGCACTACGGCCGCACTGCATGCCGCGCATGCAACCCGACAACGCAATCAAAATACCGAACACCGCACATTTCACGAAGCCGATAACGAAATCCTTCATCTTTACCGCGCTGGCGGTGCGATCCATGTACTCGGTCAGCGATACATCGAAAAAATTCACCGTTACAAAACCACCGCCAATGATGCCCATCAAATCAGCGTAAAGACATAAAAGCGGCATGATGATGATCAAGGCCAGCATACGCGGCAATACCAAAAACGCCATCGGGTCCAGATTCATGGTTTTTAAGGCGTCGATCTCGCTGTTGACATGCATAGTACCGATTTGCGCGGCATAAGCTGCGCCGGTGCGTCCCGACATAATGATCGCCGTCATCAAGCCGCCCATTTCCCGGGTCATGCCTAAACTGACCAGGTTGGCGATGTAAATTTGCGCGCCGAACAAAGACAACTGTACCGCGCCGACAAAAGCCAGAATCAAACCGACCAACAAGCTTATCAAGGTGACAATCGGCAGCGCCGACGGCCCGCATTCTTGGATATACAACCATAAATCCTGGCGCCGAAAGTGCGATTGTCCGCGTAGGGTGGCGAAAGAGCTGATGATGATTTCCCCAACAAAAATCAACATCTCTTTACCATGTTGGATGGCTGTGCCGGTCGCGACAAACAAAGCTTGCGACCAGGATGTCTGTGCTTGGTCGCGGTGAGCGTCGACCCGTTCCGGCACGGCGGAAACCAGTGTCAGCAGACCTTGAAGCGAGGCAGGTAAGCTAGCTTTATCGAGCACTACACCTTTTTGCGAGGCGAATTCGATTATATTGAGTAATTCGGTGACGAGCATGCTATCCCAACGCCCTAGGGCTGACGTCGAGACTACAATATTGTCGATTGCCTGGGTTTCAATTTGCGCCAGCACGGGTTCCAGAGACGGCAATTGCGCATCCAGCACCCAGTCTCCTGAGAATGAAATTTCCAAAGTTTTTGCTTGGCAAATCGCGCTAATGGCACAGCTTGGCGCGCCGTTAGTGTCTGGCGATAGGATTTCTGAGGTATTCATCCATGTTTGTAACAATATGAAGTGCGCCTAAGTATGCGCAGAACGCCGGCACATGGCAATAGCCGATAGATAACTATTTTTGTAAGTGTTCTACGCGAAGCACAGCAATCGCTTTCTAGTGCGAGAAGCAGAGTTATGGGAGTCGAAATGGGATTTTACAAAGCTAATGCTGATCGCAAACGCTCTGGATTTGGAAATGAAATAAGTTTTTTCGGCTTGCCGGATTTTACGATTTGCAGAAATTACCTATCTCTAGCGCAAAACTTGCAACCAACGGTAATTGCTGTGTAAGGCTCCATCGCGCTCACCTGTAAAAGTCAAGTTGTCTGGGGTATCCTGTGATTTTTTGATCAGAAGTGGCGATGGCGGTTACATCGTAATGGCGCCAGCATATTGAACATTGACAGCGCAGCGGCTTGCCGCAGGCAGAGTATTGCCTAAAGCAACGCATCAATGCCGGACATTGGCCGCAATGGCCTATTTTTTTCGTACACGCTTATGGTGGTGAAAATCCGATTGATATCAGCCGCTTTAACCAATTGATTTGCCGTTATTTTGCTTTGCTCTGAGGATAGGCGGGCTTAGACATCTCTCAAAAGTCAATTTAGGTCGCTTTCCGAGCGGGCAAATAGGTTGCCAACAGAAAAGCTACCGTCAACCCAATTCTACCGCTATCCAAGCCAGTAAACCGTGGCATCAGCCTTCAAGCATGAACAATTTGAAAAGACGGAAGAGTTGGCACCGATGGCTCACCGTTCATTGGCGATTTTGAAATTCGGTTTTTTTTGGCCTAGCCGTTCCGCTTAAGTTTTTTAGGTTACCTACGCCACCGAATTTAGAAAAAATAGATTTTTCAGAATCCTCCGTGAGGATTTCGTGATACTTATCCACTACTATTTTCTAAACTGAATTTGTGGCTGGGCTTCTGGATTTTATTCAACATGATTTTCTCAAATGATGGCTTAGAGATTAATTATTTAACGCCTAGCGAAGTTAAGGCTTGGCAAGCTTATTCTGAAATTCCGGAGCCGACGCAAAGGAACGCGCCTATTATCCAGCGTCTTGAAGAAACCGGCTTATGGATTCCTTCACAAATTGCCGGGCGGCGCTGGCCTATGGGCTGTGTCTCGTTGGAAATTACCCAACGTTGCAACTTGGACTGTACGCTCTGCTATCTCTCTGAACATTCGGAGGCTGTGCGCGATATTCCTTTGGCAGAGATATTTCGCCGCATCGACTTGATCGAGGCGCATTACGGCAAAAACACCGACATTCAAGTCTCTGGCGGCGATCCGACCTTGCGCAATCGCGATGAGCTCATCCAGATTGTTAAGCGCATCACCGAACAAGGGATGCGTGCCGCGTTATTCACCAACGGCATATTGGCTACGCGGGAATTGCTTGAAGATTTATGTCAAGTAGGGCTGGTGGATGTCGCTTTTCATGTGGATATGACCCAGCAACGGAAAGGCTTTCACAGCGAGATAGCATTGAATGGCATTCGGGAGAAATATATTGACCGCGTTCGGGGATTACCGATAGCGGTCTATTTTAATACCACGGTTTACGAAGGTAATTTTCATGAAATACCAGGGTTAGTCCAGTTCTTTCGCAAACACACTGACGTGGTGAGGCTGATTTCTTTCCAACTGCAAGCCAACACCGGTCGAGGCGTCCTCAAAGACCGTGCCGTCCAAATCAATCCTGAAACAACCATTGAGAAAATACAAGCAGGGGCCAATAAAGCTCTGCGTTTTGACGGTGTTACTGTAGGTCACCCCAGTTGCAACCGCTACGCGATTGCGTTTTCCATCAACGGTAACCTGTATGACGTTTATGATGATCCGGCTTTTATTGCAACTGTATTAGAGGCAACCAAAGACACTGTGTTATCCCGCACCGACCGACTCCATGCCGTTAAAACGGCAGGTATGGCGCTGTTGAACACACCTCAATTATGGGGCGGAGCCGCTCGATGGTTTCTGCGGATACTCTGGGCAGCCAAGTTTGACCTTTGGGCGGCACGCGGAAAAATCTGGAAACTATCTTTTTACATCCATAATTTTATGGATGCCTGCCACTTGGAGCATGATCGGGTCAAAACCTGTGTTTTTATGGTTGCCACCCAAGACGGGCCGCTTTCGATGTGTTTGCATAATGCCAAACGGGACGACTATATTCTGAGGCCACTTCCCATAGAAGATGCTAACGGCGAAGCTTTATGGCAGCCATTGGGAGAACGGGGCGCGGTAAGCGAAACGGATGAGATTCAACGCATAGACCAGAAAACCTATCCCATCAAACACCTAAAAGGCCGTCTTCGGGAACAAATGAAACAGGAGCGTAACGAAAACCGCCTATCCGGACTTCAGCAAGCACTGAAGGCAGACAAAGACATTGTATTGGAGGATTGAAACGTGAAGGCAATAACAAGATTTGCCATAACCATTTGCTACTTGTGCTTAAGCGCCTGCACCACCTTGGTTACCAGCCCGGAATTGGCCACGTTACCGACCGGTGAAGCCCCAATTATGGACTATCAGCGGGTTTTACAAACCTATGTTAATGACCGGGGTGAAGTCAATTTTCCGGCTTTGCAAGCTAACCCTAGTGATTTGGAGCGTTATATTGCCTTTGTTGCCCAACAAAATGCTGACTTAATCAACAATCCAAACGAACGCTTGGCGCATTATATCAACAGCTACAATGCCCTTTCGATGTACAACGTCATCAGGTCCGGCATCCCAAAATCACATGCTGGTAGCGCCCTAATCGAGTTTTTTTATTTGCGGAAGCATTTGATTGGCGGCAAAGAACTCTCGCTTTACGATTATGAAAACGATGTGATCCGTAAGCTAAAAGAACCGCGTGTGCATTTTGCCCTCAATTGCAGCGCCTTAAGTTGCCCCGTGCTGCCAAGAGCGGTTTTTACCGGCGACGGTTTGGACAAAGAGCTGGAGCGCGAAGCCCGCAAGTTTTTTGCCGAAACGCGTAATTTGCAGATCGACCGTGCCTATAAATCCGTTTATGTCAGTGAGCTACTCGATTTTTATAAAGAAGATTTTTTAGGCACCGCCATGCCTACACTGATTGCTTATATAAACCAATACGCTCCTGAAAAAATACCGAATCACTTCAACCTAGAGTTCATTCCTTACGATTGGACGATCGCCAATTCCGCACGATGAAAATGCGTTTTCTTGCGCCGATCTTCCGTTATTTTTTGGGGCTGTTGTTCGTCAGCACCGGCATTGGCAAATTATTGGATAACCGAGGCTTTGCCGAAATCATTGCCAGTTATAAGCTAGGCATAGCTTACGAGTTTCTGCTTCCCATCGGCCTGGCCGTCTCATTAGTGGAGTTGTGGGTTGGCCTGAATCTGTTGCATGGCCGCGCTTTGCCGACAAATGCCTCAATGACCCTTATTTTTCATCTAGGCTACGCCAGTCTGGCGACGGTCACCCTATATCGTGACATCAGCCTGGACAACTGCGGTTGCTTTGGTGTGTTTTGGGCAAGGCCGTTGACGCAAATGACAGTCGTAGAGGATTTGATGTTGTCAGGCGTTAGCCTATGCTATTGCCTCCTGTTGCGATATAGCGGCAGAAACGCAAAAAATAGTGCTCCCTTTTAGTTGAAATTACAGTTGGGTATTAGACGATGAAGAGCTTGGACTTAGTAATTCAGCATTGGCGGTTGCTTGCTTTAACACTCGTGATGTTAACTTTGATGGCAATTGCCCTTGCCCCCTTCTGCAACTGGCTATTCCAATGCGGTTGCGACTGGCCTTGGAAAGGAGTTGCCGACCATTGCAATGCCTTTATCCCCGACTCCCCACAAAAATGCCCCTGGTGTTTTGACTAGGCCTTTCGGTTGACTTTCCTTACGTGTTGAAAAGGGAATTGCTATTTTTGCGAAAGCTTGTTTTGGGCATCCTAGTCCAAGCAAGCGGCAAAGAAGTCCGTTGTTATAAAATCTAAAAACCATCGGCCAATCTGGGTGTCGGTGATTTGTTCAGTGATTTCTTAAGGAATCGCTGAAAAAATCGTCTGAAATGAGATAATTCCCTCATCTATAAGTGTCCATGCGCCAGACCAGCTTCGCCGACCTCGACTACGACCACAAAAAACGTCAAACCCGCCGTGGCCGCCAGCCGATGCCCTTGCTGGCAATACTGCGTATTCACTTTATGCAGCAACGGTCCAGCTTCTCCGACGGCCAGCCGACGTCAACTCCGGCGCGGTGCACTGCGTCACGGTAAACCCAGCGAATACCATCGACATCGCCGAGCTGCCCACGCTGCTGCGCGAAAGCGATAAAGTGGTGCTCAGCTACCTCGCTGTGCGCCACTGAGCACTTTGAACATCCTAATTAGGCAGGTAGGGAGGCGTTTGGGGGAGATGAACCAGCTTACTAGGCAAAAATTAGTGTATCCGCAGCCATCAACTTTGCGCCGATTCTCGTATAGCCCAATCGGCTTTGATTTGCATGATTTGCGCTTGAATATCCAGGAAACAGGTGACCACCGCCGGATCAAAATGCTGTCCGGCTGCCTCGCGAATCGTCGCGACCGCCTTAGCCACCGGCCAGGCTTCCTTGTAAGGGCGGCGCATGGTTAGCGCATCGAATACATCCGCTACCCCAACAATCCGCACCGATTCAGGAATGTTTAGGTTTGCCAGTCCTTGGGGATAACCGCTGCCGTCCCACTTTTCGTGATGGCATAAGGCCACTTCGGCGGCCAACTTAAAAACCGGCGCGTCGCTTTTCGACAAAATATCGTAACCGATCTGACAATGCCGCCGCATCACACGCCATTCGTCCGCGTCCAGAGCGCCAGGCTTGCTCAGTACGGCATCCGGCACACCGATCTTGCCGGTATCATGCATAGTCGCGGCAAACTCCAGTAAATCGGCGTCAGCGCAGTTCCAGCCGACATTTATAGCCAAGGCTTTAGCATAAGCGGCCATTCGCCAAACATGAACGCCGGTGTCGTTGTCGTTATAGTGACCTGCCTCGCCCAACATGTAGATCGCATCACGGTGGCTTTTTTCCAGTTGCGTCGCTCTTACCAACGACAAATGCGTTTTTACCCGCGCCCGCACTAGACTAGGCACTACCGGTTTACTCAAATAGTCTACACAGCCCACCGCAAATCCCTGTTCCTCATTACCCAAGTCAGATAATGCCGTCACAAATATCACAGGGATGGCTTCGGTGGCCGGGTCGGCCTTCAACGCATTGCAGATCTGATAGCCGTCCATACCCGGCATTTTTATGTCCAATAAAATCAAAGACGGTCTGTGCTTCGCAATCGCCAACAGGGTTTCCTGGCCGTTACGCGCAAACACCAAACGATAGTCAGACTCTAAAATTTCGCGCAGTATCGCCAAGTTCGCAGGCTCGTCGTCGACGATCAAAATAGGATTATTCGGCATGGGTATCTTACTGGGTAGATGTATCGAGCTTATTGATTAACGCCAGCGCTAAGGCTTCAGCTTGCCGGAAATTATAGTCGCGAATTTGTACAGCAATTGGTGCCAAGGAATCGGCATCGACTAAGCCCTCTAACTTCGCCAATTGGCGCTCCGCATGCCCCGGGTTATCTTCGTCCAACGCCAATAACAACTCGGTGAGCAAAGGCTTGGCACCTTTCTGCAAAGTAGGATTTTTCCTGCCATCAACCAACGTTAACATTGCTTCTTGCCCTAGTTGTCCGATACTGACGATGACAATATCCAGTGCCTCTTGCAATCTCGCCTGCGCTGCAGTAAGCGACTCGCCATCACGCAAGGCCACTTCCAGTTCGACACAGCATCTAGCTACATCAGTCAGTGCCAATCCATAAGCAGCACCTTTTAACTTATGTACTAAGGCCGCTACCTCGCTCAGCTTTCCCTGCTCAGCGGCAAGCCGAATGTCTCGTCCCCCGGAGCGATACTGATCGACAAACCGTGCCAGATAAACCCGATAGAGATCGAGTTTATGCCACACTTTTAGCCCGACGTTCAGGTCAATCCCCGGCCAATCGCCTCCGCCAGGGTCTGTCGGGATGGAGAGTGAATCGGCTTGACCTATTGCCATGACTCCGTCATGCGAATCGTTTTCCGCAAGTCCCATCAGCCCCAAAGGCGACTTTCTTGTGGTCCAACGCCTGATCAATGTCAGCATTTGCGGCACGTTAAACGGTTTGGCGATGAAGTCGTTCATACCCGCTTCCAATGCTGCGTCCTGCAAATTCTTAAATGCTCCGGCTGTGAGCGCCAGAACAGGTAACTCGGCCCAAGCCGGATTTTCGCGTATCCGCCGAGTTGCGGCATAGCCGTCCATGAGCGGCATTTGGACGTCCATCAACACCAAATCGATTGCGTCAGGATGGCTAAGCAGCCAATCCACGGCATCTTGGCCGTCGCTTGCTAAACTCACCCTGGCACCCTCGGACTCCAAAATACGCGAGGCCACTTCGCGATTGATGTCGCTATCGTCCACCACCAGTATCCGCAAGCCTCGAAGGCGCGTGCCTGCCTGATTAGGCGATTTGTCCTGCTCAGATAGCTGCTGTGACGGCGATTTCGATATCACCGCCGCCACAGCGTTATACAAAGAGGATGGTGTTATCGGTTTAGTTAACACGCCATCGATAAGATTCATATCGGCGTGCGTTGCTAACGATTGACGGGAATAAGACGCGGCGATCATCAGGATAATGGGTAGAGGCGACTGTTGGGGCTGATCGATGCTCAGAGCGGCGCGGATAGACCCGGCTGCGCTCAAGCCGTCGATTCCGGGCATCCGCCAATCCAGCAGCAACACATCGTAGACATCAGCACTCTCAAGGCTAGCCAGGACTGCAACGACCGCCGCTTGGCTCGAAACCACAGGCGTGGCATCCCAATTAAGACTGCGCGCTGCCATATGGACCGCTTCGCGCGTATTCTCGCAATCATCTACCACCAGCAATTTCAAGTTATGCAAAGGCGGGATCGATTGTGCCCGCTCCAGGCCGATCTGGCGCTGTAAGCAGACTACAAACCAAAATTCGCTGCCTTGCCCGGCTGTGCTGCTTACCCGTAACTCACCTCCCATCAAACCAACCAACTGACGACAAATTGTTAAGCCAAGTCCGGAGCCGCCAAAACGGCGGCTGATAGTATTGTCGGCCTGAGTAAAGGCGGCGAACACATCCTCGAGTTGTTGCTCGGAAATGCCGATACCGGTGTCGCACACCGCAAAACGCAGCGCCACCCTATCGACACTCTGCATATCTTCGACAGTAACGCGCAGCACGACTTCGCCGTGTTCGGTAAATTTAATCGCATTTCCGAGCAAGTTGAGCAAGACTTGTTGAATGCGCAGGCCATCCCCAATCAAGGCATCGACACCCGCCGGCGGAATGATGATCAATTCCAGATGTTTATCGCCGACCGATGCCGCCATCAAAGCCGCAAGATGGTCGAACATATCACTGAGCCGGAAGGGTACATTTTCAATCTCCAAACGTCCCGCTTCGATTTTGGAAAAATCCAGAATATCGTTAATAATCGCTAACAAAGAACGCCCAGCGTCCCGAATTTTCCGCACCAAACTGCGCTCCTCTTCGCGCAGGGCTTCCTTCTCCAGTAAATAACAAAATCCGAGTACCGCATTCATGGGTGTGCGAAGTTCGTGGCTCATATTTGCCACAAAACAGCTTTTCACCAGCGTCAAATGCTCAGCCCGTTGCAGCGCCTGGTTCAACTCATCGGTGCGTTTATCGACCAGATTTTGCAAATGATCCCGATATTCCAGCAATTCAATTTCCTGGGTTCGGCGCACGGAAATGTCCTGCAGTGTCGCTACCCGATATATCACCTTTTGCTCGGCATTTTTAACGCTAACCAAATCTACCGCCACAGCAAACTCCGAACCATCCTTACGCTGAAAAATCGATTCGTAACGGACCTTGCCGAATTGGTCTGCTTCGCTTAAATAGCGTCTAGTCAACTCAAGCTGTTCGGCTGTGCTAAGAGACAGGATGGAGATGCCTTCAAATTGATCGGTAATCTGGTAACCCAACATATCGGCAAAAGCCGCATTACAGGTCACCAACCCACCCGTATCCGGGTTGACTATGGCTAGTCCGTGACCGCAATACCGAAAGGCGTCGGCCCAACGCTGCTTTTCGGCGGCCACATGTTTGGTTTCGGTGATATCTTGCACCGTTCCAATCAAGCGCAGCGGTTCACCCTCCGCAGTGGTTTCCAGTTTGGCTTTGGCCCACAACCATCTCAGTTGTCCTTGTGCGTTAAAGATGCGATATTCCAAACCGTTGCCGCCTTTACCCGCCAAACAGTCCAGATGCCAACTCCACCTCGCTTCGCGGTCATCGGGATGTACCATTTCCAGCAACTGTTCCATGGAAATAGCGCAATCGGTTTCAGGCGACAGACCAAACACCCGAAAGGTTTCCTCACTCCACATCACCTGCCCGCTCTGCAGGTTGCGCACCCAAGAACCAATATGAGCAACCGATTGAGAGTCTGCCAACAGCCGTTCCTTTTCTTTCAGGGCTTGTTCGACTTCCCGACTTTCGCTGATGTCACTTTGCGTACCTATCATTCGCAAAGGGTTACCTGCCGAATCGCGACTAACCACAATGCCTCTGGACAAGGTCCAACGATACTCGCCACGACTGTCCCGTAGCCTTTGTTCGTATTGATAGTAGGGCGACTCCTGACGAAAATGGCGTTCTATCGCTGCTAAAGTCCCTGGCCAATCATCGGGATGCACCCGTTCAGACCACTCCGCCAAGCTATCGCCCACCCCCTCATCGGGGTAACCCAACATAGACTTCCAGCAGTGGGAATAAAACACATTGTCTTCCTCAATATTCCAATCCCAAACTCCCTGATTGCTGCCTTCCAACGCGAATTGCCAACGGGCTTCGGCAATGCGCAACTCAAGCTCGGCCTGTTTCAAGTCGTGAATATCCGTGCAGGTGCCGAACCATTTATCGATACGCCCCTGGTCGTCTAGCACCGGCACGCCTCGAATCAACCACCAACGGTAAACTCCATCGGCGCGACGCAACCGACACTCCAGCGAATAGGTAATCAACTCATTCACCGCATCTCGCCAAGCCTGCAAGGCATGTGGTTTGTCATCGGGATGAAACGGAGTAGCCCAACCGTCGCCCATACTTTGCGCTAAGCTAAGCCCGGTGTACTCGACCCATTGCCGATTAAAATAGACATTCCAGCCATCGGCCCTGGTAATCCAGACAATTTGCGGCATGGACTCCGCCAGCAAACGAAATTGCTTCTCGCTGGATCGCGACGCATCTTCCGCAAGCTTGCGTTCGGTAATATCTATCACAATTCCTCGATAGAGCAGCGGCCTACCTTGCTGATCAAACTCCGGTTGCCCGCGCGACATTAGCCAGCGCTCCCGACCGTCAACTAATTCGGCAAGCCGCCATTCCAGATTCAGCTCGATATTTTGCTGTAGTGCTTGATTAATAGCGGCTTGCGCCTTGGCGCGATCATTCGGATGCAGCGTGGACAACCAGACATCGTAAGACGCTTCGCAAGAGAATGGCTCCAATCCATATAGGCGCCACAGACCTTCATCCCAATAATGTTGATTGGCTTGCAGATTCCACTCCCACATACCGGCATTAGCGGCGCGCAGTGCGTGGTTCAAACGCCGGTCAGTTACTTCAGACTCCATACTGGCGAGCCGTTTCCACTCGGTTATGGACCGGCGTAATTGCTCGAAAGCCAAACTAGTAAAAAGGCTCATCAGAACAAATATAGCTGGGGGGTAGTGATAGTTAGCGTCGGAAGCCCTAACGCTTCCCGCAAGCGGCATAAAAAAATAGATACCGATTAGAAATGCGGTAGCTGTGGCGATCAAACCCCAGAGTAGGCCGCCCAGATAGGCACTTAGCAAGACGACTAGGTAAAACACGATCCAAATCAGCGGGGACAGCGCAGGCCACATCGACCACTGCAGTAAACCGGCGACGATGGGAATTATCAGGCACAAGGCCGAAATCGTATTGATTGGAACGCGGTGGCAGCGGAGATTGAGTACGAGCATCACAACACCAACAGGCGACTGTTCCGTACTACAAAAAATTGCGGCGCTTATTCATGCAAAACAATGGTGGCATCGACCCTATTACCAATGCCCAGATAACTCAGGTGGGTAAAGGCCAGGGTATTGGCCATGGCAATACCTCGCCCGTGATTATCGTTGATACGCTCAAATTGCATTTCAAGATACGGCTGCCAGTCAAAACCATTTCCTTCATCGGAAATGTTAAAAATCAGGCTTCTACCGCAACGGCGGAATTTTACCATTGCGGTTTTGTCTGCATATTCATGCAGCCCCAAACGGCGCTCAATTTCTTCATCTAAGCGGTTTTCGCTAATCAATTGGGTCTTTTCATTGTAGCTAATCCCCAAATTCCCATGTTCTACAGCATTCAACATTAACTCCAATAAACCCATTTCTTGCACCACCGTCAGGAAACAAGCACTGGAGAGCAGAGCGACTATCTTGCGCACTTGTTCTCTGGTGCGGAAAGCGAAAACCATCTCTTCAACCAGCTGTAAAGTATCCTTGGTGTTAAGCAATTCTCTGCGCGTTAGTTGAACATCCTGATGCTGGTTCAACGCATTTTGGATAACAGCCCGCAATTGCTCGCCTGAAAACGGTTTGGTCAAGTAGTAATAGGCCCCGGCACGGATACCCTCTAGGATTTTCTCGGGGGCCGTATCTGCGCTTTCCAAGATAATCGGCAGAAACTTTAAATACGGATCAGCCTTTATCCGCCTTAAAACATCCATTCCGTCAAGACCATCCATTATCTTATCCAGCACAAGCAAATCGAACCCGTAAGGATCGGCCCGCAAAATATCCAAGGCCTGCTGTCCGTGGTTAGCGGTAACGATTCTGTAACCCGAGTCGCGCAAATGCAGCTCTATCAGTTCCAACCAGAGCATTTCGTCGTCTACAACGAGTATCTTGTGAGAATCGGAAAGCATGTGCCCCTCTTATAGTTATTGTCATAGCTCTAACGCCTTAGCTTACCAGATCAGCTTATCGTGGCAAATCTAGGCGCTAACAATATCAGGAGCTGGAGGGATTTTGCATCACCTTTTCGCCAGGGATAATCCCTCAGTTTGATCAAGTCCCTGACCAACATCCTGCGCCTATGGCCAAAGCTAGTTTAAAATCGGTTGCTTTGCTGCTATTGCCTGCGTCAAGTGGCGCTAACATGGCTTCTAAAGCGTTACAGGTAGCAAGCTGCGAAGATACAGCATAAGAAGGGGGCTATCCACTTCGAGCAAGCGGCTTGTCAAAGCCGACTTCGCAAAAATGTCTCAAACTCGATTTTTGGCATTGGCTTGGCAAAGTAAAAGCCCTGCACCTCATCACAGCCGTGGGCAATCAGAAACGCTAATTGCTCTTTGGTTTCGACACCTTCTGCAATCACCTGAAATCCCAAATTGTGCGCCAAGCCAATAGTCGCTGCGGCAATAGCGCCGTTGTTTTTATCGTTCATGTCCCCGGAAATATCCCGCACAAACGCAGCATCGATTTTCAAACGGTCCAGCGGTAAATTTTTCAGCTGACCCAAGGAAGAATAGCCTTGGCCGAAGTCGTCCAACGCCACCATAATGCCGCCTTCCCGAAAAGACCGCAGTATGGCGCCAGCGTCCCCTGGCGAAGTCATCACTGCGGTCTCGGTAATCTCCAATTCCAATTCCAATTTCTCCTTGGGCAAACCGGTTTTTGCCAATACTGAGGCTACCAATTCGGAAAAATGTTTATTCTGAAACTGTTTGGCGGACACATTGACGCTGATCCTTTTTAACGGAAACCCTTCCCGTATCCAGGCAACCCCTTGTTGACAGGCATGCTCTAGCACCCATTCGCCAATCTTGTAGATTTGGTTAGTTTCTTCAGCTAAGGGAATGAATACGGCGGGAGAAATAAAGCCCTTTTCCGGATGCTGCCAACGCAACAATACTTCGACGCCGATGAGATGCAGATCGGGTAAAGAAAACTGCGGCTGGTAATACAACTCGAACTGCTGGTTTTCCACTGCAAAATGCAGCTGATTTTCCAAGTCCATTCGCTCATGCGCATGCCGATTCATTTCAGCCGAAAAAAACCGAAAGCCATCGCCGCCTTCTGATTTGGCAAAGTACATGGACATATCGGCGTTTTTCATCAACCCTTCCATGTGTTGGGCATTATCCGGATAAATAGCGATACCGATGCTGGTTGTCGTGCGCAAGTTATTGCCCGCCAATCCGAAAGGACGCTGCAAATTTTCGCAGATTTTTTGGGCTACCGACGCAGCCATAGCCTGTATATTGTCTCCCCTAAGCACCACCACAAATTCGTCGCCCCCCAGTCTGGCGACCAAATCATTTTTTCGCGTGCTGGATTTAATGCGGTTTGCCACCTGTATCAACAATTCATCGCCGATCGAATGCCCCAGGGTATCGTTGATGTTTTTAAAGCGGTCCAAATCCAAAAGCATGACCGCCAGTTGTTCTGATTGGCGTTTGGCAATCATCATGGATTGTTCCAAAAACACCTGTAAATGCAGGCGATTGGGTAATCCGGTCAAGGAATCATGATGTGCGAGATGCTGAATTTGGGCTTGCGTTTCCTTAATATTGCTAATGTTTATGTAACTGGCCAAATAAAAGTCTATGTTACCGGTGCCGTCGCGTACCACAGATATGGTTGCCATTTTTGGGTAGATATCCCCGGTCTTGCTTCTATCCCATAACTCTCCCTGCCAGAAACCGTGCTTATGAATTGCGTCCCACATCGAGGTGTAGACTTCGCGTGCAGTTTGCCCGGAAGACAAGAAGCGCGGATCCTTACCCAAGGCGTCGGATTTGTCGTAACCCGTCAAGGCGACAAACGCCGAATTTACGTCGATGATACGGTTATGTTGATCGCTGATTAAGATCGCCTCGCCACTGTGTTCAAATACGTGGGCTGCCAACCGCAATTTGATGCGATCTGCATAACGCTGGATGTGATTACGCACTCTTACCGTCAGAACGTTGGGTGAAATGGGTTTGAACAGGTAGTCATCAGCGCCTAAATGTAATCCGGCTAGCTCGCTTTGTTCGGACGCGTCGGCACTGAGCAAAATCACCGGAATATCCCTCGTTTGCAAATCGTCCCGCATGCAGCGAAGTACGTCTATGCCCGTCATCTCAGGCATTTTTACATCCAGCAAAACCAGTTTAGGTTTATCCGGTTGGCGTAAGATTTTCAAGGCATCCGCGCCGTTAGTCGCGGTCTTCAGACGGTACTCTGCCTTCAGCGCCGCAACGAGCACATGCAGATTGGCCGGCAAATCGTCCACCAGCAACACAAGCGGCTTATCAGTTGGTAGCGCTGTGTTATTCAACATGCTGCACCGCAGGATTGGACAGCAGTGCCTTTATGATTGCGCCGGCTGCTTGATGATTGAAGTTACTCAGCTGTTGCTGCAATTGGCGCAATCCTGGCGAGGATGGCAATTTAGCATCGGCAAGTTGTGAAAGTAAATCCAGCAAAGCATCTGGAATTACCTCCTGGTTGCTGATAAACCGTTCTAACTCTGCCAGGAATGCGGGAATGGAAACCAATTCCGCCACCTGACTATTCACTGGGGGAGGTGTGTAATCCGCAAGGTATTGTTGGAGCTGCGCGAGCGTTTCTGCCAGCGTGACGGCAAAATGCGTGCGAGACAGCATCTCGCCCACTTTCATTTCCTCCAGTAACCGATGGCAAGCGTCCGCCAAGCCCACCGCACCGAGATTGGCGGACACGCCCTTAAGGCCGTGAATCAGGTCAATCAGCGCCTGAGTATCCGCTTCCGAGATCAGTACTTCGAAGCGTTTTGCCACCTCCTGACATCGCGCGCTAAAATTGAGCAGCAGACGTTGCTGCAAAGCCGTGTCGCCATCTAAGCGGTGCAGGCCTTGCGCCAAATCCAAGAGCAATTCATTGCGCTGCGCCAGCGATTTCTCCAATTCGGCCTCATCCGACACCCAAAAATACCGACTCATTACCCGCACCAAGTCTTCGGGTTCCACGGGTTTGGAAATAAAATCGTCCATGCCGGCATCGGTACATTTTTGCCTATCTTCTTCCAATACAGCCGCGGTCATGGCCACAATGGGCAAATTTCGCCCTTGCGGTAATGCGCGAATCAATTGGGTGGCTTCGATTCCGCCCATCACCGGCATATGCAAATCCATGAGCACCAGATCGAAGCTCTCTTGCTGGATGATCTCCAGCGCTTCGCCGCCATGCGCCGCCACTGTGACGTCCACGCCGCGCTTTTTCATAAAATTGGCGGCAACTTCCTGGTTTAGATCGTGATCCTCAACCAATAGCACACGCAGACCATTGAAACGCCGTGCAATTTGTTTACCGACGTCTTGATTCCGAGCAACTTGTCGGCGCAATAAGGCATCGAATAACAGGGACGGCGAGATCGGTTTGGTTAGAACGGCATCAACCCATTCCGCACCTGGGCGACTAAGCAAAATTTGTTTATCGTAAGCTCTGACCATCAGCAGTTTCAAGGTTGCTTCCCTGCCCTGCTGTTTCAGTTGCCGGCTAATTTCTGCCGCCACGTCTAAACCGTTCATGCCAGGCATACACAAATCTAACAAAACCGCGTAAAAAGACTGACTATCCCGGTTTGCTTGGCCAATCAATAGCAAAGCTTCGTCGCCTGACTCAGCCGTAACAGCCTGTATCCCCCAAGCCGTCAATAACCGCGACAGGATATGCCGCGAAGTGGCTTGATCGTCCACCACCAGCACACGTTTGCCTTGTAAACGCTGCAAGTCGCGGTGAACTTTATAAGGAATTTGCATTTCATCAGGCACAATCCCCGCTTTGATAGTGAACGTAAAAGTAGAACCATGGCCGAGCACACTGTTTACTTCAATCTTGCCGCCCATCAATTCGACCAGTTTTTTGACGATTGATAATCCCAGTCCGCTGCCGCCGAATTTTCGGGTTGTGGAATTATCGGCCTGCACAAAGGGGTTAAACAGTAATTTAATCTGCTCCGCCAAAATGCCTATCCCGGTATCTCGCACCTTGAAGCGCAGAACTATCGACTCACTGTCGCGACTCTCGGTTTGCACCGAAAGCATGATTTCCCCGTGGTCGGTAAATTTGACGGCGTTTCCGATCAGATTATTAAGTATTTGCGCTAACCGCAACGCATCCCCCTTGATATACAAAGGCGTGTCCGGGTCAATTTCGACAAATAGCTCTATACCTTTCTCATCAATTTGCGCGCCGAACAAATTCGAGACTTCCATGAGTACGGCTTCCAGCTTTATGGGTGCCTGTTCCAAGACCATGTAACCCGATTCAAACCGCGAAAAGTCCAAAATATCGTTAATGATGCAAACAAGGGCCTGGCTGGACTTGGATACCTTGTTAAGTTGATCGCGTTGATCCTGAGTTAATTCCGTTTCCATGACCTGGCGGGTTAATCCCAAAATCGCATTCATCGGGGTACGAATTTCATGACTCATATTCGCCAGAAACTGCGACTTGGCAATCGCCGCCGCGTTGGCCGCTGCTTCGGCGCACTTTAGCTTGCTAATGTCCGCACGCATCGCAAAGTAACGTTTCGGCTTACCGTCTTTACCCATGTCCGGCACTATCGTAGTGAATACCCAGTACAAATCCCCATTCTTGGCTCTGTTGCAAATATCGCCGGTCCAGACGTTACCCTTGGTGATGCTGCGAAACATATCGCGAAAGAATTCTTTTGAATGCAGGCCCGAATTAATCAGGCGATGGTTATTTCCTAACAACTCTTCGCGACTGTATTGACTGATGCGACAAAACAAATCATTGACGTAAGTAATCGTCCCTTTGACATCGGTAATAGCCACTATCGCATGCTGGTCCAAGGCATATTTCTGGTAATTCATCTCAGCCAAGTTTTCCAGCAATTGTTTATCGCGCTTGACCGCCGCCGTGATGTCGTTTATTTGGATTAGGCATAAGCGATTGCGCTTATCCACATCCAGAGGTTGGACTTTAAGCTGCTGATCGATTGCCGCGCCGGAAATGGCAAACAATGGCAGGGTATTGGGGTTTAAGGTGTGCGAAATTACGGAACTCATGCCATGGCTCAACGCCAAGCTGACGGCTCGGCCCAGGCTACCCTGCATAGCGTCCGGAAATATCGCCCTTAACGGCCTGCCTTGTATCGCTTCAAACGTGAGTCCGCTGAATTTAGTTACCCAACGATTCCAATCTACGATGTTTTGGTCGCTATCGATAACGATCAATCCAAGCTGACAATTCTCAAAAATAGCCTGATATATCTCGTGAATACGCGCATTGCCGTTTGTCATCTGTAAAGTTTTTCCCAAAATTACAGGCCCAGATAGGTCTTAACACTTTGTTTGAAAACATCCATTGAATCCACATCCATTAAAAATGACACATAGCCGTCGACACGCTGCTTAGCCAAGGAAAACTCCATATTTAACAGCAGCACGCAGGCCTCGACCTTATGCCCTAACATGTCGTTCGTGAGAATGCTGGTTAAAGACCCTTTTACGAATTCCGGAATGCCGCCAGTGATTTTCTGCTCGAATAAATCAGCGATGCTGCATAAACAACCGTTTAAAATCACATTGCCGATTTCCGCCATGGCCTCTTGCTCCATTTCAGTCAAATCTTCTAAAGAAATATCCTGCTGCAAAACTGCCCGGACCAATTGCAGGCTTTTTTCCTCGGGAAACAACAATAAGACGTCGCCCCCCATAATCCCATCGAAATGCTGACAAACACCGCTGACTTCCTTCTCGGTCTTAGCTTGCAGGATTTTCAAGGCATCGGGCCGACTCACGAACATGACACCGGGTACGCTCAGTTTGACTTCCTCATTAACCATCTCGCTGAGAACACTGGCGGCATAACCCATACCGATATTAAGAATTTCGGCGACGGCGTCCAGAAAATCTTCATCACTGTTATCAATGTTATCCGACATATCTTCTAATTTTTTCTTCGGTGATGGGTTTGGGGATGAAATCAATTTTTAATTGAATTGCCAGCATCTTTACCGACTCTTGCACGTTAGCCGTTAAAAAGGCGATTTTAGCCTGTGGCTGCAAGGGCCTGATGACTTCTGCCGCCGCTCCGCCCTCCATCACCGGCATGTTGTAATCCAATAAAATAATGTCAAACCCAGTCTCACTCGCTCGATCAATGGCCTCTTGGCCGTTTTGCACTTCAACAAGATGCCAATCGGGATGCGCGTCCAGAATAATTTTTTTTACCATCATTCTCGACATCTTGCTGTCGTCAACGATCAGACAGTTTTTTACAGTCATATCCTAATTTCCTCAGTAGATTTATCGCGATTCAACTTTACTAGCACCTGCGTGATGTCCGTAGGCTCAAAGATTGCTCGACCAAGGATAGACAAGAAATAGATTTCGATGGCTTTGGGGACTTTTTCCAGCAACATTTAACAACGGACGCGTCATACCCCAGTGGCACCCGCGACTCTTTCACCAAAAAAAAGGCCCGCAACGGCGGGCCTTTTTTTGGGCGCTAACAGGTTAAGACATCGATCAAAACGGAATATCATCGTCAAAATCGTCATAAGAAGCCGGTGCCGCTTGCGAGCCTGAAGGTGTGGACGGGCGATTGTCGTAACTGCTGGCTGGCGGCGTGTTGTTGTCTGAATAACTGGCAGTGCCGCCGCTTTTGCTGTCCAGCATATGCATATTGTCGGCGACGATTTCCGTTGTATAACGCTCCTGGCCATCCTGTCCTTGCCACTTCTGGGTGCGGATACGGCCCTCTACATAACACTGGCTGCCTTTTTTAAGATACTCTCCGGCAATTTTCGCCAGACCGCTGAAAAACACCACCCGATGCCATTCGGTTTCTTCCTTACGTTCATTGGTATTGCGATCCTTCCAGCGGCGGCTAGTGGCCAAACGGATAGTGGTAATCGCATCGCCACTCGGCATATAGCGTACTTCCGGATCGGCACCCAGGCGGCCGATCAGCATAACTTTATTGAGCATGGTGTTCTCCGTGTAAAAATTGCGAGTAACAGCAGCTTACTGCCACTGCTTCAAAAAAAGACCTAATTGATTTTTGTCGAGCTGCTGGTTGTCGACTTTTAAATAAGCGGCATTCTCTTCGAAATGCAGCCGCACTTCCTCAATACCGTTTATCGCCAGCAAAGCTTGGGAAAATTCCTCTCCGCGTTCCGGCACAACCGCTTGCAAAGACAACAACAAGTTCGCCCAGTAACGCGGCGGCGACATAAACAGCGCGATCACTATCCAACTGGCAGCAATGCCCGCTGAAAACATAAACACCGCCGCAGCACCGAATTCACCGTACAACCAGCCGCCAGCACCACCGCCTAAAAACGCACCAAGGAATTGCGCACTGGAATAGATGCCCATAGCCGTGCCTTTCAAATCGCCGGGTGCGGTTTTGGAAATCAGCGAAGGCAAGGTCGCTTCCAACAGATTAAAACCACAAAAGAAAATCCACAAGCAGGCAATCAAACCGATCAACTCGCCGTGGAATAATACAAAACCGATGTTAGCAATCACCAAGGTAAATATCGCCCCGATAAACACCTTTTTCATCTGCCGCTTTTTCTCGGCAACGATCACGAACGGAATGATCATCGCCATCGATGTCACCAATACCGGCAGATATACCATCCAATGGCTACCGCCTTGCAAACCGGCGTCGCGCATCAGCAAAGGAACCACCACGAAGCTGGCCATCAGAATTAAATGCAGCGCAAAAATCCCGTAGTTCAGGCGTAATAAATCCGCATTTTTGATCACTGAACCCAATTCAGAAGGGATGTATTCGGCATCGCGATGGGTGGTGATTTTTTCGGGGTTAGGCACCACAAACAGAATCACCAATATCGCCAGCGCCGCCAGCACGGCAATCATCCAAAAAATCCCGGCGATACCGAAATGATGGGCAATGACCGGCCCCAATGTAATTGCCACACCAAACGACACACCGATGCTGGCACCAATGGTAGCCATGGCTTTGGTACGGTGTACTTCTTGAGTTAAGTCGGCCAACAAAGCCATGACGGCAGCGGAAATAGCCCCGCACCCCTGTAAGGCTCGCCCAATCAAAACGCCGTAGATATCAGTCGCCAGCGCAGCCCAAATACTGCCGGCCACGAATAAGATCAGACCGATCACAATCACCGTCTTACGGCTGAAGCGGTCGGATAACAAACCGAACGGAATTTGCAGGATGGCTTGGGTAAGACCGTAAATGCCCATGGTCAGACCCACCAATTTGGGCGTTGATCCCGGCATTTGTTCGGTGAACAGCGACAACACCGGCAGCAGCATGAACAAACCCAACATTCTAAGCGCGTAGATACTGGCCAGCGATACGGTAGCCCGCTTCTCCATGGCCGTCATCGGACTGGTAATATCCTGAACCTGTGTCAAACCAAAACTCCCCTTTACCTGCAATCGTTAAAGGTGGCTATAGTACCAGTTTATTCAAATCGCCGGAATTCGCGACCGCCGCTTGGCCTGGATTTAACGGCAGAAGAAGCTTAGATTACCTAGCGATGCACCCCCATGGTCGGCATTAACCTAAAACCAAACAAGGCCAGGACCAGATTTGCCGGCGGTACCGCCCCAATCAAGTGCGTGGCGCACCAAGTTTGAGAAGCGCCTGTCCCAGAACCGCACCAACAAAACACACTTACGCCCTTACGCTTTTATTGCTTCTATTGGCTTTTCCCAGCAAATTTGCAGATGTGAAGCCTCTGAGAGCCAACAAAACCAAGATAATCAGCCTACGGTATTTCTTATCTGAATTTCTTGACTACCCTTAATAGCTGGCCTTGGGTTGCTACTGAGTGTTTGGCAATCATTCCCTTTTCGGCACGAATCCTGCTTTAAGTTGCCATGCTCAAAGCACCAGACCATTCTTCGTCGATTCTGAGGCCTATGCCTTATTCCCACATTCCCTCGGATTTCAGCCCCAGCGTTCGAAAACTATTGCAGGATAGAGAGCGCATGCTCAGTAGCCTGATGAGCAATCTAAAAGGTATGGTGTATTGCTGCCTGGTAGATGAGTACTGGACCATGGCATTTGTCAGTGAAGGATGCCAAGCACTGACCGGCTATGCTGTCGATGATTTGCTGTTCAACCGGTCAATTAGCTATGAAGAGCTGACCTTGGCGGATGATAGAGCGTGGGTACGCGAACACATTAACGCTGCCGCCCTGACCGGGCAACAATTCGAGCTGGACTATCGGATCAGGCACGCCAACGGCAGCATCCGCTGGGTGCGGGAGAGCGGTGTTCCTCTGATCAACGATCAGGGCGAACTCGAAGCGCTGGAAGGTTTCATTCAAGACATAACCGCGCAAAAACAAAGTGAGCAACTCGCCCGTGAAGCTGAGGAGCGATACCGCTCCATTTTCGAAAACGCCATCGAAGGTATTTACCAAACCACTCCGTCCGGCCAGTACCTGAACTTCAATCCGGCTTTGGCACGCATCTACGGCTACGACTCGACCGAAGATCTGATGCGGGCCATCAGTGACATTCAAACCCAAATCTACGTGGACCCGGGCAAGCGCGCCGAGTATATCGCCATGATTCAGTGCGATGGTCGGGTACTTAATTTTGAAGCGCAGGTTTACCAAAAGAACGGCGACATTATTTGGATCACCGAAAACGCTCATGAAGTGCGCGACTTAGCCGGCAATCTGTTGTTTTACGAAGGCACCGTGGAGGATATTTCCGAACGGAAGCAGTATGAGCAGAAGATCCAATATCAAGCAACGCATGACATTCTTACCGGACTCCCCAATCGCACCATGCTTGCCGACCGACTGCAGCAGTGCATGCATTTTTGCGACCGTTACGCCAGCATGTTAGCGGTAGCATTTGTCGATCTCGATCAATTCAAACTGATCAACGACAGCATGGGCCATCACGTCGGCGACCAGTTGTTGATTACAATGGCCAAGCGTTTAGGCGATTGTCTGCGAGAATCCGATACGGTAGTGCGTCTGGGCGGTGACGAGTTTGTATTGTTACTGACCAACGTGCAAAAAATCGACGACCTTACCCACACCATGCAACGCATCCTGGCTGCAGTGGTAACGCCCTGTGTGGTCGATGGTCGCGATTTTGTGGTGTCCTGCAGTATCGGAATCGGCATCTATCCGGATGACGGCAACGACCCCAATACCCTGCTCAAGCATGCCGACTCCGCCATGTATAAAGCCAAGCAATTGGGTCGCAATAACTATCAGTTTTATACGCGGGAGCTGAATCAAGCCTTAACCACCCGCATGACAATTGAATACCGCCTGCGACACGCGATAGAAAATGAAGAGTTTTTATTGCACTACCAACCGAAAATCGATCTGGCGACCGGCTCTATCTGTGGCGCAGAGGCCTTGATCCGTTGGCAAGCGCCCGGCGAGCCTTTAATCTCGCCACTGAGCTTTATCCCGGTGGCCGAAGAAACCGGCCAAATCGAAGAAATAGGTCGCTGGGTTTTAACTAATGCTTGCAAAAAAGCCTGCGAGTTCCAGCAATTGACCGGCCTGACGTTTCCGGTTGCGGTCAATGTTTCCCCCAGACAGTTCCGGCAACTGGACTTGGTCTACACGGTTAAGTCGGTCCTACAAATCACCGGCATAGACCCGCAATGCCTGGAATTGGAAATCACCGAAAGCAGCCTGGTCCATGACACTCGGCACTTTATTCAAACCCTACACGATCTGAAAGCCTTGGGCGTTAAACTAGCCATAGACGATTTTGGCACCGGGTATTCGAGTATGGCTTACCTAAAAGACTTTCCAGTCGACCGACTGAAGATCGACAAAGTCTTTGTCGGCAACTTAGAAACAGAGCCGACCAACGTCGCCATTCTCAAGGCCATTATTGCCCTGGGCCACAGTCTTAGCCTAAAAGTGGTGGCAGAAGGGGTAGAAACCGCTTATCAACGGCAACTATTACACGATATGGGTTGCGACGAACTGCAAGGTTACTTTTTCAGCAAGCCGTTAACGGCAGATGCCTTTGTAGATTTACTTAACGCACACTGACTTGTTCTTCCTCGCCATGTTGGAAAAGTAAATTAGCGCCAGCCCTGCTAACCCAAATCAAATCCACTTTGCTCAACGCAAACGATTCCCCGTATAGTAGCCAGTTGTTAAAAATCCCAGGAATGCACAACAGTGGACACCATCAGCATACGCGGCGCCCGCACTCATAATCTGAAAAACATTGATCTGGACTTGCCGCGCGACAAGTTGATCGTCATCACCGGCCTGTCCGGTTCCGGCAAATCCTCACTGGCTTTTGACACCATATACGCCGAAGGCCAGCGCCGCTACGTCGAATCGCTGTCCGCTTACGCCCGGCAATTTTTGTCGATGATGGAGAAGCCGGATGTCGATCATATCGAAGGCTTGTCGCCGGCGATTTCCATCGAACAAAAATCCACCTCGCACAATCCGCGCTCCACGGTCGGGACCATCACCGAGATCTACGATTATTTGCGTTTGTTGTACGCGCGGGTCGGGATTCCGCGCTGCCCCGAGCATGCTGTATCGCTGGAAGCACAGACCGTCAGCCAGATGGTCGACCAAGTATTAGCGCAGCCGGAAGGCGAGCGCTGGATGCTGTTGGCGCCGGTCATCAACGACCGCAAGGGAGAGCATGTGCTGCTGCTGGAGGACTTGAAGGCCCAGGGTTTTTTGCGCGCCCGCATCGATGGCGAAGTCTACGAACTAGACGAGCCCCCTGCCCTGGATTTAAAGAAAAAACACACCATCGAAGTGATCGTCGACCGTTTCAAGATTCGCGATGACATAGCACTTAGGCTGGCGGAATCCTTTGAAACTGCCTTGCGCTTATCCGAAGGCCTGGCAATTGCTTGCTCAATGGAAAGCAATCAACAGCTGTTGTTCTCCGAACGTTACGCCTGCCCGCATTGCGGCTATAGCCTGAGCGAACTGGAACCACGGATCTTTTCCTTCAACAACCCGAAAGGCGCTTGCCCCAGTTGCGATGGCCTGGGCGTGCGCCAGCATTTCGATCCGCAACTGGTGGTGCATAACCCGGACATCAGCCTAGCCGGCGGCGCGGTGCGCGGTTGGGATCGGCGTAACGCCTATTACTACCAAATCATCTGCGCCTTGGCCGCGCATTACAACTTTGATCCGGAAGCACCGTTTTCCCATATTTCAAAAGAGATTCAGGCGGCGATTCTGTATGGCAGCGGCGAGGAAAAAATTAGTTTTACCTTCCAGATGGGCAACGGCAAACCCAAAGCCAGCCGGCACTCCTTTGAAGGCATTATCCCCAACATGCAGCGCCGCTACCATGAAAGCGACTCGCAAATGGTCCGCGACGAGTTATCCAAATACCTGGCACAACAAACCTGCGCGGTGTGCGACGGTGCCCGATTAAACCTGGGCGCGCGAAATGTGTTTGTCGCAGAACAACCGTTACATCACGTCACCCGCTTGCCGATTAAACAAACCTTGGGCTTTTTTCAAGGGCTGAATATTCCGGGCCACCGTGGTGAGATCGCCGCCAAGATCAACAAGGAAATTCAGGAACGCCTGGAGTTTTTAGTCAACGTCGGTTTGGATTATCTTACCCTGGATCGCAGCGCCGACACCCTGTCCGGCGGCGAAGCACAGCGTATCCGCCTGGCCAGCCAGATTGGTGCTGGCCTGGTTGGTGTCATGTACGTGCTCGACGAGCCGTCGATAGGTTTACATCAACGCGATAACGAACGCTTGTTAAACACGCTTTATCGACTGCGCGATTTGGGTAACACCGTGATCGTGGTCGAACACGACGAAGACGCGATCCGTGCCGCCGACCATGTGGTGGACATCGGTCCCGGCGCCGGCGTGCACGGCGGGCAAATTGTTTCGCAAGGTACGCCGGCGCATATTCTGGCCGATCCCAACTCCTTGACCGGCCAATATTTGTCCGGCGGCTTAAACATCGACATTCCCAAAAAAACCACGCCGCGCGACCCGAGCAAGCAAGTGACTATCCACAAAGCCAGCGGCAACAATCTGCAAAACGTCGACGTCAGCTTTCCGGTAGGTTTGATGACTTGCGTCACCGGCGTCTCGGGTTCGGGCAAATCGACGCTGATCAACGATACTTTATATACCCACGCCGCCCGGTTGATCAACGGCGCCAGCTGCATCCCGGCACCCTGCGAAGCCATTGAAGGCCTGGAACAATTCGACAAAGTGGTGGACATCGACCAAAGCCCCATCGGTCGCACCCCACGCTCTAACCCGGCCACCTACACCGGCATTTTCACCCCGGTGCGTGAGTTATTTTCTGCAACACCGGAAGCCCGCTCGCGCGGCTACACGCCGGGCCGTTTCAGCTTCAACGTCAAAGGTGGGCGCTGTGAAGCCTGCGCCGGTGACGGCGTGATCAAGGTGGAAATGCATTTTCTGCCAGACATCTTCGTGCCCTGCGACATCTGCCACGGCAAGCGCTACAACCGGGAAACCCTGGAAGTCCGCTACAAAGGCAAGACCATCCATGAAGTGTTGGAAATGACCGTGGAAGACGCCACTCAATTCTTCTCCGCGATACCCAGTCTGGCCCGCAAACTGCAAACCCTGATCGACGTGGGTTTGAGTTACATCACGCTAGGCCAGAACGCCGTGACGCTATCCGGCGGCGAAGCCCAACGCGTCAAGCTGGCGAAAGAACTATCCAAACGCGACACCGGCACCACCTTGTACATCCTCGACGAACCGACCACCGGCCTGCACTTCCACGACATCAAGCAATTGCTAACCGTTTTGCATACCCTCCGCGACCACGGCAACACCGTGATCATCATTGAGCACAATCTGGACGTGATTAAAACGGCTGACTGGATTGTGGACATGGGACCGGAAGGCGGCAGCGGCGGCGGCATGTTGGTGGCAGAAGGTACACCCAAACAGATTGCCAAGCACAAGAAGTCGCATACTGGGAAATATTTGCAACGGTTTTTCGCGTGAGTTACAACTGAAACCATGAACGAGCTACAAGCGGAATTAACCAAAGCTATTCTGGCTAATGCCGCAGTCGATGCGATTTATCTGTACGGCTCCAGAGCCAAAAATACCGCCCGACCCGATAGCGATTGGGACATTGCGGTGATTTTCAGTGATTATGAGACCGATCCGCTGGAACGCGCGGTGCGTCCGCAAATGCTGGAAGCCGAAGTCGAACGCGAGTTAAAGCGCTACAATCAAATCAGCATCGTCGATCTGGAAACCGCGCCGGCCTTGCTGCAAGTCGGCATCTTACAGTCGGCTGTCAAATGGTACGACCGCAATGTACCGCACGTTAGACGCGTCGAGCAAAGCATCTGGTCGAAATGGGAAAAGGATTATGAGAGATATTGCCTATGAACAGGCGCTGATGCGCCATCGCCGCAAAATGCTACGTATTTTGGACGAGTACAGCCAGGAAAATATCAACACCTGGACCGAGCGCGACCTGCTGGCGATACAGCGCGCACTACAAGTCTATATAGAAGCCTTCATCGGCATGGCGCGTTATTTCGTGGCGCAAAAATACCAACTGACGGTCAGCCAGTCGCGGGAAGCGTTGGACGAATTGAAAAGCCACGGCGATTTGCCGGTCGATCAGCATGCCGAGTTGATGAAAATCCTCGGCTTCCGCAATGTGCTGGTGCACGACTACCTGGACCTCAACGACGGCATCGTGCAAGCCATTGTCACCAAAAGGCAGTATGCGATTTTGGAAGAGTGGATGGAGATTTGGCAGGGGGAACTGGATGAATGTGGGCCAGACTGCCACAAAGGGAATAAGTAAGCCGATAGACGGTTTCCGGCACTCCCAGAGCAATCGCTAACAATTGGATTTTTTCTTCCGCAGTGTCCGACCCTGAGCTGCCGGTCAGTTTTTATTTAGAATGGCTGAATTGTCAACAGGACCTAACGTTGGTATATCTTCAAAAAAGTGAGCCATTCCTGAGTAGGTATCAACAATAGAATGCAAAAAGTTACTCATAATAAGCCGATGGTTCCTGTTCTAGATGACTTGCTCAACGATGGCCGGCTAACGCGGTTGTTTTCTACAGATGATCACAACTGCGCACTACAACTGTGGGTTTTGCAAATCAAATCCAAACAGTCGCTTGAAAATCGTATCGTCTACGGTCGCCTACTTCCTTACAGCTATTCTAATGAAGAATGGTCCTTCAGTGACAACGATAAATTTCATCCCTTGGCGCAAGCCAAAGCTAAGATTACCCGCCTTAATCTTTATATCAAAAGTGTCTACTGCGAGGAACTTCTAAGGCAATTGAGCGCCGGACAGACCATATCGGAAATCAGCGAAAAACTGACGCTCAGACTCTCAAGCAAGTTAAAAAAGTTGTTCGGAAACACTGCACTTTCTACCGATGACCTAGTTTACCGGCCCGTTGCCTATCTTTTTAACCGCGACGCACATGACCGGCAAGCACCGTCCAGTCCGCATGGCGGAGCTGGGGCTTTTAGCGCTTCAATCACCCAGGCCAATAAGGGGACTCTTTTCCGCCTAGGCCAAGACTACGACGTGGACTTAACTGAGTTGGTGGTCAAGCACCTCAATGAGGATACAGGTTTGGAGTTCGGTGGTGTCGATGCTGCCCGATTTGGCGACATCGAGCTGCTGGTATTTCCTGCGCTGGACGACCTGGAACGGCCCTTATTGAACGTGAACTGGGCCGATGACTCGTTCGCCCTAATTGTTCGATTTAATCCGATGCAGTTGCCTTATTTCAGCAGTTTCCAGTTCCGCCTGTGCATCACAAACGATAGCCAAGTCGTCTACTCAAGCATCGCTAAAGCGGACCCTGATGCGGAAAACATGTTTGACTGCAAATTCGAGCTGGACGAATCACTGCAGGCGATCGCCGACAGCACCGAGTTAGAGATATTCGGTTTCCGTGGTGATAATTCCCGTACAGGCACCCTGTGTTGCCGGTGGCGCGTATATTATTTTCGAGAAATCCACTCTCAGGGGCATGTGGTAGGCCATGGGGCTAGTCCGGTTAAGTTTGACTGGCTGGAAAAAACCACGCAGTCGCGCGATCCTGCACGGGTAAAGGCGGCTTTAACGATCAATCACGGTAATCTCGGATATAGCAACCTTATCGGCAGGCGTAACGATCCTTGGGCTCCAGCCAACCGCGATCTCGCATCCCTTTTTGCGCGACTCCATCCGCCGAAATCGGAGTGTCGGTTTTTTCTTCGCTGGGGGCAAAGCGACGGCGAGGGACGGCTGCAATTTGTAGAGTGGTTCAGGGCGCTGCTGACCAAATATCAGCAGAATCAGATGATCATTTTCGATCCCTATTTCGAGGATGTCGGCTTGGGTCTGTTGTTTATCTGTGCGTCAGAGAAGGCCGACTATATCGTCTTCAGATCCTTGCCTAAACCAACCAGGGAAGATAAACCCATGCGGCGGAAATCAGACAATACTGCTCGGGATGGAATTAACAACTTACTGGCAAACTGCGAGCAAAACAGCCAACAAACGAAACGAGTGAAATTGCGCATTTACGGGTTAAAGGAAGGTCGACTCCATGATCGCTATATCCTGATCATGGGACAAGATAGCTTGCCGGTCGCAGGTTTCCATCTATCCAACTCGTTTCAGAAAGCCGCCGAAAATTACCCCTTATTGGTTACCCCGATTCCTTCCGATGTCCTACTGAAAGTCGAGAAATACAAATCCGAATTGTTGGCAGAAGCAACACAGGCTTTGCAACTTGGTGGCGAGACCACGAATCCCAACATGCAACTTTTATTCGACTCCACAGCGTCACCTACTGCTCGGCCACGCTACGAACCACTACGTTTCTTCGAGAAGACCCAAGCAGGTGAGGTATTAAGCGCGTGGACTGGCGAGTTGTCGCTACGAGGCTTGAGTGGCGATTTGTTGAAGGAGAGGATGGCGTTGTTAGGTTTGCTCACGGATAGTTCACTCACATTGCCCGAAACCTCGGGGCTGCGAAGTTGCCTAGATCAGCAGACAGATGACATAGAGGACTTCACGATAACTTGGCAAGTACTCGGCGATATGCTTTCACATTCACGCTTTGGAGACTATTGCTTTCCTGAGCTCGAATCCGAACTTAAATTTCTGGAATTCCTAGCACAGTTCCTTAAAGCATCGTTCAACCGCGCACTTGACGAGGTAAATAAGGAATTGGCCATAATAGATGCCAGATTCTTTAGGGAATCACTTACGATCTTGCTACATAGCTCCTATCACCCACATCACTTTTTCCACCCAACAAAATACACAGCCTTAACCTGGCCTGAGTACTTCGCCATAAAATTTCTGTGGAGGTATGCTCCAGACGCTCTGTTGGCAGTCGCCGAAGCCCAAATGGCCAACGTTCCCATGGAGTCGCAAGGTTCGGACGCCATGCGATTGTCCCTGTTAAGCCAGATCGTCAGCGAAATTTCGCTATCGATGCAGTTCGACATCAGCGAGCCGCAACGAAACCTTCTCGTTCGCAGTAGCAATGGACTACTGCAATGGATGGGACTGAATGCGATTGAAATGGAGCTGGAAAAGCCGGGAGGGCTCGACACAGTGTTTGATTTGATCGCTGTCTTTACCTACCCGGAACGGATAAGAACTCTGGGCTGGATGGTTCATCATGCGGCAAAGAATGACAAGAAGGCTGAAATCTACAAAGGTTTAGTCCATACGCTGCACGCCACTCTGCCGGAGAACGTCCTAGCAGATGAACTAAAATGCCTGGTCGACTCCATGCGCGGGCATATGCAACAACTTGCCTGGGCCGAGCCTTGGCTATTCCAGGATGTGGTATATCCCTTATTACAGAACAACCGCGTCAATACTGATGATGTCTATGAAATCTGGGTTCAGGAGCTAATTGGCATTCTGGAACCACAACAGAAGGATCTACCTATTTTGTTTAACCGAGCGCGCGAAGGCCAGATGACCAACATAGCCGCCTTCCTTTTTGCGTATAGCAACCACGAGCAGCAGAAGGTCAGCTTAAAGTCGATGCAGGCGATCTTGAAGAAACAACGGCAGATTTTGCTACAGCCTCTTGCCAGTACTTCTAACTGGACTCGTTGGGAAGGTGCTCTCACGATCTCGCTGTGGATACTGGCTTTTAGCAAATGGGCCGAATACTACCTGCACCAGCGCGACAAGAATAACAGCGAATTGGCGCGGTTGTCGCGGGATGCCCAAGAGGTAGCGATGGTCAGGCAATTGGACGCATGGTATTCTGGGGGCGCTGGCAAACAGGCTGAGCTGGCTACATTTCTCGACCAGGTGGAACAACTCCTGGAGTCAAGCGAGCAGTAGCCAAACAGGGTAGCAAGTAGCCTCGATGTAATCGAGGATTCGGAGGCCCAACCCCTCGATTTCGCTAGCGCTGCATCGAGGCTACAGAAGCTCAATTCGATGGCCACTGATTAGGCGTGCAATTGGCTGACAACTGTCGGATAAATAAAGCAAGAAATCTACCCAATTGACCTTGCACGGTGATTTAATCGCCCTTAAACCGCGTATAAAGAGGTTCTCTTTCCCACAATGTCCCACCGCCTCGCCATCATCTCCGACACCCACGGCTTGCTTCGCCCTGAGGTGCTGGCGGCGTTGCAAGGCTGCGAGCGGATTATCCACGCCGGCGACGTCGGCAAGCCCGAGGTGTTGCAGCGGCTGAACGAGTTGGCGCCGGTCACCGCGGTGCGCGGTAACAACGATAAAGGTGCTTGGGCCGAGGAGTTGCCGGTCAGCGCCAGCATCACGGTAGGACAAGTTGCAATTTATCTGATCCATGATCTGGTCGAGTTGCCCATCGATCCGGTCGTGGCCGGAATCCGCGTTGTAATTTCCGGCCATTCGCATAAACCATCGATTCAAGAACGTAATAACGTGCTGTACCTGAACCCCGGCAGTGCCGGTTCGCGCCGCTTTAAATTACCGGTAACCGTCGCCGAACTGCTCATTGAGAACGCAGCAATCAAAGCGAGGATCATCGAACTGGATGTTTGAAAACGTGTACCACTAAATTGAATCAACGTGATCGCAAAATTTGTGGCCTTGGTGGAAATTCTGCCGGAGATTATGATTCATTGGGTTGGCTAGCCGCTTGCCTAAAGACTATTGATCAGACTATGAGCGTTTGTTGCCCTTGCCTTGCCATACCCTGGCTTGCCTTACTTCAGATACCGAGCAGACATTAATAACGAATCCCGATCCGTCACGCCAAATACTGTAATCGCAGCATATCGCCAATGGTGCTATTTCATATAGCCGTTCCTTGCCTAATCGGCTTGGAGGTTGTCGAGCTTTCCCCGCATCATCGTCTCGTTGAGAACTTCTTCGGTATCTATGTCTTCCTGCCAAAATCGGTATGTGCGGTCATGTTCATGCCTGACTTTGCCGGCGTTGGAGTCGGGATTCGACTTTTGCTGCTGGATTTGGTGGAGGATTTGCAGGGACTTATTGACTTTAGAGCTGGCAGCGCAAATGAGGCATTCAGCCCTAAATGAATCTGGCGCTTAAACCTAGCAATTCAGCAAGGAATCGCTGACTATTTGCGAACATATCATCAGTATCAGCAACAAAAATCCTCGGATTTGGAATATCTGCAATTTGAGCAACGGTATTCTATTGTAAAATCCCGGCTACCTTTGCTCGTATGAATTGCTATTCGCGCGTGTTAACCGAGTCTTACCATTACCAATGCCACACTCATTAAACCAACAAGACACTAAATGCGCGCGCTAATCGCCTTGGGTGTTTTGCTGACACCATTAGCTACGGCGCAGGCGGGGAATGACGCACCCGCGGATTTAACCAATCTGTCTATCGAACAATTGCTGAATGTCGAAATCATCAGCGCCTCCCGGCTGGGGCAAAAGACCAGTCAAGCTCCCAGTTCGGTTTCTATTTTAACCGCAAACGACATCCGCACCTTCGGCTGGCGCACGCTAGCAGAGGCACTGAATAGCATGCGCGGCCTATTTACCAGCAATGATCGCAACTATAGCTTTGTTGGGGTGCGCGGCTTCATACAATCGGGGGATTACAATTCCCGGGTTCTGTTCATGATCGACGGCCAACGCATGAACGAAAATATCTTTGATGCTGCCAATATCGGCCAAGAGTTCATGCTGGACATGGATCTGGTGGAACGCATCGAATTTATGCCAGGCTCCGGCTCAACCATTTACGGCGCCAACGCCTTCTTGGGTTTGATTAACGTGGTTACCAAAAAAGGCAAAGCGCTAAATGGGGCGCAAGTTGTCGGCGAAGTCGCTAGCTTCGATACCTACAGAGGCCGCGTTAGTTATGGCAAGCAGTTCGATAACGGGGCCGACGTACTGATTTCGGCGTCCCATTTCGATACCAAGGGCGTGGACAATCTCTATTTCCCGGCTTTCGACGACCCAAGCACCAACAATGGCATCGCCCACAACATGGATACCGAACGCGCTGATCGTTTATTCGGGCGGATGCAGTTCGAAGAATTCACGCTTAGCGGCGGCTTTGTAGATCGCTATAAACGGGTGCCTACCGCGGCTTACGGTTCTGTTTTTAATGACCCTAGCGCTCACACCTATGATCGACAGTTTTTCAGCAACCTGAGATACGAAAAAGCGCTCAGCGCGAAAACCTCTTTTTTGGCTAAGGGGTTTTATCAAGGCTACGATTACAGCGCCGATGACCCCTTCAATGATGCCGGTAACTACGTCTATCATGATCAATCTGCTGGCCGTTGGTGGGGCGGCGAGGCGCAGTTGACTACTAACGTATTCGACGGACACCGACTGCTTGTGGGTATGGAGTATCAATATGACCAAACCCAGCGCCAATTCGGCTATGTTACCGAGCCTTATCAAGTTTACCAAGATAGCGATCTCAGCGGTCACCGCATCCAACTCTACACCCAAGATGACATTCAGTTGTTAGACGATCTGGTTTTCAGCGCAGGACTGCGTCTGGATCAAACCCATATGCTAAAACGTCTGCAACTTAATCCACGTCTCGGCTTGATCTGGAACCCGCTGGAGAGCACTACCTTCAAGCTGTTATATAGCTCAACATTTCGCGCACCCCATGCCTGGAACCTGGACTACAACAATTACTATTTTGGCGTAAGTCCCGAACTGCGGGAAGAGCAAATCAAAAGTTATGAGGCCGTTGCCGAATGGCATTCCAACGCCGGCCTTAAACTGCTGGTTTCCCTGTTTTACAACGACATCACCCAATTGTTAAAGCCCCATCCCGACACGGGCTTGCTGGATAACGTGGGGAAATACCGAGCTTACGGTGCGGAATGGGAAGCGGAAAAACGCTGGAACAGCGGTAGAATGTTTAAGGCATCCTACACCTACAGTCTGTTTACCAACGAAGCCAAACAGGGTATTTGGGCTTACGGTTCGCCGCAAAATATTTTCAAATTACACTATGCTGAGCCCTTGTTTGACGACTTTGCCCGGCTCGGCATAGAGAATATATACATTGGTGACCGCAAGACATTTCAGGGCGGCGAAGCGGATGCCTACAATCTGGTTAATCTAAATTTGAGTACAGATCGCTTGATGCCTGGTCTGGATGTCTCTCTCGGTGTCTATAACTTGTTCGACAGCCATTATGAAATGCTGATCAATAGCGACCGATTTGAGCTGCTGAAGATGAATGGCAGGGAATATCGCTTGAAACTACAGTTGACGTTTTAAAAGGGCCGATCATATGAAAAAGGCGTTTTATCATCCGAAATCTTGGGCTATTTGCCTAGGAGCGCTTTTGTGCTTGGGACAGAGTAAAACACAAGCCGCTAATCAAGAGCCGGAACGCGACAATCTACCCGATTTGACCAGCCTTAGCGTCGAGCAATTGATGAATCTCGATGTAACCTCGGTGATGAAAGTACCCACCGATATCAAACACGTTCCCGCCGCCCTGTTCGTACTGAGCAACGACGAAATCCGCCGCACCGGCGCTACCACCATCCCCGAAGCGCTGCGCGTCGTACCGGGCATGCATGTCGCCAAAGTAGACGGCAATAAATGGGCCGTATCGATGCGCGGCTTTAGCAGCCAATTTGTCAATAAACTGCTGGTGTTAGTAGACGGTCGCAGCGTTTATAACCCGCTGTTTTCCGGGGTTTGGTGGGATCAGCAAGATGTGATGATGGAAGACATCGAGCGTATTGAAGTCATTCGCGGCCCCGGCGCCAGCTTGTGGGGCGCCAACGCGGTTAACGGCGTTATCAATATCATCACTAAATCGGCCAAAGACACCCAAGGCGGTTTGGTATCCAGTCATGTTGGTACCCAACGCTATGGAGGTGGTCTGCGCTATGGAACGGCTTTGGACGGCGATGCCTACCTCAAAGTTTATGGTCGCCACTCTAACTACAGCGACTCGAAAACTCAGGGCGCCAGCGATAGCGCCGGCGATGAAGGCGAGATGAGCAAGATCGGTTTTCGATACGACAAAGCCATCGACTTTACCAATAAGTTGAGCCTGCAAGGCGATGCTTTTCTGGGCGAGAGCAATGGGGCACTGCAGCATTTTCCCTACCTAAGCTCACAGCGCACACCAGTGTTAGCCCCACCCTACTCACGTGCATTACCCACCGATCAATTGTTCTCCGGCCACTATATTCAAGGTCGCTGGGAACAGCATCAAAGCACGGACTCCAATACCGTGTTGCGCATGTACTGGGACAGACATAGCCGGAAATCGCCCTATCTGAATTCCGAATATCAAATCGACAATATCGATGTCGATTTTCAGCACAATTACAAACTCAACGATAGCCACATGTTCGTTTGGGGGAGCGGCATCCGTTTCAATCTGAATAATTTTGAGGACAGCACGCAAATCTCGATGAGTTCAAATAATCGGACCGACCGTATCTACAGCCTGTTTGCGCAGGACGATATTACCTTGGTTCCGGATCGTTGGCATTTGACCTTGGGTAGCAAGCTGGAGCATAACCCGGTCACCCAATTTGAAGTGCAGCCAAACGCGCGCTTGCTTTGGACTCCCGACGAAAACCATTCATTTTGGGGTTCGGTATCCCGCTCGGTGCGCACCCCCAATTGGGTCGAACAAAATATTTCTTACAGCTTGGAGACCCGTCCTTACGCCATCCGCGGCAACTCCGTGCCAGTGCATAGCAGTCTGACCGGCAATCCCAACATGACCGCCGAAAAAATGCTTGGCTTCGAATTGGGCTGGCGCGGTCAAATCGGTCGCCAACTGAGTGCTGATCTGGCTTTGTATCATTACAGCTACGACGATTACGCTAGCTTGACGCCCAACAGACAACCCTTCGCTGGTTATATCCTACAAACGCTGGATTACAATAACTATGGGCATGTACAAGTCTTCGGCGGCGAAATCAGCGTCGATTGGCAAGCCAGCGAAAATTGGAAACTGCGCGCCACCTATAGCCATGAAGAAGAGCGCTTTCGCCTATCCCGGATGGCACCAGCCAACACCACACTGATATCCGGCGACAGCTACCCGGCCCATCAAGCCATGCTCTGGTCGATGTATCAATTCACCCCACAACTCAAGCTGGATCTGAACTGGCGCTATTCAGACACGACAGGCTCGAACGGCTCGCAGTCGCGAGCTTATCAGGAGCTGGATGGACGCTTGGCATGGGACCTGGGCTCAGGCGTCGAATTCGCACTAGTGGGTCGGAATTTGCTGAACAGCAGTCATTTCGAATACGGCTCGGATATGTTTTCAACCGCAACAGCGGTTCAACGCGAGGTATACGGCACCTTGCGCTGGGACTTTTAGGCGGCACCTACACTATGCATAAAGCAAATAACAGGTGCAAGACATGAGCCGATTCTCGCAACAAAGCAACGCGAGACTAGACTCATCATGCCGAAATCGCGGCTGGGGTAACTTGCCTATCTCAGAGAAGCAGACATCCGCGTTCGCCGCCCCTATTTCGATGTTGCGTAAAACGCTATTGCTATTGTTGCTGTCTAGCAGCCATCTGTGCTATGCCGAAGCCGCCAGCGAAGCAGCGGTGAAAGTAGCGTTTTTATACAATTTCTTTAAGTTTATCGAATGGCCCAATTCGGCAACCGCGCAAAACCGTTACACCTTGTGCCTGACCAGCCACACCGATTTCGGCGAGCACTTGCTAATGCTGGAAGGCAAAACCGTGAACGGCAAACCCTTGGATATTGTCCGCAATATAGCCGCCAAAGATCTAAAATCTTGCCATTTAATCTTTGTCGATGCCGCCGATAGTCCAGGTGATTATGCACGTGACTTAAAAGGCACGCCGATAGTCACCGTCAGCGACAAAGCCGGATTTATCAACCAAGGCGGTACAATAGGTTTGATTCAGGACGGCAATCGGCTGAGTTTCGAAATTAATTTAGAAACCGCAAACGCCGGCAATACACGGATCAGCGCCCAGTTACTGAAGCTGGCTAAAAGCATTTTGGCCGACAAATAGCCCCAGCATACGCATGACATCATCCCGCCGCCCATGATTCGCGACAAACTCGCCAATCTGCCGATGACTTACAAGCTGCAACGCTTGCAAGCCCTCACCTTGGCTTTGGCCTTGCTGTTTACTTTATTGATTACCAGCATGACGCATATCTGGCAGGAGCGGCGAGAGCTGTCAACCGAGGTAGGTTCGCTCGGCAAAATGATCGGCTTCAATGCTAACGCCGCACTGCTGTTTGGCGACACCAAAACCGGCACCGACATTCTCGCGACATTACGCGGCAAATCGGAAATCATCTCGGCGCAACTGTATAAAAATAATGGCGAGATATTCGCGCATTATCCCGCCAAAGCCCCAGCGGACAGTTTCCCCAGCACACTGAGCGATGCCGAACAGCAACAACTCAATCAGGGCGTACGCATCTTAAGCCTGGTCATCTTGAACCCCCTGCCCGACGATAACGGCGACGTGATCGGCACCCTGCGTTTGCAGCTCGATTTAAAGCCGATGTGGCGCACGGTGATTATCAGCCTGGGCCAAATTTTTCTGGTGATGGTGGTGTCGTTTATTCTGGCGGTATTTTTCGGACGACGCTTGGCGGAATCGATTGCCGCACCATTGATCCGTTTGTCGTCCTTGGCCAAGCAGGTCTCCATGGACAACAACTACATGGTGCGTGCCCAAGGCGAAGGTAAGGATGAAATCGGTCAATTGGTAAACAGTTTCAATCAAATGATAGAGCGGGTCCAGCAACGTGACGCCGAACTGGAAAATCAGCGGGGCAACCTGGAAAAGGAGGTCGATCTGCGCACAGCAGACCTGCGTCAAGCGGTAGTCGACGCCCAAGCCGCCAATATCGCCAAATCGCAATTTTTAGCAACGATGAGTCACGAAATCCGCACCCCCATGAATGGTGTGCTCGGCATGACGGAATTGCTGTTGGGTACAGAACTGGACACCACCCAACGCCAATATGCGGAGACCGTGTTCAGCTCCGCCGATTCGCTATTAACGGTGATAAACGACATTTTGGACTATTCAAAAATTGAAGCCGGCAAGCTGGAGCTGGAAGAGATCGATTTTAATTTGCTCAATCTCACCGAGCAACTCGCCGCTTTGTTCTTCGAACGCGCCAGCAGCAAAAACATCCAATTGGTTTGCACTGTCGAGAACCGCGTGCCGCGCGATGTCAGGGGCGACCCCTATCGCTTGCGGCAAATACTCACCAACTTGTTATCCAACGCCATCAAGTTTACGGAAGCCGGCTCGGTGAAAATGCAGGTCAACGTCGCCGGTCCGGACGGATGTAAACCTGCGGAAGGTATGTGCCTGGAGTTTTGTATCAGCGATACGGGCATCGGCATTCCCCCAGAGATCCAAACCCGTTTATTCAAATCCTTCAGCCAGGCAGACGGCTCCACAACCCGTAAATACGGCGGCACCGGGTTGGGCTTGGCCATCAGCAAGGAACTAAGCGAATTGATGGGCGGTAATATCCGGGTGCAAAGCTGCGCTAACAAGGGTTCGGTATTCACACTGCACATCCCGTTACGCAAAGCCCATGAAGCCCTTCCCTCCCCGCTGCCTGGCAACAATCTGCAAGGCAAACAGGTGTTACTGGTAGAGGACAACCCTACCAACGCGAAAATCCTGGAAAATCACTTGACGCATTTCGGGATGTCTACGCGCATCGCCAAGAACGGCGCCCATGCGCTGGAGATTCTCGATCAATCGGCGCGCTTGGGGTTGTTCTTCGACATCGCCGTGCTGGACATGAAAATGCTGGGGATGAACGGTGTCGAATTGACCCAACGAATTCGGATAGATTGGCGCTTCTCTGGTATTCGCATCGTCATAATTACTTCCAGCAACGACGAGGGCGTATTGGCCGCGATCCGCAGCAGCGCTTGCGATCTATATCTCGACAAACCGATACACCGGCAAACTCTCAAAGAGGCCTTGCTTGAGCTCATTTCGCAAAAACGGCAGCCGATCAGCGCACCAGTCGCGTCGTCTGCGACGATAAAAATTCTGCTGGCTGAGGACAATCCAGTCAATCAGAAAGTCTGCAGCGCCATGCTGCGCCAGCTCGGCTACACACTAGTACTGGCGAATAATGGTCGAGAAGTACTGGAGATAATCAGCCGCGAGCCGGTCGATCTGATCCTGATGGACTGTATGATGCCGGCCATGGACGGTTACACCGCAACCCAATATATCCGCGACCTTGAACGCAGTCGCAATTTGCCTAGGACGCCGATTATCGCCCTAACCGCCAACGCAATGGAAGGCGACCGGGAACGCTGTTTGTTGGCGGGGATGGACGACTATCTCAGCAAACCGTTTTTACAAAAAACCTTGCAAGACAAAATTCAGACTTTTGTGGTTTCGTTGCCGGCTAGTGCCGTCACGCCGGCTTTCTCTGAGACTAAATCAACCAATGTCACGCTAGATCCTGCGTCTTTAAACACCTTACGAGAGATTGGCGGCAACGCGCTTGTTGAGGACGTATTGAACTTGTTCCGCACGAATACCGAACAACACATCGCCACGCTGCGCACCGGCTTGCGAAATCGCGATAAGGAGGCAGTGCGGCATGCCGCCCATAGTTTAAAATCGACCGCTGCCAATATCGGTGCGCTAAACCTGGCGGAACTGGCGCGCGTGTTGGAAAATGCAGCGCGCAACAACACTTTGCAATTCGATAGTCAGGTTGCCGAAAGTCTACAAACGGAATATAAAGAAATTCTCCAGCGACTTTCGCAATTCAAACCTTGATGATGGAAAAATTACCAGCCCGCAGCCTGATTTTGGCAATAGACGACGATGATATGGTGCGTCTGATGTTGCAAGAAATCTTGCAAAAGGAAGGGTTTGATGTGATTTGTGCGGCCAACGGTAAACAGGGCTTGGCTTTGGCCGCCAGCGAACGACCTAGCTTGGTCTTGCTGGACGTTATGCTACCGGACCTCAACGGCTTTGACTGTCTGCAAACCCTGAAAAACATGGCCGGTAACACCCTTCTACCCGTGGTAATGCTGACCGGTATGGACGACCTGGAATCGGTGAATCGCGCCTTTCAGTTAGGCGCCTCCGACTTTATCCCAAAGCCGCTGAATTGGCCGACTTTGCCGCATCGCTTACGATACTTGCTGCGCTCGGTGGCAACCTTGGCGGAATTGGCAAGAAGTGAAGCCGAACTGCGCCAAGCCCAAAAGATAGCACAACTCGGCAGCTGGTATTGGTCGGTCGCCGACGACAACATGCAATGGTCGGAAGAAGTATTCAATATACTCGGCACCAATCGCTCATCGTTCGAACATAAATGCCGCGACTTATACAAATCCGTACCATCCTCGGAAGTCGGCAAACTGCAACAGGCTATCGATCTGTGCATAAGAAACCAATGCAGTTTTCGTTTGGAATTGCCGGTGATGCGCTTCGACGGTACTAACCACGTGATTCATATCCAAGGCAAACCGGTGATCGATAACGAGCTGGTAAGCCATATCCACGGCACGCTACAAGATATAACCGAACGCCGAGACATTGAGGAACGCGTAAAGTTTTTATCCTACTACGACCCGCTAACCGGCCTGCCAAACCGGACGCTGTTTAAAGAAATACTGGCGCAAGCAATGTCTTACTGCTCACGCTACGGCACGGTAATATCGACTTTGTTTATCAGTATCGATCGTTTCAAACGCATTAACGAGACACTCGGCCCTAAAATCGGCGACCAGGTGTTGAAGTTGTTCGCGGAGAGGTTACTTGCCGAAGTGCGGGATTGCGACTACATCCATATCAACGCCGATTACGACTTGGCAGACATGACGGTCTCCCGTCTGGGCGGGAATGAATTCACCGTTTTGCTGAATCACATTCAGGACACGCGTGATAGCGTTAAAGTGGCTAAACGCATTTTCCAGGCCATGCAGCAAGCGTTTCCGGTCGATAGCACTGAGCTGTTTCTGGGCATCAATATCGGTATCGCCGTCTATCCGGGTGACGGCCAAGACGAAGACAGCTTCATCAAAAACGGTGAGTTTGCGATGAATCATGCCAGCGAACACGGCCATAACAATTATCAGTTTTTCAGTCAGTCGCTGAATGTGGCCGCGTTTCACAAACTGGCAATGGAAAACAGCCTGCGTCGCGCCGTAGAACGCAACGAGTTAGCGCTCTATTATCAAGCCAAAGTCAATATCCGTCGCCAGCAAGTGGTCGGCTGCGAAGCTTTGGTTCGTTGGCAACATCCGGAACTCGGTTTGATAAGTCCTTCCCAGTTTATTCCGATTGCCGAAGACTCCGGCTTGATCGCCCAAATCAGCAATTGGGTGCTGGAAAACGCTAGTCGCCAAATGTTGGACTGGCAGCAATCCGGCCTTTGTCAGGGCATGATCATGGCGGTTAACGTCTCCGCCAACCAGTTTAGACAATATGGCTTCGGCAAGCATGTGCGTGAAGTGTTGACCGAAATTGGCTTGGAACCGCAATACTTGAAGTTAGAACTGACCGAAACGATTTTACTGGACCACATCGATGACGCGTTAGTCACGCTCCGCGAACTGCAAGCCTTAGGCGTTAAAATCAGTATCGACGATTTCGGCACCGGCTACTCTTCCTTATCGTATTTAAAGAAACTGCCGATTTCCGAATTGAAAGTAGACCATAGCTTCATCCGCGATATACCGCATAACGAAGACGATATGGCTATTACTGCGGCAATACTGGCACTAGCCGACGCGCTATCGCTAGAAGTCGTAGCGGAAGGTGTCGAAAATGAAGATCAGGCCAATTTTTTATTGAATAGCGGTTGCGAGGTTGTCCAAGGGTTTTTGTACAACAAACCCATGCCCAGCGAAGATTTTGCGGCGTTCGTGCGGACGTTTAATTCTAAATACTTGTTCGCCAGTACAATCTGATATGACTAGTAAGCCGCAAATTCTGGTAGTCGATGACGATCCAATGATCCGCCTGCTCGTCAAGCAGGTCTTACAAGCTGACAACTACGAACTTATCGAAGCTGAAAACGGTCGCGCCGGACTCGAACGCTATCTCAACGCCGCGCCTGATCTGGTATTACTCGACGTCATGATGCCGGAGATGGACGGCTTCAGCTGTTTAAAAAGCATGCGCGCCGCAAGCGACAAGAGCATACCCATTGTAATGATGACGGCAATCGAAGACGTCCAAGCGGTGGAAGACGCCTTTCGACTGGGCGCTACAGATTTTATCGGCAAACCCATTCAATGGCCGCTGTTACCGCATCGAATCAGCTATGTGTTGCGTTCGCACCTGACCACGCAAAGCCTGATAGAACAACAGAGTTTACTGATAGAAAGCGAACAACGCTTCCGCGACCTGGTGGAAAACATTGGTCGAGAGTATTTTCTATATTCGCATGACAGGGATCGTGTTTTTACCTATCTCGGTCCTTCGGTAGAGCATATCCTAGGCTACAAACCCGATGAATTACATCGTGACTGCTTCGATATAACCACCGACAATCCGATCAACTTGCTTGCCAAGACTCACACCGAGCGATGCCTAACCGGTATCAAGCCGCCCAATTACGAAGTAGAAGTACGCTGTAAAGATGGCAGTCTGCGTATCCTCAGCCTGAACGAATCACCGATGCTAGACGACCAAGGGCGCGTGGTTGCCGTGAACGGTCTGGCCCACGACATCACCGAAATGCGCAGCACCCAACAGGCCTTGGCCGATAGCGAAGAGCGCTTGCGACTGTCTATGCAGGCCGCCAAACAAGGCTTTTACGATCTGAATCCGCAAACCGGAAATATGATTACCAACGCCGAATACGCCAGCATGCTCGGCTACGACCCAAGCAGTTTCGACGCCACTATCGGCAGTTGGACTATGCGCTTACATCCGGACGATCGGCAGCGAGTTATCGATACTTACCAGCGTTACATAGCCGGCGAACTGGATGAATACCGGCAAGAATATCGGCAGCGCTGCGCCGACGACAGCTGGAAATGGGTGTTATCGATAGGCAGTATCGTCGAGCGTGACGTTAATAATCAGCCCTCGCGAATGCTGGGCACCCACACAGACATCACCGACAGCAAAACGGCAGCCGAACGCCTGAATTTACTGGCCAAGGTCTTCGAAAATAGCGGCGAGGCCATTTTTTTGTGCGATCCGGACACCCGCATCGTTTCCAGTAATCAAGCCTACACCAACATCACCGGCTACAGAGCGGAGGAAGTCCTGCGGCAAACCCCCTCTATTCTCAAAGCGGATCATCTTGAACTCGGTCACTACCAACGCATCTGGCAGGCCTTACTGGAAACCGGCTACTGGCAAGGCGAGATTTGGGATAAGCGCAAGAATGGCGAATCTTATCCGGCTTGGTTGGGTATTTCCGCGATGTACAATACCCATGGGGTGATTAGCCATTACATCGGTATTTTTTCAGACATTACCGAGCGCAAGGCCGCCGAAGCACAAATCGAGTATCTAGCACGGCACGATCCGCTCACCAACCTACCCAATCGCACCTTGTTGCGCGACCGCTTCGACCAAGCCATGGCACATGCGGTGCGTAACAACTCACTGGTCGGTTTGCTGTTTCTCGACTTGGACCATTTTAAAAATATTAACGATACGATGGGGCACGACGTCGGCGACCGCTTACTGCAGGGCATAGCCGAGCGTCTGGTGCAATGCGTGCGGGAGGTGGACACGGTTTGCCGGCAGGGCGGCGATGAATTCATTATTATCCTCACCGACATTCCCGATACTGAAGCGATCAAACAAATCGTCCTGAAAATTCTTGATCAACTGACCCAACCGTTTTTGATCGAAGGCGTCACGCTCTGCACGTCATTCAGCATAGGGGTTAGCTTGTATCCCAATGACGGCATGAATTTTCATAGCTTACTCAATAAAGCCGACACCGCGATGTATTCGGCAAAAAACGAAGGTCGCAATACCTTCCGCTTCTTTTCCAACGATATGAATCTGGCATCGATCGAGCGGATGACTATCGAGAACGGCTTGCGTATGGCCTTGCAGCGCAACGAATTTCGGTTGCACTATCAACCGCAATACGCCTTACACAATAACAGGGTGGTCGGCGCAGAAGCCTTATTGCGCTGGCAACCGGAAAACAGCCCGATGATTCCGCCGGCGAAGTTCATCCCTATCGCCGAAGACAACGGCGCTATCGTGCCGATAGGCGACTGGGTATTACGCGAAGCCTGCAAGCAAAATAAGGCCTGGCACGATGCAGGCATTAGACTACTGGTTACCGTTAATATCTCGGCCTTACAGTTTAAACGCGGCAACCTGCTCGAATCGGTGCAAACCGCACTAGCTGAATCCGGCTTGGAACCGCAGTATTTAGAGTTGGAATTAACCGAATCGGTGCTGATGTTCGACACCAATAAAGTGATCAGCACCATCGCCCAATTGCGCAATTTGGGCGTCAGCTTTGCCATCGACGATTTCGGAACCGGTTACTCCTCACTCAGTTATTTAAAGCGCTTTGCGGTTAATAAATTAAAAATCGATCAATCGTTTGTTCGGGATCTAACCTCCGGCAAAACGGAAGATACCGCCATCGTTAAAGCCATCCTGCAATTGGGCGATACCCTGGGACTGCTGACCTTAGCCGAAGGCGTAGAAACCAAGGAACAGGCCGAGCAACTGACTCTACTGGGTTGCCGCAAGGCTCAGGGCTTTTATTGGAATCAACCGCTCCCTCCCGACGAATTTGCCCAACTGTTTACCGCTGACGGCCAAAATCTTATCGATTAAACAATTGCCAAATAGGCGTTGCACCGACCGGCAAGGGCGCCAAACGCCCCAATTCCAGCCATTGATTGCCCGGCGCATGGAAATCCGAGCCCATTGATGCATGCAATTGATGTTTGCTGGCATGCAAAAAGCTTAAGCGAATATCGTCGCTGCTGGCCCGCCCGGTAACCACTTCTATGCCCTGCCCCCCCGCCGCTTTGAAAGCGATTAGAGCCTTGTTGATCCATTTGGTACTGAGTTTGTAACGGAGTGGATGCGCCAAAACCGCCACACCACCAGCCCCCCTGATCCAGCCGACACAATCAGCCAGGCTAGCCCAGGCTGTCGGTACATATGCCGGCTTGCCCTTGCTCAAATAACGATCAAAGGCATCCTGTTGGGTTTCGACTATGCCTTGATTAACCAGAAAATCGGCAAAATGCAGGCGGGTGATTTCGCCGTTCCCAGCGATCTGTCGCAAGATTGGATAGGCGTCCGCTATACCTTTCTTCGCTAATTTTTCCGCAATTTTTTGCGCCCGTTGGTCGCGAATAAGCTGTTGTTTGCCAATCCCCTCAAGCAACACCGGATGCAGCGGATCGATATTCAAACCGACGATATGCAGGCAATGGCTTTCAAAACTGGCCGACAATTCAATGCCGGGAATCAAGCGTATACCCACTTGTGCTGCTGCTCCCCTGGCCTCCTCTAAACCGGCGGTGGTATCGTGATCGGTCAAGGCCAGCGCGGTCACCCCGTGTTGTTGGGCGCGCACTACCAGCTCGGTGGGCGATAAGGCGCCGTCGGAGGCAGTGGAATGACTGTGTAAATCGTATAATTCCGACATTATTGGTAATCACCGTAAAGTTTGGCATACAAGCCGTTTTGTTGAATCAGGGAGTCGTGTTTGCCTTGTTCGCAAATCTGACCTTGCTCAAAGACATACACATGATCGGCCTGTTTCACGGCACTCAGTCTGTGGGCGATAATAATCGTGGTGCGACCCGCCAAGAACGCGCTCATGGCCTGATGCAGTTTATACTCGGTTTCGCTATCCAGCGCCGAGGTAGCCTCGTCGAGAATCACCACCGACGGCTGGCTAACAATCATCCGGGCGATGGCCAGTCGCTGCCGTTGACCGCCGGATAAACGCATGCCTTGACGCCCCACTACCGTATCTAACCCCTGTGACTGCTCCTCCACGGTGAGCTTCATTTGCGCAATTTCCAGCGCTTGCCAAAGCTCGGCATCAGCAATTTCCCGGCCCAAAGTCAGGTTGGCGCGTATCGTATCGTTTAACAAGGCCGGATGCTGCAATACCGTAGCCACGTGTTCGCGCACCACATCCAAGCCTATCCGATCCAACGGTACACCGTCGAAATAAATCATGCCGCTACCCGGCGGATACAAGCCAATCAAGGTCTGTGCCAAGGTAGATTTACCACCGCCGCTGGCACCGACCAGCGCGATTTTTTCGCCTGCCGGAATGCTAAGGTTAATACCGTTCAGGACCGGTTCGTCGTTGTAACTAAAATGCAGGTTTTTAACACTCACCGACACAGTTTTTTGGCCGATAAACGGATTTTGCAAGTGCGGATAGTAAGGTTCGCGCTGCAAGCGGGTCAGCTGATTTACTCGGCTCAGAGCCGCTTTCGCAGCATAAAAAGATTGTTGAATACTGAGTATCTCCTGCACCGGTGCCATCATGAACCAGAGATAGCCGAAGACCGCCAACATCTCGCCTATGCTCAAATTGGAGTACAACACCATCAACATCGCGGTGGCGCGGAATATGTCGAAGCCAAACAAAAACGTCAAAAAACTCAGGCGAACGGTCGCGTCGCTTTTCCAAGCATAGATAGTCGAGTGATTTTTCACCGCCAGCGCACTCGATATTAACTGACGGCAATAGTGCTCTTCACGGTTACTGGCACGAATTTGATGGATCGCTTCCAATGTTTCACTCAAGGCTTGTTGGAATAATGCATAGGCTTTGTTCTCATTGGCTTTGAGTTCCTTCACTCTGGAGCCCACAGATCTGGCCAGATAAATTACCAGCGGGTTCAAAAAGATAATGAACAAACCCAATTGCCAGTGCATCCAGAGCAAAATTAGCGCGGTACCGAATACGGTTAGCACCGCCACCAACAACTTGCTGATGGTGGTACCGATAAAATTATCCAGCGTGTCCAAATCCGTCACCATATGCGAACTGACCGTGCCGCTGCCCAGGCTTTCATATTCGGACATCGATATATGTTGCAAATGCTTTACCAAGCTTTCCCTTATTCGAAAGATCACATCTTTGGCGATAACCGAAAACTGCCGGGTCTGCATAATGTTAAGTAGCAATGCAAACAAGCGCAGCACCAAACTAACCAACAGAATAATGGCAATATAAACAGTAGGTTGCTGCCACTCGCCCGGCAACCATGAGTTAAGGGTGTTTAGCACTACGCCCGGATGGTTAAGCAAGACCTCATCCACCAGCAAAGGCATCAATAACGGAACGGGTACGCTGGCGACGGTTGCCAGCATTGCGACGAAATGGCCGTTGATCAGTTGCTTTTTATGCTGTTGAGCGATGCGATATATGAACTGCCAGGAATATTCGGCTTGCGCTGTGCGGTTTGATGTTTTCAAGGTAATGAAACGAATTCGATTAAGTTTAACGATTATAATGGGCCGACCCACTTAGCAAAAAATTCTTGCACGGTGTTTAGTCTCGGCTATCGTGGAAATTGATATGCAACTTATTCCGTGTTTTTTAATGCTTGCCGCTCTGACCTGCGTTTTGCCCAACAGTGCCCGGGCGGATGAGAACTCGCTAGCCGCGCAACGTCAGCGGTTTTTGCGCGCCGAGCAAGCGCTAAATCAGAATCGCGATGCCGACTATTTCTCGTTGTCATCTACCTTGAAAGGCTACCCGCTGTATCCTTATCTGCAATACCTATGGCTAAAAAATCATTTAGATGCCGATCAGGACATTAAACAATTTCTGGTCGACTACGCCACCAGTCGCTACGCGCCTGGACTGCGGCAACGATGGTTGTTGCACTTGGGTAAAAAGCAGCAATGGCAAACGTTGTTAAGTCACTATCAAGGCAGTGACGACCCCGAGTTGCAATGTTATGCCGGCTTAGCCCAGTTGGAAAGCGGCCAAAGCGCGGAAGCGTTCAATCAAGCTCGCTCGCTGTGGCTAAGCGGCAAATCGCAACCGAATAATTGCGATGCCTTGTTCGATGTTTATAAAGCATCGCCATATTTTAATAAAGATCTGATAAATCAGCGGTTTCAAGCCGCGCTTAACCGCGACAATCAAAATCTAGCAAGCGAGTTGACCCGGCTTTTCAGCGGTGCTGAAACGAATTTGGCCAGCATCTGGCTAAAACTACACCGGCAACCAGAAAGCGTTAACACGGGTTCAGCCTGGCGAGAATACACCGAGCAAGCCGGTGAACTACTGGCGCATGCAATCGATCGCTGGCTGGAGACTGATGTCGACGCGGCACTGGCGACTTGGGATAGGCTTAAGATCCAAGTCCCCATCGCGCCGTTAACCGCTGCGTTTATCGAAAAGCGCCTAGCGGTTGCGTTGGCCTTAAAACATGACAGCCGCGCCTACGACCGCTTGTCTCAGCTGGAGAGCCGTGACGAATCGGCGAGGGAATGGAGAGTCAGGGCCGCATTGCACACCCAGAACTGGGCAGATGTGGCCACCGCGATTGCCGGCTTAAATGATGAAGAAAAATCTCGCGAAAAATGGCAGTACTGGCAGGCTCGCGGCTTTGCGGAAACCGGCCAAGGTGCCGCAGCCTCAGCACTATTTCAACAACTGGCGAAAAATCGGAGTTTTTATGGTTTTTTGGCAGCCGGTAAGCTAATGCAAGCCATCGAACTGGTCGATAGACCCTTGGTGGTATCCAGCGAGGACTTAGATGGCCTAAAAAATCGACCGGATTTTCTGGTGTTTTCTGAATTACTGGCAATTGACAGAATGCCAGAAGCCAAACGCCAATGGTGGTACGCCGTAGCAAAACTCGACAGTCATCTGTTGCCCGTCGCGGCTAAACTGGCCCAACAGGCCAATTGTCCGGCCTTGGCGATTGCGACGATAGCCAAAGCCAGCCATTGGGACGATGTGAATCTGCGTTTTCCTTTGGCATACGTCGAACAAATCCAAAACAACGCCACCACTCTGCAGCTGGATCCGGCCTTAATCCTGGGCTTAGTCCGCCAGGAAAGTGCCTTCGACGAATTGGCCGACTCGCCCGCTGGCGCCAAAGGACTGATGCAAGTCATGCCGAATACGGGCCGCCAAATCGCCAGTGAACTGCGCGAAAGTTGGGGAAACGACTCTAACTTGTTCAAACCAGAACTCAACGTAAAGTACGGTGCGTTTTATTTCAAAAAACTCCTACGGCAATTCAACGGCCACGTAGTATTAGCCACTGCTGCCTATAATGCCGGTGCTAACAAAATTAAACGCTGGCTGCCGGAACGCCAAAAGCTGCCAGCCGATATTTGGATAGAAACCATACCTTACAAAGAAACTCGCGGTTATGTGGCATCCGTATTAATGTACAGCCTGATTTACCAGCAACGCCTGCAACGCAATAGCTTAAAGATTGAAGAGCTATTGCGCGAGGTAATGCCCGGATAAAAAATTGAGCTGATTTTTTAAGCAGGTTATTAGATAATGCCGCAGTTTTTGAACCCAGCAACCAGGTAAACATCAAGATGGAGAAGCAGCACAGTTTCACGCGCGAAGAATTATTAATGTCGGGCCGAGGCGAATTGTACGGTCCGGCCAACGCGCAGCTCCCGCTTCCCAACATGCTGATGATGGACCGCATCGTCCATATTTCCGATGAAGGAGGTAAATACGGTAAAGGCGAAATCATCGCCGAGTTGGATATTACTCCCGAATTATGGTTTTTCGACTGCCACTTTCAAGGCGATCCAGTCATGCCCGGCTGTCTCGGTTTGGACGCTATGTGGCAGTTGGTGGGGTTCTATTTATGCTGGCTGGGTGGCCCCGGCAAAGGTCGCGCTCTAGGTTGCGGCGAGGTTAAATTCACCGGCCAAGTACTGCCAACCGCCAAAAAAGTCACTTACAAAATCGACTTGAAACGGGTCATTTTACGTAAATTGGTAATGGGCATTGCCGACGCCACCATGGAAGTCGACGGCAAACAAATCTATGAAGCGACCGATTTGCGAGTCGGGTTGTTTACGTCCACCCAAGATTTCTAAGGAATCCATCATGAAACGCGTCGTTGTAACAGGTTTGGGGATAGTTTCCAGCATCGGCAATAACCGGGACGAAGTGATCGATTCGTTGAGAATGGGCCGCTCCGGTATCGTCCATGCGCCTGTCTATGAAGAGATGGGGTTCCGTAGCCACGTGCACGGCCCTGTGAACATTGACCTGGATGAGGCGATAGATCGTAAAGCGAAACGCTTTATGGGTGATGGTGCGGCCTATAATTACCTCGCGATGGAACAAGCTATCGCCGATTCCGGCCTGGATGATAGGCAAATTTCCAATGTCCGCACCGGTTTAGTGATGGGTTCCGGCGGGCCGTCAACGTCCAACTTAGTCGATTCCGCCGATATCCTGCGTTCCAAAGGCGTGAAAAAAGTCGGTCCCTATATGGTGACGCGCGCCATGTCCAGCACCAACACCGCCTGTCTGGCGACACCTTTCAAAATCAAAGGGGTCAATTATTCCATCAGTTCAGCCTGCGCTACCAGCGCCCACTGCATCGGCCATGCCATGGAATTGATTCAGTTGGGCAAGCAAGACATCGTTTTCGCGGGCGGCGGTGAAGAGCTGCACTGGACCATGTCCGTGATGTTCGATGCGATGGGCGCACTGTCTTCCAAATATAATGACACGCCAGCCACGGCCTCGCGTCCGTATGACGAAACCCGCGACGGCTTTGTGATTTCCGGTGGCGGTGGCGTATTGGTAATAGAAGAACTCGAACACGCCAAAGCGCGCGGTGCGAAAATCTATGCCGAGTTAGTCGGCTACGGCGCAACGTCCGATGGCTACGACATGGTACAACCTTCTGGCGAGGGCGCCATTCGTTGCATGCAACAAGCCCTAGCTACCGTTCATGACAGTATTGACTATATCAACGCACACGGCACTAGCACCCCGGTAGGCGATACCCGCGAGCTGGAAGCGATGCGTGAAGTATTTGGCGCGGATGGCGTACCTGCAGTCAGTTCAACCAAATCTCTGACTGGACACGCATTAGGTGCGGCCGGCGTGAACGAAGCCATTTATTCGTTGCTAATGATGCAAGAAAATTTCTTGAGCGCGTCCGCCAATATCAACCAACTCGACCCAGGCGCGACTGGCATTCCGATTGTTAGAGAATACCGGGATAACGTCACGCTGAACACCATTATGTCCAACAGCTTCGGCTTCGGCGGCACTAACGCCACGCTGATTTTCCAACGCTATAACGGCTAAATTAAGCGCGGTTGAAGCATACTTTTCAACCGCCTTTCAACGCACCCATGTCCGATCCAGAACACAAATCCCGCACCCAGTTTAACAAGCTGCAAAAACGCCTGAGACGCTGCGTTGGCGAAGCCATCGCCGATTTCAACATGATAGAACCCGACGACAAGGTAATGGTGTGCCTGTCAGGCGGCAAGGATTCCTACACGATGCTGGATATTCTGCTGAATTTGCAGAAAACCGCACCGATCAATTTCGAGATTATTGCGGTCAATCTGGATCAGAAGCAGCCGGGTTTCCCGGAACATGTGCTGCCGGAATATCTGCAATCGATAGGCGTGCCCTACCACATCATCGAGCACGATACCTATAGCATCGTCAAACGCATTATCCCGGAAGGCCAAACCACTTGCAGCCTATGTTCCCGGTTGCGGCGCGGCACTTTGTATGGATTTGCCAAAGAACATAAGATCACCAAAATCGCGTTGGGCCACCATCGCGACGACATTATCGAGACCTTCTTCCTAAACATGTTCTACGCCGGCAAATTAAAAGCTATGCCGCCAAAACTACTCAGTGACGATAAACAAAACATCGTGATTCGCCCGCTTGCCTATTGCCGAGAAAAAGACATCAACCGCTTCGCGGCATTCAAACAATTCCCCATCATTCCCTGCAATCTATGCGGTTCGCAAGAAAATCTGCAGCGCAAAGCGATGAAACAAATGCTGAACGGCTGGGATAAACAATTTCCCGGTCGTATCGAAACCATTTTCGCGAGTCTGCAAAACATTGCGCCGTCGCAAATGGCCGATGCCAGCTTATTCGATTTCGCCGGCCTGCGCCGCGACCCCGAAGCAAGTCTAACTCGCGTCGTCTCGGACGAAGCAGGACTGGACATCCTCGAACGCTAACCAAGGAACGCAATGATGAAAAACACAATTTTGGTGACGGGCGGTGCGGGCTATATTGGTAGCCATACCTGCGTAGAGCTCCTTAAAAACGGTTTCGACGTCATCGTTGTCGACAACCTAAGCAACAGCAAAGTCGAATCGCTTAAACGCATAGAAACCATTAGCTCGCAAAAACCAGGCTTTTACCAAGCCGACATTACCGACCAAGCCGCACTGCGCGAGATTTTTAAAGCACATAAAATCGATGCGGTAGTGCATTTCGCCGGCTTAAAAGCGGTTGGAGAATCTTGCCAGAAGCCATTAAGCTATTACCGCAACAATATCTACGGCACGCAAGTGTTGTTGGAAATCATGAACGAATTTGCGGTAAAAAGATTGGTGTTCAGCTCGTCAGCGACCGTATATGGCGATCCGCACAGCGTACCGATTCTGGAGAACTTCCCGCTGCAAGCCACCAATCCTTACGGGCGCACCAAACTGTTTATCGAAGAAATTCTGCGCGATGTCGGCCATGCGGACAGCTTGAACGGCGATAGCCAGCCTTGGCAATTCGCGATACTGCGTTATTTCAACCCTATTGGTGCACACAGCAGCGGCTTGATCGGCGAAGATCCGAACGGCATCCCGAACAATCTGATGCCGTTTTTGTCGCAAGTCGCTATTGGCAAATTACCGGTACTCTCAGTATTCGGCGATGATTACTCTACCAAGGACGGGACTGGTGTACGGGATTACATTCATGTAGTGGATCTTGCGCAGGGCCATATCAAAGCCTTGCAATACCTGCTTGGTAAAACCGCCGATACCGCAGTATGCGATGCGATTAATTTAGGCACGGGCAACGGCTACAGCGTGCTGGAAATGGTTAATACTTTCATGGAAGTCACCGGTCAGCCAGTACCTTATAAAATCGCGCCACGCAGAGCCGGCGATGTTGCAGCCTGTTACGCTGATCCGAGTCTGGCGGAAGAAAAAATTGGCTGGAAAGCCGAGCGGGATTTAAAACAAATGATCACGGATACCTGGCGTTGGCAGAAAAACAATCCCAACGGTTATAACTAATCAGGTTCCAGAACCAAGACCAATCCACCGTTTTCAACCCGGTTCCTGCCTTTACGTTTGGCTTCGTACAAAGCGTTATCAGCGGTCTGCACTAAGTGCAGAGCAATATCAGCAACCGGTTTTTTCTGTACCCGACCGGGTTGGTAAGTCGCGACGCCGATTGAAATGGTCACCGGTATCGCATGATCGGCGAATTCCACCTGTAAATTGGCAATGCTTGCGCGAATCCGCTCGGCAATTTCAGAGGCTATGTTCTCACCACTTTGCGAGAGTAAAGCCACGAATTCCTCGCCGCCATAGCGGGCGAGTACATCGTTATTTCGCAGCAACTTCTTTATACTACCGGCCACCAGCGCTAGCACATGATCCCCCGCTTGATGCCCAAAACCGTCGTTGATGCGTTTGAAAAAATCGATATCCAAAAATAGACAGGACAAGGGCTCGCGATTACGTTGACTGCGATCCAGTTCTTCCTCTATACGCTGTTCCAAAAAACGCCGATTGTTCACGCCGGTCAAAGGATCGACCAAACTAGTTCGGCGCATTGTCTCGACGTTTAAATTGTTTTCCAGACAAATACTAATGACCGAAGCAATATGTTCGACAAAATCGGTGGCCATGCCTTGAATGAAGCGCTCACTATGATAGCTCCCTAGATTCAAAGACCCTAGGTACCTATCCCGACGAATTAGCGGCGCGATCACCACTGAAGCCGGTTTCTGCTGATTGGATTCCGAAAAAAACTTTTCGCAGACTCTGGTTTGATAGCTGCCCAGAAACGGTTGATCTGTTAAGCCAAAACTATGCCGTAATTGCCATTCACTACTCGCCAAAAACAGCCATTCCCTGTCCCGAAAGTTATAATTATCCACCTCTAGATAACTGGAGATTTCGTTTTTTGAGTCAATCAAACACAAACTGATTACGTCCAGATCGAACAGCGATTTGGCCTCGCCAAGAATGAACTCAATCATTTCCGCCAGCGAACTAAGGCCCAGCAGCCGCATTTCAAAACTTTGTAATCGCTTTAGGGTGAGGCTATTGTGCTGGACTCGGTTGAGCATTCCGTCCAAATGGCTCTCCAACACACGCAAATCGGTCGTAATATCCTGTTCCAAGCTCCGCCCCACCTACTTAAACAAGCTAACAAGACTAGCAGTTTTTGCAGAAAAAGTGCGCACCAATACGCACTTCCCAGTTCCTCTATTCTGCCACTCATCTATAAATCAGCATGGCGCAGGTATAACTAAGTTAAATTGAAAGCCTCTCAAACGTAAAGCGGGGCCATTCTGCGCCAATAATGCCCTTGATGCGCCCGACCTTCCCATTCATATAACGCATGCGGAACCCCCTTGGCAGCCAAAATTTGACTTAGTTTATGGTTGTTATGCAAAAAAGGATCTTCCTTACCAATTACCAAGGTAATTTCCATGCGCTGCAGATGCGTCAATTGCGTTGCGCAATTAAGATTGGGTAAGAAGTGGGTCGGGGTGTGGAAGTAAACATGATCGTCGTAATAGCCGTCGAACAGATTCCTAAAACACTCTACCTCCAATGTCAAATCGAAACGACCAGAAAATGCGACTAATTTTTTAAACAGATGCGGATGCCGGAAAGCAATGTTGGCAGCATGATAACCGCCTAAACTGCAGCCGTGAGCAATAATACAGGGATGTGGGTTTTTTAAAGCCATGAACGGCATGATTTCGTTCAATATATAATCTTCAAAAAACATGTGCCGCTGAATACGGTCTTTCGGGCGCCGCCAAAAACAGTAAAATGTTTCGTGATCAATACTGTCGACACAGTAAAGCTGTAAGTGTCCGGCTTCAATCTTATTGCGCAACCGTTCGACAATACCGAGATTTTCGTACTCGTAAAAACGACCATCGCGCGTTGGAAAAATCAGTACCTTGGCTCCTGCGTGACCAAAAACCAAGAACTCCATATCGCGCCCCAAGCGCGGACTGTACCAGTGGTGATATTCGCGATTCATAGCTTAAAGCGACGATTCTCCGAAAAAGCTTTGCAGCTCCGCAATCAATTGCCGCTCTTGATCTTGTTGGCGGGGATAGTTGAAATGCCCCGCATCCAAGACAAACAAAGTTTTGTCTTCCGCCCAAGCATTGTATATTGCAAACTGGCCTGGTGGCGCTACAACGGGATCGAACAAAGCGACTGCGGCATGTAAGGGCTGTATTGCATAGCGCGCCGAAATAGCAGCATCGTAATAGCATAATGTGTCAAATACTTTACGATGGTGTTGACTATATGCTTTAAGCGCTGCGGCACTGCCGCTACTGGGTAAGCTTAAGCGCAAGGGCTGATTGCCGAAGGTGGGCACATTTAAGTGCACACGCTTGATCCTTGCATCCCAAGGAGCCGCCAACGCCCCGATTCCGCCACCGAAGCTAATACCCATGTAGCCGATCTTATCCGAGGTTTGAGGATAACGTTCAATTAAAACGGACACTGCCAGCCATAGATCTTCAACGCACCCACCGATCACATAGCGATTTGGGTCGTCGACTCCTTGTATAACATGCTGATTAGGTTGTTCCGGCAAGCGTTCGCAACGGCTACGAGATATGCCGCGAAAGCAAGGAAAAAGTAAGGCCGCGCCTGCTATGGTGAGATGAAAATCGGGCTGATCTCTGCCGCCATAACCATGGCCTACCACAATGCTTCTAGTAATGGGTTGCGCATCCGGCTCAAGTAGCCAACCGGCTATCTGAAAACCGTCGGTAGACTGATAACGGATGTCATAAACACGGTAACCGGCACGCAAGCCTTGGTAGCTCTCAGAGAATTGCGGGTAGACCGTTAGGGCTTTTTGATATTTGTTTCGCCAAAACCGGCAAAAGTCGACGGGCTCTTGCGGGGCAGGAACACTTAATAAATCGTCTAGACTGTAGCCATAGCCAGGATCATAGCTGTAATGATGATCAAATAAGCTCACTAGCAACCGGCCTGATAAATTCTGCTTAGGTCCTTTACTGGCGCCTAATTAGCTATGGGGCAATATTTTATGAATGGCGGAGGTGCCACCACTCGAAAATAATCTAGTGTCAAACGCCAGCCCCGTTTTGGGTGGGTTGCGTTGCTATAATTGATTGACTATTTATCGTCAATCGACAATTTTGAATTTCTCCCGGGAGGCATCAACCATATCCCGCAATTCTTTACCCGGTTTAAAATGCGGCACGTGCTTTTCTGTTAAGGATACTGAGTCGCCAGTCTTGGGGTTACGTCCCAATCGTGCTGAACGATGGTGTAAGGAAAAACTGCCAAAACCTCTAATTTCTATCCTATCACCACTTGCCAAGGTATCGCTCAAGTGGTCAACAACGCATCTGACTGCCAATTCAACATCTTTAAGCGCGAGATGAGGCTGCTTTCGTGCCAGCATCTCTATCAATTCTGATTTCGTCACATCCAGCCCTGAATAATCAAAAAAGGGTGACACGAACCGGTCATGTCACCCTCGGAGATGGTTATATACTACTTGTCCATTTGTTTAAAGATATCGCCTAACGTGGCTGTGCCAGCGTTTTGTGACGAGTAATCTTTAATAGCATTAGACTCTTCTTCGACGTCTTTCGCTTTGATAGACAAAGAAATAGATTTAGTCTTTTTATCAACACCGACAAATTTTGCTTCAATTTCTTCGCCTTCTTTCAACAATGTGCGAGCGTCTTCTACGCGATCACGTTGAATTTCTGAAGCACGCAGATAGCCTTCGACGTTATCGGCTAAGGTTACGATCGCACCTTTAGCATCTATTTCTTTAATAACGCCTCTAACTAAGCTGCCTTTTTCATGCACGGCAATGTAGTTTTGGAAAGGGTCTTGTTCCAATTGTTTGATACCCAGAGATATACGTTCGCGTTCGGAATCTACAGCCAAAATGACGGTTTCTACTTCATCGCCTTTTTTGTAATTACGAATGGCTTCTTCGTCGTTCTCATTCCAGGAGATGTCAGACATATGCACCAAACCATCAATACCGCCATCCAGGCCGATGAAGATACCGAAATCGGTAATCGATTTGATTTTGCCGGAGATTTTGTCGCCTTTGTTATGGGTAGCAGCAAATTCATCCCATGGATTCGAACGGCATTGTTTCATGCCCAACGAAATACGACGACGCTCTTCGTCAATTTCCAGAACCATCACTTCGCATTCATCGCCCAATTGGACAACTTTGGATGGGTTGACGTTTTTGTTGGTCCAGTCCATTTCGGAAACGTGTACCAAACCTTCAACGCCCTCTTCGATTTCCACGAAGCAACCATAATCTGTCAAGTTGTTTACTTTACCGAACACGCGTGTGCCGGCTGGGTAACGACGAGCAATGTTTTGCCATGGATCTTCATCCATTTGTTTCATGCCCAACGATACGCGGGTTTTATCTTTGTCGAATTTCAGGACTTTAACTTTAACTTCCTGACCGATCTCTACGCACTCAGACGGGTGACGTACGCGACGCCATGCCATATCAGTAATGTGCAACAGACCGTCTACGCCGCCCAAATCGATAAACGCGCCGTAATCGGTGAGATTTTTAACGATACCGGTAACGATGGCGCCGTCTTGCAGCGTTTTAACCAACTCTTCGCGCTCTGCGCTGTACTCGCTTTCGACGACCGCACGACGTGACAACACCACGTTGTTACGTTTTTGGTCGATTTTGATAACTTTAAATTCCAGATCGCGATTTTCCAAGAAGGTGGTATCACGAATAGGACGAACATCCACCAAAGAACCTGGCAAGAAGGCACGCAATGCACCCACCGCCACTGTGAAACCGCCGCGTACTTTGCCGTTAATACGGCCAACGATGGTTTCTTGAGTTTCAAAGGCTTTTTCCAGTTCGGCCCAAGCTTTACTTTTCTTGGCTTTGTCACGGGAAAGAAGGGTGGCACCTAAGCCATCTTCAAATAAATCGAGAGCAACTTCAATTTCATCGCCAACGTTGACTTCAAGGTCACCGTCTGCGTTCAGAAACTGCCATTTTGGAATGACGCCTTCTGATTTGGCTTGTGTGCTGACGATAACAAATTCGTTTTCGATATCAACAACTGTACCAATTAGCATTGCGCCAGGACGCATTTCGGTCTTGGCATAACTCTCTTCAAACAACTCTGCAAAGCTTTCGCCCATCTCTTCTTTCCCAAACTTGCTAAGACTCAAGCAAGCTTTCTCTTCTCTGAAATTAAAATAAAGTCACCGATATTCATTCGATAACCACCAATAGTCTTAATCGACTAAATTTATTACCTGCTCAATCACTTGCTGAATAGTCAAGCTGGAAGAATCGATAAAATGCGCACCTTCCGGTACGGTGAGCGGAGCCGAGGCTCGCTGCTGATCGCGATAATCGCGCTCTTCTATTTCCCGAGTGATTTGCGGAAGGTTAGCATCAATTCCTTTGTCAATCAACTGTTTATATCGCCTTCTCGCTCTTTCTTCAGCGCTAGCGGTCAGATAAACTTTGATAGCGGCATCTTGAAACACCACACCACCCATGTCTCGACCATCGGCCACCAAGCCCGGAAGTCTTTGAAAATCCTTTTGTTTTTGCAATAAAATCGCCCTAACCTCAGGATGAGCGGCGATGATGGAGGCCGCGTTGCCGGTGGTTTCAGTACCAAGTTGACTCGTAATATCAACACCGTCAAGTTTAACGACTAATTCATCACCGCAATCGAATTCTAACGACATAACTTCAGCGACTTGGCAAATAGCAGCTAGGTCTGATAACTCGATACCGGATTTTAAAACCGCGACCGCCAATGAACGGTAAATCGAACCGCTGTCCAGATAATTCCAGCCTAAGAGCTTCGCAACAGCACGACTAACCGTACCTTTGCCGGCCCCACTGGGGCCGTCTATCGTCAATACCGGTACTTGCATCTTAATAACTGGTCAGCGCTAAACCAAGTTTGGTAGCCAAATCACGGAATTCGGGGAAAGAGGTGTTCACATTCGCGCAATCCTTAATCGTGATTGATCCCGAAGCGCGTAGCCCCGCAATAGAAAATGACATCGCAATTCGGTGGTCGCCATGCGACTCGACTTCACCAGTGCCAATATGCCCGCCGCCGTTGATTAGCATGCCGTCCTTCGTCGGTTGCGCATCGACACCCAGAATTTGCAATCCATCCGCCATCACTTGAATGCGGTCTGATTCCTTAACCCGCAATTCCTCTGCACCGGTCAATACCGTTTGGCCTTCCGCACACGCTGCAGCCACGAACAGTACCGGAAACTCATCTATAGCCAACGGTACCAAATGCTCGGGAATATTGATCCCTTGCAAATTCGCAGAACGCACGCGCAGATCGGCAACCGGCTCGCCGCCCACCTCTCGTTCATTCAGTACTTCGATATTCGCCCCCATCAAACGCAAAATATCTATCACGCCGGTGCGCGTCGGATTTATACCGACGTGGCGCAAGGTCACATCGGAATTAGGCGCGATACTGGCGCCAACCAAAAAGAAAGCCGCCGAGGAAATATCGCTAGGTACGTCGATTTTTGCAGCAGTTAATTTACCTTGATTGCTGATACGGGCGGTACTGCCCTCGCGTTGCACGGGATAGCCAAAGCCATTCAACATACGCTCGGTATGGTCACGAGTCGGCGCTGGCTCTGTGACACTGGTTTCGCCTTCGGCATACATGCCAGCCAGCAAAAGGCAGGATTTGACTTGAGCACTGGCGATAGGCATTTCGTAATGAATGCCCTGCAATTTACCCGCTTTGCCTTTTATGTGTAGCGGTGCGGTGCCATTTTCCTGAGTAACAATCTCGGCGCCCATCTGTGCCAACGGCACGGTGACCCGCTTCATCGGTCGCGATTCCAGCGATTTATCGCCAGTCAACACAGTATCGAAAGGCTGACCCGCCAACAAACCGCTCAACAGCCGCATTGATGTGCCGGAGTTGCCTAAATACAATGGTTTTGTCGGCGCTTTCAAACCGTGCTTACCAACACCGTGTATCGTCACTTCGCCGTTGACCGGCCCCTCAATCTCCACACCCATCGCCCGAAACGCTTCCAGGGTGGATATAGCATCTTCCGCATTTAAAAAGCCGGTGACATGCGTAACGCCATCCGCCAATGAGCCCAACATAATGGAACGGTGCGACATGGATTTGTCGCCGGGCACGCGGATTTCGCCGCGCAAGCTACCGCCCGGCTGCACTTGAAAAGTAATGGATTGTGACATGTTAATTTTCTTAGTCTTCTTGTTGATCGAGAAAACGCTGCCGAGCATTTCTGGCATACGTAAAAGTATCGAATAATTGGCTGGATTCATCGTCAACCAGCAATTGCTCTATTTTGCTTAACTCCGCTTGAAACTGGCGCATCAAGGGTATGATTTCATGCTTATTCGCCAAACAAATGTCCTGCCACATGGTTGGATCGCTCGAAGCAATGCGGCTAAAGTCTCTGAAGCCACCAGCCGCGTACTTAAATATTTCCCGCTGCTCATCCTTCCGCCCCAACAGGCCGACCAAGGCGAACGCCAGGATATGCGGTAAATGGCTGGTTGCAGCCAGAACCGTGTCGTGATGCTCCACCGACATGATCGAAACGCTGGAGCCGATCTTTTCCCAGAACGAATGAATTTTTGCGAGCGCCTGCTGGTCGGTATTTGCCAGCGGGGTAAGAATAAGACGACGATTGACGAATAAATCAACGGTTGACGCGTCCACCCCGCTACGCTCTGCCCCGGCTATCGGATGCGCCAGAACAAAGTTGTCAGGTACGGCACCAAAAACTGCTTCGAGCGCCGACACCACGCTACCTTTGGTACTACCGGCATCGCTATAAACGGCTTGCGGGTTCCAATAAGGCTTAATCTGTTCGAAAATAGCCTGCATACTGCCAACCGGAGTCGCAACAATCACGCAGTCGGTGCGTTCCAGTGCAGAGGCAATGTCGGTGTAAAACTCGTCGATCACCCCCAGCTGCTTGGCCAATTGCATATTTGGCAGATTTTTCTCCCGACCGTAGGCAACGACTTCTAAGCATAGACCTTGAGCAACCGCGGCCCTTGCTATCGAACCACCGATCAAACCTATGCCGATGATGCAAAGGCGTTTAAACACCCTTAAGCACCTCGCGTAATGCGTTTATGAATATCGCGTTTTCGCGCTCAGTACCGATGCTCACACGTAAATGCTTGGGCATTTCATAATTGGCCACAGGTCTTACGATCACACCCTTGCGCAGCAAGGCATCGTAAATTGGCAAAGCCGTTTGCTTCACATCGACAGAAACGAAGTTACCGGACGAAGGGATCCAGGTTAAATCCAATGCCTTAAAGGCATCCGTCAACTGCGCCATTCCGGCGTTGTTGAGCGCGACGGTTTGATGCAGATAATCCGTATCACCCAGTGCGGCTTCCGCTGCGGCTAAAGCCAGCATGCTGCAATTGAAAGGCTGACGCACCCGATTTAACAAATCGGCGATATCCGGCGAGGAAATCCCGTAACCAATCCGCAGGCCTGCCAAGCCGTATGCCTTAGAGAACGTACGAGCTATGATCAAGTTTGGATAACGATTCGGCCAATCTAGTGATTCTGTTCTAGCCGCAGGATCGACAAACTCGTAATAAGCCTCGTCCAATACGCACAGCACATTGGTCGGCAAAGCTGCTATAAACTTTTCAAGCTCGTCTCTATCCAGCAAGGTACCGGTTGGATTGTTGGGATTGGCGATAAAGACCAAACGGGTTTTATCGCTAATCTGTGCCCGCATCGCCGGTAAATCGTGGCCAAAATTTTTCGCTGGCGCTACTTTAGCTTTAGCCCCCACGGCTTGGGTCAGAATTGGATAGAGGGCAAACGCATGCTGAGAAAACACCACTTCCAATGCTGGCGTGACAAAAGTCCGCATCACCAACTCAAGAATCTCGCTGGAACCATTACCCAGGGTAATTTGCTCTGGCAACACGTTTAACTTCCCCGACAACGCAGTTTTTAGAGCAAAACCGCTGCCATCGGGATAACGGGTTAGTTCGGGTAATGTCGCTTGAATGGCCGCAGCGACTTTCTCACCGGTTCCTAACGGATTTTCATTGGAAGCCAGCTTGATAACTTCCGCTATACCTAATTCGCGTTGCAACTCTTCAACCGGTTTACCGGGCACGTAAGGCACCAGTTGTTGAACACCGGCAGTAGCAAGTTCTAAGAATTTGTTCATGGACCTAAGATTAAATGACGGCTTTTGGGTAAGAGCCAAGGATTTTCAACATTTTGACGCTATTTTTTAGGGTTTCCAGCGCTTTAGCGACATCGTGATCGTCACGATGGCCATCAATATCGATAAAAAATACATATTCCCACAAACCCTGCCGCGATGGCCTTGACTCTATATGCGCCATGCTTATGCCATATTCGGCAAACGGCCCCAAAATCTTATACAAGGCGCCGGCCTGATTACCGGTAGACACTAAAATAGAGGTTTTATCGAGCCCGGTAGATGCCGGCTGCTGTTTACCAACCACAATAAAGCGAGTGGTGTTATTTGATTCATCCTCGATATGCTGTTCGATGATGTTCAACTCATATAACTCGGCCGCCATTAAACCGGCTATTGCCGCCTTATTATGATCCAGAGACGCGAGCCTGGCGGCCTCGGCATTGCTACTCACCGCAGTGCAGGCCACACCCGGCAGATAGGTGTTCAGCCATTGCCGACATTGCGCCAAGGACTGTTGATGCGAATAAACTTCGTTAATCGCCGCCAAAGTATCCATTTTGCCGAGCAGATTTTGATGTACCCGAATTTCCACTTCCCCGCAAATTTGCAATGAGGTGGTCATAAAGCGATCCAGCGTATGCGCAACAACGCCTTCAGTGGAATTTTCCACCGGCACCACGCCGAATTGGCAATGATCGGTTTCCACCGCCAGAAATATCTCCGGAATGGTCAGCACCGGAATACCTTTAACTGCGTGCCCGAAATGTTTGAATGTCGCTTGTTGGGTAAATGTACCAACCGGCCCTAAAAACGCCACTTCCAAGGGTTTTTCCAACGCCAAACACGCCGACATCAGTTCCCGGAACAGATGCACTGAGGCCTCGTCACTCAAAGGCCCTGGGTTCAATTCTTTAATTTTACGTAACACTTGGGCTTCGCGATCAGCACGGTAAAAGCTACCCGTCTCGCCTTCGGCCATTTTGGTCCGCGCCACTTCAATCGCGCATGCGGCCCGTTGATTGATCAATTGCAACAGCTGCCTATCGATGATGTCGATACGCTCACGCAATTCAGACAGTGGAATAATCGCCGTCATACCGGTAACTAGTGAGTGCGTTCGAACTCGGCCATGAAATCGATCAAAGCATCGACCCCGGCTTCCGGCATGGCGTTGTAAATGCTGGCGCGCATACCGCCGACCGAACGATGACCAGGCAAAGAGCCCAAACCGTTTTTATCGGCTAGCGCTAAAAACTCCTTGTCCAGCGCTGCATCAGCCAGGACAAAAGGTACGTTCATTCTGGAACGGTAGTCTTTCACAACCGGATTACTATAAAGACTGGATTCATCGATAGCTTTATAAAGCTTGCCGGCTTTACGAATATTTTGCTGCTCGATCGCTGCAAGACCGCCTTGCTGTTTCAACCATTGCAAAACCAATCCCAACAGATACCAGTTATAAGTGGCCGGTGTATTTAACATAGAATCAGCTTTGGCCTGCTGCTGGTAATCAAACACCGACGGTACAGATTTGGGTGCCAGACCGACCAAATCTTCGCGGACGATGACCACAGTGACGCCCGAAGGCCCCATGTTTTTCTGGGTACCAGCGTAAATGATGCCGTAGCGACTGACATCCGCTGGCCGAGACAAGATATTCGAAGACATATCGCATACCAAGGGCAAATCGCCGGCGTCAGGAATTTCAGAAAACTCCACACCGTGGATGGTTTCATTGGAGGTGTAATGCAAATACGCCGCATCGGCATCGATAGACCAAGTATCAGAGGCCGGAATCGTGGTAAAAGCGCTAGCTTCAGAACTTGCAGCGAGGTTAACTTCGCAATATTTGCCGGCTTCTTTAATCGCACTGGTGGACCAAGCACCGGTATTCACATAACTAGCTTTGGTTTTGCCGTTCAGAATATTCTGCGGAATCATCGCGAATTGCGCGCTGGCGCCGCCTTGCAGGAACAGCACTTTGTAATTGGCAGGAATGCCGAGCAGTTCGATTAGATCGCTTTTCATCGCTTCGGCAATGGCCATAAACTGCTTGCCGCGATGACTCATCTCCATCACCGACATGCCGCTGTCTTGCCAATTCAACATCTCTTGTTGAGCTTGCAGCAACACCGCTTCCGGCATCATTGACGGACCAGCGCTAAAGTTATAAATCCTTGCCATGCTTATTCCTCTTCTCCGCCAGATTCGGCGCTGTCTGCTGGGCCATCGGTTTCGTCAATATAGCCTTCGGTGTCATCTTCTTCATCGCTCAGACCATCGATTCTATCCACGCCGACGACTCTTTCGCCCTTATCCAGACGAATCACTGTAACGCCTTGGGTATTTCTGCCGACTACGGAAATTTCCTTGACCCGCGTCCTGACCAATATGCCGCCGTCGGTGATCAACATAATTTCATCAGTATCGTTGACCAGTACCGCACCGACCACTGCACCGTTACGCTCAGAGGTTTGAATCGCAATCAAACCTTGGCCGCCGCGTCTATGCTGAGTGAATTCTTCCAGTTTGGTCCGTTTGCCGTAACCATTTTCGGTGATATTCAGCACCGTACCTTCGGTCGAGATGATCAGGGATATGACTTTTTGACCTTCCTGTAAACGAATGCCGCGCACCCCGGTGGCTGTTCTACCCATCGAACGCACATCGGTTTCGTTAAAACACACGGCTTTGCCGTCACTACTGAACAGCAACACATTTTGCTGACCATCAGTAATCGCAACACCGACCAAAGTATCGTTTTCGTTTAAATCGATGGCGATTTTACCGTTGCTGCGTTGCCGTTCGAATTCGGGCAACGGGGTTTTTTTCACGGTACCCGATGACGTTGCCATAAAGATGTATTTGTCAGCGCTGTATTCACGCACTGGCAACATCGCGTTGATTTTTTCGCCCTCTTCCAACGGCAACAAATTCACGAACGGCTTGCCGCGCGATGCCCGGCTGGCAACCGGTAAATTAAACACCCGCAACCAATAAACCTTGCCGGCAGACGAGAAACACAGAATCGTGTCGTGCGTGTTGGCGATTATTAACTTTTCAACGAAATCGTTTTCCTTGGTCGCCGTCGCCGACTTGCCGCGACCACCACGGCGCTGGGCTTTGTAATCATTGAGCGGCTGGGTTTTGACGTAACCTTCGTGCGACATGGTCACCACCATATCTTCTTCGGTGATCAGATCTTCAGCAGATAGGTTTGAATAATCCTGAACAATTTCGGTGCGACGGGCATCGCCATACTGGGTTCTGATTTCTTCCAGCTCTTCGCGAATCACTTCCATCAAGCGCACATCGTTACCCAAAATATGCAAATATTCGTCGATCAGTTCCAGCAACTGTTTGTACTCGTTGACGATTTTTTCTTGTTCCAGGCCGGTCAAGCGATGCAGGCGCAAATCCAGAATCGCCTGGGCTTGAGCTTCTGACAACCGATAGGCACCGTTCGCCAAACCAAACTCTGCGGGTAAATCATCCGGACGTGAGCGGTCGGCATCTGCTCTATCCAGCAACGCCGCAACCAAGCCGGCTTGCCAGGTCTGGGCCAGTAAGCCTACTTTGGCCTCATGGGGGTTCAGCGATGATTTGATCAATTCGATCATTTCATCGATGTTCGCTAAGGCTACCGCCAGGCCTTCCAAGGTATGCGCCCTTTCCCGAGCCTTACGTAAATTGTAGATGGTTCTTCGGGTAACGATTTCGCGACGGTGATCGACAAATGCCGCCAGAATCTCTTTCAGCCCCATCAAATGCGGGCGCCCGTCGTACAACGCCACCATATTGATCCCAAACACAGTCTGCATTTGGGTTTGTTTGTATAGATTATTCAAAACCACGTCCGGCACTTCGCCGCGACGTAGTTCGATGACCATGCGCATGCCGTCTTTATCTGACTCGTCGCGTAAGCCGGAGATACCGTCCAACTTGCCTTCTTTGACCAATTCGGCGATTTTTTCCAATAAGCGGGCTTTGTTGACCTGATAGGGTAACTCGGTGGTGATAATGGCTTGTCTACCACTATCACCTATATCCTCAAAGTGGCTGCGACCGCGCAGATAGATACGTCCGCGCCCGGTTGCATAGGCTTCAAAGATACCTGACGCACCGTTAATAATGCCGGCTGTAGGAAAATCCGGCCCCGGCACGATTTGCATCAATTCCGGAATAGTCAGATCGGGATTTTCGATCAAGGCCAGACAAGCGCTGATAATCTCGGTTAGATTGTGTGGCGGAATATTGGTTGCCATGCCGACCGCGATTCCAGAGGAACCGTTTACCAACAGAGTCGGCACTCGGGTAGGCATAACCGTGGGTTCGGACTCAGACTCGTCGTAGTTAGCGACGAAATCCACCGTTTCCTTGTCCAGATCGGCCAATAATTCGTGGGCGATCTTAGCCATCCGCACTTCGGTATAACGCATCGCCGCCGGCGAATCGCCGTCCACCGAACCGAAGTTGCCTTGACCATCTATTAACATGTAACGCAACGAAAACGGCTGCGCCATCCGCACCATGGTGTCGTAGACTGCGGTGTCGCCATGCGGATGATATTTACCGATCACGTCACCGACGATACGCGCCGATTTTTTATAGGGTTTGTTCCAATCGTTGCCTAGTTCGTTCATCGCGTAAAGTACGCGGCGGTGCACCGGCTTGAGGCCGTCTCTGACATCGGGAAGTGCCCTACCAACGATTACGCTCATGGCATAATCCAGGTAGGATTGTTTCATCTCGTCTTCGAGATTGACGGGGATAATTTCTTTAGCGAAGTCTGACATGGGTCCGTGGTTCCAGTGCAGTCGAAAGCTTATCGATCGACGGGTTAGCCTGCAGCATCAATTCCGTTTAAGCATTGCTAACAGGTTTATAAAGCCGTCGATTATAGCAAACGCCAAGCGCTGCCGTCAGGCAAAAATCTCGGCCAAAAAGTTTTGCATGGCCTGCCAGGAACGACGATCGGCAAGCGGTTGATAAACTGTGCCAAAACCAGGATTGTTAGCCACTGGATTGGTAAATGCGTGCATCGTCTGACCGTAAGTATGTAACTGCCAATCCGCACCTGCCTTAGTCAATTCGTTTTGCAAAGCAAGGACTTGCTCGGCAGACGCCATAGGATCGTCATAGCCGTGTAGCACCAAAACTTTCGCCTTGATCTGCGGATTCGGGATATTTTCAGGCGCACTGAGCAAACCATGAAACGACACTACCCCAAGAATATCGACACCCGTCCTTGCCAAATCCAGCGCACACAAACCGCCGAAGCAAAATCCTATCGCCGCAATCCTGGCGTTGTCGGCCCAAGGCATCAGTTTGACCGTAGATAGTGCCGCCTTTAAGCGCTGTTGCAGTTTTGCGCGATCGTTAATAAAAGGCTGCATTAACGCCGCATTTTCTTCCGGGCTGCTTCCCAGCACACCTTTACCGTACATATCGATCGCGAACGCCAGATAACCCAATCCGGCCAGTGTAAGGGCCTTGTCAGCCACAAACTGGTCTCGCCCGCCCCAAGCGTGGTGGATCAGCACCACCGGTCTCTGCCCGACAATCGCATCGTCATAAGCAAAAAAACCTTCCAGCACCGTATCGTGATCTAAGTAACTGACTGTATTCGAGATTATTGCCATAAGCTATTTCCTACTCTATTAATCACAACTCGCCAGTTTGTTGCAGTGTCTGTATAAATCCAGCGGACGCTTCTTCTACCATATCCAGCACCCGCTCGAAACCGTAACTACCGCCATAATAAGGGTCCGGGACCTCGCGTTGATTCAAGTGCGGCGCATAGTCTAGAAAATGCCGAATTTTATGACTCAAATCAACCGGGCAGGCTTGTTTTAATATGGCGTGATTTTCATCGTCCATTACCAATATATGATCGAACGCGGCAAAGTCGGCGGATACAACCTTGCGTGCCCGCAAATGTTTCAATTCAACCCCTCTATCGCGAGCGGCTTTCTGTGCACGCAGATCTGGCGCGTCACCAATATGGTACGCATGCGTGCCCGCAGAATCGATTTCAAAGCGCTCCGCCAAGTCTCTAGCGGACACTAAGTGAGCGAAAACACCCTCCGCAGTAGGCGATCTACAGATATTGCCCATGCAAACGAAAAGAACCTTAATTTTTCTCATATTTTCAATAAGTTACAGAGCTTTTTATGCAAATAATACGATAAAAACAGACAAAAGCGCCTCAATAAAATCAATAGTTTATGCGATTATTTTGGGGAAGAAATTGGCCTCAAGCACGCATTATATGGCATGCCACGCACCTCTGAAAATCTGGCTCGAATCAAACCTGTAAAGAAGACTCTGCAGGTCAACAAGCATTAAGAGCGAATGTATTCAGCGATTGGGTATGTGTCGCCAGTTGACTACGAATCACACCGAGCTGCTTAAGCATATTTCCGGAAAAGTGTTGACACATCAATCTCTAATGGCAGCAAAATGATGGACAATGGATGCGCTTGGTGAATTCATCTTTGATGGGTAAAAATATAACCCGTCACTCCAGATGAGATATCCTTTTCAACCAAATTTCAACATGATTGCCTTGCAAGACCGGCTTCTTATGATTGATTTTATAAGCGTTATTTCTAAGTATGAAACAACAACACAGAAAAGGGTAAGAACATGAATATTAGATTAAAAAAATACTTGCTTCTCGGTTCTTTTGGGCTGTTTTTTGGCGCTGCGACCCCTGTTGCAGCGGTTACAGAAACTCAAATTGCGTTGACGACGGAAGCGACTAATGATGCCATTGTTAACCTTGAAGGGGCATTGAAAGCAGTGACTGAGAATAAGCTGGATGAGGCACAAAATTATATTGATACCACGCGGAGCTCTGCCAGCGACATCTTGGGAAGGTGTTCGGTTGAAGCAAAAAAAGAACGCGGTTCCAACGCACTGAATAATGCGCGTCGTCAAATTAAGAACGGTGATGCAGTAGCTGCTGAGGCTTCTTTAAAGGAAGCGATTAAAATTTTTAGATCTTTACTCGTTTCCGTTAATAATACCGTGCAACCCAGTTTGTTTAAGTGATTCAAACTACATCATATCGAGGTACCAATGATAGGCAGCAGCCCAGCCAAACCTGCCCTTGGGAAGACGATATCAGATTTCCAGATAGTGGCCGTTTAGGTTTCTTATTTTTTTGAAAATGAAATATATTAATTAATAAAACATATGTCATTAGCGAGGTTAATCTAGATGCTCCACAAAGATAAAACAGTTGCTTTCGGTGGTTGTCCTCATGACTGCCCTGATACCTGCGCAATGGTATATGAGGTCGAAGATGGGAAGCTTGTTGGTGTCAAAGGCAACCCTGATCATCCGATGACGCGCGGAGGATTGTGCGTCAAACTAAAAGACTACGAAAAGCGACATTACCATCCAGATCGTCTGTTATACCCGCTAAGACGAACTGGGCCGAAAGGAAGCAAACAATTTGAACGGATAACCTGGGATGAGGCGCTTGATGAAATTACCACGAAATGGAAAGCGATTATTGCCGAACACGGACCACAAGCCATCCTGCCCAACAGCTATCTTGGGAATCAAGGCCTTGTGCATGGCTTGAATGGCGGCGATGCTTTTTTTAACCGGATGGGTGCCACCGTGTGTGAGCGCACTTTCTGTGGGGAGGGTTCCTGTACCGCATGGTTATTGACCGTGGGCCCGACTGCAGGCGTTGATCCCGAGAGTTTTATTCATTCGAAGTACATCGTCATCTGGGCCTGCAATTCGGTCAGTACCAACCTTCATCATTGGCATATCGTTAAGGAAGCCCAAAAAAAGGGGGCAAAAATCGTCGTTATTGATTCTTATGCCTCAAAAACAGCCAAAGAAGCCGATTGGCATATTGCACCCAAACCCGGAACGGATGGTGCCTTAGCCATGGCAATGATTCATACGATTATCGAGGAAAACCTGGTTGACCAAGATTATGTCGATAGCTATACCCTGGGTTATACAGAGTTAGCTCAACGTTCTAAAGACAGAACACCTGAATGGGCTGAAAACATAACCGGCATTCCAGCAGCAGATATTCGCAAGTTCGCTAGGGAATATGCGACGACACCACCCGCTGCTATCCGATTGGGTGTCGCGTTGGAAAGAAGTTATGGGGGCGGTCAGGCCATTAGGGCTGTTAGTTGCCTACCAGCCTTGATCGGCGCTTGGCGACATGTCGGTGGCGGCGCGCTGCAATTTCCAGTTTGGGAACACCCTTATAAATTCGATGTCATCTGCCGTCCTGATTTAATTCCCGAAGGCACGCCTGTCGTCAATAATCTTCAGCTTGGTCGCGTACTTACCGGCGAAATTCAACTAGCGACTCCGATTAAATCACTTATGTGCTGGAATACCAATCCGGTCACGCAAGCGCCAGAAACAGACAAAATTATCGAAGGACTGAAACGGGAAGATTTGTTTATAGTGTCGGCTGAACATTTTATCTCGGATACCGCTGCCTATGCCGACATTGTATTACCTGCCTCTATGGGCGCAGAAATGGAAGATATGGTTCTATCTTGGGGTCATCTCTACCTCACTTACAATGAAAAATGTGTCGAACCGCCAGGGGAAGCCATCCCGAATAACGAGATTTTTCGTCGTTTAGCACAACGCATGGGCTACGAGGAAGAGAATTTCCAATGGTCAGATAGTGAATGTTTGGAAAATTATGTCGATTGGGATTCGCCTGCTTGTGAAGGGATCGATCTGGCTTATTTGCGCAAACATGGTTTTGCGCGGCTGAATGTCGGTACCAAAGATGATCGTGCGCCCCATAAAGCAGGGAATTTCCCAACCCCATCCGGCAAATGCGAATTTAAATTAAATGGCGCAACAAATTTTGTCGCCGGCCCGTTTCGGCAGATGTACGACGGCTTTCAAGCGGGAGAATTGCTGGATGACTTGCCTGATTATGTAGCTTCAAGAGAGACGCCTGAAACTAATCCGGAGTTGGCGGCAAAATATCCCTTGAACATAATTTCGCCCAAAAGTCATGGTTTCCTTAATTCCTGTTACGCGAATATGGAAAGCAAAATAAAAGGGCAAGGCGAGCAATTTGTTTTAATACACGCAGATGATGCCGTGTCTCGCGGCATTAAAGAAGGTGATAAAGTCCGTGTTTTTAACGACAGGGGTGCGTTCGAAGCCGATGCAAAAATATCTGCGGACGTGAATGCGGGTCTTGTGATCGCAACTTTGGGTTACTGGCGGCAGTTGAACAAAGGTACTGTAAATTGCATCAGTTCCGCGGAGTTTGTTGATATGGGTCATGCGCCGACATTTTCAGATAACCTGGTACAGGTCGAATTGGCAGTCTAAGGAACCTCTGAATAAATAACGCTTTTAGCATCAGCAACCTCAAAAGTTAGTCAAAAATTTCACTATTCGACCGTTTTTTCATCAAAACAGCCGTATATCCCCAAAAACAAGCCCGTTTACGGGCTTGTTTTCAAATTTTGGACGCACAAAGGCTACTAAGTTCACAAGCATCACCGAGCCGCACATGGGCAATCGCGGCGAGGAAAGCCAAACGGGCGGCATTTTTGGCCTGGCCCCGGCATCGATTCTTTGCATAAACAAAGCGGATTATAATATCCCGGAACACGTGTTCGACCTTGGCGCGGCAGTCTGGCGCATTCGTTGGGCAGGCTCGCATTCGTCAGGCATTAACTTAGCCAGTTTGCCCGGACGCATTGAAATCACGCAAACCCAAGCATTTTCGTTGGGCATCTCAGGCCGTTTGTCCAAGCCCCGGCATCGCCGTGAACAAATTGTTCCTCACCGTGCAGTATGACGACGCTTCGGCAACGTCGCTGTCATGCCCCGAGGTCACTTTCAAGGTATGCACCAAGCCGGTTTCGCTATCGACACCGATGTGGAAAAAACCATTGATTGCCTTTCTTGCTGGCATGCATCTCTGGGTCACTTATTTTGGACGATCAAAGTCTAACGTTCCCCGCGTACCCGCGGGGCTAAATCGATTAACGCACTCACGCGGAAAATTTCAACCTAGCCGAGATCAGACTAAAATTCAATTTGTGGTGGAATGTTTCAAAATATACTTTTTTTAAATCAATATTCTACAGACTGAAGTGTCGATCTCGGGTGTTCTCAGCCATCCATCAAAGGCGTTCCGGTTGCGTCAAAAGAGCACTTCTTGAAGCCTTTTAAAACCGCAAACGGCTCTTAACCTATTTATCAATCAGTAACGGGCAAAGCAGGCAATGGATTTGAGCTGAGCCCGTTATCTTATATCCTAAGCCAGCCTAGACTTGAGGCATTTGCCGCAGCTTTTCTACCACTTTATCGCCAAATTCGGCGGTGCTGATCATCGTCACGCCGCTACCAGGTTTAGATAAATCGGCGGTGGAATAACCGTCGGCAAACACGCCCTGCATCGCGGCCCAGACATTTTTCGCCTCCGCTTCCATATCAAAACTGTTTTCCAGCATCATCGCTACTGAACCAATCATCGAATACGGATTGGCGATGTTTTTGCCGGCGATGTCCGGCGCCGAACCGTGCGATGGCTCGTAATAGGCTTTATCTGGACCGATGCAAGCAGAAGGCATCAAGCCCAGCGATCCTAAAATGCCGCCGCCTTGGTCGCTGAGAATATCGCCGAACATGTTTTCCATCACCATCACATCGAACTGGGTAGGTTTCAGGCACAACGCGGTGGCCGCGGCGTCGACCAGCATATTCACGACTTGCACATCCGGATAATCTTTCGCCACTTCTTCCATCACCTCATTCCACAACACGCTGGATTTCAGCACGTTACTTTTATGAATGTTATGCAGCAATTTCCGGCGCTTGCGAGCCAATTTGAACGCTTGCTGCATGATTTGGTGGATTTGCGACTCATCGTACTCCAGGGTTTCGCGCACGTAGCGCAAACCGGCATCGTTGACGCCCATTTCTTTTTCACCGAAATACAGGCCACCGACCAGCTCACGAACAATCATCAAATCAATACCTTCGCCGATGATTTCCGGCTTTAACGGCGAGAAATGCGCCAGCGATTTTGGCAATGACACCGGACGGAAGTTGGCGTACGTATTGTAACGGCGACGCAACGGTAGCAAGGCACCGCGTTCGGGCTGCTCGTCGATGGGAATGCGTTTAGAGTCTTCGTGACTCAAGCCTATCGGCCCTTTCAGGATCGCGTCGGCCTCATCGCAAATGGCTTTGGTTTGGTGCGGAAACGCCGAGCCGGATTCGAAATAGGCACAGGCGCCGAACGCGGCTGGCAACAATTCGAAGCTTACGTCGTTACGCTCTTCGATCACTTTCAGAACCTTTACGGCTTCCGCGGTAATCTCAGGACCGATGCCGTCGCCGGCCAATATTGCGATTTTGTAATTTTTCATGGGATGGTGATAGCTCAGTGGTTAAAGCGATAAATCGGGAATGTTTAATCGATGAATAAACGGCGGATTTTACCAGATTGGTTGTAACGCTTCCCCCGAAAATCCGCTTGCCAAACAAGCATAGGCAAATCCTGGGTACGAAGAGTTATACATCCTATGCTGATTTACCGGGAAGCTAAATCGTTTCGTTCGGGTTGCGTAAGCTGCCGATGCCGAGAAACCGGGTTATTTTGTCCAATGACCGATAAGACTGCTTGGCCGATGGAAAAAAATTATTCAACGGCTAAGTAAAAAGTAGCGATAAGTTAAGCCGCGCTGCGGCGCGGGCAAGTCCGGCGTTACCACGCAGCGCATGGAAGGAAGGAAAGACAACGTAAAGGAATCAGGCATGTATCAAGGCAATTCTCTCCGTTAAACGCATCCTAGCCGTCTTCTGGTGAAAAATATGAGACAGCTCATACCGAATATCCAGCCAACCGCAGGGATAGGAACAACTGTATCCGTGGCACTAACATAGATTTCATAACCGCTTGTCCGGTCGAGGGCTATCGCAATGCCAAGAAGATTAATCGTATAGGATCCGGCAGTCAGGGTATCATCAAATAACCAAGCTTCATCATTCGGTCCACCACTCCTAGCCAAGGGGCTGCCATCAAGGTTCACGGCGTATAAAAGACTTCCGGTGTTAGCTGCTAGTGAATTGACTGTTACCTTCACCTGACTCGTGCTGTGTAAATTGAAAGTCCAATCGTCCAGAACATTGGTTTCGATGTACAGGCCAGTTATGACACCAAACAAATCGTTCGACGTAGTTTGACCGGATTGCAAACTTCCAAGAATTGGGCCGTAACCGGTAATTGTGCCCCAACTTAAAATTGACGCATTCACTTGAAATGACCATGAGGCAACCGTCAAACACATTATCGCCAAGAATTTTTTCATAAAAATACCCCACACAGGTGATAAAACTCAGTTATAAAGTCTTTCAATTTAAGGAATCTCGGCCGCCCAAAAGCCAACCGCCAAACGTAGTGCTGCATTCCCAGGATCAAAGTCGAAAATTGCCACATCCAGGTGTGTTGCCTTGTCTCGGTGACTTTATTAAATCCTTCACTTTAAAGATTGGCCTGAATATGCCGTCAGAGTTTATCGACAATATCCGCATTTGCACCTGTGACTTTTACCGAAACATCCTTTCCATAACGAGAAACTTTTTCTGAAGAACCGGCATGGAGATGATGCGTTGAACACACGGTTAAAGTCAATGCCGATAAAATCAACAAAAATATTTTCACAGTTACCTCAATCAACTTTTGCCTGGTTACCATGCCCGCGTGGTAACCCCGATCAACCCGCGCTGCGGCGATTACGCCCGCAGCACGGGCAAGTCCGCCATTTCCACGCAGCGCTTGGGAACGAGGAAAGCGTGAGCTTGGTTATCAGCCCAACAAACCGACAAGGTTAGGACGAGGTTTCTCCCGTATGCAGCGCCGAGCACCGGAGCTTTTGTCGAGATCAGCCCGCAGGGGAGCGGCAGGGATGCCGCTTGTTTTCGGAGGGGCAGGAAGCCCCTTCCGAAAACCCTCGGCAAAAGTGCGGAGCGCAGGGAATAAGCGGCATCCGGGTCGCCTTTTCTTTGGATACTTTCTTTTGGCGACGCAAAAGAAAGTATCGCGGTGCCGGTCCGCGAACCGGCGTTAAATTAGGCCTCGCGACAGCGAATCATCTTTGAGCCAAACCGGCGGGTCCCACGTGGGCACAAAAACCGTGCCCACCCTACCCGACTGGCTAAAAATTTTTAAACGGATAACTCGCGGTCAACATATGTTTTAACTTTCCCTTTAAACGAACTATCTTTCGAAGCCAAACTAATTCCTCTGCCGATTATTGAATTAGGATAACCGCGATACTTGCTGGAAAGTACCTTGCAAAAATCGACACCAAACCCACTGGCCTTTTTACCGATAGCGCATTCAACAACTTCTCTTGTTGCACCGAGCGTAAGATCTGCTAACTGCATTAAGGTTGAATGATGCATGTTGACATAGGCGGAACTATCGGAAAATCTCAAGCTTTCCAGAGGGCCGGAGAGATAGGACACACTTCCGTCTTTAGTCTTCCCGAAATTGTATGCAGCAGCATACTCTGAGTCGAACGGCTTTGAATCCCCTTTATCTGGCCAATCTAATATGATTTGGGCGCTGTCAGGCTTTTCTTCATACGCATACATCGCGAATCGCATTAACCCGTTGCTAAAAGCGTACCTCGATAAGTCTGGCTTATATCCTTTGATCGTTTTTGTAACAACGCTATGACTTTCTACAACTGAGACTACGATTTTAAAGTCCAACTTCTGGATTGCATGGGCTATTTCGAGCCTCCAATTTTTCGAACTCTTCAGCAATTCCTCGTACATATCTCCCTTGTCTTGTTTGAGATACAACGGCTTTAGATCTTTAAAATTCCACTTTATAGGAGCTCGTTTGAATCCGTATTTATTCTTAACTCCTTCGATAGCATTTCGTATCTCTTTCTCTTCTGATTGTGATACTGCGATTCCGCCGAACATCAATATGTCAGGTATTGTCGCGCCCCTAATTCCATTAAGTTCTGAGTTATCTGCGTACCAACGCATCTATTTTCCTTACCTATTAATTGTGATGGCAGTGGTTACCGACATAGTCGAATCATCTTAAATTCAGAAGAAAACTTTTGAAATCACCCACACTTCGACTCCCCACAATTCAAACAAGTCATACACCCATCCATCAACACCATCGCCTTAGTACTGCACTTGCTACACAACACAGCCTTCTCAGGAAAAGCCTGCCCGTCCGACGCTCCATGCTGAGCCTCAAATTCCCGGCGTTTCTCGTCGAGTAACTTCTGGTGATTGTCGCTGAGTTTTTCAGGCTTGATCATGCCGATGTGTTTCATGTGCGATTCGATGGCGTGGCCGATTTCTGCTACTAAGGACGGCATGAATACCCCGCCCTTTTTGAAATAACCGCCTTGCGGGTCGAATACCGCCTTCATTTCTTCCACCAAGAAGGTGGCGTCACCGCCTTTGCGAAACACGGCCGAAATCAAACGGGTCAGCGCCAGCACCCATTGAAAATGCTCCATGTTTTTGGAGTTGATAAAGATTTCGTACGGCCGCCGTTCCTGGTGGACAGTGCCTTCGTTGAGGATGATGTCGTTGATGGTGATATACAGAGCATGCTCGGACTGCGGGGTTTTGATCTTGTAGGTGGAGCCAAGCAGCATCTCCGGGCGCGCCAGATTTTCATGCATTTCTTCCCGCGAAGGCTTTGCCGATTCCGCTTCCGCCTGCGCTGCTGCTTCCAGATTTTCTTTGGTCAGCACTTTGTAACTGACGATTTTTTTATTGATTTTGTGTAGGGTCATTTCAGTATCTCGAATCTGTAGGCTGGGTAGAGAGTTAGCGATACCCAGCTTGAATGCCTTAAATGCTGCGTTTGATTTCATCAACCCAGCCTGCGAATTGCGTCGGTAGCGGCTTAAAACTTGCCGTAATAACCTTCTTTCAGGGCATCGAACAAGTTCGCTGCGGTATGAATCTCGCCGTCATATTCCACATCTTCGTTACCTTTAAATTCCACCACATGGCCGTCTTCCAGGGTGAATTGGTAGGTGGTGTTTTCCAAATCGGATTCTTTCACCAACACGCCTTGGAACACTTCCGGGTTGAAACGGAAAGTGGTACAGCCTTTCAGGCCTTGGTCGTAGGCATATTCGTAGATGGACTTGAAGTCTTCATACGGATAATCGGTGGGCACGTTGGCGGTTTTAGAGATCGAGGAATCGATCCAACGCTGCGCGGCGGCCTGAATATCCACATGCTGCTTCGGCGTGACATCGTCGGCAGCAATAAAATATGTCGGCAATTGTTGCTTTGGGTCTTCGCTATACGGCATCGCATCCGGGTTAACCAGATGGCGGTAGGCCAGCAATTCAAAGGAAAATACATCGATTTTTTCTTTGGATTTTTTGCCTTCGCGGATCACGTTACGTGAATAATGGTGGGCAAAGCTGGGCTCGATACCGTTGCTGGCGTTGTTGGCCAAGGACAGCGAAATGGTGCCGGTCGGCGCAATCGAGCTGTGGTGGGTAAAGCGGCAACCCACTTCCGCAAGCTCCGCGACCAATTCCGGCTGTTCCTGCGCGACTTTTTGCATGTAACGGCTGTATTTGGCGTGGAGTACGCGACCAGGCACTTGATCGCCCAGTTTATAGCCGTCGGCTTGCATTTCCGGGCGTTTATGCAGCATTTCGCCAGTGACGGTGAACAACTGATCCATGATAGGCGCCGGGCCTTTTTCTTTGGCCAACTCCAGACCGGCTTTCCAGCCCTCTATCGCCAATTCTTTGGTGACTTGTTCGGTAAACTCCAAGGATTCGTCATCACCGTATTTCATGCCCAGAATGGTGATAGTGGAACCTAAGCCCAAGTAACCCATGCCGTGGCGGCGTTTACCGACGATTTCTTCGCGTTGTTTTTCCAGTGGCAGGCCGTTGATCTCCACCACGTTATCCAGCATGCGGGTAAAGATGCGGATGGTTTTACGGTAGCCTTCCCAATCGAAGCTGGCTTCTTTGGTGAAGGGTTTGTCGATGAAGCGGGTCAGGTTGATCGAGCCCAACAAGCAGCTGCCGTAAGGCGGCAGCGGTTGTTCGCCGCAGGGGTTGGTGGCGCGGATGTGCTCGCAAAACCAGTTGTTGTTCATCTCGTTGACTTTGTCGATCAAGATGAAGCCCGGTTCGGCATAGTCGTAGGTGGAAGACATGATGATGTCCCACAAACGGCGCGCGGGCATGACTTTGGTGACGCGACAGGCCACCAAGCCGGCGTCGTTGACCACATAGCCTTTTTTGTTGGGCAAATCGCGCCACACAATTTTGTCGGCATCGCTTAAATCCAGATTATCGACAGTGGCTTCACGCTCGGTAACCGGGAAAGACAAGGGCCATTGACCGTTATTTTTTACCGCTTCCACGAATTCGCTGGTAATCAACAGGGACAGATTGAACTGGCGCAAACGGCCGTCTTCACGCTTGGCGCGAATAAAGTCCACCACGTCTGGATGCGCCACATCGAAAGTTGCCATTTGCGCACCGCGCCGACCGCCGGCGGACGAGACGGTGAAACACATTTTGTCGTAAATATCCATGAACGACAGTGGTCCGGAGGTGTAAGCGCCGGCACCGGATACATAAGCATCGCGCGGCCTCAGCGTGGAGAACTCATAACCGATCCCGCAACCGGCTTTTAAGGTCAGACCGGCTTCGTGGACTTTGTGCAAAATATCGTCCATCGAGTCTTCGATGATGCCGGAAACGGTGCAGTTGATGGTGGAGGTTGCGGGCTTATGTTCCAAGGCGCCGGCGTTGGAAACGATGCGGCCGGCCGGAATCACGCCTTTACGCAGCGCCCACAAAAATTCTTTGTAGTGTTTTTCCTGCAGCGCCTTGGTTTTCTCGACGCTGGACAAGGCCTTGGCAACTCGCTTGTAAGTTTCGTCGATGGTTTCGTCAATCGCTTTACCGTCCTTGGTTTTTAAGCGGTATTTACTGTCCCAAATATCCAGGGAAGCAGATTGCAGAGGGATTTCGGTGGTGTCTTGCGTCACTACATGAAGTTTTGCGGTCATTCGTGGGTCCCTTTTCTAGTTGAATGGATATTGGTCTATCTCAGCGCACCGGCACGGCTAAGATATTGATGTTTATTGGATTACAACCGAAAACACTAAAGCCTGGCGATATACTGCATATAGTGTCTATGGAAAAATTCTAGCACAACATATTGTGTTATCAGCGGGAAATTTTGACTAAATAGCGCCGCTTGCGGCTTTGTTTTTTTAACTCAAGGAGTTAGCGTGGGCATCTAATTGTCTGCTGAGCAAGAATTGGCACTTGAAGGCCTCGCCCATCCCTTAGTTCGCCCTTTCGACAGCGAAAATTAGAACCTAGCTGAGACACTAGAATGCTTGCCAGATACCAGTTCTCCCTCGCAAGCGAAACGGCCTATATCCGCTGCCTGCGAAGCTAAATCCTTATCCTTAAGCTGAGGTTAATATTTCTGGCTAGAATGACGCGGCCAGCTAGTGGTAGCGGGCATAAAAAGCCCCGATTTGAAAACAAAGTTGGCAACCTGATAATGACACCACCGAGGCACACCTATGAATAACATCAGCACATTTCTACTGTCAGGCGCATTGCTTGCCTGTTTAGGCTCGGCACAGCCGTGCTTCGCCGACATGGAAACACCTCGCATCGACCAACGCCAAGCGAACCAGGACAGGCGCATAGACCAAGGCGAAGCGTCCGGCGCCTTAACCGAGCGTGAAGCCAACCGTTTGGAACATCAACAAATGCGCATCGAACGCCAGGAAGACGCTGCGAAAGCCGATGGCGTGGTAACCGGTGGGGAAAGAGCGAGACTGACACATCAGCAAAACAAAGCCAGTCGCGCTATCGCTCGCAAGACGCATAATTTAAGACGGAATTAAGCAAATTATTAGCCCTGCCTGTTCCTGGATTCCCGCGAAAGTGGAAATCCAGGAACATCAAAAACCGGGTCCCCGCATTCGCTGGGATGACGAGTATTTGAAAATGGCCTTACACAAAAAACAGCCCTAAAAGCCGGATTTTATGTCTGTTTACGTTTCACCTTTCATCAAATTCAACAACTCGTCGGCAGAGACTTTGCCGCTGATATCGGCGCCATCCAACAAGCTATCGGCCAGATCGCGTTTATGGCTGTGCAGCGCAACGATTTTTTCCTCAATGGTATTTTTGGCTATCATCCGGTAGATCGTCACCGGCCGCTGTTGGCCCATGCGATGCGCGCGGTCCGAGGCTTGATCTTCCACCGCCGGATTCCACCAAGGGTCCATGTGAATCACGTAATCGGCAGCGGTCAGATTTAAACCCACGCCACCGGCCTTCAAGCTGATCAAAAACAATTCGCCCTCGCCGCGCTGGAACGCGTCTACGCGTAGCTGGCGGTCTTTGGCCGGCGTGCTGCCGTCCAGATATTGATAGCGAATGCCACGCTGCTCGATATAGTTTTTGATCAATTGCAAATGATCGACAAACTGGCTGAACACCAGGGCTTTGTGCTTGTTATCCAGCAGTTCGTCGACGATGTCGCCGAACGCGGCCAACTTGCTGCTGGGCAAAGCTACCGCCGAGTTGGCTAACAAAGTGTTACAACAACTGCGGCGCAATTTGCTGATGGCCGCCAGAATCTGCAATTGCTTTTGCCCTGCCGGCGCTTCGGCGCTGCTTAACGCCGCCAGACTATCGCGGCGCAAGGCTTCGTAGAAGGCCATTTCCTCGCTGCTGAGCTCGACATAAATCGGGATTTCGGTGCGCGGCGGTAACTCCTGCAATACCTGGGTTTTGGTGCGGCGCAGAATAAAAGGCTGAATCAGTTTTTTCAATTGAAACCGCGCCTCGGCGCTGCGGTCACGCTCGATAGGACCGGCGAAGCGTTGATTGAATTGATCCAGCGACCCCAGCAATCCGGGGTTGATGAACCTAAACAAATTCCACAACTCACCCAAATGGTTTTCCAAGGGTGTGCCGGTCATAATCAGTTTGAACTCGGCTTGCAAATTCATCGCGCCTTGCGAGCGGCGAGTGGCGATGTTTTTGATCCATTGGGCTTCGTCGAGAATAACGGTTTGAAACTGGATTTTCGCCAACATTTCCGCGACTTGCTCCTGCTGTAACAAGCCATAGCTACAAATCAGCAAATCATACGGCCCTAAATTATCCAACAAGCGCTGACGGTCGCCACTGCCGAGAATTTGCGGATTGAGCGTCGGCGCAAAGCGGCTGGTTTCATTTTCCCAGTTCATGCACACCGATGTTGGGGCGACGATCAGACTGGGGCCATGCGGCGCGCGGTCTACCAATAAGGCCAAGCCCTGAACGGTCTTGCCCAGGCCCATATCATCGGCCAGACAGGCACCAACACCCCACTGCGCCAACCGCGCCAACCAGCGGTAGCCATCAATTTGGTAGTCGCGCAAATCGGCTTGAAAGGTGGACGGCACTTTGGGTTGATAATCCCGGGAATCTTTCAAGCGCTGCATGTGCGCTTGCCAATGCTTATCAGCTTTGAAACCGGCCTCATCCTGCCAATCTTCCAGCGTCAATGCCGCCAAGGGATTGATGCGGACTTTTTTGCCGTGCAAATCCGCGTAGGCGCGTAAATCGTCGAGGCGGCGGCGAAATTCTTCGGTCAAGGCAATGAACTGGCCGTCCTGCAGTTTCAAGAAGCGGCCTTCGCGATTATTTAATAAACCCAGCAATTGCTGGATTTCGATGACGGTATCTTCATTGAGTTGCAGTTCGCCTTGCAAAGCAAACCAATCGTTGTCGCGCTTGATTTGCATGCTAAAGCCGCTGCCGTTGGTTTGTCCCAGTACCCGGAATCTGACGCCCTCCGGCCATTCCAATACCGCTTGCTCAGCTGGCAAAGCCTGTAATTGCAACAGCAACTCCAGGCATTGTTCCGGCTGGTCTAATAAATAATCGCCGGCACCATCGCGTTCCGCCAGCGCCAACACATCGCAGGCTTGCAAAACGGTCTGCGCGCGCTGTTTTTCCAAGGCCAAGTCGCGTTTAGTCTGACAATGGCGGCCGTCGATTTCGGCCAGCACGCTTTCGCCGCCGTGACCGGGTTGATAATACGCGCCGCCGCTCGCAAACGGCCGGATCAACATCGCCACGCGCAGGCCTTCGCCCCAGGGCAATAAATGCACGCGCGGCGTGACATCGGCCTGCACTTGCTCGGCGCTGCTGGAACTGCCGCCGATATCCGAATGCACGGTCAACAAACCGGAAATACTGGTCAAAGTTTGCAAGACCCGGTCTTGCGCCGACACCGGCACTTCCAGGCCCTTGGCGCCCAGCACCGCAAAGATTTTATGATGGTCACCGGTGAATTCCAACACTCGCAAGCGCGTGGGCGTTTCCTTGGCGACATAGAATTTTTGTTCGTGCCCGGGCACGGGCTCCAGGCTGATTTTGATCTTATCGCTGCCTTCCAGCTTTTTTACCCGCAGCTCGGCTTCGCCCTTGACGACATCCACCCTCACCTCGGGCGCATCGGCCCAAAACAACAAGGGATGTCCCAACAGTGCCTGCGGCATGCTGTTGTCGAACTCAAAATAAGTGCCGCTACCGTACCAGCCACTGTCGCGATACTCTTTGATATGCGCGCAAAGCTTAATGTCCTGCTCGGTTAAATAGTCAAATTTGTTGGTTTCGTGCGCCAGCCTTTTTAATGCAATCGCCCTGCCCTTGCTCCAGCCGCCCTTTGCTTGCTGTTTTTGTTCGCGAGGCTCAATCTCTAAGTGGTGACTGATATCGTCATAACTGAGTAACCAGATTAGGCGAGTGGGTTTGTCGATTTGGACGGCGGCATCGGTTTTTTTGTCGGACTTTGGCAAATTTAGCAAGGCATCCAACGCTAAATCCCAATCGGGGCGGCTGGCAAATAATTCCGCCAACGCCAATCTGCTATCGAAAAAGCCGCAGTCCCATTGCATGGAGCGAGACGGCTCTATATGCGTAAATATCTTGGCCAACTCCGCCGCCGGCCAACGATAACCGTTGTCTAACAAATGCCGATAAAGTTTTTGACTGAGTGGAGTGACATGATTGAATTGATCAGCCTTAACCCAAAACTTGATCAAGGCCAAAAACACATGCAACAGTAACGGCGGGGTGAGCAAGGTATCCGGGTAGCCGCTTTCCCGATAACCGCTGCTAATTTTATAAGTTAAATCGGTGTTTAATAGCTGATCCCGCAATGACAGATCGCCTTGTAAAAACCGCTGAAATAAAGCTAACTGATGGTAAATGCCTAACCAGCAATTGTCGGTTTTTATGGCTTGGTTGATCAAGGTACCCAGTTTGGCGCGTTGTTTGCTGTCGTTATTTTTTAAAATAGCCAGCGGATAAAACACCCCAGCCAAGCCATAAAAATAACTGGTGCGTTGCCCGGACGCTTTTCGCAACTGCGCCAATGCCACTTCAAATCGGTTGACGGCCGTCGGATAGTCGCCGCGGAGAAAAACCAAAGTGGCAGCAATGGCTTGCAACTCGGGATCGACCTGATCTGCCACGGATTTTGCGACCTCATCCCAGTCGCCACGCAGCAAACATAACTCCAGCGCCACGCGATTTAACAATTCTTGCTGCACCCCCCGGCTAACGAATAATAACTGCTGCAAAAATCCATCCAATTTTTCATCGGCATACAGATACAGCAACTGATGTAAGCCCGAAAACCCAGCCAGCCCCAGCAATAATTGCGGATGATGGGTGGTAAACCAGGCAACATCCAGGGGGTTTAAAAACCAAGATAGATACAGCTCGTTAACCGGCGGCAGTTTACCCAGATAGTGGGCGCCGGACTCCAGGCATTCGTCAACCTTGGCGTAAGCGCCGCGATAAAACTGAATGCGCGCTTCGCGAATGCAATCGTCCACGGTACTGTAACGATAGTAGCCGTGACCCGGCGGATTATGCATTTGCACCGCACCTGCAAATAAGTCAAATTCCTTATCAACGACTGCTTGCCGAGTCAGCACTTCCGCTAGGGTTCGGCAGCAACGGGTACCTCCCGATTTGGCGTTTTCTTCGACCAGACCTTCTTTAAGCAGCGGTTTTAAGCGGGCTTTGAGCGCTTCTGACTTAAGGACTTTGTCACCTTCTCTGATACCCAAACTTCCCAGACATTTAGCTAAATTGATCAACGAGCTATAGCCATAATAAACGGCCAGCAATTTCAGGATAATCTGCTGCTCGGCGTTTAATGTCCGATAAATTTTGAGACGTTCAACTAGACGAGAAGATTGCATGGTTCAGGCAAAACGACAAAAGGAGTGATGTTACCAGCTTGGCAAGCCAAGCTAAAGAACCTCAAATCAACACGCATAAAAAAGCCCGCCGTAGCGGGCTTTTGACTGAGTGTTTAAATTTACAGGGTTGCCAACACCTTAGCCACAGTCTCGCCCATCGCTGCGGGGGTTGGGGCAATAATGACGCCCAATTCCTGCAACATTTCGACTTTCTCGGCCGCCGACTCGCCGACCGAAGAAATAATCGCTCCGGCATGGCCCATCCGACGGCCTTTGGGAGCGGTTAATCCGGCAATGTACGCCACCACAGGCTTGCTCATATGTTCTTTGGCAAACACGCCGGCTTCAACTTCTTGCGGTCCACCGATCTCGCCGATCATCACCACGACTTTGGTTTCCGGATCTTGCTCGAATTTTTCCAGAATGTCGCGGTGCGAACTGCCGTTGATCGGATCGCCGCCGATACCGACCGAGGTAGAGACGCCGATGCCTAAGGCTTTCATCTGATCGGCGGCTTCGTAACCCAGCGTACCAGAGCGACCGACGATACCGACGTTACCGGGTATGTAAATGTGCCCCGGCATAATGCCCAGCATTGCTTTACCGGGACTGATGGTGCCGGCGCAGTTAGGGCCGGTCAGCACCATGCGCTTTTCCTTGGGAAATTTGCTCAGGAAGATTTTGACTTTCATCATGTCCTGAGTCGGAATACCATCGGTGATCGACACACAGTATTTGATACCGGCTTCGGCTGCTTCCATGATGGAGTCCGCCGCATAAGCCGGTGGCACGAACACGATACTGGCTTCAGCGCCGGCTTGCTCCACGGCTTCCTTCACCGTATTGAACACCGGACGACCTAAATGGGTTTGTCCGCCTTTACCTGGGGTAATGCCACCAACCACGTTGGAGCCGTAATCAATCATTTCTTGCGCGTGGAAGGTACCGATCTTGCCGGTGAAACCTTGCACAATGATGCGGGTTTGTTTATCGATAAAAATTGCCATGTAAATTCCTTAACCTTGCGCGGCTACAACTTTATTACGGGCGGCGACCGCTTTCTCGGCGGCTTCCGCCAAAGTGTTTGCGGTGATGATGGGCAAACCGCTCTCTTCGATAATTTTGCGGCCTTCTTCGACGTTGGTACCGGACAAGCGTACGATCAGCGGCACCTGCATATCGATTTTTTTCACGGCGTGCACCACACCCTCGGCAATCCAGTCGCAGCGGTTGATACCGGCAAAGATATTGACCAGCATGGCTTTAACATTTTTATCCGCCAACACCATGCGAAAGGCTTTTTCGGTGCGTTCAGCAGAGGCACCTCCGCCCACATCCAAGAAATTGGCCGGCTCGCCGCCCGCCAGTTTAATCATGTCCATGGTCGCCATCGCCAAGCCGGCGCCGTTAATCATGCAGCCGATGTCACCGTCCAGACCGACGTAGCTCAATCCACGGTCAGCAGCAGCCATTTCCCGAGGATCTTCCTGCGACTTGTCGCGTAACTCGGAGATTTTTTGCCGGCGGAATAAGGCGTTGTCATCAAAGCCCATCTTGGCATCCAGCGCGATCAATTCATCGTGACCAGTAATCACCAGTGGATTGATTTCGACCATATTGGCGTCCAACTCGCGCATGGCGCGATAGCAGCCTTGAATCAGTTTTACCGCTTGTGGAATCAGGTCGGCATGCAAACCCAAGGCAAACCCCATTTCGCGGGCTTGGAAGTCTTGCAAACCAACGGCAGGTTCGATGTAGATTTTTTTGATCGCGTCCGGATTGTTTTCAGCCAGGTCCTCAATCTCCATCCCGCCTTGCGCAGAACCCACCATGACAATCCGTTCCTGGGCACGGTCTATCAGCAGGCTGAAATATATTTCTTTGGCAATATCGGTTCCGGCCTCGACATACAAGCGCAGGCATTGTTTGCCGGCAGGACCGGTTTGGTGGGTCACCAATTTTTTACCCAGCAACGACTCAGCGGCATCGCTGACTTCGTCGTGGGTTTTGCAAATCTTGATACCGCCGGCTTTGCCGCGCGCACCGGAATGTATCTGCGCTTTAACTACCCAGACGTGGCCACCGATTTCACGGGCGCGCTGCACCGCGTCTTCTGGGCTATAGGCCAGGCCGCCATCCGCTATTTTCACGCCGTAATCGGCTAATAGCTGCTTTGCTTGGTACTCATGAATGTCCATGGACTCTCTCGTGATATTGAAATTTAGATTGGGTCAGGCGTCAGCCTTAACCCAACAGAAAAGCATTAGATAGTGGGTCACGCTACGCTACTAACCCAAGCTACCTATTTTTATCGGGATTTAGCGGCAATCGCTTCGGCGGCGCGGACTATATTGTTGGCCATCCGCTCGGAAGCCGCATCGATCAAACGACCATCCAGCGCCGCAGCGCCTTTGCCTTGTGCGGCGGCTTCCTGCAAAGCGACCAGGATACGTTTAGCCTTTTCGACTTCCGCGGCTGGCGGGGTGAATACTTCGTTCGCCAACGCGATCTGCGAGGGGTGGATCGCCCATTTGCCTTCACAACCCAATGCGGCGGCGCGGCGCGCACCGGCTTTGTAGCCTTCGGGGTCTTTGATGTCGCCGAATGGTCCATCAATGGGGCGCAAGCCATAGGCTCGGCAAGCCACGGTCATCCGGCTAATCGCCGCATGCCACTGGTCACCAGGGTAATCGGGGTTTAAACCACCGATGTTAACGGTGCGGGCACGATTGCTGGCGGCGTAGTCAGCCACACCAAAATGCAGGGCTTCCACACGTCCGCCGATAGCACCTTGTTTTGCGATGTCTTCAACATTGGCCATGCCCAGGGCGGTTTCAATCAGGCATTCGATGCCGATTTTGTTTTTCAGGCCTTCCTGCATTTCCAACTGAGTCAACATCGCATCTACCATGTACACGTCGCCGTAAACACCGACTTTAGGCACCAGTAGTGTGTCGATTTTTGGGCCAGCCTGCTCGATCAGGTCAACCACATCGCGCACCATGTACTGGGTGTCCAGACCGTTGATGCGCACCGACAAGGTAATCCCGTTACCTTTCCAGTCCAAATCGTTGATGGCCTGGATGACGTTTTTTCGGGCTTGCAGCTTGTCATCTGGCGCAACAGCGTCTTCCAGATCCAGAAATACAAAGTCCACACCGCTTTTTAAGGTTTTTTCGAACATTTCCGGACTGGAACCCGGCACCGCCAATTCGCAACGTTGCACGCGTTGGGCGTTGGCTTCGTAAAGTGTGTGACTCATGTATATTTCCTACGGTTGGTTGGCCGGCTGAAAAACCGCGCCGTGCTGGGATTAAAGAACGTGCCATTTTACTTTCAGAGCCTGCAATGTCAATTGCGCTTGTCAGCTTCGGTGCAGGTTTGCGCCGGTAAACGACTTGCCGAATCACGGCTTATGTGGCACCATCCGGCGATTTTCACCGATTCATTCAATATCACCTATCCAGGAGAAACCAGATGGCAGGTCGCAATCACCTTTTTGTTCCAGGGCCAACCAATACCCCACATGAAATTCTGAGCGCGATGCATGTGCCGATGGAAGATCACCGTTCGCCGATTTTTCCTAAACTGTTGAGCCCGATTCTGGAAGACCTGAAAAAAGTGTTCCGCACCGAGACCGGCCAATGTTTCGTGTTCCCAGCGACAGGCACCGCCGGCTGGGAAGTAGCGATGACCAACTGTTTGAACCAGGGTGACAAAGTCTTGATTTACCGCTTCGGCCAATTCGGCCACTTGTGGGCGGAAGCTTCCAAAAAACTGGGCTTTGATGTGGAAGTGCATCAAGTTGAATGGGGCAAAGGCATGCCATTGGACCATCTGGAAGCGCGTTTGAAAGACGATAAAAACCACGAAATCAAAGCGGTTCTGGCCACTCATAACGAAACCTCTACTGGCGTGACCAGCGACATTCCAGGGGTACGCAAAGCGCTGGACGCCGCAGCTCACCCTGCATTTTTGTTTGTCGACGGAGTAAGTTCGATCGGCAGCCTGGATTTCCGTCAAGACGAATGGGGTGTGGACGCGAGCATCGCTGGCTCCCAAAAAGGCTTTATGTTGCCGGCTGGCCTGGCGATTTTGGGCTTCAGTCAAAAAGCCTTAGCAGCCATCGATAACAGCAATTTTCCACGCTCGTTCTTCTCCTTGAAAGACATGGCCACTGCCAACAAGGACGGCTACACGCCCTATACCCCATCGACACCGATGCTGTATGGCCTGCGCAAAGCGCTGGAGTTGCTGTTAGAAGAAGGAATGGAAAATGTGTATGCCCGCCACCACCGTTTGGGCGAAGGCGTGCGTCGTGCGGTCGCCGCTTGGGGCCTGTCAACTTGTGCGCAAGCCGGTTGGGACTCGGACACGGTCACTGCTATCGTCGTGCCGACAGATAAGGACGCGCGCCACGTCATCAGCACCGCTTACAACAAATACAACATTTCGCTGGGCGCGGGACTGAGCGAAGTAGCCGGAAAAGTGTTCCGGATCGGCCACGTTGGCGATATGAATGATGTTTCATTATTAGGTGCGATTGCAGGTGTGGAGATGGCCATGCTGGATAATGGCCTGGACATTAAACCGGGCAGCGGTGTTGCCGCAGCTATCGAGTATTATCGTTCGACAGCGATATAACGCCCCTGACGCGTTAGCGGGTGATCCACTAAAAGTGTCACCCGCAAGCTTTCAGCAATATTGTTAAGCGCTAAAAGCAGAACAAATTCGCTCCTACCTCACTTCCTATTTTTTCGTTAATGGTATTCGGCTATTTGACGGGTATTGATCGAGTAACCCTGCTCCATACCAAGCCAAGTAAGTAGCCAAACTGGCTCATCTGCCTAAATTCCCAAGACGCTGGACCGCAGGCAATTAGTCTTTTTTTGTGCACAAAGCACCAAATGCACTCATGTTTTGCACCATTCCGCATCACAATACACGACTCCTCAGCAGCGTAAAATTCATACAATGTCCGTAAAATTATAATTTATATAGATTTTTTATTTACGGCCTCAATTTTGCTAATTGTATTGACGAGTTATCTTCTAACTCCGAAGCCAAGGGAGACATATCATGAGACACAGCCTGTTACTGTTTACAGCACTGATCGCCCCTGCTCATGCGGAACTTCATGAGCTCGAGCAAACCGAAATCCACAGCCACGTATTGCCAAATATCGCAGCACAAACCAGCCTGGCGCCGAGTTCGGGACTTTTTGAACCTAGCTTATGCTGGCTCCCTGTTAGTACACCCGGTCAAATCGGCGCCGTCGAGATCGATAATTGCGTTACCCAAGCCATTTATTCATCAGGATTAAACCGCCAAAAACCCAACGAAGTACGCGGCCTTCAAGCTTTGAACTGGTCTGTTATGAACTATCCAGCCATCAGCAGCGGGGCCTGGTCCTTTATCCCTGACATTGGTTACCAACTTCTACAGGAAAAATCGCCTGAACCCCAAGCAGGACTGCAGTACGTGAACACAGATAACGAAAAACCCATGTCGGCAATGCCGCTGGCCACAGCAACCTGGTTCGTTTTGGGTGGCATGTTGGGTTCCTTAGCAATGCTGCGCCGGAATCAGGAAAAGCTCGCAGTCGTTCGGGCTTAAATTACTGAAAGGGTATTTGCACTGCAAATTTCAATTCTTTATAGTCCCCTATGCCGGTAGCTTGGCTCAGTACCGGCATTATCTGGGGTTAGTGAACTATCTCCCGATCATTTGGCGACAAAACGTTGGGAGACGCGAACATGGCAAAAACCTTATATCAACTTTTAAACCTACCCGAATCCGCCAACGAGCAGCAAATCCACCGGGCCTTCAAGGATATTGAACGGCATTCAGCAAAGTGCGAAGATGATTCGTCGATAGATAAGATCAACCGAGCCAGGGAAGCCTTTTTGATACTGTCCGACACAAGCCGACGGATCGCCTATGATCGCAAATTGGCTGCGAGCCGTTTACAGCCAACAGACCTAACGCCAACTAATTTTAGCCAAAGCAGCAAATTTGGCACTTGGTTACAACTAACCGTTATCGCCCTCCTGCTGTTGTTTCCGATAGGCTCTTGGCTTTACCACAGCGCTAAGCAAGCGGAACAAACGCAGATACAACATGCTGATTTAATCGCCACCACCGAGGCGCTGAAACGTCAGCAAGAGGAACTGTTACGCGAAAATCAACAAATCATCGATCAACATCATGAGAAAGAGGAAGCCAGGCGTTTGGAAATGGGGCTAAGACTGGATCAACAGCAACTTGACGATGCCAGAATGTTTGGTCAACAGCAGTTAGAGCAGCAAACGCGTAGCTTGGACTTATTAGAAAAACAGGGGAATATTGACGACCGCTATCAAGCACAAAACATCGCGGAACGCCAAGCGGAACTGCAGTATAAAAAGCCGGCAATGGCCATAGCTTTGCAAGAACAGCAAGACCAACATTTAGCCCAACAGCGCCAAAGATATTTACAGCAACATGATGAAAATATTGCCAGTATCAATAGTCTGCGTGCGGCTCGTTTGAAAGCCTATGATAGGGAGCATGGCAACGGCGGTATCAGCACCTCCAATCCAGCCGTCGCCCCTTAATCAGAAACCGTCGCCCACTAGTAAGCCACTGATTTTAGCTAAGCTTGTAAAGGCAATAGTGCCTAGCAAAAGCCGTTATGCAGGCAATCACGCATCTTTGATGCAAATGCACTCTAGGCTGGTTTCCAGCAAATCGCGCCAACCCTGACGTCGATGATGAAGCGGCTCTATAATCCGATAAAGTTTTTACGAAAGGACACCCAATGAGCAAACCTAAAGTCCTGATTAGCCGACGCTGGCCGGCAAGCGTTGAAGCCAAACTGCAAGCGCTCTATGACGTCACGCTGAATACCGACGATCATCCTCTCACTGCCGATGAGTTCAAGGAAGCTTTGCAGAATCACGACGCTGTATGCCCCACCGTCTGCGACTCCCTGCCCGCTGAGGTGCTGAACGTAGCCAATAAGCGCTGCCGAATACTGGGTAATTTTGGTGTGGGTTATAACCATATAGACATCGGCGCAGCCAAACAGCAAGGTCTTATCGTCACCAATACTCCGGGCGTGTTGACGCAAAGTACTGCAGATATTGCGATGACCTTGTTACTAATGTCCGCGCGACGGGGTGCCGAGGGGGATAGATTAGTGCGCGCCGGAGCATGGACGGGTTGGTGCCCAACGCATATGATGAGCAGTGACGTTACCAATGCCACCCTAGGTTTAATCGGCTTTGGCCGCATTGCCCAAGCCATGGCCCGTAAAGCACATCATGGCTTTGGCATGAAGATTTTGTATATCAAACCCAGCCCGGCGGAACCAGCCATCGTTGAAGAACTAGAAGCGACGCGGTGCGACACCTTAGAAGAACTCTTGCCACAATGCGATTACGTGTCGCTGCATTGTCCCGGTGGCAACGAAACCCGGCATTTAATCAATGAGCTTACGTTGAATTTAATGAAATCAAGCGCACATTTGATCAATACCGCACGCGGCGACGTAGTCGACAGCAAAGCCTTGATCAAAGCCTTACAAGAAAAACGCATTGCCGGGGCCGGTCTGGATGTTTACGAAGGCGAACCCAATATCGACCCCGGTTTTTTGACACTGGACAACGTGGCGCTATTGCCACACCTAGGTAGCGCCACCATTGCCACTCGCACGGCAATGGGTGAAAAAGTCTTGGCGAATTTAGCGGCATTTTTTAATGCTAAAAGAATTCCAGATCAAGTGGTTTGAGCAGACCTAATCAATATCCCCGTCAATGTAATCAGATGGCTTATTTCGGATTTTACAACGCTTCAGCAAAAAATAGCGCGCATCCAAAACCGATGATTTTCTAAGCTAGAGTTTTATTTGGTAGTCTGATCAAAACAGCACCCATTCCCAGCAAGAATGACCAAACAGCCGGCGGCGAGGGTACTGCAGCAACTGAGTTTGCGTTAACAGAGACATCAACCAGATAAGTTTTGGTTTCCCCAGGGTTTAACGTCATACTATAACTGCCACCTCCCTGAGACTGCACCGAAGGGGCAAATGCGTGAGCCTCCAAATTATCACTGCCAATAAAACTCGCATCATCGTCAGAAAAATAATCCAGCAAGACAACAGCAGAGCTGTAATCCCCAATTCTGGATGCAGACATTTGATGATCAAATAGCATATCAATTGAAAAAATATCTGTTGCACTATTATTGGTTACCGACCATCTGTACCAGCCCAACTGGAACGCAGAAATATCGCCGTTAGCAACACTCCCGTTAACGAAAAATTGATGACTAAATACACTAGTGTTATTCGCGTATGAGCCCGACATTGAGTAATCCGCATCAGACACAGCTAGAATCGCATCACCATTCATTATTAATGAGGAGCGATGAGGCTCCGGCTTTAACGCATCCCGATACTCGTATCCTGCATCGATATAGACATCGGCAAACTCCAAGTTATCGGGCACTGATTCATTGCGAACAGACTGAACCGAAAATCCGATTGTTGCCGCGGCGGCAAATTGGGTGCTCGCATTAGAGGGCGTTGAAAAGCCGATTAGTGAAAAAGCAACAACTGCTAATTCAATACATTTTGTTTGTTTCATGAATTTTTTCCTTACTACTTTTCTTCCGGCCAAAATAACGGAAAAGTCTTGCTCTTCCGTTATGCGGATTTTTTAAATAATTAACAAAGCCTGTCGCCTTTACTGCGCAAAAGCCCCTTCCTGAAGATAGTATTCGAAAGGCATAATTGGCTTGGGAGTCAGGCCATCAGACTCTAAAGCGCCGTTAGCACCTACCGCCGGGATAACAAGCATCTCATCTTTTGCCAGCGTCCCATCCATGGCGTTACCAGACTCCACAGACGATGCATTGCCCTTATGACCGTGAGGCACCTTAATTTCAGGATGATCAAAAGGAGCCTTTTCCAGGCGGACGCGTTCATCGGTAAAGGTTTTCAAAAACTCTACTAAATCGGCTCTGTTTTTCTGAGAGCTAAGCTCTGAACCAATTGGTAAGGCATTCCCTACCAAATTGATACCGTTTAAAAAATGATGCTGATTTTCATTGATGAAATTGCCTTTTCTGGCATAAAACTCAACGACCTGTTCCAGTGTTGCCATGCCACCGTTATGCATAAATGGGCCCGTTAACTCAACGTTGCGCAACGTGGGAATCTTAAAAGCGGCTTTGTCGCCAATCGCCATTTTCTGCATGGTTATCGCCGCTCTTGCTGCGTTTACAGTCGGTATTTTTGGCACATTAGGCTCCCCTGAAAGATCAGAGACAATACACCCAGTAGACTTATTCACCCCATCACGTGCGCCGTCGATTTCAAGCTGATCGGCGTCACTAAAATACTCTGTGTCCGGAACGGTAGAGCCGAATGGATCGACTAGTGGCGCGATAAAGCCGCAGGCTCGGGTACGGTAAACCACTGAATCGACAACATTGTCTGTGTAACCCGCCAGATATTGTTGATATTGGTAACTGAACGACAACGGATTACCAAAATCATCAACATCCATCAACCCATGGTCGTTATCAGGATCAGTAACACCGGTATTAGCAAAATCAATGTCTCTAAAACGTGCCGAATACGGCGGCGCGGCAACAGTAATATCCCTAGTAACCACATTGGCATAGTCGGTCAACCCTGCCACGTGCCCTCCACTAAAATGAGCCAGCGCGTTGACCCCATAAAATATTTTCCCTGTCTCCGGACCATAAAAAGCACCCGGTGTCGGCTTAAGCACTTTGGCGTAGGCAGCAACAGCCGCAGATGTACCCAAAGGCCCAGCATGGCAAGTAGAACAATGGTTAGCCATAAAAATATTGAAACCATTTGTGAGTCTGCCCGCTTTTTCAGGATCACTTGGATAAAGTTCATTCCATTTGGGATTGAGATAGCTGCCACCCGAAGTTAATACGCGTGGAACCCTGTCGATGGGCGCCTGATCGGAAATTAAAGTTGCTTGATACATTTGCAACGCAACGCCAAAAAATAGGGAAAAATTGACCTCGGCCTGCGTAAACGCCGGTTCACCTGGGCGAGGAGCCGGGAAACCATTGGAGCTGCCACTATGAGACCAATATTTTGGATTGAACGCTTGCGTAATAAGCGAGCGATAAGTCGTTTTCAAACCTGCAAGTTGAGAGGTTGGTGTACTGTTTACCAAGCCTAACGGTGAGAAAACGCTGTCTTCATGGTGCACTTTCTGATGTTGCAAGGGTTGACGTGATAACAACTTACGGCCAATATCGGCCCAGCGGCGCTGACGGCAACCCATTTCGGTATCACTGAATGGTGGCGCCATTGCAAGTGAAGCCAGTGACGCGTTTTCCAGGCGCAAGCGCTGTTTGGCAACGGTTCTAGCCCCTGTTTTCACCCAAACTCCGGCATCCGGGTCTCTATCTCCCCAAGGACTGACCCCGTTATAAACATTGTTAGCCCTACCATCCCAAAAATTACGAAAATTAAAAATGGTATTGATGACGGTGGGGGCATTTCTCGGTTCTACTCGACGCGTGTTGATATGACCGACGTTGAAGACGTCGTCACTTTCTCTGCTACACACATCGTTAGAACCCATAAACCGAGAAGTGCTTTTGAATTCACCGCTGAAGGTACCCGAGGAAGCAACCACATCATCTGTATCGCGAATGGCGGCTGAATTTTTATCGAAAGGATTTGCCCTTTGATGTAAAGGAAAATCTTGTTGCGTCAAAGTGTGGTTTGGGCCGCCACCGCCAGAGTTAAGCTCGCTGAACAGGGCGTTGTCATTCGATTTTCCTTTCAAGCCCGGATTGAGTTGATTTTTAGTGCGAATATCGGCACCTGCATGAAAGTGACAAGAGCCGCATGCCATGCCATCACTACCGACATTGATATCCCAGAACAAGGCTTTACCAAGTGCAATGGCTCTGGCTTTATTGATAACAATAGGATCACTGCCATCGACAAGACCTGGTACATCGGGAGCTGGCAAATTAAGCAGCGGCCCAGGCTTAGGGCCATGAGCAAACACCGATTGCGCAACCAAAGCCGCTGCAATTAGTACGAGATAACTTTTTTTCATAAACTAAACTCCAGCGCTTGTCTGGCATGCCAAACAATATCTTCACTACAACGGGTACTGAGTCTGACAACAGCGGCAAGCTAGGCTAACTCGCAATTTACCAATTTCATTATTTGGTTTGGCATTACTTAGGCAGCTTAATAAAACCTAATCCAGACTAAACTCGTTGAACATAAAAAAAGGCTGCGGCAATTACTACCGCAGCCTGTTCTAAATCTAAGTTAGGCAGTCAATTGATTTTGACGCTTTGATCTAGCTAAGAAGCCCATAACGGCAGAACCGAACAACCATACCGCGCCAGGCAGCGGCACTGCAGCTGCTACGGGTGCATTCAACTTGATATCGTCGAACTTGACATCAAAGTTGCGCTGTCCAGCCAATTCCGCGTTATAGCGTCCCCCTGCGTATATCCATACCGCATTGACATTAGCAAAATCAGGGTTTGCCGCCAGCACGTTGAATGAACCCGCACCTGTATTAGTACCGATGAAAACGCTGGTTTCAGCTACCGGGGTCGGATGATTGTTCTGCGACAAATCCGGGTTGCTAGCATTGCTAAAGCCTTTGATTACAAAGTTGTCGATAGCGCTATTCCAATCGGGGTTTGGAGAGCCGTCAGCCAAAAATTTCGTGAAAACGTTATCGAGATCCTCGCTGTAGCTCGAAGCAATCCTGATGGATTCAAAGCTAAAAGCTGAGCCATCGGTAAGGCGAATGTAAACGCCACCAGCATCCCCGTGCGTATGGAGTCTACGCGCTGCCGGTTGAGCACCGACGACGTGCAGATGAGCGCCTGCGGAGGTTCCATCCAAAACCGTTGAGATGACTACGCCATTTTCAACATAGCAAGACCCCTCGGCACAATTTGAACCATTTGAGTTAATGTCACCAACGATTGCATTGCTTTTACCAAAAATCCCTGAGGTTGGCGCATTTGCAAACGTAACGGTGGTCTGCTCGCTGATGGCCGCGCCTGCGATACCAGACACAGACAGCAAGGCAGGAACGCCAAGCAGCTTAAAAAGATTATTCATTTGTCTCTCCTTCATACACGATGATTAAAGTTATTCACCCATAACCCACAGCAATTATGGGGCCAGAATAATCTCCATCCAGACGGTTATGAAATTTCTAATATCCCGGCACGGAATCGACTAGACACTATCGGCTTCAATAACACTGCGACATTAACGTCTGGGCCATAGCCCGACCTACAAACACCTCCCTAACACGCCGCAACGCGGTAGCATTAAAAGTCCTATATCGTTTTTTGGAACAGTTAGTTATCGGGGTTTTCCCCAACAACTCCAGCGTTTGGAGCAGCACAAAACGGCAACCAACACAGGCAATCAAGCAAACACTCCTGATTTGGTTTTCATAACTTTGACTGCCCCACATACACTGACTTTCTAAGCCGCTCATTCAGTTTCGCATTCCTGACAAAACCCGCTTGAATCAGAACTATGTTAAATCACACACCAGATCCGGCAAATGCCCCACCTTTTGCTTCCCAGTTTAAAAAACAAACTGAATAGTAAGCCTGTTGCTGGATACAAGACACCACTCGCAGCCAAGTTTAATTATTAGGCATCAAATTTGCTTATTGATATAAGGTTTTGTCGGCGACTGGTACCGCCGACCTCAAATATTTCAAGCCCCATTATTAACGCCACACTATGCCAAGAGCTTTCTTTACCGCAGTCATTTTGTATTCGTTGAATCTCGGAACATCATTTGCTCTCGGTGTTGGTGAAGAAGCACCAGCCTGCGATTCAGCAAACTCGTTGGCAACCGAAAAATTTAGCGCCCAAAGCTATCGAGGAAAGGTCCTTCTGGTTGATTTTTGGGCGACGTGGTGCCCTCCCTGCAAAAAATCGATGCCCTTTCTTAATAGGATTCGCAATGCTCTGAGCGCTAAAGGATTTGAAGTGGTAGCCATCAATGTGGATGAAAACAGCGGCGAGGCGCAAGCTTACTTGACGCAAAACCCAGTCGACTATCCGCAATTTTTCGACCCCAGCGGGGGATGCCCCGAGACATATAGCGTAAAAGCCATGCCATCTTCCTACCTGATTGATAAGTCGGGGAAAGTGCGCATGATCCACCTGGGATTCAGAGACGAAGACAAGCCTGAGCTGGAAAGATCGATTGCCGGCTTACTCACGGAATAGTCCGCTGTTTATGTCGAAAAAGACTTATGCAGCCATGTGGACTGCTGTGCTAATTACTTCGCTTGCCGGCTGCGCGCCTGTAGCGCCGTGGGAGCGTGGCAACCTAGCCAAACCGGAAATGGCTATTTACCCGACACCCAATCAAAACGCCTTCAGGGATCACATATTTACCAGCAAAGCCGCAGCCCAAGGTGGTCACGGTTCCGCTGGGGGTGGCTGTGGCTGCAATTAAGACTGACAAAAGCAAAGCCCTGGCGGCATTCACTTCCGCAGCCTTGGGTCTGCCCGGGCTGCAAAGCTATGCGGCTATTCCGGCCGCCAACATTGCTGGTAACGTCAGTTACGGTTACTACCAGGAAAGCGCTAGTCGCATGCAAGTGTCGGTTTACCATGCCGATAGCATCCTTCCACTGACGGATAGATTGGAACTGGCTTTCAGCCTCGATCGAGACACCTATTCCGGCGCCACGCCGGTGTTCAGCCTGCCGGAAACCTTGACATTATTACCGGCATCGGAATACGGCACTGGCGCGGAGGTCTACAAAGATTTGGTGTCTGCCGCATCCGGAGTGCTGGGTGCCGACACGATCACATTCCGTGGCGGACTCGACACATTTAAGAAAGTTGCCAATCTGCGAGATCAATTCGCCATCGAAATTGCGGATACGGTGGATTATCGACGAAACGCTATTGGGGTTGAAAATACTGCGCTTGCAACGTCACTAACAAACAGATATAGCGGTTTGAAATCCGATGTTACCGTTGACTATTATGAGGATCTGAGACTAATACACCCTAGCTTACCGATTTTGGAATTAGATTACGATCAAGATAAAGCGCTGCTTGAACAGCAAAAACAAAACGAGATCGCGCAAAACCAAAAGCCCAACAGCATAGAGTTCTCTACAACAGTTAACTTCGGGACAGGTACGACCATATTGCCTGACGGCGCGTATTTCGGAAAAGCCAATACGCCGCCGTTGGCTGGCGGCAATTGCACCAGTGGCGATTGCGTCGTTCAAAATGGCATGATCATTGGTACCATCTCAGACCCGACTCAACAAGGCGCCCATCTTCACAGAGGCGGTTCGTCCGCCAATCGCCAAATCAACCACCATAACGATGCAGGCGGCATCTATATAAGGTCCGTAGACTCATCAGCCTTCAGCTTGAATTCGATGAAAATCAATGCAAGTTACGATGAAGAGGCCAACCCGTTCACACCGGGGCAACCCGGTTATGACGCCAATCAACATTTTTGGAAAGTCTTGGGATTTAACTCGGCGGTAAATACCAATCTTGCCGACAACGATAAAACAGGAAATTGCGCCGAGTATTCTACCTGCACGGCATATCAAACCTTTGCCAATGGCTTCAACGGGACATTGAGCCTTAATAGCGCTTTCCAAAATATCAAAGCGGCCTGGATACATTTTGCCAACTTTAACAATGTCGGCAAAATTCCCAATGATATGGCTTTCAATATTTTGGTCGACGATATCAACGTGTCGCCGAGCGTGATCTGGGTAGCCTGGAACGCCGATCAAGACAGCTTTCGAGCAGCTTTAGATGCTCAATATGATGCTCTTATCGCCGCTCGAACCGCACTGAAGGACCAAAACATCCTGAGTCTCAACCTAGACAACGACGCGATTGCCGCTTACGGCGACGCTAAGACTCGGCGAGACACTCTCATCGCCAATCTGACTCAATCTTATAATAACGAAATTGCGCTACTTGAACAGGATCGGCAAGCGGCCCTAGCCGATTTGCCAAATCTACAGAACCAGTTGCGTTACAACGCCTTGGTCGCGCGCTATGCCGCAATACTAAACACTATCACCCCGACAAACACGCCTGCTCTAGAGCGCTTCGCCATGCAACCCCAGGAAACGCGTTCGATGCCGAAATTTACCACCAACTATTACTTGGCTGACAGCACCTTAAGTTTTAGTGGCGGATATTCTGATGAACCCGACTTTCTCTCCAACTTCGGCTCTATCAATATCAATCATGAATTCAACGACAAACTGACAACGGTTTCATTCGGCTACGGCAAAACTAGCAATCAAATCAACCGTTCGACTCCGCACACCGCTGCGGGCGGCCACAACCATGATTACGCGTCACCTAATTACCCTGATCTCAATGAAAACAGTCAGTTTGATAATTTCACGCTCGGCTTATCTCAGGTGTTGGGCAAAAACACGCTGTTTCAAAGCACGCTGAATTACACCCATCAACGCGGTTATTTGAGCAATCCTTACAAATACGTTTACGTTCGCGGTGAGATCACGGCTGAAGAATATGCCGAAATCGAAAATACCATCGGCGATCCCGACCGATCGGCTAATCTCGACTGGAACGGCATCACCCGATTGGAAATGGTTGGCATCGAATTATTTCGGGATAGTCGCCCTAGACAACGGAATTTGTGGTCATGGTCAAATCGGATCAATCAACATTTACCCAATCTCAATGCTACCGTCCATTTGGATTACCGTTTTTTCACTGATGACTGGAATGTGAATTCGCATACCATGGAAATGAAATGGTTTCAGTCTCTCGCGAACGGTTGGACCGTGACGCCCAGCCTGCGCTACTACTCTCAATCACAAGCGGATTTTTTTGCACCATATTTTTTGGCGCCACGAGAAGATGGCTTTTACTCTAGTGATTTCCGCTTGTCGGCCTTTGGCACGCTCGGTGGTGGACTTACCGTTACCAAGGAATTCGCGCGCGGAATTAAGCTAGAAACCGGCTTCGAATACACCGCGCATGCAGGGAATCTTAAAATCGGTGGCGGTGGCGTAGGCAATTACGCCGATTTCGATTATTTCATGGCGCACGCCAATCTCAGCGTGGACTTGTCGGCCCGCAGCTTGGCTTTCCTAGGCGGCGGCAGCGGCGACCATGAACATCATCACCATCAGCATGGTGCGGCGCTACCTGCGGGCGTTATGTTTGGACATATGATGAATCAAAGCGACGCCATTATGGTCGGCTATCGGTTTATGTATGGGGTACAAAGCGGCTCGATGCGCCAAGGTGATGGGTTTGTCGACGACCTCACCCTAGTTAACAATGCTTGCGAAGGCTATGCAGCCGGCTGTTTGTACAAGCCCACCAAAATGCATATGCAAATGCACATGCTAGATTTAATGTATGCGCCGACGGACTGGCTTAACCTGATGGTGATGCCGCAATTGATGAGCATGGATATGTCCATGAGCAACCCATTGCGTCAACCAACACTCACAGAGCAGGATTCAGGGCACGGAGGATCTCATCATACCAGCAACGACATAGGCGACACGATAGTCACCGCCTTGGTTAAGGTTGTCGATAATGGCACGCACCGAGCTCATGCGGGAATTGGGGTGAGCGCCCCTACCGGCAGTATCGATGCGCAACTCTCGCCGCCTCAATTAGTATCAAGCAGCGGGACAAAGGTAGATGCCAGCAGCCTCAATCTGCAAGACTATGGTATGCAATTAGGTAGTGGCACTTGGGATTTCAAGCCAAGCTTAACTTACAACGGACAACTTGCGGACTGGGGTTGGGGTTTGCAATTCAGTGGCACAAAACGGCTTGAATATAATAAATACGGCTACGCGTTTGGCGATCAAATTCAGGCCAGCGGCTGGGGTAGTTATGCAATTTTCGACTGGCTCTCCGCCACCATCAGAGGGGTTTATACTTGGCAAGATCATATCCAGGGACGAAGCAAGCTGACTTTGGACGCGACATCTCCTGTAGATTTTCCAAGCAATTACGGCGGGAGGTTCTGGGATGTTGGCTTAGGATTAAACACTTCGTTTCGCGATGGAAAATTTGCTGGTCACAGCTTGGCTGTAGAGTGGTTACAACCTGTGCATTCGGATTTCAATGGTTATCAACTCGATCGCGATGGCGCACTGACAGCCACTTGGAGTTACAGCTTCTAATAGGGTAAATTCGGCAGTTTATAGAAACACACCCGTCAAAGTGCCGCACTTAACCCTTTTTCGATTTCCGTTCAAAGCCATGGGCGCCCCCTGCGAATTACAGATATTCGCAGAAAACCAGCTACTGGCAAAACATTGCGCAAAGACCGTGATTGCCGACGTCTTGCGCTTAGAGTCGAAATATTCACGATATAAAGCAGACAGTTACCTGTGTTCAATTAACCAGGCAGCCCTAAACGGCGGTGAATTCAGTGTCGACGAGGAAACGGCTGCGCTACTAGACTATGCCGACACGTGCTACCAGCAGAGCGATGGTTTGTTTGACATCAGTTCCGGCATCTTAGGGCAAGTGTGGAAGTTTCCCGATAATCAACGCCCAAATGCAGCACAAATTCAAGCACTATTAGAGCGGGTCGGTTGGGAAAAAATCTCCTGGCTCAAACCCATTCTTAAATTCAATCGGGCCGGCATGGCTATTGATTTCGGGGGTATCGTTAAAGAATATGCTGCAGACCGAACCGCCTCTGTTTGTCATGAGATGGGTGTTTTTCATGGGGTCATCAATTTGGGCGGTGACATTCGCATAATCGGTTCTCGTCCTAACCATGAACCTTGGCGGATTGGCATTCAACATCCTAGAAGTGCCAACGAGTCAGTGCCTTCCCTCTCTCTATCTCAGGGGGCGGTGGCAACCAGCGGCGATTATGCTCGCTTTATGATCGTGAATGGTAAACGCTATGGCCACATTCTTAATCCCAAGACCGGCTGGCCGGTCAGTTACTTAGCATCTGCAACCGTCGTTGCAGATTTATGCATCATTGCCGGAAGCGCATCTACGATCGCTCTTCTGAAGGAACAACAAGGTGCGCAATGGTTGGAGTCATTGGGACTATTCCACATATGTTACGGAATTAACGGCGAGAAACTCTGCTAACTGACGTCCGATAAAAAAATCGATACGTCATTTCCCTTATACGAGTCATTTGACATAGTTTAATTCTATTGGACACACCTTTTGCTAAAGCAAACAAGCAGCTAGGCTCAAATCATCAATGCTAACCATCAACATTCTGGAAACTAATGCTTAACGGCGTCAGACAAGTGATCAGTAAGATCACATACGGAATACTCCTAATATATTTATCAATTTCATACAGTTAGCATCAACTTCAGAAAATAATTGAAATTTCGCCAATTTTATTAGGGCCGACTATACCCCCGTTTCATTTTTCACACGCTCACCCCCTTCCCCCTTTTTTGACAGAACTATTGATATGGCACGACTTATGCTTTTATCAAATTGCGCTGAATCATAGGGCAAACAGACTCTTGTAGTCTTTTGCGTAATAGATGAAACGGAATTTCATTTTTGGGCCATGACGTGCATCTCTCCAATCGTTTTTTTAAAAATTGACAATGCAAATCCACTAAAGATTTAGTGAATGGAATCGCGTTGAACTTTACTCACGAGGCTGAACAATTTATGTTGCAACAAAAAACTCTTTCCAAAGCCATAGCTTACGCACTGGCAGGCGTTGCGCTGAGTGCCGGCGCAATCACCAATGCTTCTGCCAGCGTCACCACCATGTACAACCTGACCACTGCAGGCGCTGCGGATAACAGCAACAACACGACCAACCCTACGACAGGAGGTACCTGGGCATTACATGGCGGTAACACCGATGGCTGGATATATGGATTCACTGAATCGGCCGGCGACCCAACGAATACTGTTGCTAAGTGGGCAGGCACCACAGGCTCAAACCACACCCCCTTCGGTTACGCTGCCCCGCATTTAAATTGGGCGGTTGAAATTACCGGCGGCAATGGCGGTACAGGGGAAATATCAACTTTTGATTCATTTAACCGCTACGAGGTTTACGCCGACATTGACACAGCTAAAGGCGCCTGGAGCGACAATGCATTAACTGGCGCTGGAGGCTGGCGCCATGACCTCGAATTTGGTTTATTCAAATCTGATACTTCTGGCACTGTCAGTCTAAGCGCACAGGGTATCCTACAAAACGGCACCAATTTCGGCTTTACAATTTTCAAAGGTATGAGTTCCAACTCAAGCTATAACCATCACGGCGCTTGGAACGCTAACAATAACGCTTCGGGCTTAACTTCTGCATCTTTGCCAGGCGGCTTCACTAACTTCGATCCTGACGGCGCTGGCCCTCAAACCGCGATTGGTCAAATTGTGGCTTATAGCATCGGCGGTGGAAGCCCGAGCAATCTCAACAACATCACCTTTAATGCAGAAGCGGGTCAAATCTATACCATCGTTCTGGGTGGTTATCGAAACGGTAGTTGGGGCGAGACTGTCGACGGCTACAAGCTGACAGTATCTCAAGTACCCGTTCCAGGTGCCATTTGGCTATTCGGCAGTGCCCTAGTAGGCTTGGTTGGCTTAAAGCGCCGCAGACCTCACGCGGCTTAATCTTTGTCTTGCAAGGCTGTCAAGGATGACGGCAAACTCTATAACCCGCACTGCACCTCCTACCGTAGCTGCGGGTCTTTCTCGTTTTCCATACAGAATTAGGCCTGAATATGGCCAATTTGCATATCATCGATTCAGAGCGAAATGACCTGCACCCCCGATGGAAAAGTCAACGACAAGCGATCGGCCCGCTAGCGCATTTTGCTCGCCCCCTCATGTTGCATGTTTTAACGGCACCTAAAGTTTCAGCCACTGAGGCATATGGCCGTTTATTCGTGTCATTTACCACAGCTTCCTATTGAAAAAACTCTATATTATTGATTATAATCATTTATTTATTGGCGCTATTGTTGCTTATTGGAAGTCGTGTTCTAACTCATTGAATGTCTGGAAGTGCCGAAGTTGCCCCGCAGTGAAGTAGTTTCGAAAGGTCTTGGGTTTGCCCCGGTAAAACCAAACCACCTGTTACGCAAGCGCATTGGGTCAGAACACTGAATCAGCTACTAGCCAAAATTTTGTTCAATCATTTACGAATAAGGAATTTTTTACATGAACGTTAGAACCAAACTTTCCAAAGCGATCGCTCATGCATTGGCCGGCGTTGCGCTAAGTGCTGGCGCCATAACCGATGCGTCTGCCGGCGTGACTACCATGTACAACTTGACCACAGCAGGCGCTGCCGATAATAGTACCAACACCACCGATCCTACAACGGGCGGGGCCTGGGATCTGTATCGCGGCAACACCGATGGCTGGATTTATGGCGACTTGTATCCAGCCGGCGATCCAACCAATACCGTCGCTAAATGGGCTGGCACTACCGGTACAAACCACACCCCCTTTGGTTACACAGCACCGCATCTGAACTGGGCCGTGCAAGTCAAGGGTGGCGGCACAGGTGAAATATCAACGTTTGATTCATTCGCCCGCTACGGCGTTTATGCCGACATCGACACCGCCAGAGGCGCCTGGAGCGATGTCAATTTACACCCTGGCGCTGCCGGCAGGCGCCATGACCTTGATGTCGGACTCTTCAAATCCGACATCAGCGGTTTGGTCACCCTCAGCGCACAAGGCATCCTGGAAAGCGATACGAATTTCGCCTTCACGATATTTAAAGGCATGAGCACTAACAGCGACTACAACCACTATGGCAACTGGAATACTGGCAATAACACTACTGGTCTCACCAATAACAGTCTTATTCGTGGCGGCACAACCTTCACCATCAGCGATATCGTTGCCTACAGTATCGGTGGGACCAATCCCAGCAATATCAACACCATCAGTTTCCAGGCCGCTGCTGATCAAATCTATACCGTTGCCATCGGCGGCTACCGAAATGGAAGTTGGGTTGAAACCACAGACGGCTACCGATTAACCGTTTCGCAAGTACCCGTTCCTGGGGCTGTCTGGTTATTCGGTAGCGCTTTAGCGGGCTTTGTTGGCGTCGCTCGCCGCAAACGCATCGCCATGTAATTTTTTTACGCAAGGCTGTCCTGGATGACGGCAAACTCTAAACCCGCCCTATAACTCCTACCGTAGCCGCGGGTTTTTCTTTTCCTGGACTTAGCCAGTAAAATGCTGTCAATTCTTACCTTAACCAAAAATAAACACTCATGAGCGAAGCCATGCGCCTGGGACAGGCCGCCATTCACCAAAAAAACCTACCCGAAGCCGTGCGCTGGTTTACCCAAGCCGCCAAAGAGTCTCCCAAGGACGCACAGATATTAGCCTGTTTGGGGCAGGCTTTATGCTGGCAGGGCTATCGCGAGGAAGGCCTGATCCATTTAAAACAATCCGGCCAGTTATTAGCTAAGAAAGCCCGTAAAAACCGCGATGTAAAATTGGTCGTCGATCTGGCCGACCAGTTGCAATATTGGAACGATTATCACGGCGCTACCGAGCTTTGCAAACTTGCGGTGCAAATCAATCCCAGCTATGCGCGCGGCTTTCAGTTACTGGCTCTATCTCACTCCCGTCTCAATCAAAAAAAATCGGCTTTAGCAGCCGGCAAGCAGGCGCTGCGTCTCGCTCCCGACAACGCCATGTTGAATATCTTGGTAGCGACGCTAGAAATTACGAGCGGCGACTTGGACAGTGCACGGCAGCGTTTGGAAAAAACCCTAAACACCTCGATACTCAAGCCGGAAGAGAAATTTCGCGCCCATAAAGAACTGGCACGGGTGCTGGATAAGCTGGGTATATACGATCAAGTGTTCAAGCATCTGCATGCCGCCGGCGAGGTTGCGCCCAGACTTCCGGAAGTGCAGCAACAGGACGCGCAACTGGTGCCCAATATGTTAAAAACCAATGTCGCTGAATTTGACAGCGAACTGCTGGGGCGTTGGAAAAATACAGTGTTTCCCGCAGATCAGCCGGCCCCGGTGTTTTTGCTGGGTTTTATGCGTACTGGCACCACCTTGACACAGGAAGTCTTGGGCGCTCATCCTCGCGTATTCGTGGCTGACGAAACGGATTTGGTCGTGTCCGTGGTGCGGGAGTTGCAACGTCTGTTTAACGATCAGGGCAGCATTCCACAGATGTTGCGGCAACTCGACCTGGACGGAGTTTTGCATTTACGGGCTTTTTATTGGCAACGAGCTAAAGCCCTGTTTGGCGACGTTCTGGATTCGCGCTTGTTTTTGGATAAGACTACCATGAACAGCATCGATTTAGGCCTCATCAACTGCCTGTTTCCAGATGCCAAACTGGTATTTTTGTTGCGCGATCCGCGCGATGTCTGCTTAAGCTGCTTTATGCAAACCATGACCCCCACTCCGTCAACCGTGCACCTTCTGACCTGGGCCAGCACCGCGCAGTTTTATGCGCAAGTCATGCAGTGGTGGGAAACGGTTAAGCCCAAACTCTCGATGCAGCATATTGAATTCCGCTATGAAGATGCCGTGTTTGATTTTGAAGCGGCGTTCCGTAAAGTGTTTGATTTTATTGGCCTGGAATGGCACCCGGAGGTAGCCGATTTTCATAAGCATGCAGCAGGTAAGTTTATAGCCAGCCCCAGTTTCAGCCAGGTTGCCCAGCCCTTGTACTCTTCCTCAGTGGGACGCTGGCGTTATTACCAGGCGGAGTACTCAAGCATTTTGCCGGAATTGCAAACATTCATAGACGAGTTTGGCTACGAAAATTAAACCCTCAGAGAGCTATGGCCCAGATTAACTTGAAGGGCCAACGGGTCGGTAGTTTAATTTAGCCGGCGTTGCTGGGTGAATGCCTATTAAACCTGACTTACCCTTAGCAAGCGCATTTAGCCACTAAAAACATGACTACTAATCCTGCCTTCCCCAAAGTCCACTCAGCGTGACCGAAGCCTCTCAATACTCAGAAAATAAGGGAAATAACCTAGTTTCGAAAACCTAGAAAGTTCATTACGAGTTTTCCGAGTGCAATGCGTGCCTGATAACCACAGAAATTGTGCAGCAATGTGCCCTTCGAACACAGTTTCCGAACGACGCTCTGAAAAAATGCGGTTTATCGAAAACTTTATCAGCTGAAACCGCTAGCCTTCTCAATAACTGTGTCATTTAACACATAGAAGCGGCATATCACCTATTTACCCGTAAGTTAAAATCTTGACTTAACGAAAAATTCGTCTAGCGATCCTCGCAAGTATGATCCCTGGTGATAAATACGCCACATAAAATATCTTAATTGTTGATTTATATTGGCTTTTTTGATTATAACCCCAAAAGCCAGAATTCGGCATGGCTATTGCTTTTGTGAGGGTGATGCTGCGCAGGAACACAATTCAATTGGTTACCATGATCAGAAACATCCGGAACCGTGCTTTCTATCAAATCCCGTCGTTGTCCGTCGCATCAGCCTTATTTAGCTCAACCCAGGATTATAAGCATGAAAAAACAATTGAAAATTCCCTTGGCATTTGTATCCGCAATCGCTCTGGGCTATCTAATAACCCCCGAATCGGAAACCGCTTATACCGGTCATGGCAATGTCGAAACCTTGAGCAGCGTGTATGAGCGTTGGAAAACCGCGCACGAGCAACACAGAAACCTAGAGGTTTTGCGCTTCGGCTTGGGTTTTTCGCGGGCGCAGTCTCGGCAATTTACCGCTGCCAGTGGTGAAGCGGCACTAAATCTGATTAATGGTCAATTACAAGTCGCGGTCGACGGGTTATCCAATCAAGAGCGATACGACGTTTGGTTGCTGGACAATCACAAATCCGCTGATGATCAAAAAGATAAAGCGGTGAAAATTGGCCCCTTGTCGACCAGTAAGGACAAACACCTACTGACAACCCAACTGGATCGGGACCGTTTCGCCGGCTTTACAATGGACGCGATCGCAATTGCCAAGGCGGGCGAGACACCGCACGTTGGCGGCCTATTATTCGGTTCGCCAAGCTTACTGCAGCGACTCTATTACACCGAACGCTATTGGCCGGCTGCCACCATAGGCTCCGTGACCACAGACGAGCAAGTGGCTCCCGCCGAAATTGCGTTCAAATTTTTATTACCGAAAACCGCGCAAGCGGCGGTGACATCCTCGGCTGCTACCTCTCCTGAGCAACTGACGCAATTGATCGCCGCCGGGCAAAAGCTGTTTACTGAAGAAACGTTTAACGGGAATGGTCGCACCTGCGCTACTTGCCACAGGCCGGACAATAACCACACCATCGATCCGATTTACATTACCAAGCTGCCGAAAACCGACCCACTATTTGTCGCCGAGACCAATCCTTTACTGGCCGATTTGGAGAAGCCTGCATTGCTTAGACAGTTTGGCTTATTCGTTACCAATATCGATGGCTTGGATAGACCGCCAGTTCTGCGCAGTTCATCGCATCTGCTGGGCATCGCCAACACATTGACCTTTGAAAAGACCATCAATCCAGGTTTTAGCAAAGGTGAATTTACCCAAGATAACGATTATTTCAACGCTCGCGATCCCCTCGCGCAGCAATCGGGCACCAATACGCACGCGGTTGGCTGGTCTGGGGACGGTGCACCCGATGGCGGATCGCTGCGAGACTTTACTAAGGCAGCGATCATCCAGCATTTACCGAGAACCCTGGTTCGCGCCGAAAACATTGACTTTAGGATGCCAACCGAAGCGGAACTGGATGCGTTAGAAGCCTACATGCTCTCTCTTGGCCGGAGTAAGGAGCTCAACCTTGCGAATATGTATTTCAAGTCGCCGCTGGTACAGAACGGCTTGTTATTGTTTAACACCAAAGAAAACCCGAAACTTGCCGACGGCACGGTGTTATTTGGCACAACCGGCAATTGCAATGGCTGCCATTCCAATGCTGGGGGTATTAGCTCGAGCACCAATGCTAACCCCACCCGCGATACCGGTGTCGAGCGGATGCGCGATCAGCTTCATCATCTGGCGGATCCTAATGTGGCCTATGACGGCGGTTTCGGCCAACTACTGCAAACCGATTGCGGCCCGAATTTCAACGAAACTTGTTACAGCGACGGCAGTGTTGCGGCTGCCGGCACCACCACCCGTCCGTCCGGGCATCATGGTTTGAATCGCTTCAATACCCCATCGGTGATTGAATCGGCCGATACTGCGCCATTTTTCCATAACAACAGTGTGACCACACTAGAAGAAAGCGTCGCATTTTACAGTTCCGATGCCTTTAACAGCTCGCCAGGCGCGTTTACCTCCAGCAAAGTTAACCGCCAAGGCAGGCTGGACTCGTCGCAAGTAATAGCCGTAGCGTTATTCCTGCGTTCGATCAATGTATTGGAAAACATCCGCAGTTCCAATGTTTTGGACCAAAAAGCGCTTAGCCTGAACGGTGATCAAAGCGTTAGAACCTTGAGATTAGCAATTGCAGATACGCAGGATGCTGTTGACGTGCTCAAAGAAGCCGTCATCAATCCTTATCCCGATGCCTTAGAGAAACTGCAACAAGCGCTATTTTTCGAAACGCAAGCAACAAATAGATTTTTTCCAAATCGCTTGAACTTAATCAGAAATGCAATAAACCTGAAGAATCAAGCCCGCACCATGATCGTCAGCGGCGGTTAATTGCTGCAGCCGGAGCCAGCGCTGTGCTGTCTCCGGCCTTTTTGCGATTTATATCTGCGCTGCGGCTCAGCATGGCAGACGGGCATCCAGTTGACAGGCTCTATCCCTGCTTTTGCGGCAAGACGCCCCCGGGAATTTAACAGCTTACTTTATCGCCACACGCAGATCGGCACCTAAAGCGCTGATCAAACGGGTGGTTCCAAATTTAATACGAAAAAAACCAACTATGAACATACCGCTCAAACAATTAGTCAAATCCAGTCTTATCGCACTAACGCTCACCGGCGGACTGAACAACGCCCAGGCGGCAATACTTAACTTTAGCTTGCATTACAGTGGCTTAGCATTTGGAAACAATGCCTCGGCCCAAGGCCTGATCAGCATAGACGATCAAGTCCTTCCCAATCCAGGCTCAACATTCCTTAGTTTGGATAGTGACGAGATTATCAAGGCCTTCACCTTGACAGTTTACAACGCCAACGGAGGACTGGGAAACGGCACTTTTCAGATCACGGACTTCGATTTTGCTACCTGGGATACCGCAGGCCGAACGCTGGATTTAACCCAACAATTGATTGGTCAGTGGACCCAAGGCGGCGGTTGGGGAACCAGCACACGATGGAACGGCGACGCGGGCGATTTTAACCTATATGCTAAAGAGGGTTCCAACGCGCCAACCAGCGCCGGTTACTTTACCTTGGCTACTAACAACGATTTTGATAACGGGGATTTGCTGAGATTAGTGTCTTTTAAACCCTTGTCGGCTTCGGTTCAGCCAGTACCGTTACCCGCACCATTTTTGCTATTTGGTAGCGCCATCGGCGTGCTTTTGACCAAGACGATCGCAAGGAAAGGCAATCCTAAATTCATTTCCTAAACTGCACCAGCGCGTTAGCCGAGAAAAGCCAAAGCCAATCGATCATGTCAACAAAAGGAAATCTCGCCAGGGGAGCGAGAAATTTAATTACGCGGCGGGGCACCAATCGGCATTTCCGAAAAGTTTGGTCTTCTCGGCCTAGTCCTTAACCTACTAGCGCTGTAAACGCCACCATCAGAGTAGCAGCGCATTTCATGCCAAGAATAGCTGTGTTCGCCTGGCTTCAGTTAAACAGGAATATTTCAGACAATTTGAAACTATTGAATCGCCATATCCGGCAAATCTCTGAAACCTTTCTCCCTAGTGCAGAAGCGCCAGATGAAAAATCGCAAGGCGTTAGTAAAGCGGAGACCATAACACTTTAGAACCAAGCCAGCTGTTTTCTTGGGCCCTATGCCCGAGGTGAGGTAACGAACCATGCTATATCGATGAATTTGAAAGATTTCAGCAGGCATAAAAAAACCGGATGGAGCACGAGACTCCATCCGGTTTAAAAGCCCCGATATACTTAGGCTTGAACGACGCCTTTACGACGACCGGTATACAGAAACCCCAACAAAGCAGTGGTCAGGAACCACACAGAGGCTGGGAGAGGCACGACGGCTGCGGGATCTTGGTTCGCAGCTGGTGCCAAGTCAAATCCATATAAAAAGCTTAAAGTGTTAGTCAAGCCTGGCTTCACAAAGCTCAATAAGAACGTATTAGGAATAAATTCCACGTTGCCCATTTCGCCAACCCATCCGCTTGTGGTCCACAAACCTATTTTAAAAGAGCTAGCAGATGAAAAACTGCCTACGCCGGTAAAGGTATACACAGGTGCATCAGCAGCCAGATTTGCGGTAGCAGAAAAGATACCAAAGGTATCTGTTGAAGGAAAAGGACCAGCGCCGAAGGAGATGAAGTTACTATCGCCGTCAGTGGATTCCCAAATGATGCCTGCCGAGCTAGCAGTCGAAACTGCGAATAGGCAAACAGCAAGCCAAAGTTTTAAAGATAAAAGCGTTTTCATGGATTTTCCCCATTTAAAATTAACGTTAACAATTGGCCATCCTTTTGGCCACCTAACTTCGTGGTTGAAATTGTTCCTCAATGCCAACTACGAAGGGGAGTGATTGACTACAAACATTCACTCACAGACATATAAGCAAATACAATGCCATTTTTAAAGATGTTTTTTTTCAATAGCTTACAAAAACCCAAACTGGGCAGTGTAAATTTTACTGACAACAAATAAGGGTTATTGACCGTTTGTGAAAAAAAACCACCAAAACGGTGCATTTTTGATTAAAAAAAACGCGACGCAGGAATTTTACGGATAGAAACCCCCAAGGGGGATGAATCGGTGCCGAACCATCGGAAAATGCAAGTTCAGCAAACCCAGGAGGCCAATATAAACTAGCACCTAAGCGTCATTCATTTCCGCAATCTGCTTGGCTTAGAGGGGTATATGCAGCATGGTTAGAACCGGCACCCCGAGCAGCAACAAACCGAATAAACAATTCATCGCGTAGCTTATCGCGCTGTCTTATCTCCGCCATCACCCCTTGATTAGCCAACTGGCTTTTATAGCGTGTTGCGCGCTGCCGGTCATTGAATACACCAAGCGATAACGCCCCCTTGCTCTCTCCATCGGTTATCGGCCACACATCGCTGAAGCCTTTAGCTTTTAACATCAGTTTGTTGATTCGAGTTTGCTCGGCATCCCTTGCCGCAGGGTAGTAGACCTGAAAATCAGACGAAGCTATCTTCGACTTGTATATCGACTTAAATTCAGTTATTGCCAGCCTACCAGCCCAGAGTCGCAGCGCATCCTGATCGCTAAACGGCCCAGCTTCGTAACACTGTGTGACCGACGCTTGCTGCCTAACGGCAGTTGTTCGCCTGTCAATCTGGGCACCCACATCCAATGTCGGATTAGCATTCGGCGGATTCAATCGTTGTAAAGTGTCCGTCAGTTGCTTGGCTTGTAATTCAGCGATTTCACTATCCAGATAAGCAGAAATTTCTGTCCCTCGCTTAGCTATACGGCCTTCGCTTACCAATATTAATTTCGGAAGATTGCTTGATAGTTCGACACTCGGGGTCAGCGCACCAAAATGAAGCTTCCAGAAAAAAAACAATACATTGAGCAGGCAAACGAGAAAAAACAAGGCTTTCATACGCTCTGGGCGATTCGGCAATAATTAAGTAAGCCTTTAAGGACCAAGTTGCAATCGACAATACTTGGCAGAGGCAGGTGCGTAGCTAAGGTCTTCCCGTCGCCACCGGTCAAGACTAGCTGATACGTCCTGGGCTGGCGCGCCAAAGCGGCCTGTATCAGGCCAACAGCCGCTAGCAACGTACCATTATTAATGGCGGCTTCCGTGACCACGGCCAGACTGGTCTTCGCCAAGTCTTTGCTGAACGGTAGAGCAGCGGTGTTGCCTGCCAAGGATTTTCTCATTAACGACAGTCCCGGACTGATAAAGCCACCTAGGTGCCGACCATCTGTCTCGATAAAATCGATTGTAATGGCGGTGCCGCAATCGATGACACAGGTATCTCCCGGATAATTCTGATGCACGGCCTGCAACGCCAACCAGCGATCGATACCCAGCTTCTCAGGCTGAATGTAAGCATTCTTGACGTTAAACGCCGTCGGCGAAGACCTTGGGATGATTATCTCTATTCTGGGCCATAGCGCCCGCGCCATTTCGACTATCGACAAAGTCAAAGCCTCTGCCGATACCGACGCTATAGCCAGTTGACTGGGTACTGCGATACCTTGCCAAAACTCCAGCAAGCGTTCGGAAAAATCTGCTTGCCGATAATCCATAAAAACCGTCGGTTGAAGCTGACCGGCATCGGCCTGAGCCCACTTCAAACGCGAGTTACCAATATCAACCAGTAAAATCATAGCCGTCTAAAGCTGACTTCGCCTGATGCGAACGCGCGGATAAGACCATCAGCTTGCTTCAGCAACAACAAACCCTGGTCGTCGATACCTGCCACCACGCCGCTAAATACATGTTCATTCATGAATAGCTCGACTTGCTTGCCCCGCATACAATCGTATCCACGCCATTCTTCGAGATACTGCTCAAGGGTGCGGGTTTCGTACTCAGCCAATACCGGTAACAATTGATTCAGTATCTCCCCAGCCAACCGATTACGTCTACCGTGAATTGTCTCCCCCACAATACTGTACAAATCGACCCAATCCTGCTCTATTCCCTGCCCTTCATGCCGGGGTAAAAAGACATTTAAGCCCAACCCTATTACTGCATGGCAGGGCCCGCTACTTTCTCCGGAAACTTCAATTAAAATCCCGGCTAATTTGCGCTGCCTCCAATGAATATCGTTCGGCCACTTCAAGCCGATATCGGTAATCCCAAAACCCATCAAGGCCCGAACGACGGCAACCCCCATCGCTAAGCTCAAACCGGTGATCGCCGCTGGCCCACCCTGAAACCGCCACAAAATTGATAAATAAATATTATGACCAAACGGTGACACCCAAATCCGCCCGCGTCGGCCTTTTCCCGCTGTTTGCTGCTCCGCCAGACAAACCGCGCCGCTATCAGCCCCCTGCCGGGCCATTTCCAGTAAATGCGTGTTGGTAGAATGAATTTGATCGTGAATTTCCAACTCACCGAGTAAAGGTCTTACCGGGGACGCTAAAAAGCCATTGATTAGCTGTTTGTCCAGTAATTGCAGGGGGAATTTTAAACGGTACCCTTTGCCGGACACCGCCAGTAACTCGATACCAAACTCGGATAACGCGCTTAGCTGTTTCCATACCGCAGAACGGCTAATACCCAGCAAGCTCGCCAACTCGGTCCCGGAGTGGAATCGACCGTCAGCCAGGGTATTTAGCAACTGTTTAAGTTTATCGGAAATCAATCGTCAACCTGCCTCGCACTCCTTAAAACCCAACTGCACCGTTAAAATTCGTTCCTGTCACGCAGTTGTTGTAGTTGCTTTTTGACGACATGCTTGATCAACAGCTCTCTATCGTCTTCAGTGAGATTGACGTACTCCACACAAATAGAAAACGGTCTTTCCGGGCTTTCTTCTGAAATATCCTTACATTGCACGACGCTGGCGTATGCAACTATCACAGCCATACACGACGTCAGCAGCATACGCAGCTCCAGGACTTCGCCAACCTCTATGGGGGTTTCGTTACTAAAAGCCAACCCGGTCGCACTGAGACTGACTTCGCGGGTGTCGTGCTCCGAAAATTCCTCACTTTGCGCGCTAATCGCCTGCGCAATCAAATTGATCTTGGTATCGATTATTTTAAGATATTCGAACATTTCCGGGTCGCGTCGCTCCAGACGTGGGGACAACATCCTCGCCTCCTGCGCCAAAACATCCAACGCGGAAGTCAATGAACAATTCCCCAATACGTCATCGGAAACATGACTCAACGCCGCGATATTTTTCTTATCAATCACCTTATGCAACAAATTTATCGTGTCGTTGACTCGGAAATAACGCCTTTTTTCTTCAATTTCATCCGCCATGGTGTGCTCGTCCTCGGTATATTTAAGTGGGGTGATATTTCGAATAAGGAATTTTAGCTTAAGCGGGTTCAAGTGCTCAGTTCCGTCGCTTCAATCGGGAATAATAAGATCGTAACTACGCATCAAGTCGCTAACATCGCGGCGCGACACACTCAGCAACGGCAAGAGCAAATCAGCACCCGTTAGACCTGCAGCAAGCAAAGACTCATGCTCTACGTAGAGTTCTTTGACATCATATATTTGCAAGGCCTTATAGATTGCAGAGGTATCCTTCAAGCCCTGCCCTATAGGCTGCTGCAAATTTTTCAACTGCCATACGGCATCGTCAAGCAACAATAAGGCTACGTGCTGATCAAAAGCGGCAGCGGTCAAAATTGCATCTAGGGTTTCCTGAAGATGAGTCCCGCTGTAAGGCAATCGACGCATAATAAATAGATAGCGTTTCATTAGAGAGTCATCCGAAAACAATGCTGCGGTCGGCCAATCGCGTGGCTTCTAGCCACTGTCCCAGACCGGCTATCCGAAAACCAGGAGCTGTATCGTCATCGTGCTTACCCTGACGGGCCGCCTCATCCAAACAGAGTAGCCCCCTGCGCTGGGCAGCGGAGATACACACCACCAAGTCCAGGTCATGTTGCTCAGCCAATTGCGACCAATCCCGGGTGATCGATACTTCATCCTCAGGAGGATTTGCATAACGAAAAGCATGATAAATGCCTTCCTTGTAAAAAAACACTCGCAGAATCTGATGCTGGGCCGCCAAAGCAGCATGGACAAACCGGTAGGCGCTTAGCCCTGCATCACTGGCGTATGGACTAGCATTAACTTGTACGGCATATTTCATCGCGCTGTAAAATAATCATTAACCTAAATATGCGGCTCATTTTAATACGAGCACACTAAAGCTGCCCGGTTTTGCCGCGCTTCGTTTTGCCATTGAACCAACTTTACCGCGCCTGGTCACAACCGCAATGACACTTAAGCCTCTTTTTTACAGCCTTGGCCTAGTCCTGTTCTGTTCGTCGGCTCCAGCCTTGGACATCGAAAAAATCCAACTGCCGGACATGGGGGATTCTGCGGGGGCCATTATTTCACCGGCGCAGGAGAAGGAATTCGGCGAAGCGTTTTTTCGAAACTTACATCACCAAGCCGAAATCAGTCAGGATGTAGAGATCCAACATTACATCCAAACCATTGGTCGGCAACTCGCCTCTCATAGCGATACGCCATCTAATCCCTTCCACTTTTTTGTCGTAATGGACCCCAACATCAACGCTTTTGCCGGCCCGGGAGGCTACATAGGGGTGAATTCTGGCTTGATTCTCTTGACTGAAGCAGAAAGCGAGTTGGCATCGGTCATGGCCCACGAGATTGCGCACGTTACCCAACGTCATCTTTACAGATCGATCGAAAAGGCTAGCAAAATGTCGATTCCGACAGTAGCCGCCACATTGGCTGCGATTCTGATCGGCACCCAGTCACCCAATATGGGCCAAGCAGCGTTAATGGCCATACAGGCTGGCAATATTCAGTTTCAAATCGACTTTACCCGCGACCACGAAAAAGAAGCCGACCGAGTGGGCATGCAAACGCTAGCAGGTGCCAATTTCGATCCGCGCAGTATGCCAACCTTTTTCGAACGTTTACAGCAATCCACCCGTTACTACGGTAAAGGGGTGCCCGAATTTTTAAGAACGCACCCGGTATCCGAGAACCGTGTCGCCGACACCAGAGGTAGAGCGGAAATCTATCCGTACCGGCAATACCCGGATTCCTTAGCTTATTTGTTGACCAAAGCTAAGCTGACAGTGCTGTCCGCTCAAGACAAACGCACACCGCTGCAGCATTTCACTACGCTCGAAATGCAAGGCACTCCTGAGCAACGAGCTGTCGCCCGCTACGGAATCGGTCTGGTTTATTTGGAAAATCAGCAATACGCAGCCGCTAGCGAAATTTTTCAAAAACTATCCGAGCAATACCCGACACAACCGCAATACATGTCAGCCTTAGCCCGCGCAGCAATGGAAGGTCATGACCCTGAAAAAGCTGCCAAATTATACGAAAAAGCAATCAACAGCTTCCCTAGCAACGACGCACTCAAAATCGAATACACCCGTAGCCTGATCAAGAGCTCCCAACCGCAACGCGCGAAGCAGGTATTACAAGGCTTATCGGATCGAGAAAAAGATCAACCTTTTTATTACGAACTGCTCGCACAGATTTTTGCCGAGCTCAAACAACCTGGCGAATCGCATCGCTACATGGCCGAATACTATTACGCTAGCGGCGAGACGGAAGCTGCGATCATGCAAATTAGATTGGCAAAGCAAGAGCGCGATCTCAGCTTTCAACTACAAGCCATCCTCAACGAGCGGCTAAATTTCTTTCTCAGCGAGGAAGAATCTCGACGAGCTGAGCGCTAATTTTATACATAAGAAAACACTGATAATCTCTAAGCTTATGTTTATCAAAATTAATTTCGTGGCGAAACCATTTACTAGATAAAAATAGTTTTTTTTGTTGGACAGCCGGTTTTTTTTAAAATAAACTTCGGCCACCTTATACGGAGTGCGTTCAACCTTAACGGGTTGTATCTTTGAGGGGGGAGGGAAGCGGCCTGTAAAAAAGGCTGATAATAATAACAATAAAATAGTAACTGCTTGACTAAACTGCCCTAGGCAGGCGTCCAACACAATAATAATTATAATAACAACAAACAGGACGGGCCCGCGTATAGCGGGCTTTTTATTGCCTGTCGTTTCACCTCCGCTTCCAAAGCCCTTGCAGCCTCGATTGGCCTAAGTGCGTCATTTATCTTATAATTCAACCTTGTTCGCTCGATACTGTTACAGTCTATTGGGCACAGTCCCCCGCAAACTCAGATAAGGCTTAATCATGGCACGCGTTACCGTTGAAGATTGTTTGGAAAATGTTGAAAACCGTTTCAAGTTAGTGTTACTTGCCAGCAAAAGAGCACGGCAGTTGGAAAAAGGTGCCGACGAATTCATCCCGCGCGGCAAAGACAAAGACACCGTATTAGCGCTTCGCGAAATTGCTGCTGGCTTTGTTAACGAAGAGAACATAGACAGGTTGCATCGTTCGGGATACGTTTCGGAAACCCATCTGGAAATATAATCCTCATGCCCGAGATAGCTGTCAAACCGGTATCAGCGTTACCTGTTATCGAGCATCCTGAAGACAAGCTGCTTCACCAGCTCTGCGACATTCTGCGCAGCTATCTCGACCAAGACCAAATTAACCATGTGATCCGCGCCTATCATTTCGGCGCGGCCGCGCACTCTGGACAATTCCGTCGTAGCGGCGAGGCGTACATATGCCACCCGGTATCCGTTGCGATGACGCTGGCCAGCATGCACATGGACCACCACGGAATCATGGCGGCAATACTGCATGATGTAATCGAAGACACACCAATCAGCAAAGAGCAGTTGGGCGAACAATTCGGAGCGGAAGTTGCCGATCTGGTCGACGGCGTGACCAAACTGTCTAAAATCGACAGCAGGTCCCGAGCCGAAGCCCAAGCCGAAAATGTCCGAAAAATGTTTCTGGCCATGGCGCAAGATCTGCGGGTAATCGTAGTTAAGCTCGCCGACCGCTTACACAATATGCAAACCATGGGTAATATGCCGGTCGATAAAAAACGCCGGATTGCCAAAGAAACGTTGGAAATTTATGCCCCTATCGCTAATCGACTGGGGATGAACGACGTCAGACATCAGTTGGAATCGCTGGGCTTCAAAGCGCTCTACCCCAACCGGTATACGGCCATCAATAATGCCGTAAAGAAATCGCGCGGTAACCGCAAAGAAATCATCGACACCATCCAAAATGCCATCCAGAACCGGCTGAAAGAAACCGGTTTGGACGGTGCGGTGGCGGGACGAGAAAAAAACATCGCCAGCATTTATCAAAAGATGCTCAGCAAACGCATTTCCTTTACCGATGTATTCGACGTCTACGCCTTCCGCATATATTGCCAGCAAGTAGACGACTGTTATCGGGCCCTAGGCTGCGTACACAATTTATACAAACCCGTGCCCGGTCGATTCAAGGACTACATAGCGCTGCCCAAAGCCAACGGCTATCAGTCGCTACATACGATATTGATCGGCCCCTACGGCGTGCCTATCGAGATTCAGATTCGCACTCATGAAATGCACCGTTTATCGGAATCGGGTATCGCCGCACATTGGCTATACAAATCCGATAACGATAAAAGCGAAACCATCCAGGCCCGTGCCAACGAATGGCTGCGCGATTTATTGGAGATCCAAAAATCCGCCGGCGATTCGCTGGAATTCATCGATAACTTAAAAGTCGATCTTTTCCCGCAAGAAGTTTTCGTGTTTACGCCCAAGGGCAAGATCATTAAGTTACCCCGCGGCGCAACCATCGTCGATTTCGCTTATCTGGTGCATACCGATGTCGGCAACGCCTGTATTTCCGCGCGCATCGACAAGAAACTGGTACCGCTGCAAACTAAACTGGAAAACGGCATGACGGTGGAAGTCATCACGGCCACCTGGGCCAGACCCAACCCCCTGTGGTTGAACTATGTCACCACCGCCAAGGCCCGTAGCTGCATCCGGGCCTACCTGAAAAACTTCAACCAGCAGGAAGCGATCAATCTTGGCCGCCGCCTGCTGGAAAAAGAATTGCAGAGCCTGGGTATTCAACTGGAAAATGTCGACAATACCCGCATCATCCAGGTTTTGCAGGTATTGAAAAAACACTCGATGAACGAGTTGCTGGAAGACATCGGCCTGGGTAATCGCATGCCGTTCCTGGTGGCGAAACGCATCAGCCAAACCGACGTTAACGCGGCAGTCAAACTCGACGACAACGAATCCACGCATAAAACCCCTTTAATCATCAAAGGCACCGAGGGCATCGTAGTGAGCTTGGCCAAATGCTGCCGGCCGATTCCCGGCGACTCGATTATCGGCTTCTTCAACCCCGGCAAAGGCATTGTCGTCCATCATCACGAATGCCGTAACAGCAACGAAGTCAGAAAGAAACAGACTACCTGGCTGGATGTGGAATGGAGTCCGGAAGCCAACGGCGAATTTCCCGCTGAAATTCGCATTGAATTGTTAAATCAACGCGGCTCGCTGGCCACCATCGCCTCGACTATCTCCAGCATGGACTCCAATATCGAAAACATTACTGTAGTCAGCCAGGACGACCGCGTTTCTGTGGACTTGCTGACTTTAGCCGTTAAAGACCGCGTTCATCTGGCCAATATTATCCGGAAACTGAAAAAACTCTCCCTCGTGTTAAAAATAACCCGTATCAAGGCCTAGCATGAACAAGGAAATCATCTCTACGCCGCTGGCACCACAAGCGATCGGCACCTATTCGCAAGCCATCAAAGTAGGCGAGACCGTTTATTTATCCGGACAAATCCCGCTTGATCCCGCGACCATGCAAGTCGTGGACGGCGATACCGCTGCGCACATCCGCCGGGTATTCGATAACCTGAAAGCCGTTGCCGAAGCCGCCGGCGGCAGTTTCAACGACTTTGTCAAACTGAATGTATTTCTGACTGATTTGGCTAACTTTCCTACCGTCAACGAAATTATGGCCGAATATTTCAGCCAGCCGTACCCTGCCCGAGCTGCGATCGGCGTGGCAGCTTTACCCAAAGGCGTTGGCGTGGAAATGGACGGCGTGATGGTATTGCAAAACCAAAACCGCTAATTAGGCCCCCTAGGGCGCTTCAATTCGCCTCATCGTTTTATTGATGATTCATCCAGAACCGCATAAACAGCCTGTCACGGTACTGACTGGCATCGGTTCTCAATCCGCAGCCCGCCTAGAAAAGCTGGGTATCCACACTCTGCAAGATCTGTTGTTCCACCTACCCTTGCGTTATCAGGATCGCAGCCGCATCGTGCCTATATCCCACTTACTACCGGGAATGACCACCTTAGTCTGCGGTCATGTAGAGTTCACCGACACGATCCAACGCGGTCGCCCTAGCGTGATTTGCCGCATCGCCGACGACAGCGGGAGTTTGTCGGTGCGATTTTTTCACTTCACCGTGCAACAAAGCCAGCAACTTAAACCCGGCACCCTACTTGGCTGTTTCGGCGATATTCGGTATGGTTACAACGGCCTGGAGATGGTGCATCCGGAATACAAAATCGTCTCTGCGTCCGAGCAATTGCTGGAAGCGACATTAACCCCTGTTTACCCCCTCACCGAAGGCCTTTCCCAATCCGCGCTCCGCAAAGCCATTAAACAAGCCTTGGCCCTATGCCTAGCGAGTGAAGGTGCGATCACCGACTGGCTGCCCCCTAGTTTATTAGCGGAGCATGCTTACCCGTCACTAATCGATGCCCTGCAAACCTTGCACAATCCGCCGCCGCATTTGTCGGCGGCAATCGTCGACCAAGGTTCTTTACCCGCGCTAAAACGCCTAGTTTTTGAAGAGTTTTTAGCCCACCATCTGGCGCTGCTGCAAGGCAAATTAGCTTATAAGCGCTGGCAGTCGCCGACTTTTGAAATCAACTTGGCCGCCAAACATAGATTCCTGGATTGTTTGCCGTTTCAACTCACCGCTGCGCAACAGCGGGTTAGCGCTGAGATTGAAGCTGATTGCCGCCAAGCACAGCCCATGCTGCGCTTAGTGCAGGGCGACGTCGGCTCAGGCAAGACCGTGGTAGCCGCGCTAGCGAGTTTGCTGGCGCTCAATTCGGGTTATCAGGTCGCGCTCATGGCGCCAACAGAATTATTGGCCGAACAACACTTTCGTAACTTCAGTCGGTGGTTTGCCGAGACCGGTCACTCCGTACTGTTTCTGACCGGCCAATTAAAAGGCAAATCTCGGCAAGCTACTTTGGAAGCCCTTACCGACGGCTCGACCAATATCGTGATTGGTACCCACGCGCTGTTTCAAGATAGTGTAAATTTTCATAGGCTGGGTTTGATTGTTATCGACGAACAGCATCGGTTCGGCGTGCATCAGCGTCTGGCCTTGCGCGAGAAAGGCCAGCATGGTGGGTTAAGACCGCATCAGTTGATCATGACCGCCACACCCATTCCGCGCACGCTGGCGATGTTGCAATATTCCGACCTGGACATTTCCATCATCGACGAGCTACCGCCCGGCCGTAAACCCATTGCTACCAGCGTGATTTCCTCGGAACGCCGGGAAGAGGTCATTGGCCGGATCGAGCATTGGGTCGCGCAGCAACGCCAAGCCTATTGGGTTTGCACTCTAATCGAGGAATCGGAAATTCTGCAATGCGAAGCTGCCGAAAAAACCGCTGCCTATCTATGCCAGGCCCTGCCGAACGTGCGAGTCGGCCTGGTCCATGGCCGGATGAAAGCTGCCGAAAAAGACGCGGTAATGCAAGCCTTTAAGAGTCGCGAATGCGATTTACTGGTTGCCACTACAGTAATAGAAGTGGGAGTGGACGTGCCCAATGCCGGCCTGATGATCATCGAAAACCCGGAGCGTTTAGGCTTGTCGCAATTACATCAATTACGCGGCCGGGTTGGCCGCGGCAATCAGGACAGCTATTGTCTGCTGCTCTATCAAGCGCCGCTCTCGCAAGCCGGCAAGCAACGTCTGGCTATCCTGAAAGAAAGCAACGACGGCTTTGTGATCGCCGAGAAAGACCTGGAGTTGCGCGGACCCGGCGAAGTCATGGGTACGCGCCAAACCGGGCAAATGCAGTTCAAAATCGCAGACTTAAGCCGCGACAGCGATTTGCTGGAACAGATCCCAGCTGCAGCACAGTTTATCCATCGCCAGCACCCAGCCGCCATTCAACCGCTGATTCAGCGCTGGATCGGCCATAGCCGCCATTACGCCGAGGTTTAGCGCTTGTCCGATAAAAGTTTTTTATTCAGCCGCCCGCCAATCTGGAAATGCCACGAACAGAGCAGCCAACGGCAACTGTCAAACGCCCTGCAATCCTGGCTCAATGAAACCGGCTCACTGACCAAACGGCTACGCGGAATTCATGGCAAGCGTTTCGGCGTTACAGTGTTGTTTCACCGCTGGAAGCCGGCTTTTATCGATGAATGCCGCTTATTGGACTTGCCGCCCTGCCGTTATCAATTGATCCGCGAAGTATTGTTACATGCTAATGGCGTACCTCTGGTGCTGGCCCGCACTGTTCTGCCGGCACCGACCATAGAAATCGCTCACCGCAACCTATCCCATCTCGGTACGAGGCCGTTAGGCGAGGTGATTTTCGCCTATCCAGATTTGGAGCGTCGAGAGCGTCAATTTAGTCGGGCTGACAGCAGAATATGGTCGCCAGGCGTGCAAACGGCGGTAGGTGTTGACGATGGGGTTTGGGGACGTCGAACGGTTTACGCCATTCATCGACAACCGCTGCTGGTGGCGGAGTTTTTTTTACCGGCAGCGTTGGCGCCAGCAAGCGGATAGCGGCCAATACTTATTCGAAAATTCTGAATATCACTTCCGCTACAGACGCTACTAAATCGCCATCGATGCCCTGCTCTCGTTGGCTTTGTTGAGGTATGGAATAGTCTTTCCGAAAGGCTTTTTTAAATTGCTCGGAACTGACTTTCTCTTGTTTAGCGGCAATTTGTTGCTGATTTAATATCTGACCACCCGCCTTTTTCCATTCCAGCAGATGGCTAATTTGGCCGCCGTCCAGCCATATGCCGTGACTTCTGCATTGATCGATAATGACACCGCTGCGGTAGCCGTAGATCACCCGATTCATTAGAACTTGGCAAACCGGACATTTCAAATACTTAACCTTGGTATCCTGCGGAAAACGATCCTGATTGATATTGTTGAGTAGCTCTAAATTCACAGTAACGACCGGCGCTACCGCACTCTCCAACAAACTTTCTATTTCACCAGGATCGAAAAACAAGCCAAAGCAATGGGCGCAACGCTCTATCCGCAGGGAGCCGGCAGCATCCAGGCTAATGGTCTGCAAACTTTGTTCGCATTCCGGACAAACGCGCTCGCAGGTGGAGTCGATGACGTGATAGTCGTGCTTGCCTTGCAGGTCAATATCGTTGCGGACCCGGCAATAGCTGCAATATTGCGTGTTGGCTGGTAAAGGTGCGGAACAACTCGCGCAATTAGCCATGCTAAAACTTAGCCAATATTTGTTGTTTCTTGGCAGTGTATTCGGCTTCGTTAATCAGCTGCGCCTCGAATAACTGCTTCAATTCGGTCAATTTCGCGACGGTTTGATTGCTATCAGCAGCTGCCTGATTAGTCGTCGCGCTAAAGGATTGCGCCATGCCTTGCCCCAAGCCGATGCCGGCCCCCATCCCCAAGCCAAGACCAGCGCCGCCGCCTTCGTTTCGAGCTGCGTCGCGTAAGGCATCCAGCTGTTGCACCTTGGCATAATCCATACCCACCGCTTGCGCGGCTTGCGCTTCAGCGGTCAGATCGGCGATACGATTGATACGGCGCAAGGTGTCTTCGTCGAAATCGGTACCTTCGATGCGAAAGTCGCTAATGCTAAAGCCCAGCTTACGAAACACGATGGCCAGCTTAATGGCTATGCCCCGGGCTATTTCGTCCCGGTTGGCGTCGATGTCGGCAAAGCTATGCTGACATTCCGCTAGGTAATCTGAAATGGGATTGATGATTCGCGCCGAGAGAATATTGCGGAAATCGTCTATGCGCATTTGGGTATGGCTACCGACAATATTCACGAAGAAATCGCCTGGGTCAGCTAACTGATAGCTATAGTTGCCGTAAGCTTTTAAGGCGACCGGGAAGTGATATTTCGGATCCTGATATTTAATTGGCGAGGTAGTGCCCCACTTCTGATCCAGAATCTTGGTTTTGCGGAAGAAATAAATCCCGGCTTTATGCTCGCTCTCGAAAAATTGCATGAATTTCTTGATAGTGGTCCAAAACGGCACGTTATCGGTGGCCAGATTGATCATGCATTGCTCTTCGATTATCGCCTTGACCTGCCCCTGATACACAAAAATACAGCCCTGCCCCGGACCGACGATTAGCTTGGAGGCATTTTTGATTTCGTCGCCGTTTTCGGTCCATTGTGCCAACAACAGATCGGGATCGGGATTTTCCCACTCAATAACCGAACGGAGTTGCCGTTTGATTCCGTCTATAAATGCCATTACGACCCTCACTAAACTGGAGAAGAATTGGTTAAATGCGTAATATCGCGTTTTAATTATGGCAAAGAACTGGAGTTGCGGTGGCAATCAGAACATATAAAGGCAAACACCCCAAGGTCGACAAAAACGTCTATATCGACGACACGGCCATTGTGATTGGCAATGTGTCTCTCGGCGAGGATGTGTCGGTGTGGCCAACCACGGTGATACGCGGGGATGTTGAAGCCATCACCATTGGCGATAGCACTAACGTACAGGACGGCGCGGTGTTACATGTCTCCCACGCCGGCGACTATTCGCCGGAGGGCCATCCGTTAGTAATCGGTAAAGGCGTCACTATCGGCCATCGAGCAGTCTTGCACGCCTGCTCGATAGGCGATTATTGCCTTATCGGTATAGGTGCGATTGTCATGGACGATGCCGAACTGGGAGGTTATCTGATGTTGGGTGCCGGGTCGCTGGTTCCACCCGGCAAAAAACTGGAAGGCGGCTTTTTGTATGTCGGCACACCCGCTAAACAAATACGAGCCTTGACCGACTCGGAAAAAGCCTTTTTGGAGTATTCAGCAAAACATTATGTTAAGCTAAAAAACCACTACTTGTCAGAGACCGACCACTCTGTATAAACACCGCATGGCATCGACAAGTTTTTCTTAGACCGGTATGTGGCTTCCACGCTGAGCAGGTCACCGTTATCTGCTTGATTAGCCGGTCGAACTGAAGTCCCGGCTAAATTTTGCCCCAACCAATCAATGAATATGCACTTCCCGAGATTTTGATTTATCGCTTCTTGCCAGCGTATAGTCGTCCTGATCACCAAGCATCGGCAGGCCGTCGCTATTCAATTGAATCAGTGTCCCTTCGTCTTTAATACTGAATTTGCGGTTAAGATCATTTTTGTTGGAGGTTAAGGACAGTATGCGGGTTTTATCATCCCAATCGTACTTACCTTTTTCGTAAAACTCTCTAGAAGACGCTTTGGCGTACTGGGTTACCAATAAATAATTGTTCTTTTGTTTCAACGATAAAGTTAATTTTAAACCGTCACAATCTTTTTCCTTACAAGGCAAATATCCATAAAAAACGCCGCGAAAACCTTCTGTTTCGTCAGCAGGACTCATGTGAGCAGAATGATCCATGGATTTTTGATGACTCAGTTCCCGTGCCTTAAGGGTTTTTTCCTGGAGTTGCTTATCGGATTCCGCCCAAGCCGGGTGCAGTGCCGTAAGGAACGCACCTAAAAAAATCAACGTCACATTCTTTTTAATTTTTCTAGTTAATGTTTGCATATGAGATTTTTCTATTTCTGTTAGTAAATTGATGAGACAAGGGAAAGTTAAAGCTAGAGGTTACCAGGATAATCGCCAATTTCAACTTGGTCGGCATTCTATCGCTAATCTAAATTCCTCTTGCTGACCTTCTCGAATAAAGCACCTGAAGCATATCAGGCAAATGATATTGATACGATATTTGTTTGACAAGCCCGCTCATTTCTTTTATTGTTTCGATTCGCTACCATGAAGCGGGCCGGGCAATGCCTAAATCTATCTTTTTGCAGACCGGGACTACTCATATGGTGGTGTAACGCAATCCCTGGCTGATGCTTTGAATACTTTCAGCGCAATCTTCGATCTTGCTCTGGCGTGCGCTATCGGGATCGAAAAAATGGCTTAGAGGGACAGCAAATCAGTGCCGACCCTGACTAAAGGGCGAACAGGTTTTTCAATTCAAATTCGGTTAGGCACTGACCGATTTATTATTACAAGAGGTAAATCCATGACAGAAGTAAAACAAGAAAAAGATAACTTCGTGTTGTATGTGGTGCTGGTTACCGCAGTAGTTGTCGGGGCCATCCTGGCGGTCAAAATGAGCGAAAACGAGAAATTTGCGCCCATCAAGGACCAAATTGCCGAAGAAAATCGCTTGATGAACATCCGCGTCATCGGCAATCGCGAGGATTAATATGATGAAAACGACTTTTATCGGCACGCTGTTAGTATCACTATGGTTTGCCAACCCCGTCCAGGCTACCGAATATATTTACCGAGACATAATGGCGAATACGCTGGCCCCCGAGCATTGCCAAGTGGAGAGTAAAGCCAAGGAAAATGCCTCCAAAAGCTATAACATCGATAGATTCAGCAAAAAATTCTGCCAATCGCAGGGGTACGGCTGGCATGTCGATGAGATAAAGAGTGCGGGCAATACGGTTTGCGATACCTGTAGCAATCCGCAAGAAGTAAAATGCCGTCAGGCCGACGTGGTGGTTAGCTGTAAACGGATAAAACCGGGTACGGTAGGCATGTTACCTGGCAAAGGATAAGCGATAGTCACACCCAAGGGATAAGCAATCCCGGAACTTCACACCTGTCGCCGCCGGCAAACCCAGGTTACCGGCGGCACAGCCGACCCTAAATCAGGGCTGCAGCCATTCAATAATATGATCTTCGAGATCAGTAACTTGAGATTCCTTTATCGCATAACTGCCGATAGACACACCCGCCTCTTTCACAGACTCGCTAGTGCCGCTAATCAAAGGGTGCCAGATGGGTAGGGGTTTTCCGTCGGTTAACAAGCGATACGCACAGGTTGATGGCAACCAGTTATATTCGGCAAAGTCGTGTTGCTTCAAATCGATACACTCCGGGACCAATGTGCAACGCTCGCTATAACGCGTGCAGCGGCAAGTTTCCAAATCAATCAAATCGCATGCCACGCTGGTAAACGCAATTTCGCCGGTGTCTTCGTCTTCCAGCTTGTTCAAACAACACTTACCGCAGTTATCGCACAGCGACTCCCACTCTTCGGTGCTCATTTGGGCTAGGGTCTTAGTTTCCCAAAAATTCATAGACTTAGTGGGGTTTAAGTTGACGCAGTTGATAGTGCAACACGGCCCATGAACCCAACACCGCCAGTAACGATGAGATGGTTAGGAGCAATATGAAATCCGAAAAACTCAAAAATAACAAATCGAAAGAACTGTTATAGAGGGTTGATAGCTTCTCCACAGGGGTTTCCAGAATCAACAACGTGATAGTCATAATCAGCCATCCCAGAAAACCGGAGATAAAACCCAGCCAAAAACCGGTGTATAAAAATGGCCGTTGAATGAAGCTATGGGTAGCTCCGACCAATTTGGAAATATAGACTTCATCCTGCCGATTCTGCAGCTCCAATCGAATGGTATTGCCGGTGATGAAAGTCACCGCAAAGCCCAATAATAGGCTGACCAGCATCACGCCGCGGCTAGCAATCAACATGATGGTTTGTAGACGCGCTACCCACTGCATATCGACTTGCACAAAATCGACTTGCGGGAATTGCTTAAAATCGGCCATCAATTTCTCGATGTCTTCGTTATTTTCCAGCGCGTTTTTCGGCACTACCTGAATCACGCTAGGCAACGGATTGCGTTCCAAAGCATTCAACGCATCGCTGAAGCCGCTATTGGCTTTAAACTCTTCTAAAGCGGCCTTCTTGCTGATAAACTCAACCTCGACCACACTACCGTTTTGCTCTATTTGTTCGGCAAGTTTTTGCCCGGCCGCGTCGGAAATATTGTCATGCAAAAACAAGGACATCTGATTGCTGGACTCCAGATTGCCAGTCAACTGTTGAATGTTGGCAACGACGATATAAAAGCTGCTGGCCAAGGAAATGGCGATAGCCAGCACTAGTACTGTCATAGAAGAAGTAAATGGCGTGCGGCTCAAACGACCCAAGCTAGAAAACAAGCCATGGGCGTGATTAAGTAAATAAGCCTGGAATAATTCCACCAGCCTATTGCCGGCTACTTGTTTGCGATAATTTTGTTTCATCGTCAACTCGCTATCAAATGGCCTTTATCCAGCGTTAACACCCGATGACCCAGATGATTGATCAACTCTATGTCATGGCTGGCTATCAACACCGTCACGCCAACTTGGATGAATTGCTCGAACATGCGCATGACTTCGGCAGACAGATCGGGATCGAGATTGCCGGTAGGCTCGTCGGCCAAGATCAGCTTAGGTTTATTAACTATCGCGCGAGCAATCCCGACACGTTGCTGCTCTCCGCCGGACAGGGCCAAGGGGTGTTTTTTTTCCTTGCCCAACAAACCCACTTTATCCAATGACGCCCGCACTCGCCGCGCTACTTCTTGATGGTTGTAACCGGACACCACCAAAGGCAGTGCTACATTATCAAATACGGTCCTGTCGTTAAGCAGTTTGTAATCCTGAAAAATCAGGCCTAAATTGCGGCGCATATAGGGAATCTTCCGCTCGCTGATGTGGCTGATATCTTGACCATCCAATGTTACGCTGCCACGCGTGCATTGCTCCATCATTGCGATCAGTTTCAGCAAGGTACTCTTTCCCGCACCGGAACGACCGGTTAAAAATGCCATTTCACCGCGTTGCAAGTGAAAACTGACATCGGTCAAAGCTTCCCCAGCATCTGGATATCGTTTGCTTACGTGTTCGAATCTCAACATGGGATCAATCTGTTACGTTTCAGTCTTGCACAAATAGGGCATCGACAAAGTTTTGCGCATTGAAGTCTTGCAAATCGTCTATCTGCTCACCGACTCCGATAAATCGGATAGGGATGTGCAGTTGATTGGCCAGTGCGAAAATAATGCCGCCCTTGGCGGTCCCGTCCAGCTTGGTCAAGGCGATTCCGGTCAGCTCCACCGCTTCGTTGAATAGTTTAGCCTGCGACAAGGCATTCTGCCCGGTACCGGCATCCAGTATCAACAACACCTCGTGCGGCGCCGCCTCGTCGAGCTTCGTCATGATACGTTTGATTTTTTTCAATTCGTCCATTAGATTGGATTTGGTATGCAAGCGCCCGGCGGTATCGGCTATCAATACATCTACCCCTTTTGCTTTGGCGGATTGCAAGGCATCGAAAATTACCGATGCGGAATCGGCACCGGTATGCTGTGCTACCACTTGAATTTCGTTACGCTCTCCCCAGGTTTGCAACTGCTCGACTGCCGCTGCCCTAAAGGTATCCCCCGCAGCCAGCATCACGCTATGGCCTTGTGTTTGCAGACGCTTTGCCAGCTTACCGATCGAGGTTGTCTTACCGGCACCGTTTACGCCCACCACCAGAATTACGAAAGGTTCATCCTGCTTGGGAATTTGCAACGGTATGCTACAAGGCTCCAGCATGGCTAATAAGTTTTGCTTCAAGGTCTGGCTCAATACTTGGCCGTCGCTGAGCTGATCGCGCTCCAAACTATCGGTCAGTTGTTTAATCAATTGCGTGGTGGTTTCGATACCTAAGTCAGCCATCAACAATTGGGCTTCGATGTCGGCCAATAACTCCCTAGTGACCGCTTTTTGCCCAAATGCCAAACTACTCAGCACGCCACCGAGGCCAGTTCGCGTCCTTTTCAGTTGGGAGGTTAATCGCAAGTAAAGAGAATCTTCGCTACCGACCTGCGGTAGCTCTGGAGACAGTTCGGCTGGAACAGCCTCGCCGACTTCGAAAGATATGCGTTCATCCTCCGTGCCTGTGCTATACCGGCTGTAAAACAAGATCGCCAGCAATGGCAACATCAGTAAGGCTGCAAACGCGTTATGACCGACCGCAATGCCCAAGGGGAGCTGGTATTTGACACTAAAAATCCCCAGTACGATCTGTACCAACAAAAGCACGCTTAGGATATTCCCCGCCAAACGGACGGGCTTGGGATAGCGTTCCGATGTAGCCGACAACATTAACGTACTGAGTACCAGGAAAGTAAAAGCCGCCGAGGCGCGATGCAGAGCTTGAATCGCCATTTTGGCATCCGCCGAAAGACCGCCGTCTCTAAACAAATCCAAAATGCTCAAGTAGTCGGTACCCGGCAACCATTCGCCATTACAGCGTGGAAAGTCGTTACACGCCAAGCCGGCATAATTACTACTGACCCAACCGCCCAGCGCAATTTGTCCTAGTAATACCAAAATCGCCAAACTGGTAAACATGACGGGGCCGGAACGAGCCGTTCTTGGTGCGGCGGCAGGATTAAGCCTTAAATAACTCCAGCCCAAGCTCCAAAACGTAAAAAAACCGAGTATTAGATGCGCGGTCACAACACTTGGTTGGGTGCCGGATGTCACCGCCCACATCCCCAAGCCGGCTTGACCGACAATCAACAGTAATACCAACGCGGCCATTATCACTGCCGGTGTGCGCAATTTTTCCCGCCACGCCAACGCAAACCAGATCAGCACTAAGATTGCTAGGGTAGCGGCCAAGTAGCGGTGAGACATTTCTTTCCAGGCTTTTGCGGTATCCAAGGCATGTTGCGGAAAACCAGCAGCTGCATCGGCTTTAAATTCCGCGCTGTCACTGACGAAAGCCTTGCCGTAGCAGCCTGGCCAATCCGGGCAGCCCAAGCCGGCATGGGTTAATCGGACATAAGCCCCGACGACGATGACTAGCAGCGCCAAGAACGCGCAGCACAGGGTTAATTTTCTGAACATATTTCTAACCGATTTGTGAAATTCTAAGTAACTTGCCTAAGTCGCTTTTGACTTGATAAGGATCGTAACCTGAGGGATATTGCATCATCAGATTGCCTAATGGGTCCATGATGATCAGCATGCCTTCCGTTGAAGGCTGCGAATTTAATTGCGTCAATTTTTCCCGCAATGAGAGGGATGGCAAAACTTTTAATAAGCGACCGTCGTCGCGCCATTCGGCGGGTAACTGATAGCTTTTTTCGAACACCACGGCTAAGCGCCGAATCCGGGCAATATCCTTGCCCATCATCAAAGTCAGTTGATGGGTTTTATACAAAGCATCCCGACAGGTTTCCTCGCAATTCTTGGGTACCGGATTGACTAAGACCCAGTGGCCTTTCAATTCATTCATGTTTTGCGCGGAAAAGCTATCGTAGCCGGAAAAGTCGTCCGCTGAGGTAACTTTCGGCGGAGAAATCAGCGCGCCGTTATTGGTGCCTAACTTAACAATGTCCGGATTTTTAGCCAAAAACCACGCAAACCCAAAGGGCACGATGGACATAGCAAATATCACGATGATGGTGATGCGGTTTTTTTTATATTGATTATCCACGGTGTATTTTACGACTGCTAATCCAAACAAACAGGGCTGTTAACGTCAACGCCAATCCGAACCATTGTACTGCATAGGCTCGATGTTTTTCAGGGGGGATTGCGACAGCTATCTTCCATTGTCGTTCGTAGCCGTCTGGCTGGGCCGGGTCCAGCTCTATCTGGTAATCAGCCAGCGCATAGCCTAATTTGTCCGCCAAGAGCTTACTGTCGATAACTTGCACCCTGACCGGCCAAGTCTCCCCCGGCACTTCCGCCCCCTTCAATTTAAGACCGGGTGTGGGGAAATGGTTAATCCTGCCGCGCACTTGCTGAGCAACTTCGTGAATATCGATATCCGGCAAAACGTCGCGTGAAGCACCTAATGCAACCCAGCCGCGATTGACTAATATGCCAGGCTGACCGCCATCGGGCAAAAACGGCGTTAAAACCAGATACCCGACTTTGCCATTGAGCATGTGGTTGTCGATAAAAATCTGATGATCAGCGTCATAATTTCCACTGACTAAAACCGGGCGGTAACGCAGCAAATCCTGATCTATGTCAGGATGACGATTCAAATTCAAGGCGTCGGCACTGCTGGCCGCCTGCTGTTGGGCGAGTAAAACCGTCTTTTGTTCGCCTCGATTCAATTGCCAAAACCCCAAACTGCAAAGCAAGCCGACTAGCAGCAGATAGCCGCTCAATGCCAGTGAGGAACAACGGAATTCGATACCCCGCGTAATAAATGTGATCATCGTTAAAAGCTCCAGTGGCGATATGTGCTATTGGCAAGCGTACCCGAATCGCCGAGAATGGCGGTTTTTATTTGTTATCGCCGCCATGCTTATCAAAACGCTCACTATCGTCGCATTTCTGGCCATCGTCCTTAGTCTTGGTTCGGCACTGTTTCATATCGTCAAACATAAGGAAGACAGTGATTCGGTGAAGACTGCCAAGGCTTTGACTTTGCGCATTGGCCTGTCGCTGGCTTTGTTCATCATGCTGTTTATCGCTTACGCGACCGGTATGATCCAGCCTCATGGCATCGGCGCGCGCATGCATCCCAATCCAGCCCCGTCGACCGCGACGTCAAATCCTTGAGTCCTGGCAAAAAAAAAGCGCGATCCGCAAAGACCGCGCTTTTTATGATGTGATTGCTAAATTTACATTATGTAAACAAATACAAACAGACCCAGCCAGACCACGTCAACAAAATGCCAATACCAAGCAGCGGCTTCGAAAGCAAAATGGTTTTCCGGGGTGAAATGACCCTTCCAGCTTCTGAACAACACCACTGACAAAATAATCGCACCGACGCAAACGTGGAAGCCGTGGAAACCGGTAAGCATGAAGAAGGTTGAACCGTAAATACCGGAACCCAATGTCAGGCCCATTTCATGGTAGGCTTCGTAATACTCAGTTGCTTGGAAGCCCACGAACAAAAAGCCCAACCCGACAGTGGCGATTAAGCCTTTGATCAGTTGACTGCGATTTTTCGCCAACAAGCCGTGATGCGCCCAAGTGCAGGTTACGCCGCTGGACAATAGTAATAAGGTATTTAGGAAAGGTAAACCAAAGGCACCCATTGGTTCAAAATCGCCGCCTACATTGCCCGGTCCGTTAGTCGGCCAAACCCCTTGAAATGCTGGCCACAACGTTTCGTGAGTGGAACGACCTGGTCCGCTGGGAAAACCGGTTTCACCCAACCAAGACACCGATAGGTTACGCGTGTACCACAGCGCTCCAAAGAAAACCGCGAAGAACATGACCTCGGAAAAAATGAACCACATCATACCCATCCGATAGGAAATACCGACGCTATGGTTGTACATACCGGATTCGCTCTCTGTGGATTGCAAGGCGAACCATAAGCCTAGCATTACCAGAAAAATCACGAAACCGGTCAGCATCATCCCCGAGCCAATCGCAGAGCCATTGAGATGGTTGGCAAAACCCGCCAACGTCATCATCAAGCCGCCGGTAGCCATAACCGGCCACACGGCTTTATGCGGTATGTAATAACTATCGTGTGTAGACATATCCTTCCCCTCTATTTTTTACTGATGTTAGTGTTATCAAAAAAAGTGTATGCAAGTGTGACGGTCTTATAGCGTTCGGGTAACGTCGGTTCTACAACGAAACGGACCGGCATGGTTTTTTCTTCGTTCGCAGCAAAGGTTTGTTCGGTAAAGCAAAAGCACTGAGTTTTTTTAAAAAACTCTGCAGCCAACCCGGGCGTAATACTGGGTATGGCTTGCGCTATCATCGGCTTGCTAGTGGTATTTTTCGCATAAAAATTGACCGTGTAATATTCACCCGGATGCACTTTCATACTTTTCACTTCTGAGCGGAATACCATGGGTGTGGACTCGTTTAAGGAAGTGAGAAACTCCACTGTCACTTCCCTATTCTTATCCACCTGGTACGCCACTTCTTGAACTGCTGTACCTTCCACCTTGCCGTTTAAGCCGGTCAAATCACAAAGCACATCATAAAGCGGCACCAAAGCATAACCAAAGCCAAACATGGCTAGCGCAACAAGGGCCAACTTGCGGACCAGCTTGGTATTTTTTTTACCGATATCCTCGCTCATTGCGAGACAGCCTTGATCACCGCAAATACATAAATCGTAAAGGCCACGGCAAACAACACCAAAGCAGTCAAAATGTTTTTCTTTTTTGTATCCATTTCATTACCCAACAAGCCATGTCATACGACATGGCTTATTTCAGTCAATCATTTCAAGACTTAAAAATGCTCGGTAGGGATTTTCGCCGGTGGAGTGCTAAAGGTATGGTAAGGCGCAGGCGAAGGCACGGTCCATTCCAGACTGTGTTTGCTGGCATCTTCCCAAACCTCGTCGCTGACTTTCTCACCGGTTCCACCACGGATGGTGTCTATGACAATGTACACGAACAACAACTGGCTGAAGCCGTAGATGAACGCACCGATACTAGACACCATGTTCCAATCCGCGAATTGAATCGCATAATCAAGAATACGACGCGGCATGCCAGCCAAACCCAGGAAATGTTGCGGGAAGAACAGGATGTTGACCGACACCGCTGACAACCAAAAATGCAGTCTGCCGATTTTCTCGTTGTACATATTGCCAGTCCATTTAGGCAACCAGAAATAACCGGCAGCCATCAAGATGAAAATAGACGCAGGTACCAAGGTGTAATGGAAGTGCGCAACGATGAAATAAGTATCGTGGTACTGAAAATCTACCGGCGCTACCGACATCATCAAACCTGTGAAACCACCCATGGTAAACAACACTACAAACGCAATAGAGAACAACATTGGCGTTTCGAAGGTCATTGATCCTTTCCACATGGTGGCGGTCCAGTTGAAGACTTTCACGCCAGTCGGAATCGCGATCAGCATGGTGGCGTACATGAAGTACAACTCGCCAGCGACAGGCATACCCACGGTAAACATGTGGTGAGCCCAAACAATGAACGACAAGAACGCAATCGCACCGGTTGCATATACCATTGAGGCATAGCCAAACAAAGGTTTACGGGCAAATACCGGAATGATGGTGGATGCGACACCGAAGGTCGGCAGAATCATCACATACACTTCAGGGTGACCGAAGAACCAAAAAATGTGCTGATACAACACTGGGTCGCCGCCACCAGCCGCATCAAAGAAGCTGGTATCAAAGAACTTATCGGTCAACAACATGGTTACCGCACCGGCAAATACCGGCATGATAGCGATCAACAAAAACGCAGTGATCAGCCAAGTCCAAACGAACAAAGGCATTTTCATCAAGGTCATGCCCGGTGCGCGCATGTTGAAAATGGTGGCAATCACGTTGATCGCACCCATGATTGATGAGATGCCCAGCAAATGCACAGAGAAAATAGCGAAAGGAAAAGACTTACCGTTTTGAAAAACCAACGGTGGATAAAACGTCCAACCACCGGATGGTGCGCCACCTTCCATGAACAAAGTGCTGGCCAACAATAAGACCCCAGCCACCAACATCCAGAAGCTCATGTTATTCATGCGTGGTAACGCCATATCCGGCGCACCGACCATCATCGGAATCATCCAGTTCGCCAAACCGACGAAAGCCGGCATGACCGCGCCAAACACCATCACTAGGGCGTGCATGGTGGTCATCGAGTTGAAGAAGTTGGGGTCGACAAATTGCAGGCCAGGCTCGAACAATTCGGAGCGAATGACCAAAGCCATGGCTCCACCGACAAAAAACATTATCAGGCCGAAGACCAGATACAAAGTACCTATATCTTTATGGTTAGTGGTAAAAATCCACCTTAAAATGCCCTTCTCGGGGCCGTGATCGTGGTGATCGTGATGATCATCATGTTCAGCTACGACAGCAGTCATACTTTATACCTCAGCAAAAATTAGAAAATGAGTTGATCGCAAAAATCAGTGAATTACTCATCATCGTCCCATTTGGGGGGGATTTTATTCGGCTGAATCTCATCACCCACGTTGTTACCCAGCGCTGGCGCGTTTCTGATGTAAGTAATCAGTTCGGCCAATTCATCATCCGGTAGTTTTTTGAATGCCGGCATTTTGCTGGTACCTGCCTGGATAAAACCTATCAGCTGGTCCATATTACCGGTGACTTTAGCGCTAGCTCTTAAAGCGGGGAACCAACCGGAAATACCGTTACCGTCGATTTGATGGCAAGCCACACAGTTTTTCAGGTAAACGGACTCACCTTTTGCCATCAGGGTATTACGCGTTTGATCGCTCAAGTCGGGCGCTTGGTTTTGTTTCAGCAAAGTGGCTTTAACCCAAGCATCGTATTGATCCTGTTCCATGGCAACCACCACCACAGGCATAAATCCGTGATCGCGTCCGCACAGCTCAGTGCATTGGCCGCGATAAGTGCCGGGTTTATCGACATAAGTCCAGGCCTCATTAACAAAGCCAGGGTTTGCGTCTTTTTTCCAGCCCAGATCGGGAACCCACCAAGAGTGAATCACATCAGCAGCAGTAAATAGAAAGCGGATTTTCTTACCAACCGGCACAACCAGCGGCTTATCAACGTTCAACAGATAGTTGGGGACGTTATGCGGATCCATAGTGCTGACGCGATGGGTTTTTTCGCTAGCCTCGTCTAAATGGCTTTCAAAGTGCACACCGCTATCCAGATACTCGTAATCCCAATACCATTGTTTACCCGTAACCTTGATGCTCATATCTGAATCCTGCACCTTGTCCAGATCGATCACGGCTTTGGTGGCAGGAATCGCCATCCCCACCAGAATGAGCGTAGGAATGATGGTCCAGATTATCTCAACGGTCGTATTCTCATGAAACTGCTCGGCTTTATGACCCTTTGATTTACGATGATGGTAAATCGAGTAAAACATAGTGCCGAATACCGCGATCCCAATAAACACACAGATCCACAGAATCAGCATGTGCAAATCGTACAACTCGTTGCTGAGTTGCGTCACGCCTTTCATCAGGTTGAGTGTGTAGTCCGCACGCGCGGTCCCTAGGCCCAAAGCCATCAAGACCGGACAAGCGAGCAATTGCTTTGTTTTCTTCACGGAGCAGCCTCCCCATTAGTAGTTATAAACTTGTATGCGTTATATCTTCGTAATCTCGTCGCAGACCATCAAGCGGGCGAACAATTCCATTTACTGATAATTATCATAAATTAACTGGGCAATTTTAACCCATGACTCACCCACAAACCAGAAGAGGTTTTCCCGTTTGCTAAATATAGACATAAAAAAAGCTTGGAAGCATCACTGCTGCCAAGCCTTTTGTTGCCTGCAAGAGACAAATTTATGCTGTCATTACTTCAGAGCATCCGAATATGCCATGTCGAACTTGGGTATGTGAGTATCTAACCAGCCTTTCACCAATTGCCCCACATCTTCAGTGACTTCGGCCTCACCCGCATGGAATTTTTTCTGCAGATCGGCACAGATACCGATCAGTGCTTCATGTTCAGCTTTATGGCGATCATAACCAGCGAAGCCTTTCGCCACCATTTCCCGCTCTTCATGAGCAAAATGATCGACGACATAGGTTATCAAGGCATCCAAAGACGCGCCAACCGTCGCGCGCGCTGCACCGCCGGTTGCTTCATCGTAAAGTTTGTTGAGCAAACCAAACAGAGTTTGATGCTCCTGGTCGGCAAACCCGACATTGGTACCGTATTGAGCAGCATTCCAAGTGATTAAAGCCATATGAGGTCTCCTGATTATTTTTGTAATGGAGCCGTCATTTTGAACATCTATTAATCAATTTTCTTGATGTAAATCAAATTTTTGCCAGTTTGCAAGACACAGCTTAGTCGCTAAGATCTCAAAATCAGCATTAGCAGAATACGGCAAAACCCCCAACAGAGGCGCGTCTAGCACCTCGTGCAGAAACGCCAGATTGCCATCGAAGCCGGGCATCATTAGGTCAATTTGCACTGCGACCCAACCAGCACAGGACAATCCCGTCTGGCGGATGGCCGACATCGTCAAGCGCGCATGATTGATGCAACCCAGTCGGATACCCACCACCAAAATCACTGGCAAATCCATCGCCTGAGCCAGACCGGCATTGTCCAAAACATCGCTTAAGGGCGAATACCACCCTCCCGCACCTTCCACCAACACCACGTCAGCCAGTGATTGTAGGTCGATAAATCCGTCGACAATATGCGTCAAGCTAACCTCAACGTCGCCGCGTGCCACATGTGGCGAGACTGCTGCTGCAAATGCATAAGGATTGATTTGCGCATATTCCAGGGACACCGACGCATAGTGCTGCATTAACAACGCATCACTATTTTTCAGCATGCCTTGTTGAAACTCGCAGCCGGCAGCGACGGGCTTCATCCCAACTACGGTCAAGCCCTGCATTTGAAACCAGCGCATCAAGGCAATCGTTGTCCAGGTTTTGCCGACATCGGTATCAGTCCCTGTAATAAAGAAACCGGCTTTCATAGGCTTGCTCTGACGAAAATAATTTCGTAGCTGGCCGATATTTCGCCATTTATCATATTCTTTTCATACTGCCGGATCATATGCTGCAATTGACTGCGGGTCGTCAAGCGCCGATTTCGGGCCAGGCTGACGTTATGCGCACCGAGATCTTTCAGCTCTCGCATCAAAGCCAGTACCGCAGGATAAGACAACCGATACATCACAGCGTCCATTTCGATCCTGCCTAAGCCAGCGGCCTGCAAAAAACCGCGAATCTCTTCGACGCTGTAAAAATCGTTAACGTGTGCAAAGTCATCAACGCCGCTCCAGGCCGCTTTCAATTCATGCAAGGTTGCCGGGCCGAAAGTCGAGAACACCAGTTGCCCATCCGGCTTCAATAGTCGCCGCACATCGGCAAAGAGTGCGGGCAAGTTCTGACACCATTGCAAAGCCAGATTCGAATAAACCTGCTGCAGACTTTGATCAGCAAACGGTAATTTTTCCGCGTCGGCACAGACATACTCCACCGGCACAGCGCCATTGTTCCTGCGCGATGCTTGCAGCATGGGCAAGGCAATGTCCAATGCCAAACAGGGCTGGCTAAAGCTGTTGAACGCTAAACGCCGTGTCAAAAAGCCGGTGCCGCAGCCCACATCCAGCACCCAACCTGGCGCGGACTGCAACGGAAATTTTTGTAACAAAGCCAATCCCACCTGGCGTTGCAGCAGTGCCGCGGCATCGTAACTTTCGGCGGCAGCGGCAAACGAATGCCTGATCTTGGTTTTATCCAGCACAGCAAGACTCATTCAGCCGCAGCAACGATGTCACACAACTGCTGCGCATGCGATAGAAACGGCACATGCCCGGCATTTGCCAACACGTGTAATGCAACGCGCGAATTTAAGGCCTTGATAGATTGACCGGTTTGCACCGGAATCAGCGGGTCTTTATCACCCTGTATCACCGTAACCGGACAACGCAAACCCACTAAGGATTGACGCAGATCGCTATTTTTTAGAATCTGCAAACCGCCCTGCAGTGCATCGCGCGCGGGTGCATCGCATTCCTGCACTGCCAAGCGCAATTGTTGCAATAACTGCCGATTGTCCGGCAAGCCCTGCACTTGCAAGCCCAAAAAGCGCTGCAAGGTCAATTTCGCATCATCATTGAGCTGGGCGACAAATCCGTCCAATACTTCCGGTCGCACCCCTGGCCACCCGATATTCTTGACGAACTTAGGATTACCGGACAACAAGAGCAGAGATTGCACACGGCCCGGAAATCTTGCCGCCATCTCCAAGGCCACCGTGGCACCCAGCGACCATCCCAATACGCTAAAGCGATTAAGCGGAATTGCATCGATGAGCGAGGAAGCAATAGCCGAGAGTTCGAATCGGTCTAGATTGGCGCTACGCCCATGGCCGGGCAAATCCAGGCAAATGACGTGTCGCTGCCGGGCCAACTGCCTGGCAAAATCGCGCCAAATCCCGCTGTGCATCGCCCACCCATGCAGCATGACTAAGGGCCGACCTTGGCCGTATATCTCGCGATGAATACCTGTCACGGCAGCACCTTAGCCAATGCCGCCAACAAGCCATCAACCTGCTGTTCGGTGTGATTTGCGGACAAAGTCACACGCAAGCGGGCGCTACCCGCCGGCACAGTCGGCGGTCGAATCGCACTGACCCAAAACCCTTCTGCCAACAAACCCTGACTAGCTGCCACGGCTTGCCCACTGTCGCCGATCACAACCGGTTGAATCGCGGTAAAAGAGTCCAATAGTTGCAAGCCCTGTTGCTGCGCGCCTTGCCGGAAACGGGAGATTAGGTTTTGTAAGTGTTCGCGGCGCCAGGATTCGGTTTGCAATAGTCGCAGACTGGCACGGGTCGCTTCGGCAACTGCCGCCGGCAACGCGGTGGTAAACACATAACTACGGGCCTTTTGAATCAACAATTCGATCAAATCCTCGGAACCGGCCACAAACGCCCCAAATGTACCGAAAGCCTTACCCAGCGTACCAATTAGAATAGGCACCTGGCGTTGGCTCAAACCGAAATGCTCCACAACACCGCCGCCGTGATTGCCGAGCACGCCCAATCCGTGCGCGTCGTCGATCAGTAAACCGGCAGAATGCTGTTCGGCCAACTCCACCATGGCCGGCAGAGGTGCCAAATCGCCGTCCATGCTGAACACGCCGTCGCTGATCAACAATGCCTTGCCCGTCGCAGCAGATAGCTTGGCCTGCAGGTCTGTTGTATCTGCGTGCCGGTAACGTTGAAAACGGGCGCGCGACAATAAGCCACCGTCTAGTAGGGAAGCGTGATTCAAGCGGTCCTCAAGCACCGTATCGTTGCGACCCAGCAATGTCGAAATCACACCCAGATTGGCCATATAACCGGTGGAAAACAGCAATGACCGCTCCCGCCCGACAAAGGCTGCCAATTCTTCCTCCAGGGCGTGATGCGCTCTGCTGTGTCCGCAAACCAGGTGCGCGGCACCACTACCGACACCGTAATGCTCAACGCCGGACTTGAATGCCGCAGCAACCTCTGGATGATTGGCCAAGCCTAGATAGTCGTTACTGCAAAAATTGATCAGTTGTCGACCATCGAAATTAAGGATGATACCTTGCGGACCATCGACAACTCGCCGGCGCCGATACAGATTAGCTTGCTCTAACTGCTGGAGTTCGCCCGCAAAATCGTAAAAGGGGTTGGCCATTAGGCGTAACTGGAACCGCCCATCCGCACACCCAAGCGTTCGAACAACTGTTGGTCATGATTGGTCATCGGATTATCCGTGGTCAGTAACTTATCCCCATAGAAAATGGAATTGGCACCAGCCAGGAAACACAAGGCTTGCATCTCGTCGCTCATGGCTTTGCGACCAGCCGACAACCGCACCCGCGCTTGCGGCATTAAAATTCTGGCGACGGCAATGGTCCGCACGAACACAATTGGGTCCAAGGCCTCGATGCCATGCAGCGGCGTGCCTTCCACTTGCACCAACATATTGATAGGCACGCTTTCCGGATGTTTAGGCATATTGCTGAGTTGCAGCAGCAATTTGGCGCGATCAGTTTCCGACTCGCCCATCCCGACGATCCCGCCGCAGCAAACGTTGATGCCCGCCTCTCGCACCCGATCCAAAGTATCCAGGCGGTCTTGATACGTGCGGGTAGTGATGATCTCGGAGTAATAATCTTCCGAGGTATCGAGATTGTGGTTGTAATAATCTAAGCCACCATCTTTTAGGGCTTGGGTCTGCTTATCGCTGAGCATACCCAGAGTGACGCAGGTTTCCATGCCCAAGGCCTTGACGCCTTGCACCATCTCCACCACCCGTTCAATATCGCGGTCTTTAGGACTGCGCCAAGCAGCACCCATGCAAAACCGAGAGGCACCCTGCTCTTTGGCCTGTTGAGCAGCCTTCAACACTGCATCGACTGGCATCAGGGCTTCCGGCGTTAAATCGGAGTCATAGCGGGCGCTTTGCGGACAATATCCACAATCCTCTGAGCATGAACCGGTCTTTATACTCAACAGACTGCTCACTTGTATTTCGTTAGGATCGAAATACACTCGATGCACGCTTTGCGCTTGAAAAATCAGATCGTTAAACGGCATCGCTAACAATGCTTCAACTTCATGCAGTTGCCAGTCGTGACGGATGGTAGCCACCGATTCCAAGGGTTTCTGACTTGCAGACATTCTGATAATCTCCGAGAGTAAGGGCAGCAGCGGCGCCAGCCGACTTATCAACCTAAATTAAAAATTATGGTAAACAACTGGCTGAACATTATACAGAATAAATTGCTGCCACCGCGTTGCGTCTTGTGCGGAAGTCCTGGCTACGCTGAGTTGGATTTGTGCGAGGGCTGTCTGACGGACTTGCCACGCAATATTTCTTGTTGCTACCGCTGCGGTGAACATTTCGAGATCGCCATCGATGTCCCCCAGTTATGCGGTCGCTGTTTAAAGAAATCGCCGGCTTTTGACGAGACCTACGCGCCTTTTTTATACCAAAGCCAGATGCGTCACTTGATTGGCCAATTGAAATTCGCCAACGATTACAAAAACGCCCGATTACTGGCCAGCTTATTAGCCGAGCACATTGCCGATAGTGCGGAATTGCCGAATTGCCTGATACCCGTCCCCTTGCATTTCGCGCGTTATCGGCAGCGCGGTTTCAACCAATCCATTGAGATTGCTCGGCATTTATCCCGACAACTTCACATTCCGCTGGATTTATACAGCTGCGTTCGCCAGCGCGATACTGGACATCAAACCGGCTTGCCTGCCAAGCAGCGCCGAAAAAACATGCGCCAGGCCTTCAAGGTTATTAAGCCGCTGAGGTTTCAACACATTGCCATCGTAGACGATGTGATGACCACCGGTGCTACCGCCTCGGCACTGGCGGCTGCGCTGAAACAAGCCGGCGTCGGCAAGGTCGATATATGGGTTTGCGCTCGGGCCTAAGGCGTCTTCTTAATTGTGCCGGAGGGAGGGCGGCTCGAGGGGCAAACTGGGGCCTTGCAAGGCCGTGATAGCACTCAGTAATTTTTCCCGCCGCGACCCCATCAACTGAAATCCATGCAACAGCATAGTGATTTCATCTTCTAGATTGTGCTGATCAACGCCCATCACATGTAACGCCTCGACAGCTGAAACCAACGCGATTTCGTGCTGACTTTGATAAGGCCGCTTGAAACGACGCTGAAAACCATCCTGCAATTTTTGCAGTAAATCCTCAAAACGCTGCTCGGTGAAATCCTCTGCTTGCAGGCGCTCCAGCAAAATCTGTTCGACGTCGAATACCTCTTCGTGAAAAGACTGGCGATAGGCCGCGCACAGTTGCTCAACCAAGCCGCGATGCAGCTCTCGCTGCCCCTGCAATTGCGCCACTAAGCGCGCCGCATTTTCTTCCAGGCTGAACATAGGCCGTTGATACTTCATGGCATGCAAAGCCTCCAAAGTCGCCACCAACTCGACCAGCCTGGGCTCGGCATAATTCTCGGCTTCCAACCAACGGTAAAACAGTGATTTAAAGGCATTCGGGAAGCGGCCAAATTGCTCGCAATAGGATTCAACAAATTCGCCGGTAAAACTTTCCAACTGCGGTTGATCGAGCAGTTGACTTTTCATCGCCGCCAGCAACCGTCGACTCAGGTCGCTAACGCTAAGCTCACTACGATCAACTGTACCTAAGGTATTCAGTGCCAGAACCGGTTCGCTGTCGGCCATCTGGTCCAGTGCATGATTTTGCGGCGGTGCGGCGCTCATTAACGTTTGCCAGTAATCCTGTAAACCGGTACCGACGGTTTCGCTACCGATATGCTTGATAATATTCTCTGCCAACGAAAACAAACAACGGCTAGCAGGTGAATTGGCGGCTAAATCCACCACGGACATTTGTAAAGCCACTGATTTGGGCAAATTCTCGTCGCGAACCACGAAACCGCCATACTCCACCTTTAGTTTCAAACATTTATCCGCCACGGCGGCAAAACGCCGATAGGTATCGGTCGCCGCAGGGTAGTCGACAGCCTGATTTACCACAACCCGCAGATTACCCAAATATTGCCGAGCATTTAAAGCCTTCAGTAACGCAAAAGCATCGGTCAGTGCCGCCGGATCGCTGCTAACCACCAAAAAAGTAGACGGCGCCGATTCAATAAAGCGCAACACGGTTTCGGTATGCGTTGCAGCGGTATCGATCAAAAAATAGTCGAATTGACTTTCCAGCTCGGCCAAAGCTGCATTCAGTCGTTCCCTCTGCACGTCGGACACAGGCGGACCGCCGATAAGGTTTACGGCGTTCAGTACACCGATATCATCGTGGGTTTTCACCAACAGGTCAGTGATCGCTTTATCCCCGCTTAACAGTTGCTCCAAGCGATATGACGGTCGCAAGCCAAGCAAAGTGCTGAGATTCGACAAGCCGGTATCCACATCCAACACGCAGACACGCTTGCCACGCATAGTCATCGCAGTCGCCACATTGGCGACGACGCAGGTTTTACCGACTCCGCTCTTGGCACCAGCGAACACGATTACATGTGGTTTGAGTTGAGCTTCAGCGCTGCCCTGTTCTGAAAAATGTAAACTGTCCATGGTGATGAAATAGGCTGTTTAGGTCGGAGATCAAGCTGTCGAGATCGGCAAACCAAGCCAGCCGAGTTCAAGGGTTATTGTAAGCCCAATCTTACAAATTGATGAATTCAAACCCCAAGGCAGATTGTAATTATCGACACATTGCCGCAGACAACGGCGTCTCGCTGACAAATGGTCGATTCAACGCCTGGTTCACGTATAATGTTTTGTCCGTAAAACTGAAACAACACCATGACCACGCCGCGTCTCGCCTGGGCTATTACTGGCTCCGGACACTACATAGAAGAATGTCTTGAATTCATGCTGACGCTGGACCACGTCGATTTGTATTTGAGTCAGGCCGGCGAGGAAGTCTTGAAAATGTACGGCGTTCGTTTGGAGGACATTAAAGCCAAAATGCCGGTCTATCGCGACAAGGCCGCCTCTTCGCCGCCGGTCGGCTTGTTTTATAAAGGCTACTACCACACCTTCGTGATGGCCCCCACCACCTCCAATACCATCGCCAAATGTGTGCTGGGCATCGCCGATTCCTTGGTAACCAATCTGTATTCCCAGGCCGGAAAATGCCGCGTGGAAAGTATCGTCTACCCTTGCGATACGATGCCGGAAATCGAAACGACGGCGCCTGGCAAGAAAAAATTCATGGTCTATCCACGTCCCATCGATTTGGAAGCCACCGATAAAATTCGCAGCTTCCCTTACACGCAGGTCGTTGATGATGTCGAGCAGTTGATCATTGCGGTCAAGGCCCGACTGGCCAGCCTATGACCGAGCGCATTCTGTTCGTCACCGGCCGACTGGCAGAAAAGCAAGTTCGGCAAGTGCTGGAAAAAATGCAGCCCGACTTTCAATACAAGGTTTATGTGATGGGCGTGACTGTCGCTGCGTTGATTACCAGCGACATGATCATCCGCCGCATGCCCGACGTGCAAGGGGCTGATAGAGTGATCTTACCGGGCCGTTGCCGCGGCGATCTGGAGGCGCTGCGCCAGCATTTCGGCGTGCCCTTCGAGCGCGGTCCGGAAGAAATCAAAGACCTGCCTCAGCATTTTGGTATGGCTGCCCAGCATTATGACCTCAGCCAATACCAAACCAAGATCTTCGCGGAAATCACCGACGCGCCCAGCATCAGTGTCGAGGCGGTGATCGAGCGGGCTTATTACTACAAAGCCAACGGCGCCGACGTGATCGACATCGGCTGCCTGCCCGGCACACCGTTTCCGCATCTGGCCGAGTGCATCCGAACCTTGAAACAAGAAGGCTTCACCGTCAGCATTGACTCCCTGGAAGACGCCGACCTGCTGGCCGGCGGCCAAGCCGGCGCTGACTATATGCTCAGCCTGACCACCAAAAGCCTGTGGATTGCCGACGAAGTAGCAACCACGCCGATTCTTATTCCTGAAACGCACGGCGATTTGAGCACGCTGGATAAAGCCATCGAAATCTTGAGCGCGAAAAACCGCGCCTTTATCGTCGATCCGATCCTCGATCCGATTCACTTTGGGTTCACCGACTCCATCGTCCGCAATCATGAATTCCGCCGCCGCTACCCGGACGTGGAAATGATGATGGGGGTGGGCAATCTCACTGAACTGACCCACGCCGACACCTCCGGCATCAACGCAATGCTGCTGGGAATTTGCTCGGAGCTGAATATCAACCATATACTGGCCACCGAAGTGAGTAAGCACGCGCGACGGGCGATCAAGGAAGCCGACAGCGCCCGCCGCATCATGTACACGGCCAAGCAGCACAACACCTTGCCCAAACACATTGCACCGGACTTGCTGACCGTGCACGACAGCTCGCCGTTTTTGAATAACCGCGAGGAAATCGAAAGTTTGGCAGCAGAAATCAAGGACCCCAGCTACCGCATCCAGGTCAGCAGTGACGGCATTCATGTGTTTAACCGCGACGGGCTGCACACCGCACAAGACCCGTTTGATCTCTATCCCAAGCTGCATGTAGAAACCGACGGCGGCCATGCCTTTTACCTGGGCGTGGAACTGGCCCGCGCCGAAATCGCCTGGCAGTTGGGCAAGCGCTTCACCCAGGATCAGCAATTGAGTTGGGGCTGCGCCGCGCAAGGCAACGAGCAGACCGTGGATTTACATTCTTTCAAGCCGGCCGGCAGCACCCTAAAAAAGCACGAAGATTAGGCCTTTTGTCGGCGACGCTTGTCGCAAACTCGACAAAACCTTGCCCCTTTCTCCGCACTAGCCCTCGCTACAACCCCGCAAATAAGGCCTTAGCCCCATTTGGTATTGGTCTTGCTTGGGTTTAACCAAACCTAAGCGAGAGCCTCTCACATGATATCTAAACCAGCGAAAGCCCATGGCTGAGTTTCCTTTAAAACTGGCCGTTGCCACCAAAGACCATATTTCCATCAACGAACATTTCGGCCACGCCAAGCAATTTTCGGTGTACAGCGCGTCCGAAACCGGCTGCGAACTGCTGGAAACCCGCGAAGTAGCCAACTACTGTCTCGGTCAGCATGCCGACGAGTCCGCAATGCCCGGCATTTTGGAAACCATTAAAGACTGTTACGCGGTGTTCGTGGCGCGTATCGGTGATGGCCCCACCGCCAAAGTGCATGCCATCGGCGTCCGGGCGGTTTCCGAATACGCCTACGCGGCAGTCGAGGAATCCTTGCTGGACTATGCCAAGCGCACCGCCGCTGGCGAGGAGATCGGATGACGCCCGAGCACGTCCAACAATGGGTCAACAATCATCCACTAACTCCCATCCACGTCGATTGCGCGGTAACGGTGATGCTGAAAATTATCGACGGTAAATGCAAAATGCGGCCGACCGAAAAAGTGGTGATGACGATACTTTACGACTGCGTCAAACACTTGCCTGGGCAAATTCTGCAAGCTGATCTGCATCCTTTGATCGAGACCGCCCGCGCCAACGAAGACGACGAAGCTTTGAAAAACCTGATTTACGAAAAGCGCATGATGGCGGAAACCGCGATTTCTCGGCCAGTGATGAAAGCTTTTAAAGCCATGATTCGTGAGCAAGGCTTACTGGAACGTCGAGAAGAAAAGGAAACAGAAGAGTGATGCCAAGTTCAATCGAAAAAATCGAAACTCATTTGTCCGCCTAAGTGTGGCGGTCGGAACAAATCGCTACGTAATGTCGGCAGCGAACCGGTTAGTTCCAACTTTTTGGTAATCAACTTAAAGCGCTGCGCAATCAAATCGGCATAGTTACCGCTGCCCGTTTGGCGTTGATGAAACGCTGCATCGTAGGCTTTACCGCCCCGACTGTCACGCACCCGATTCATTACGTGTTCGGCTTTCAGTGGATAGTGTTGTTCCAACCATTCAGCGAACAAGTCGGCGGTTTCAAGTGGTAGACGCAACAGGATGTATTGCACATTCTGGGCGCCGGCACTGTGGGCGGCCCCAACAATGCTTTCCAATTCGTAATCGGTCAGCACCGGAATCAGTGGCGCCACCAATACCCCAACTGGAATTCCCGCTGCCCGCAAGCGGGCTACCGCATCCAACCGCCGTTGCGGCGCAGCAGCGCGCGGCTCCAAAGACCGCGCTAGCGTTCTATCCAGTGAGGTAATCGACAGATAAACTGACACCAAACCCTGCCCTGCCATGTCCGCCAGAATATCGATATCGCGTTCGATCAACGCCGACTTGGTGACGATGCTAACCGGATGCCGCGTCTCTGCCAGCACTTCCAAAATCTGCCGCATGATGCGCTGCTGCCGCTCCAGCGGTTGGTAAGGATCGGTGTTGGTTCCCACGGCCAGGGGTGCGCAGCGATAAGTGCGTTTCGCCAATTCCTCGCGCAACAGGCGCGCGGCGTCTGGCTTAATCAAAATTTTGCTTTCGAAATCCAGGCCGGCAGAATAGCCCAAGTAAGCATGAGTCGGTCTGGCAAAGCAGTAAATACAAGCATGCTCACAGCCGCGATACGGGTTTATCGACCTGTCAAACGGTATATCCGGCGAATCATTATAGGTGATGACCGATTTGCTGCTGTCGAGTATGACCTCGGTCGCCAACGGCGGCAGTTCCGCGTCCAAACTACCCCAACCGTCGTCCTCGGCTGCCCTACTCTGTTTTTCAAAGCGGCCGACCGCATTGCTGATGCTAGCACGGCCTTTGTAGATCAATGGTTTAGACATGGAGTGATCTGCAATTAGGCACTAAGTTAGGAAAGGCAATTATAGCTATCGCCGACCGGTCTCCAGGCCAGAATCTAAACGATTTAGCCATAAACTTACCCATCATTATGCGGTTAAGCGCCTCAGCGTCTTATCTTGTAGCCGCTCTTGAATACCCACCAGACAAAAGTCAGGCACACGATTAGAAAGCCGATAATCATGCCAATGCTCACCACTACATCCACATCGGCAACCCCGTAAAAGCTCCAGCGAAAGCCGCTGATCAAATACACCACCGGGTTAAACAAGGATATCTGCTGCCAAATGGGCGGTAACATGTTGATCGAATAGAAGGCACCACCCAGAAAGGTCAGCGGCGTGACAATCAACATGGGTATTACTTGTAGTTTCTGAAAACTATCGGCCCACAAGCCGATGATGAAACCAAACAGACTGAAGGTCAACGCGGTCAGCAACAAAAAGCCTATCATCCACACGGGATGAGCGATCTGATAGGGCACGAAAAAGCGCGCAGTGCCAAGAATCAATAGCCCCAACATCACCGATTTGGTGGCCGCCGCCCCTACATAACCGATCAGCACTTCAATCCACGATACCGGGGCCGATAGCAGCTCATAAATCGTCCCGGCCCATTTGGGCATGTAGATACCGAATGAGGCATTGGAAATACTCTCGTTTAGTAAACTCAACATCACCAAGCCTGGGATGATGTAAGCACCATAACCGATGCTGTCGATATCACCCATCCGCGAACCGATGGCTTTGCCAAAGACAATGAAATACAGCGAGGTAGTCAGTACCGGGGCGGCGACACTTTCCATTAAGGTCCGGAAGGTGCGGGCCATTTCAAAACGATAAATCGCGCGAATGCCGTAAAAATTCATGCCTGCACCGCCTTAGGCTGATGCACCAGGCTGATGCACCAGGCTGACAAAGATGTCTTCCAAGGAACTCTCACTGGAGCGCAAATCTTTAAACTCGATGCCATGCTCGCCTAGCGCCCTTAACAACTCGGCAATGCCGGTTTCTTCCACCTGCGTATCGAAGCTGTATACCAAGGCTTGACCGTCTTCGCACAGCGTTAGCGACCAATTGCTCAGCGCTGCCGGAATAGTACTCATGGGCTGTCGTAAGGTGAGCGTGAGCTGTTTCTTGCCGAGCTTGTGCATCAACACTTCTTTGTCTTCCACCAAAATCAACTGACCTTTGTTGATAACGCCGATGCGGTCAGCCATTTCTTCGGCTTCTTCGATATAGTGGGTAGTGAGTATAATGGTAGTGCCCTGCTCTCGCAGTTCGCGGACCATACGCCACATATCGTGGCGTAACTCCACATCCACCCCGGCACTGGGCTCGTCGAGAAATAATATTGTCGGCTCGTGAGATAGCGCCTTGGCAATCAATACCCGGCGCTTCATGCCGCCGGACAATGCCATGATTTTCACCTTGCGCTTGTCCCACAGCGACAGGTCACGCAGGACTTTTTCCAGGTAAGCGGGGTTGGGCGGCTTACCAAATAGTCCCCGGCTAAATGTGACCGTAGCCCACACCGACTCGAATGCATCGGTATGCAGTTCCTGCGGCACCAAGCCAATAGCGGCCCGTGCCGCACGATAATCGCGCGCAATGTCGTGTCCATCGGCGACTATCTTGCCGGCACTGGGATTAACAATGCCGCAGATGATACTGATCAGCGTGGTTTTGCCTGCGCCATTCGGCCCAAGTAAAGCGAATATCTCGCCGCGCTGAATCTCCAGGTTTACGTTACTTAGCGCTTGAAAACCGCCGGGGTAGGTTTTATCGACACCACATAAGCTAACGATCGGGGAATTATCAGCAGAAGAGCTTACTACGAGCGATTTAGTCATGGATGAAGTCACGGGTAAGAGGTGGCGCGTGTTTAGCCATCGTTTCACGACTGGCGTTTGCATACAAGCGCGCGGCAATATTTGTTTGACAAGTTATTGGCTGACAATCATCATCCACGCCGCCCGACTGCGACATAGAGTACTTTTACCTGTTTCGCGAAATACCTTTTCGTAACTCCCATTTCCCGCAGGGATTTATCTATGGTGCTTGGTAGCGGCTTAGCTGCCAGCGATGGGTTCGGCTGCAGATTCTTTCGCTTGAGAAAAGTAAACAGCAAAAAAAAGCGCGCAGCGCTGCGCGCTTTTTTAACCTAAGCAATTGATTGATCAATACAACTAATTAATCAAAAACTCGGAGAAAAACACATCGCGAAAACCGTCGCTGTTTTGAATCTTAGTCAACAGATCAGTTATCAGTTGTTTGGTTATCACGCGCAGAGCTTCGCGTTGCTCCATGCTCTGTAAGTCAGTGCTTTTCATACCGCTCAGCATCATGATCATTTCATGACGTAAAACCGGCATATGTTTTTTGACCTTCTCAACGTGCTCGGCACCTTCTACCAATAGCTGCACATTCAACATCAGATATTTCTTAGGTTCAGCGAGGTTGACGGTGAACTTGGGCTTCATCTCCACATACTCAATAACCGGGCCGGCACTTTCGTCGGCTTTTTTCTCCCCGGAATTAGCCCCAGCTAGCATCGGCAACAGCATCAAACTGATCAACAAAATAAATGTTCGCACGGTTTCCTCATATAATGTGATGGTTAGACCAAAAGTATATTCCATTTTCACTATTTATCACCATGAAACCAAAAGCTATCGGCCCGGTCATGATAGACATCGAGGCCCACAGCCTCAGCGCGCTGGACAAAGAAAAAATCGCTCATCCCAATACTGGCGCCTTAATTCTGTTCGCTAGAAATTACGACAACCCTCGGCAAGTCGCCGACTTGATCAAACAGATCCGCGCCGCGCGCAACGGTGACATACTGATCGCGGTCGATCAGGAAGGCGGTCGCGTGCAACGCTTTCAAAACGGCTTTACCCGCTTACCGGCAGCCGCTTTTTACGCCGAACAGCCCGAGCTGGCAGAAGCCGCCGGCTGGCTGATGGCCAGCGAACTGCTTGCAGTGGATGTGGACTTTAGTTTCGCGCCGGTGTTGGATGTGGATTGCGGCGTCAGCGAAATCATCGGCAACCGCTCATTTTCCCGAGACGCGACATTAGCCGGAGAACTGGCCGGCGCGTTTCGACAAGGCATGCGCAGCGCCGGCATGGCGGCCACGGGTAAACATTTCCCCGGTCATGGTGCGGTAGCATTGGATTCGCATTTGACCTTGCCAGTCGATGAGCGCGATCTGGAAACGATCCGCCAGCAGGATTTATTGCCGTTCAAACAACTGATCGAGGAAGGCCTGGAAGCGATCATGCCGGCTCATGTGGCTTATCCGCAAGTGGACCGCTACCCGGCCGGTTTCTCCAGCTTCTGGTTACAAACGATTTTACGCGGCGAGTTGGGCTTCGACGGCGCGATCTTCAGCGACGATTTGAGCATGGAAGGCGCAGCCAGCATCGGCGATTTTAACGAGCGCGCCGGCCTTGCCCAACAAGCCGGCTGCGATATGCTGCTGGTTTGCAATAATTCGGTAGCCGCCGAACAGGTGCTGGATAAATTGCCTATCAGTCAAAACGGCAAACGCGAACAACGCTTACAAGCCATGCGCGGCAAGTGCCAGCTCGACAAGGATGCCTTGGCTAAAAATGAAAAATGGCAAACAGTTTCCAAACAAATCTCGGAATTTTATGAATCCCATGCTTGAGGAAATCGACATTGTTAAACAGCAAGCGCTGTTATTGCACAGCGTGGAGGAAGTCGAAGCCGCGCTGGATAACATGGCTGCGGCGATCAGCAAACAATTGCAGGGCACTAATCCATTGGTGTTGTGCGTGATCAACGGCGGCATTATCGCCACCGGCAAATTGCTACCACGTCTGGACTTTCCCTTGAATCTGGATAGCGTGCACGCCAGCCGTTACCGCAACACGACTTCGGGTAGCGATATCCATTGGCTGTTCAAACCGACCACACCGTTGGCTGGCCGCACAATCTTGGTTGTCGACGATATTCTCGACGAAGGCCATACCCTGCATGCCATTGTCGAATATTGCCATGAACAAGGTGCGAGTGCGGTCTTCACAGCAGCGCTGTTCGAAAAAGATCTGCAAGTCAGCAAACCAATTCAAGCAGATTTTATCGGCCTCAGCGTGGCCAACCATTACCTCTTCGGTTACGGCATGGATTACAAGGGTTACCTCAGAAATGCACCCGGCGTGTTTGCCTGCAAGGACGTGTTATGACAGTAGCGATCATAGGCGGCACCGGCCTCACCCAAATCGAAGACTTAATAATCACTGGTGAAGAACGTGTAAGCACACCCTTCGGCGAGCCGTCCGCGGCTTATTTACTTGGCGAGCTAAGCGGCCAGAAATTGGTGTTTCTGGCCAGACACGGCAACCCACATCAAATCCCGCCGCACAAGATCAACTACCGCGCCAACATCTGGGGTTTAAAAGAACTAGGCGTTACCGAGATTATCGGTGTCGCCGCAGTCGGTGGCATCGGCACTGAGATGGCACCGGCCGTTATTGCGATTCCCGATCAACTAATAGACTACAGCTATGGCAGGGAACATACGTTTTTTGCCGACAATCTGGAGCATGTGACGCATATCGATTTCACCGAGCCCTATACACCGTCGCTACGCGCGCGCATTATGCAAGCCGCAGAACAGGCAAACATTTCGACAACTCCCTCAGGCACCTACGGCTGCACCCAAGGCCCCCGACTGGAAACAGTCGCCGAAATCAAGCGCATGGCTAAGGACGGTTGCGATTTGGTGGGCATGACCGGCATGCCGGAAGCCGCATTAGCGCGGGAACTGGGTCTGGCTTATGCAAATATCTCGGTGGTGGCCAATTGGGCGGCAGGTGTGGTCGAAGGTGACACCACCATGGCCGAGATCGAGAAAAACTTAGCGGTTGGCATGGCCAATGCCATCGCCTTGCTGAAAGCAACGGTATTGTTTAACGCCTAGCAGAAACAGAAACAGAAACGGATTTTGACGAGGGCCGGGTGCCCCACCAAAATCCGCGAATTTGGGAAACGCAGATTACATTTCCCGAAAAGCTGAAAAGCACTTATCTTGTTGCGCCACCGCTGTGAAGTACATCATTGCGGTAAGCGGAATTGGCGGAGTCTTCGGCGATATTTTTTGCCGCAGTAGCATATTTATCATGCTCGGCATTTTTTACGATCAGCACAGCGCCAGCCGCTAACACGACAGCAATGACGATATAGAGCCAGAAATTATCTTTTTCTTGTACTTCACTCATTTTCTACCTTCCTTTTGTTGGTTGTGATGGTGGCGCTGAAGCGTGTTCAGCGACGAAAAAGATAACAAACGGCAGCTGATCTATTTTGATATAGGTCAAACTTCTTAAGGTTTCAAAGACTCATGCCTAGTTCACGCCGCGTATTTCTAAAGCATTCGGGTATTTTGATGCTGGGCACTTTACTGTCCGGCAAATCGGTAGACGCTAATACAGACAGACTAGCCGAGTATTTTGCCGCTGAGGATTACAGCAAAATCTTCGCAAAAGTGATCGGAAATTTAGCGGTAAGCGATACCGATAACATTAAATTGATCCTGCCCGATATTGCGGAAGATGGCTCGGTGGTACCGGTAAGTATCACCTCTGAACTAGATGGGATTGAGACGATCTTTCTGTTCGCCGATAAAAACCCCACGCCATTACTCGCAGAATTTCAGCTTTCACCTGTGCTGCTTGCACAGATAACCGGCCGGGTTAAATTAGCTGCCTCGTGCAACGTCATTCTGTTGGCGCGGAGAAACGGAGAATGGCTACGCACAGCACGATGGGTTAATGTGATGCGCGGTGGTTGCGGGACGGGGTAAATATGGCTAACTCGATTAAAATTAGAAGCCAACGCCTAGACGGAATTACAGAGATCAAATTACTGATTTCCCATCCTATGGAAAACGGCCGCAACCGCGATTTGAATGGCGAGCTCATTCCCGCTCATTTTATTGAGCAATTAGTGCTTAAACTGAATGGGCAGGTTATCTTTACCTGTAATCTAGCTGGCAGTGTTTCAAAGAATCCGTTTTTTACGATCCGCTCAAAAACGGCCACCACTGGCGACAAAATAACAGCCTCGTGGACGGATAACCGACAAGTCAGTGATAGCGCCGAGCACGTCGTGAGCTAACCCGCCTAGCTTACGAGAATATCCGCAGTGTCATTTCTGGCGCTGGCTATCAAGAAAGACAAAGGCGATGCGGCAAATTGCTGCTCCAAAAGACCTTGCAATGCCAAAGCCCGCTCGTGACTGGCTACCGCGCAAAATCCAGTCGGGCCCCAAGAGGTTTGCCCGACCGCCACCGCACCTTGTGCTGCCAGGGTTGCCATAGCCCCTGCGACATCCGGGCTGGTAAACATTCCGCCCTGCACCGGCGCGAAATGATCGCCGACCGCTTGCTGTAACGAGGTAATCACTTCACCAAATTTAAGCAGATCATGCTCAGCCAGCGCCGGCAAGCCCTGCATCAGCAGCAAGTAGCATAGGCGCTCTGCCTGCGCTTGCGGAAACGGCGGCAACTGCTGAAAAGCGCTGATTTCTTGCTCGCCGTGCAACCCTTGACCGCGCTGATCAAATACCAAAATAAACCGCCAGTCTTCAGGCACAGCCATCTGGGTTATGATCGGTGGCGTCTTGGTTTCAGGCCCACGGCCGCCGTCCACCACCAAGCCGCCTTTTTCAAAGATACCGATACCGATGCCTGAGCGCGCGCCCCGATCAGAAAGCTGAGCTATTTCCCGTACCGACAGTCCCAAACCATAAAACGCATTCAACCCGGCACCGACAGCCAAAGCCATTTGCGTGCCCGACCCAAGCCCTATATGCTCCGGAATAGCATTTTCAATAGTAATGCTGAGTAAATCGGAAACCCCCAACAACTGACAAAATTGCCGGGTACATTTCAAAGCCCGCTCAGCGGATGGGCCAGTCACGTGCAAGCTATCCGCAGCGGTAATGTTCAGGCGGGTGTTAATTTCATTCAGCGCCAAACCGATGCTACCGAAATGCCGCCCCAATCCACCGCTTAAATCGATAAAGCCCATGTGCAATCGAGCGGGAGCTATCACCGTCACTGTTTGGTACCGCGCTTTCACCACCTGGATTCCATCTGACAATAAGAGCTCCGCATTATAGCGGATGATGTTTACGGGCCGAGATAAAATCGGCCACCTGTTGCAAATCGTCTAACAGATAATCGGCGTGTGCGGCGGCCCACGCATCCGCTGGTTGTATAGACGGCACAAAAATGCAAGGCGCGCCAGCGGCCAGCGCGGCACGGATACCTATCGGCGAGTCTTCGAGTACCAAACAGTTTTGAATCGGTTTCACCAATTCGGCGGATGCCCGCAAAAAAATATCCGGGGCAGGTTTAGCACTGCTCACCGAGTCGCCAGCGACAATAAGTGGAAAAACATCCGACAATCCGGCCCAGGCTAAACATTGGTGCGCCGCCGCCAGCGGACTGTTGGTTGCCAAGCAGAACGGCAAAGCGTACCGAGTAATTAGGTTTAATACGGCAAAAAAACCGGGTTTTACCCCGATACCGCGCTGTTGAACATGCGCGAGCCAGTAAACGCTGCTTAACTGCTGAAACCTTTCCAGTTCCAATCCTACCCCGCATTGATCCTGCAAACGCTGCGTCACGGTCTTTCCCGAGCAACCGGACAAGCCATCCCAAAATGCGGTCGGCATACTAAACCCAAGCTCGGCGGCTGCCATCCGCCAAGCCTGTACGTAAGTCGGTTCTGTGTCTAAAACAAGACCATCCATATCGAAAATGATCGCGCGCCAGGACTGCTGTTTCACCGAATTACCTGGATAAATTCGCCAATGGCTTCTCGGCTAGCCCCAACCACTATACGGTGATTACCGTGTTGATCGACTTCTAACTGCCCAGCCACCCTAACCCGCTCGCCAGCTTGCGCCTGACCGATATACGTTGCAGTAAAACATACCACGCTATCCACTTGCGGGTGCCGGATGGCGAATTGCGCCGGATAATCGAAACTGCATTGATCGTCGCTGACTTCTGCATCGATCCTGATAAAACCCAATTTACGGTAACGCTTGTCTTTTGCTTCCCGCTCAGCAAGCACCAACGATAAATCGAATTTACGCCCGTTGATCATAGCCTTGTTGTATTTGCGCTGTTCATGCCAAACATATTGATCAAAAGCAAAATCGCATGCCCGCCGCTTGTAAGCTTCCAACCAATCCATAACGCTCAGCGCCTGACAACAATCGGCGGCTATCAAGGCCTGGACGATAGTGCGCGCACGATGAAACTCGCTACGGTCATAACAGACCAGATCGATATCGGAACCGTGCTTTTGCATACCGACAAGCAGGGAACCGGTCACGCCAAAGTGGCTGAGCGCCAAGCCATTCTCCTGCAATAAACCCCATAGCGCATGCAGGTCGGCTAATACAGGATCCCTAGGCTCCTCAAGCAACAACTGCTGCAAACCTTGTCGGCACTGGTAATGCTTAGCAATCTTAGCAAGCGGCACAGCATGTAAGTGCGCGTCGCGCAATGCCGAATAATGCAAATACTGCGGACAATATTGGTCAAGATAGCTATTCGCCAGCTCGGTATCAACCTTGCGCCAGACACCCTCCAGACACAAATAGCGCAGAAAACACAAGACCTTGCCGTTTTCATGGCCGTCGGCGACTACCGCGAAAATCAAACCTTCCGCAGTTTCGAGAAAGTCTTTGGCTAAATACACGGCCTAAGTTATTTCCACCCGATTACGGCCATTTTGCTTGGCCTTGTACAAAGACGCATCCGCCGCTTCGATCATCTCAAGCTCTGTTTTATACTGGCCGACATAGGTTGCCACGCCCAAACTCAAGCTAACGCGTCGCGTTTCAGGCTCGCCGTAAACAATGTTGGTTTCGAAAACTTGACGGCGAATATTTTCAGCCAATACCCGGGCATCGTTTAAACAGGTATCTGGCAAGATCGCTACAAACTCCTCGCCACCATAGCGGCACAGTAAATCGCTGTTGCGTTGCAACTGCGCCCTCATGGTTTTCGCCACCTCAATCAAACATGTATCGCCTTGTGGGTGACCTAAGGAATCGTTGTAATTTTTAAAGTAATCGATATCGCACATGATTAAAGACAAAGGCGATTTATTGCGGCGGGACAGCGCAAACTGCATGGCAAGATTACTATCGAAATGGCGACGGTTGCCCAAACCGGTCAATTGATCGCGCAATGACAAGCGCTCCAATTCCTGATTGGCGGCCTGCAATTCCCGTTGGGTTGTTTGCAGTTTTTGCCGCATCACGTAAATCCGCTCCATCGCAATCACGGTAAGACGCAAACGGTTGGGATTCAGCGGCTTAGGCAAATAAGCATCGCCACCGGCCAAAATGCCGTTGGCAAACGATTTGTCATCGTCGTGCATGGTTAAAAAAACAATCGGAAACCAGTCGGCTTTTTTCAACTCTCGGATGGCTTTCGTGGCTTCGAAACCGCTGAGAAACGGCATCTCCACATCCATCAAAATCAAGTCCACACCATGGTCTCCGACATATTGCAAGGCTTCAGCTCCGTTTTCGGCATAAGCCACCGCATGCCCCATTTCCTTTAGGCATTCGGCAACCAGTTGCCTGATCGTTTTGCTATCATCGACCACCAATATTCTCATTATTATTTTAGTTGGCTTAAGCAGACCCACGGATTTTAGCGTAATTCGTTACGCCCACAGAAAACAATTGATAAAACCGGTTCAATCCCCTATCCTCGCCCGCTGGCTTTTTAGTGTAATAACAATCCGTTATTCCCCTCCAAATCACAGGAGAAATTATGAAAATCGGTGTGCCCAAAGAAGTTCACGACGGCGAAAAGCGCGTCGCCACGACGCCAGACGCCGCAGAAAAAATCATTAAACTCGGCTTTGAAGTCTTGGTGGAAAGTGGTGCGGGCGACAATGCCAATATTTCCGACGATGCATACCGCGCCGCAGGGGCGCAGATCGTCGGTTCAGCACAGGAATTATGGCAAAACAGCGACATTGTCATGAAAGTCCGCGCGCCCGAATTTCATCCGCAACTGGCTATCGACGAAGTCGACTTGCTACGAGAAGGCCAACAATTAATCAGCTTCATCTGGCCGGCCCAAAACGAAGCGCTGATGCAAAAACTGGCAGCAAAAAAAGTGTCGGTATTGGCGATGGACAGCGTGCCACGTATGTCCCGCGCCCAAAAAATGGACGCACTCAGCTCCATGGCCAACATCGCCGGTTATCGGGCAATAGTGGAAGCCGCCCAGCATTTTGGCCGCTTCTTCACCGGTCAGATCACTGCTGCCGGTAAAATCCCGCCCGCCAAAGTATTGGTGATTGGTGCCGGCGTGGCCGGACTAGCAGCCATCGGCGCCGCCAAAGGCATGGGCGCTATCGTCCGCGCCTTCGATACCCGCCCGGAAGTGAAAGAGCAAATCGAAAGCATGGACGCCGAGTTTCTAATGCTGGATTTCCAGGAAGACGGCTCGGGCAGCGGCGGTTACGCCAAAACCATGTCCAAAGAATTTATCGAAGCGGAGATGGCTTTGTTTGCCCAGCAAGCCAAGGAAGTGGACATCATCGTCACCACCGCTTTGATTCCCGGCAAACCCGCACCGGAACTGATTACCGCCGAGATGGTGGCATCGATGAAACCCGGCAGCGTGATCGTGGATTTGGCAGCCGAACAAGGTGGTAACTGTGCCTTGACCGAGAAAAATCAGGTAGTGGTGAAACACGATGTGACTATCATTGGTTACACCAATTTGCCCAGCCGCTTGGCCAATCAATCCAGCCAACTTTACGCCACCAATTTGCGGCATCTGCTCACCGACCTCACCCCCGACAAAGACGGCAACACCGTCATCAATATGGAGGACGAGGTGATTCGCGGCGCGACGGTGATTCAGGAAGGCAATATCACCTGGCCACCACCACCGCCCAAACTATCTGCCGCGCCCAAACAGGCGGCAGCGACCGAAGCGGTAACCACTGTCGAAACCAAATCCCTAATACCGGAACCGATAAAACAATGGCTGCCAATTGCATTGGCTGCTCTGGTGTTTTTTGCGGTCGGCGCGACGGCCCCTACCTCGTTTTTGTCGCACTTCACGGTGTTTGTGTTGGCTTGCTTTGTCGGATATCAGGTGATTTGGAACGTCTCACCGTCGTTGCACACGCCATTAATGAGCGTGACTAACGCCATCAGTGGCATCATCGTGATCGGTGCTCTGGTGCAGGTGTCCTCGCCTGACTCGGTAATCGGCATTTTGTCGGCGGTGGCCATTCTGATCGCATCCATCAATATTGCCGGCGGCTTTCTCGTGACGCGCCGCATGCTTGAAATGTTTAGAAAATAAGGAGAGCTACATGTCAAACGGTCTAGTTACGATGGCGTACATCGCAGCCTCGATTCTATTCATACTCAGCCTCAGCGGCCTAAGCAAGCAAGACACTGCGCGCCGAGGCAACTATTACGGGATGACCGGCATGGCGATTGCGATTGCCGCCACGGTATTCGGCGGCAGCGTGACCGCCTACGTGATACTGACGATTGCCCTGCTGATCGGTGGCTTCATTGGCACCAAAGCCGCCGCCAAGGTGGAAATGACGCAAATGCCGGAGCTGGTGGCATTGATGCACAGCTTGGTCGGTATGGCGGCGGTATTAGTCGGTTACGCCAACGCCATGGATCATTCCAACAGTTTGGTCGGCGCCGAAAAAACCATCCACGAAGTAGAAACCTACATCGGTATATTTATTGGTGCGGTGACATTTTCCGGTTCGGTCATCGCCTTCGGCAAGCTCTGCGGTCGCATTAGCGGCAAACCGATCTTGTTGCCCGCGCGGCATTGGTTGAATCTGGCGATGTTGGTCGCTACCGTGATCTGGGGCGGCAGCTTTTTGAGTGCAGCGGAAAGCGGCGGCGGGATGATTCCGCTGGCGATCATGACCGTTATCGCCCTGGTATTTGGCGTACACATGGTGATGGCCATCGGCGGCGCCGACATGCCGGTAGTGGTATCGATGTTGAACAGCTATTCCGGCTGGGCCGCGGCCGCTACCGGCTTCATGCTCAGCAATGACTTGCTGATCGTCACCGGCGCTTTGGTGGGCTCCAGCGGCGCGATTCTGAGTTACATCATGTGCCGCGCCATGAATCGACACTTTCTCAGCGTAATTGCCGGCGGCTTTGGTAGCGCGGGCGGTGAAGCGGCGGAAGTGGTCGGCGATGTGCAGCCGATTGAAGTTGAAGAAACCGCGCAACTGTTGCTGGATGCCAAAGATATCGTGATTATCCCCGGCTATGGCATGGCCGTGGCGCAAGCGCAGCACACGGTCAACGAAATCACCAAATTCCTGACCAGTCGCGGCAAAAAAGTTCGCTTTGCCATCCATCCGGTCGCAGGAAGGATGCCGGGGCATATGAATGTGTTGCTCGCTGAAGCGAAAGTGCCGTATGACATTGTGTTTGAAATGGACGAAATCAACGAAGACTTCCCGCATGTCGATGTCTCCATCGTCATCGGCGCCAACGACATCGTCAATCCATCGGCCTTGGACGACCCGAACAGCCCGATAGCCGGCATGCCGGTGCTGGAATGCTGGAAAGGTGCAAGCACCATCGTGCTGAAACGCTCCATGGCCTCCGGTTACGCCGGCGTCGGTAACCCGCTGTTTGTGCATGACAACACCCGCATGCTGTTCGGCGATGCCAACGATAAATTGCAGGGATTGTTGAAGGCTTTGCAGGGTTAAAGCTTAAGAAAAGCATCGTCCCCCGAAATTACCAACGAGGTCGTTGTCAATAACCTTCGTGCGTATGGCGGGTTTATCTTGGTTACCGGGCGGGTTATCCAACCCGCCCGGAACTTTTTCATTGTCACAAAATGGCTTCAAAGTTAAGCGACTGGTTAAATAACTCCGCTCCGCTGCCCCCCGCGTCACAATAGTTGTCGTCTTAAATTTTCATTCCTTTTGAAATTTGAGATTAACGTAAGGCTCCATTCCGCCC
>MSXO01000057.1 GCA_002083615.1 Proteobacteria bacterium ST_bin11 | reverse complement strand
GCCGCCAGGCGACTTGTCTGGGAGTTGATCTGTTAACCGCTACAATCTATTGGAAGGTAATGTGCTCTAGGTCGCTAATTGAGTAGATTTATGGAGTTTCGTACTCGCTTAATTTTTTCCACCGGTTGATAATCAAGCAAAACAACTTGGCAGTTTGCTCTGCATCGTAAAGAGCAGAGTGAGCTTTATCGTTATCCCAAGTCAGTCCAGCGGCCTGAGCAATTTTTGCTAAGACCGTTTGACCGTACATTAGTCCACCTAGTGTTGCAGTGTCGAAGCTACTGAATGGATGAAACGGGCTGCGTTTATAGTTGGTCCGTTCAATCGCAGCGTTCAAAAAGTTGATATCGAAAGCAGGGTTATGACCAACCAAAATAGCTCGTTTGCATTCGTTACGTTTTACAGCAGCTTTGATAGGAGTAAACAGCTTGGTCAGTGCATCCTTCTCTTCGATTGCCATGCGGAAAGGATGATATGGGTCGATGCCGGTGAACTTTAATGCTGCATCATCCAACTCGGAGTTTTTGAAAGGAATAATATTGCAATGATGTTTTTCGGTGATGTGTAACCAACCATCGGTGTCTGGTTCAACTATCACTGCGGCTATTTCTAATAGCGGATTTTTTTTTGAATTAAAGCCAGCGGTCTCTATATCGACGATAACAGGAAGATAACCTCTGAAACGGTTAGCTAACGGATTTAGGTTTATTTCCATTGAGTTGTGGTTGGCTAAAAAAGACGGTTGTACGGTATGTTACGTGAGTTTCGGACAGGTATAAACAATATTCAATTGATGAGGTGAAGTTATGCAAGACGGGAAAAAAGGTTGGATGATCGTTGGGTTGCTGACTGTATTAAGCGGTTGTGCGACAACCAGCGCTGTCGACCCGAAGGATCCTTGGGAGGGCTGGAACAGAGGCGTGCAATCGTTCAATGATGGCGTCGACAATTATGTCATGAAACCGGTTGCCAAAGGCTACGATTGGGTTATGCCGGATTTTGCCGACAAAGCCGTCACTAACTTCTTCAGTAATGTCGATGATATAGGCGTTTGTGCCAACGATGTATTACAAGGTAAGCTTCTACAAACTGGTCAGGACAGCGCACGTTTCTTGGTCAACACTACCATTGGTGTGGCAGGTCTGATTGATGTCGGCACCATGATTGACTTACCCAAACACAATGAGGACTTTGACCAAACCTTAGGTTATTGGGGCGTTCCGACCGGTCCTTATCTGGTGTTACCGTTTTTCGGACCGAGTTCGCCGCGTGGGGTATTTGGTTTGGTGGGAGATGCGGCGATGAATCCGTTTACATACGCTGGCATTTACTTAAACCCTGGTTGGATAGGGGCAGCGGCCTCCATTGGTCCCGGAGCATTGAAAGTTGTTGACGCCCGTTCTGATCTATTAGCTATCGAAAAAGTCGCTACTGAAGCCGCACTGGATCGCTACGAGTTTTTCAAAAATGCCTATCTTTCCAGACGTAATTACTTAATTCACGATGGCAAGGTTTTGGATGAAGATGTGCTGAAATTTGACGAGATGCAAGGCGGCGGGCGTGGACCGCTTGACCCGAATCCTTATTGATTTAAGCGGTTCAACTCTGATGTGAAAATGGCCGCAAAGCACATAGCTTTGCGGCTTTTTTATGACCTCAAATCAAACGTACGACTACACAATCCTGCTCGGATTTGATTAATTCTCCGGCAACTATCCTGTTTTCCAGAATTATCTCAGGTGACACGTCGCAGGCTACCCTTAGATAATTGGGTGTGTAGCCAAAATGACGGGTAGTACCGTCGTTCTGAGACTCTTTTTGTCCTTCCCATAATATGCTGGCTTGCTGGCCGAGGTTTTCTGCAATAAACCTGCGTTTCATTGTGTCGGCTAATTCGTGCAATTGCTTGCTGCGCTGTTTTTTGGTGTTCTGATCGATCTGATCCGGCAAGCCTGCCGCTTTCGTACCTTCGCGAGGTGAATAGCTAAAAATGTGAATATGACCAAATCCAAGGTTTTTGATGTAATCAAAACTTTCCTGCCATTCTTGTTCGGTTTCGCCGGGAAAGCCGACGATGATGTCGGTGGTAATATTGAAATGCGGAATCGTCGCTCTAGCCAGCCGAACGATCTGGCCGAATTCTTCCGTTTTACAGCGTCTGGCCATACGGCGTAACACGCTGTTGCTGCCGCTCTGCAAGGGTAAATGCAGGTGTGGCATCAGTCGTGCGTTTTTGAACAGATCGAAGAAACCCTCAGGTAATTCCCAAGGCTCTAATGAACCGAGCCGAAGACGTGGAATGGCGGTTTTATCGAGTATTGTCGTGATTAATTCGACCAGATTACTGGCGATATCACTACCGTAACCGCCCAAATGTACACCGGTAATGATGGCTTCGTTGATGCCTTGGCTGTGCAAATTGTTGATTTCGTCTATCACGTCTTGAATGGGCCGGCTGTATTCTTCGCCGCGTGCAACTGTGACAATACAAAAGGTACAACGATACCGACAACCGTCTTGAACTTTGACGAATGCCCTTTGCCGGCCTCGACTGAATAAGGATATTTCGCCTGGTTCAGTTGACATGGCTGGCATACTATCCATATCCAATTCGGCTAGCGTCTTTTCCACCAGTTGGTTTTTGTCGCTGTTGCTCACAATTAAATCCACACCCATCAACTGTGCAGCTTCAGCTTCGTTTAAGGTCGCATAGCAGCCACTAACCACGAGTTTGGCCTGCGGATTATCTCGATGGATACGGCGGATTAATTGTTTGGATTTTTTGACCGCGTCCTGGGTCACTGCGCAGGAGTTAATCACCACCATTTGCGCGTCATTCACGTTTCGGGTGATAGCGTGACCTTTGTTTTGAAAGGCTTGAGCCCAGGTTTCCAGTTCGGCTTCGTTGAGGCGGCAGCCCAGAGTTTTTAAATGGATTTGCATGTTCGGTTTAACCAAAAAACCAGTAAGTCACAAAAATAGCGGCAGTAATGCCACCGATGTCGGCAATAATTCCACAGGCGGCGGCATGGCGTATCTGTTTAATGTTCACAGCGCCGAAATACACCGCCAACACATAAAAAGTTGTCTCGGTGCTGCCTTGTACCACCGACGCCAGTCGACCTGCAAAAGAATCGGCGCCGTAAGTCTGCATCGTGTCTATCATCATCGCCCTTGCGCCGCTGCCGCTGAACGGCTTTATCAGCGCGGTCGGCAGTCCGTCAATGAACCGGTTGTCGATACCGACATAATTTACCAACAGTCGAACGCCGTCTGTGACTAATTCCAATGCACCGCTAGCGCGAAACACCCCGAAGGCGACCAGCATTGCCACCAGATAGGGAATGATGGTGATCGCGGTCTGAAAGCCTTGTTTGGCACCTTCGACGAACAATTCGTAAACGTTCAGGCGTTTACAGGCCGCAGCTAAAATAAAAGAAATCACCAGGCTAAATAGGACCACGTGACTGGCCAATGCCGATTGTTCGAGCATTTCGGCCTGATTCAAGCCGGAAAAGTAAGCCAAAATACCTCCGACCAGCGCAGTGATAGCGCCTAAATAAGCTAGCACTACGTTGTCTAGCAGATTTATCTTTTGCACGCTCGCGACAGCTAGCAAACCGGTAACGGTAGACATATAGGTGGCGATTAATATCGGAATAAAGACGTCGGTCGGATTAGCAGCGCCGAGTTGGGCCCGATAGGCGAATATGGTCACAGGAAATAGCGTCACCGACGAGGTGTTGATGACCAGGAATAGAATTTGCGCGTTGCTAGCTGTTTCGGGATGCCGATTCAGCGTCTGCATCTCCTGCATGGCCTTGATGCCCATCGGTGTCGCGGCGTTGTCTAGCCCGAGCATATTGGCGGCAATATTCATCACCATTGCGCCTAGTGCTGGATGGCCCTTCGGGATTTCCGGCATCAGTCTGTTAAATAGCGGATTGAGTAACTTGGTCAATAAATCAATAAACCCGCTGTGTTCGCCGATTTTCATGATCCCCAGCCACAGGGCCAGTAGGCCGCTTAATCCCAATGAGATATCGAACGCGGTTTTCGAGAGACTGAACATCGCATTCATCAACTCGGCAAACACCTTCGTATCGCCCAGCACCAGCAATTTGAAAGTCGCTGTGGCAAAGGCACTTAGGAAAAAAAACACCCAGATGAAATTCAGCAACAAGCTATCCCAATATTTAGCCGATTTTCTTGGCTAAATCTGCTGCGTAGCCGGTATAGCTATGCGGAGTCAGAACCATCAGCTCTGCCTTCGCATCAGCCGGAATCTCCAGTTTTTCGACGAAGGCGCGCATGCCGTCGCCGGTAACGCGTTGGCCTCGGGTCAATTCTTTCAGTTTTTCGTAAGGCTTTTCGATGCCGTAACGACGCATTACGGTTTGAATTGGCTCGGCCAGCACTTCCCAATTTTGATCGAGGTCTTGATTGATCAAAGTGGGGTTGATTTCCAGTTTGGAAATGCCTTTTAAAGTCGATTGGATGGCGATGCTGGTGTGGGCGATGCCGACGCCGATATTGCGCAACACCGTCGAGTCCGTTAGGTCGCGCTGCCAGCGCGATACCGGCAGTTTCTCGGCCAGAAACCCGAAGATGGCATTGGCCAATCCCAGATTGCCTTCCGAGTTTTCGAAATCGATCGGGTTGACCTTGTGCGGCATGGTCGAGGAGCCGACTTCGCCGGCAATGGTTTTTTGTTTGAAATAACCCAGCGAGATATAGCCCCAGACGTCGCGGTCGAAGTCCAGTAAGATGGTATTGAAGCGCGATAGGGCGTGGAAAAACTCGGCCATGTAGTCGTGCGGTTCGATCTGGATAGTGTAAGGGTTGAACCTCAGGCCCAGCGACTCGACGAAATTTTGCGCGAATTGCGCCCAATCGACATCCGGATAAGCGACGCTGTGAGCATTGTAATTGCCGACCGCGCCGTTAATTTTGCCCAGCAGTTCTACCTTGGCCAATTGCTCGCGCTGACGCTGCATGCGGGCGACGACGTTGGCGAATTCCTTGCCGACCGTGGTCGGGGTCGCCGATTGGCCATGGGTACGCGACAACATCGGTTGTTCAGCGCTGTCCAGAGCCAGTTGTTTGATGGCTTTGATGGTGGCGTCGATTTCGGCCAAAATCAGACCGTGGCCTTCCTTCAGCATCAAGGCGTAAGACAGATTGTTGATGTCTTCCGAGGTGCAAGCGAAGTGAATGAACTCGTTGACGGCATGCATTTCGGCGTTGTCTTTAATCTTTTCTTTCAGGAAATATTCGACCGCCTTGACGTCGTGGTTGGTGGTTTTCTCGATGTCTTTAACCGCCTGGGCATCGGCTTCGGAGAAATTCGCGACGATGCCGTTAAATACCGCAGTCGCATCGGCCGAGAGAGCCGGCACTTCGCCAATCTTCGGTTCGGCAGCCAGCGCTTGCAGCCAGCGAACCTCTACTTCAACTCGATAACGGATCAAGCCGTATTCGCTGAAAATAGGGCGTAGGGCATCGACTTTGCTGGCGTAGCGACCGTCAATGGGGGAGATGGATGTGAGGGTCATAGTAAATTGTCCTAAACAATAGTTTTTTACTTAAAGGTATTAGTCAACCAGGCTTCAAAATCCGATGCTCGACTGCGGTCTAAGATGTTTTTATATAACGCTCTGGCTAGTGAAGAGCCTGGTTTCTTTTGCCATGCTCGCCAACTAAATACTTTGGCCTTTGAAGTATGTAGTTGAGGCTTGAACAATACGGTCGGTAAGTTATTTATCGCTTGATTAGCATGTTGCAGAAGTGAAGCTTGAGTTACGTCGGTAATTAGGCTTTCGATGAAACTTTCCAGCATGCCGTCGTTTTCATGGTTTGGCATGATCCATAGACCAATATTTGGCAATCCGTCTGGGTGGTTAAAAATATCACCTTTCTGAAATTTCGGTTTGGTGGGGATTTTGTAGCGGGCCTCTGCTAGTTTTTCAGTTACTTTTTTGTAACGCTCATGGAAACCACCAGAGTTGTCAGGCGGATAGTCGGCATCTAAAATAATTCCAAGTTTCTCGGTATCGCCATTTTTTAGTTGGCCAAGAAGTATCGGTAAGTTATTAATTAAATTTGACCAGCCATCGCCTGAATCAATGTCGAGTGTCTTAGGTGGGACAATGTCAATTTTATCCTTCCCGATAACTAATGTGCAAAAAGCATTAAAAAAATCCTGATCATCCTTGCCCTCTACTAATAGTTTCCAACTACTCATTAGCGAACCTCAAGAGCGGACGCAGTAACTGTTTTTAGTGCTTCTTCATCATAAACAGTGGCAATAACTTTTCCATTGTCGCTGGTAAGTTTACTTCTGGATACTTTTAGCAAAACGCCTTCTTCGGGGCTTTCAACTGCTGCTTTATTAAAACTCTCGATACAATCCCAACTATGAGTCGTTGCAAAGACTTGAATATTCAGTTCTTTTGCTAATTGAAAAATGATGCGCCAGACTTCTGATTGAACGCTGTAGTGCAATCCATTTTCAAATTCGTCAATCAATAAAATTCCATCCCTTGCTGGGAATATAGAAAGTATCAGTTGTAATAACCTGGATATGCCGTCACCCATGCTATTTAGAGGGATACGCGTATCAGACCCATGTTGTGTTACTACGGGTATTCGATCATTTTTTTGTCGTGATGATCGCTCAAGGTTTTTAATAAAAACTAATCTTTCAATAGATGGATCAATAACTTTTAATGTCTGTAAAAGTACTTGTTCTTCTGATTTAGCTGCAATTTTATCCCATAATTCGGCTAGTTTCTCTGAGGATAAAAGTCTGGTGGGTACAAAGTTGGAATTTGGTGTGTCGGGAGGAAACAGTCCCCATAGTGGTGGAGATAATCCAATTCTTTGGCTATTTGCTGTTAAATTAAACAACGTGTTTCGAGCTTCACCGATAGTTATGCTTAGCGCAGGGATAAGTTCAGTATCTGATTGCTCTAGGAAGCTTGAAAGTTCTGATGGCTGTATAGGGATTCTCTTTCTGGACTTGCTTATCTCGTTGCCGTCATTGTCAAATTTAGTTTCTTCTTGCTGATAATAAAAAACATGCTCAAGCCTGATTAAATTTTTTTCATTTGAAGAAATAGATATAAAAACATTTTCTTTCGCCGGAAACTCTCGCTTATAAAATAGATTTTTCAAACCATACCAATTACTTTGATTCTGATTGTCTGGCTCATGGTCAAAGGTAACTGATTCGTCATGGTTTATTAAAATTTCACGCAGAAACTCCCTGTCAGCTTTTTCTGTGTAAATTCTAATGGCCTCTAAAATTGAGCTTTTACCACTATTGTTTTTGCCAACAATCAAATTCACGCGGCCAAGTTTTGGGATTTCCAAATCCTCTAACATGCGGAAATTTTTAATGCGTAAATTGGTTAGCATTGTTGATCCTTATATTGCATTGTATTTAAACTCAATAATTCCACCACCCAAACAAACCTCGCCCTGATAAAACACCACCGATTGTCCTGGCGTAATCGCTCGTTGCTGTTCGTCGAAGCGGACCTTGACGCGAGTGCCGCCGTCCATCGGTTCGACGACGCAATCCTGGTCCGGCTGGCGATAGCGTGTCTTGGCGGCGCAGCGGATCGTCTTAGTCAAAGGCTGGCGGCCGCACCAGTCCAGTTGTCCGGCTTCCAGCGTATTGTGTAGCATCAATGGATGATTGTGGCCTTGGCCAACAGTTAATACATTATTGTCTAGGTCTTTCTCCAGTACAAACCACGGTTCGTCCGGCGCATCCTTGACCCCGCCGATCCCTAAACCCTGGCGTTGACCGAGCGTGTAATACATCAAGCCGTGGTGCTTGCCAATGTACTGGCCTTCTGGCGTGCGTATTTCGCCGGGCAGATGCGGCAGGTAGCGTTGCAGAAATTCCTTAAACTTGCGTTCGCCGATGAAGCAAATGCCGGTGCTGTCTTTTTTACGGCTGTTCGAAAACCCGGCTTTATCAGCCAGGGCTCGAATTTCCGGTTTGTGCAAATGACCAATCGGGAATAGTGTACGTGACAGCGCTGCTTGTCCCATCGCATACAAAAAGTAACTTTGCTCCTTGTTAGGATCTAAGCCTTTTAATAACCGAAACTCGCCCTCATGTTGATCCACGCGAGCGTAATGGCCGGTGGCAATGTATTCGGCGCCCAGATCTTCGATGGCGTAATCCAAAAAGGCTTTGAATTTGACGTGTTTGTTACAAAGTATGTCGGGATTGGGTGTGCGACCGGCTTTAAACTCCGACAAAAACACTGCAAATACGTCGTCCCAATATTCTGCGGCGAAGTTGACAGTCTTAAGCTCTATGCCCAGTTTGTCGCAAACTTGCTGTGCATCGGCTAAGTCTTCCATCGCCGTGCAATATTCGGTGCCGTCGTCCTCTTCCCAGTTTTTCATGAACAATCCAGTGACCTTATGGCCTTGTTCTTGCAGAACTAATGCGGTGACGGAAGAGTCTACGCCGCCGGACATGCCGACGATGATATGTTTACTCATTCTAAATCGAGAAAAGACTGTAAGATGCTAAGCGGATAGCGGTCACCTTTCAGGTATTCGTCCACGGTGGTTAAGACCAAAGGACTGCGTAATTGTTGGCGTTTTGCGTAAATTTCATTGCGGCTTAGCCAGTGAGTGTCGATAATGCCGTCATCGAGAGGTTGTTCTGGATTGTGGTGATTGACCGTGCCGGAAAAGCAAAAGCGAACAAAACTGGGCATATGCGGGTTTCTTCGCCATAGTTGGGTGGCGATTAATGCGTCCGGTTCGAATTGCCAAGCTGTTTCCTCCCACACTTCGCGTTTGACGGCGCTGATCAGATCTTCACCTTCCTCTAAATGGCCGGCTGGCTGATTGAACGCAAGGCCTCGTGCTGTTGTCTCTTCAACCAGCAGAAAGTGGCCATCTCTTTCGATCACGGCGGCTACAGTGACGTGAGGTTTCCAAACCATGATGTTGATAGAACACGGTAAAAGGCGCGCATTTTACTAGAAATGTTTTTTATATGCGTAAAGATTGAAATTTAATGTTTAAAACGCTATTTTTAAGGCCACAATGATTCACAGCACCAAAGCTTATGTCAGATTTTGAACCCTTGAAAGATGGCGACGGTAATACCGCGCTGCAAGAAGCCAAACCGCAGCTCAAGAGACCGCCATTGTATAAGGTTATGTTGCTTAACGACGATTTTACTCCGATGGATTTTGTGGTCGAAATATTGACTGATTTTTTTAACATGAGCGAAGAAAAAGCGACTCAGGTGATGTTGCAAGTGCATACGCAGGGTGTTGGAGTTTGCGGAACCTATACCAAAGACGTTGCTGAAACTAAAGTACATATTGTTAACGAATATTCCCGCGAGCATCATCACCCGCTGATGTGCACAATGGAAGAGGCGTGAGGGGTAACCATGCTAAGTAAAGAACTTGAAGTGACATTGAATGCTGCTTTTACCGGAGCTCATGCCAAAAGACACGAATTCATCACCGTCGAGCATTTGCTGTTGGCGTTGCTGGATAACGTCACGACGATACCGATTTTGATTGCATGCGGATGTAATGTTAATGCGCTGCGGGCCGAATTAACGCGGTTTATAGATGAAACCATTTCCCTGATTCCGGAAGGCATACAGCGGGAAACTCAGCCTACTTTAGGGTTTCAGCGGGTGTTGCAGCGTGCGGTTTTTCATGTTCAGGCGTCCGATAAGAAAGAGGTCACCGGCGCGAACTTATTCGTGGCCTTGTTTAGCGAGCAGGATTCGCATGCGGTTTATCTGCTGAATAAACAGGACATTACTCGATTGGATGTGGTGAATTACCTGGCGCATGGGGTTTCCAAAATCGAGCAGTTCAGAAAAGAGAATAGCGAAGAGCCCGAGGCCGAGCGGGGCAGCAATGAGGCCTTGTCTAGCCCATTGGAAAAATATGCCACCAACCTTAATGACGAAGCGTTGAAAGGAAACATAGATCCCCTCATAGGCCGTGAGTTGGAAGTGGAAAGAACCATTCAAGTGCTTTGCCGTCGCCGCAAAAATAATCCGTTATTGGTTGGCGAAGCTGGGGTCGGAAAAACAGCCATTGCCGAAGGCTTAGCGAAAAGAATTGTAGAAGAACAAGTGCCGGACATATTGCTTAACAGTGTGATTTATTCCTTGGACATGGGGGCGCTGGTTGCTGGTACAAAATATCGCGGCGACTTTGAAAAACGTTTGAAGGCTTTGATCAGCCAGTTAAAAAAAGAGCCGGATTCGATTTTATTTATCGATGAAGTTCACACGATTATCGGCGCTGGTTCCGCTTCGGGCGGCGTGATGGATGCGTCTAACTTGATCAAACCAGTATTGGCATCGGGACAATTGCGTTGCATAGGCTCAACTACATATCAAGAATATCGCGGCATTTTCGAAAAAGATCATGCGTTGGCGCGGCGCTTCCAGAAAATCGATGTGATAGAGCCTTCGATAGAGGACACCGTGTTGATTTTGAAAGGGTTGAAGTCGCGATTTGAAGAGCATCATGGCCTGAAATACACCCAAGAAGCTTTGCGGATGGCGGTGGAGTTATCTGCGCGCTACATTACTGATAGACACTTGCCGGATAAAGCCATCGACGTGATTGATGAAGCCGGTGCTAGGCAGCGTCTATTCGCGGGCTTAGAGCGTAAAGACTTGATTGACACTGCCGAAATTGAGGAAATCGTCGCAAAAATCGCTAGGGTGCCGGCTCAATCGGTGTCATCTAGCGACATCGATAAACTGTCTAGCCTGGAAAAAAATTTGAAAGTGCTGGTGTTTGGGCAAGACGAGGCTATCTCAGAGTTAGCGTCGGCGATCAAATTGTCACGGGCGGGATTGAGGGATACCACTAAAACGATAGGTTCGTTCCTGTTTGCCGGCCCCACTGGGGTTGGTAAAACCGAAGTGACCAGGCAGCTTGCTAAAGTTTTGGGCATAGAGCTGATTCGTTTCGATATGTCCGAATACATGGAGCGACATACGGTATCGCGTTTAATCGGCGCGCCTCCGGGTTACGTTGGATTCGATCAGGGTGGCTTGCTAACCGAAGCAGTGACCAAGCATCCGCACTCGGTATTGTTGTTGGATGAGTTAGAAAAAGCCCACCCAGACGTATTCAACTTGTTATTGCAAGTGATGGATCACGGTACATTGACCGACAATAATGGTCGTAAAGCCGATTTTAGAAACGTCATTTTGATTATGACGACTAATGCGGGAGCGGAGGAAAGTAGCCGGGCATCAATAGGTTTTACTCAGCAAAATCATGCCTCGGATAGCTTGAAAGTGATTGAGCGCGGTTTTTCGCCGGAGTTTAGAAATCGGCTAGACGCAATCGTACAATTTAAACCGCTGGATATGGCCGTGGTCGGTAGCGTGGTGGACAAGTTTATTTTCGAGTTGGAAGCGGTATTGGCGGATAAGAACGTGACACTAACTCTTGAGCCTGCTGCGCGGGCTTGGCTAGCCGAACACGGTTGCGATCCGAAAATGGGCGCAAGGCCAATGGCGAGATTGATTCAGGAAAAAGTTAAAAAGCCGCTAGCGGAGGATTTATTGTTCGGTCGTTTAGCGAACGGCGGTCATGTGCGAGTGCATGTGGAGAACGATGCGTTGGCTTTCGCCATCGAGAGCAAACAACTGATCGTTTCGGAATTGAATCAAGTCGTGTAAAGCGAGATAAGCAATCGCTTTTCCGGGGACGGTTTAGCGATTGCGGAAGGTAATGCGGCCTTTAGTCAGGTCGTATGGTGTCATCTCTACTCTCACTTTATCCCCAGTCAAGATCCGAATATAGTGTTTACGCATTTTGCCGGAGATGTGGGCAGTTACGATATGACCGTTTTCCAGTTCGACACGAAACATAGTGTTGGGCAGGGTGTCGATGACCTTGCCATCCATTTCAATCTGATCTTCTTTTGCCATAGTTAAAGCTCTAAGTATAAAACGACTATGTTAGCATGAATCATCTGCTGAGCCGCTAAAAAAGTCTTATTGAGCGTTGAATTAGCGTTGGTGCGGGGCTACTTAGGCTTTCCTCCGCACTTCAATAATATTGGGTAAATGGCTGATGCGAGCGAGCACCAAGCTGAGCTGTTCGGTATTTTGGATCTGAATAGTCATAGTCAGAATGGCCGACAAATCGTCGTGAGTCTTCAAAGAGGCATTGCTGATATGTACTTTTCCGGTTGCCAATACCTGAGAAACATCGTTCAGCAAATTTTGCGCGTTAAAGGCATGAATCAAAATGGGTACGTTGTGATGCACGGTTTGTTGTCCGCTCCAATCGGCTTTCAACAATTGCATTTGTTGCTCGGGCGATAAATGCCGAATATTCTCGCAATCGCGGCGATGAATAGTGATCCCGCGCTTATGCGTAATAAAGCCGACAATCTCGTCGCCTTTTACTGGCGAGCAGCAATGCGCCAGCGTGCTGACCACATTATCGATGTCGTCGATAGTGATTATTGATTGGGACGAGGATTTATTTGGCACCAACTTAATCGTAGGTTCCAACTCCGGAATTTTCAGCGCCCCAGCCAATTGCCTATTGTTGATGTCGCCGTGGCCTAGCGCTTCGTAAAAGTGATCTATGTCCGAGAATTTAAAATGTCTCAAAAGCTCGTTGATATCCACGGCTTTTAATCCCAGCCGCTTACTTTCCTTATCCAACATTGATTTGCCAGCGGCGATATTCTCAGCTTGTTGTTGTTGCTTGAACCAGCTTTTTACCTTGCTAATGGCGCGCGGAGTTTTTAAATAACCCAGGTTGGGATTGAGCCAATTGTGATTTGGCTGGCCGTTTTTGACGGTGATAATTTCCACCCGCTCCCCCGAACATAGCTTATATGTCAGTGGTTTGATCTGGCCGTTGACCTTGGCGCCGCGGCAGCTATGTCCCACTTCGGTATGGATGGCATAGGCAAAATCCAGTGGAGTGGCCCCCTTGACCAAGTCAATCAACTTGCCGGCGGGTGTAAGCACAAACACCCGGTCTGAAAACAGTTCGGTATGAAAGTTTTCCAATAAATTGTCGGCATTGTCCTTGTCTTCCAGCAGTTGCCGGAGTGAGGCGATGTTTTTCTCGGTCGCGGCGTTAAACTTGCTGCCTTCTTTATAGCGCCAATGTGCCGCCACCCCCAACTCGGCGAAGTCGTGCATAGCCTTGGTGCGGATTTGAATTTCGATGCGATTGCCGTGCTCATCCAGCACCACGGTATGCAAGGACTGATAACCGTTTTCCTTGGGGTTGGCGATGTAATCGTCGAATTCGCGCGGAATATGCTGCCAGTGGCTGTGAGCCAATCCCAGCACCATGTAACACGCCGACAAGCTGTCGACCACCACCCGCACTGCCAGCAAATCGTATAGTTCGTTTATCGCCAGTTGCTTGCGGTGCATCTTGTTCCAGATGCTGTAGATATGTTTGGGTCTACCGTAGACCTTGGCCTGTATGTCTTCTGATTTTAAACGGTCGTTAAGCCCTGCTAAAAACCGTTCGATAAAGGCTTGACGTTGTTCGCGGTTGACCGCCAAAGATTCAGTGACAAAGCGATAGTGCTCTGGATCGACGTAGCGAAACGCCAGGTCTTCCAACTCCCATTTGAATTGATTGATGCCCAGTCGATTGGCAAGCGGCGCATAAATGTCTAAGGTTTCCCTCGCGATAAACCGGCGGATATTTTCAGACTCGTTTTGTAGCCCGCGCAAGCGTTGGATGCGAAATGCCAGCTTGACCAGCACTGCTCTTACATCGTGGGTCATTGCCAGCAGCATGCGCCGCAAAATCTCGGCTTGGTTGGGCTGGTTTGCCATCTCGGTGCTGTAGATGCTGACTTTATTCAGCCAGCTCACATCGTTTACCAAGTCGGCCACTACTGGCCCGAATTGCTGACGTATTGCGGATTCGCTGAGTTTGCCGGCGACGCGCGAATCGCTGAGTAATGCTGCCAGTATGGTTTCCAGGTCGATATGCACGCTCATCAAAATTGCTGCTACATCGACGCCCTTAGGGCGGTGGCTGTTGCTGCTATCCGATGCCAGCGCGTCGACCAGCTTCAGCGCTTGGTTTATCTGTAAGCTGTCAGCTTCTGAGAAGCCTGGAAACATCTCTGCTGTGGGGTAACTATTTTCAGTCATACCGATATTGTAAGATCAGCAAGGTGGCGCGGAAAGTAGCACATTGGCCAATGTCGGCGCTCTTACCGAAGCAGTAGTGGCGGTGGCTTTAGCATGTCTGGCTTGCACCGGTATCGATAGCCGCATAGCTGTCAATACCGGTTAGTCGGCTTAGAAATGAGAAAAATCGCTTAGCTACCCCGGTGTTTAGGGTGGCAAGAGTTGACATTCAAACGGATCCGCGAACGCTTAATACACATCTTTATCGGTGATTTGCCCTTTGTCGTTGACCGCCACTTTCCATTTGCTGCCGCCCACTTCGATAAATAATTCGTATTCTTCGCCCACGCCGTTTGGATTAATGACCAGTTCGGCCTTGTGCAGCTTATAACCGGGGAAATTATCGGCCAGCACTTTGGTCACATCAGGCGATATTTCCAAGCCGTTTGCCAACAAGATTTCGTTTGCAAACAATGCGCCGTCGGTCCTAAATAACTCGTGCTTCAGTTCGTCTTCCGCGTCTTTAAAGCTCACTTCAAGCAACTGTTGGCTAAAATGAGTTTCGCGGGTTGCTTTTAAATCCTGTGCTTGTGGGTGCCTTTTAAGAATATTGGCTCGGACTTTGTCCGGAACAGCGATATTGGCGGATTCTTCGGCCTGCGCTATCGATAATCTGCCGCAAATAGCGGTGGCTGCGAGTAAAGAAAGTAATAAAGTACGCATTTGTTCTCCTGCAAAGGTGTGTTTCCCAAGGACTAAAATCGCTGGGGATAGTTTCATTGTTATTTTTTGCTAGTCATCCTAACAGCCAATTAATGGATGGTTAGTTCAAAACCAGCGCTGAAGATCGGGTTTGATTATGCGATAAAAATAAAAATCTCCGTATGATTTTTCCGCGAACTTCGCGTAGATCAATATTTCCATATCGATTATTCTAAAAGCCGATTTGTGCTGTGCATTCGAGCGGGTGCCGGATTGGCTCTGCAATTCCCAGTTGTAGCAGTTGGGTATGGATTTTCCCTGTTTTTACTTGCCCATGCCCAAGCACTGTCGCCGTTTCCGAGATATTTTCACCAGCGAGAAAATTTTCAACACTGTCTTCCTGCTAATTATCGGTCTCGGTTACCTGATGGCTTTGCTTGATTTTATTGCAGCCATCAAGGCTCATACGGCAAACCTGGGATCATCGATAGATGACATTTTGATCATGTATCACGGCTCCACGAACTAGTCGCGATGTGGTGTGGTGGTTTATGACCGATCATTGTGCCGAATTAGCAGGTGATGGTAGCGGCGTGCTGATGGGCTTATCGAAGGGCGTGATAATTTTAATAAGTGTTTATCAACTGTAGTTTTACCGAAAGGACTGATATTTTGACTGTTTCCCCCGTTTCACCCCAGCCTGCGCAAACGCGCAATTGTCCAGCCATGTTGGTCAGTGCCCCTGCTTCCGGGCAGGGCAAGACCACCGTCACCGCAGCGCTCGCGTATTACCACAGGCAGCAAGGCCGTCGGGTGCGGGTATTCAAGACTGGTCCGGATTTCATCGATCCGCAGATTTTGGCGTATGCCTGCGGGCAGCCCGTCTATCAGCTGGATTTATGGATGATGGGCGAGGCGCATTGTCGAGAATTGTTGTATCGCGCCGCCGGCGAAGCGGATTTGATTCTGATCGAAGGTGTGATGGGCTTGTTCGACGGCGATAGTAGCAGCGCTGATCTGGCCCAGGCTTTAGCGGTGCCGGTCGCGGCGGTGATCGATGCGCAGGGTATGGCACAAACCTTTGCCGCAGTCGCATTCGGCTTGGCCCATTATCGACCGCAGCTAGCGTTTGCTGGCGTGATTGCTAATAAAGTCGGCAGCGGAGGGCATGCGAAAATGTTGCAGGAGGCGTTGCCAGCCAATATGCCTTTTTTGGCGGCCATGAGCCGAGACGAAGCCGTTGGCTTGCCATCCCGGCATTTGGGTTTGCTGCAAGCTGATGAAATCGGCGATCTGGATGCGCGATTGGCGCGGGCTGCCGAATTATTGAACGGATTTACGCCTTGCCTTTTGCCGGATTCGGTCAATTTTGCCGTCGCCTCAACCAATCCGCCGCCGCGTTTATTGGCAGGTAAACGTGTCGCCGTGGCTCGCGATTCGGCGTTTTCGTTCATCTACCAAGCCAATCTTGAATGCTTGCAAGCGATGGGGGCTGAGCTGGTATTTTTCTCTCCCTTGGTCGATGGTGATTTGCCCGCAGCCGACAGTGTATATTTGCCCGGCGGCTATCCGGAGCTGCATCTGCAAGCGTTGACCGATAATACGGCAATGAAGCAAGCGCTAATTACCCATCATCAGGCCGGTAAAGCCATCTACGCCGAATGCGGCGGTTTTTTGTATTTACTGGATAGTCTGGCAGATAAAGACGGTCACCAAGCGGCCATGGTCGGTTTGTTGCCAGGGAATGCAGTCATGCAAACCAAACTGGCTAATCTGGGCATGCATAGTTTGCAATTGGAGCAGGGCGAGATTCGAGGCCACAGCTTTCATTTTTCCAAGCTGGATACAGCTCTGGAACCATTTGCTGTCTCCACCGCGCAACGCAGTTTCGGCCACGGCGAGGGCTTTTTCCGCAAAGGCTCCTTGCAAGCCTCTTATCTGCACTTGTATTTCCCCTATAACCCGCAGCTTGCCGCCAGCTTTTTCTCAGGTTTGCACAGCGATTAAAACTGTTTCACGGCCAGGGTCTATGGGATAATGCGCGGCTTTCACCGGCCAGACAACAGCAGGTACTAAAAATGGACGAAAACAAGAAAAAGGCGCTGGGCGCCGCCTTGATGCAGATCGAAAAACAATTCGGCAAGGGCTCCGTGATGCGGATGGGCGACGTCGCAGCCAGCCGGGATATCGAAGTGGTATCCACCGGTTCGTTGTCTTTGGACATAGCGCTTGGCGTGGGCGGTTTGCCGCGCGGTCGGGTCATCGAAATTTACGGACCGGAATCGTCCGGTAAAACCACTTTAACGCTGCAAACCATCGCCCAAATGCAAAAACTGGGCGGTACCGCAGCGTTTGTCGACGCCGAGCATGCGTTGGATCCTGTTTATGCGCAAAAGATCGGTGTCAATATCGAAGACTTGCTGGTGTCACAGCCGGATACCGGGGAACAGGCTCTGGAAATCACCGACATGCTGGTGCGTTCCGGCGCGGTCGACATCGTGGTGATCGACTCGGTAGCGGCTTTGACCCCAAAAGCCGAAATCGAAGGTGACATGGGTGATTCACACATGGGCTTGCAAGCCCGCTTAATGTCGCAAGCGCTGCGCAAATTAACCGCCAATATCAAACGCTCTAACACGCTGGTGATTTTTATCAACCAATTGCGAATGAAAATTGGCGTGATGTTCGGCAATCCTGAGACCACTACCGGCGGTAACGCCCTGAAGTTTTATGCGTCTGTACGTTTGGATATTCGTCGGATCGGTTCGATCAAGAAAGGCGACGAGGTAATCGGCAACGAAACCCGCGTCAAAGTGGTTAAAAACAAAGTCGCACCGCCGTTCAAACAAGCCGATTTCGAGATTCTCTACGGCGAAGGGGTATCCTTCTTCGGCGAGTTGGTGGATTTGGGTGTGGAATTTGGTTTTGTGCAGAAGTCTGGTTCCTGGTATGCCTACAATAACGAAAAGATCGGCCAGGGCAAGGACAATGCCAAGCAGTTCCTGCGTGATAACCCGGATAAAGCTGCCGAACTGGAAAAAGCCATACGCGAAAAAGCCTTTGCCAAGTTAGCTACAGCACCGGCTCCGGTTCATGAAGACGACGACACCGAGTTTGTCGACGGCGATTGAGCGTCGGCAGCAGATAGAAGCGGTCTGCCTAAGGTTATTGGCACGGCGCGAACATAGCCGCCGGGAGTTACTGGATAGATTGGCACTACGCGGTTTTAATCGCGACGAAGTTGAGCCGGTCATCGATGGGATTGCCGAGCAGAATTGGCAAAACGACGAACGCTACACGGAATGTTATGTGCGACAGCGTATCCAAAACGGCTTCGGGCCGATGCGCATACGCTACGAGTTGCAACAGCGCGGTATCAACGATGCTGATCTGGACGGCAAAGCGGAAGAGCAGGGCGGTTGGCAAAACCTGTTGTTCGATGTGTATTCGGGTAAATACGGCGACGAAAAATCGCTGACCCAAAACGAATGGCTGCAACGTAGTCGTTTCTTGCAGCAACGCGGTTTCAGCGGCGAGATGATTAAACGCTTGTTTGCGGAATTGAAAATCAAATTAAATAGGTCGATTTAGGCGAGTTTACGCAACGCTTAGCCAAAATTGATATGTGGCTCCTTATACCCCAGGCCACGCTTTTGTAACGGAATAAAAAACCACCGAAGTAAGCACAATGAAAAAAATGACCAGCGCCGAATTGCGGGCCGCCTTTTTGGAATTCTTTCGCCAACACGGTCATGCCGTGCAACCGTCCAGTACTCTGGTGCCGGGCAACGATCCCACGCTGTTGTTTACCAATGCCGGGATGGTACAGTTTAAAGACGTATTCTTAGGCCGGGAGAAGTTGGATTTCACCCGCGCCGCCACCAGCCAACGCTGCGTGCGAGCAGGCGGCAAGCACAACGATCTGGAGAACGTCGGCTACACCGCGCGCCATCACACCTTCTTCGAGATGCTCGGCAACTTCAGCTTTGGCGATTATTTCAAACGCGATGCGATTCATTTTGCTTGGGACTTCTTAACCAAAGAACTGGGTATCCCTAAGGAAAGACTTTGGGTAACAGTGTTTGACGAAGATTCCGAAGCGGAAGCGATTTGGCTGGAAGATGTGAAACACGACCCCAAACGCTTTTCACGGATCGGCGCTAAAGATAATTTTTGGTCGATGGGCGATGTCGGGCCTTGCGGTCCTTGCACCGAGATTTTCTACGATCACGGCGAACATGTAGCCGGCGGCCCTCCCGGCAGCCCGGACGAAGACGGCGACCGTTACATCGAAATCTGGAATCTGGTGTTTATGCAATATGACCGCGACAAAGACGGCAATCTGACACCGCTGCCGGCGCCGTCGGTCGATACCGGCATGGGCCTGGAGCGGATTTCGGCTGTGATGCAAGGCGTGCATAGCAACTACGAAATTGACCTGTTCCAAAATCTGTTAAAAGTCGCCGGGCAACTAGCCGGCACTGCCGATTTGGCGAATAGCTCGTTGCGGGTAATCGCGGATCATATCCGTTCATGCGCGTTTATGGTGGCCGATGGCGTGTTGCCAAGTAACGAGGGCCGCGGCTATGTGTTGCGCCGTATCGTGCGCCGAGCGATTCGCCACGGTTACCGTTTGGGTATTCAAGACACGTTCTTTTACAAGCTGGTCGCGCCGTTGGTGGCTGAAATGGGCGCGGCTTATCCTGAGCTAGCCAAGGCTCAGGAACAAGTTGAACGGGTGTTGAAAAAAGAAGAAGAGCGCTTCGCAGAAACCCTCGAGCAGGGTATGAAAATCCTAGAAAACTGCGTCGCTAAAATGGACGGTCACGTTATCCCTGGCGACGTGGTGTTTTTGTTATACGACACCTACGGCTTTCCGGTGGATTTGACGGCCGATTTTGCCCGCGAAAATAATCTGAGTGTCGATCATGCCGGCTTTGAAGTGGAAATGGCTGCGCAGCGTGATCGGGCAAGGGCCGGCGGCAGTTTCGCGGCGGATTACGATCAAGATATTAAACACGACAGCAGTACCGAATTTACCGGCTATTTCCATCTTGATGGTTCGGTGCAAATTCTGGGCTTATTCAAGCTAGGCCAGCCGGTCGATGCTTTGGAAGCGGGCGACGAAGGCGTGGTGATTTTGGATCAAACCCCGTTCTATGCAGAGTCCGGCGGCCAAGTGGGCGACACCGGTCGCATCGAATGCGGCGATGCTGTTTTTGAAGTTCACGATACGCAAAAGCAAGGCGGTAAGCTGTTCCTGCATAAAGGTAAGGTATTGCGGGGTACGCTCAGCGAAGGCCAAGCTTGTGAAGTCAGCGTCGATGCTGAAATCCGGAAAGCTACTGAGCGGAATCACTCTGCTACGCATTTACTGCATGCCGCTTTGCGGGCGACTTTGGGCGAACATGTGGCGCAAAAGGGTTCGCAAGTTAACTCAGAGCGCTTGCGTTTCGACTTCTCCCATTTCGAACCCATGACACCAGCAGAAATTGCTACTGTTGAGCGCTTGGTTAACGAACAAATTCGTTTGAATAATCCGGTAGCCGCGGAAATCATGGCTAAAGATGATGCTGTGAAAGCCGGGGCGATGGCCTTGTTTGGCGAAAAATACGGTGACGAAGTGCGCGTGTTGAAAATCGGCGAATTCTCCACTGAGCTGTGCGGCGGTACTCACGTCGATAGAGCCGGCGACATTGGCTTGTTTAAAATTGTCGGCGAAACCGGCGTCGCAGCCGGCGTAAGACGTCTGGAAGCCGTGACCGGTCAAGGCGCCTTGGATTGGTTGGAGCAACGGGAGAGAGCCTTGCTCAGCATCGCCGGCTTATTGAAAGCAGCTCCCGATAAAGCAGCGGATAAAGTCCACCAACTGCTGGAAAAAAACCGCGGCCTGGAAAAAGAACTGGAAAAATTGAAGGCTAAATTAGCCAGCTCGGCTGGCGATGAAATGACCAGCCAAGCGGTCGATGTCAACGGCGTGAAAGTGCTGGCGGTGAAACTCGACGACGTCGATCCGAAAGCGCTGCGCGATCTGGCTGATCAGTTAAAAAACAAATTAGGCAGTGCGGCTTTAGTATTAGCGGCGGTGAGCGGCGATAAAGTCAGTCTGATCGCCAGTGTGTCGAAAGATGCGATGGATAAAGTCAAAGCCGGGGAATTGGTGAATTTTGTGGCGTTGCAAGTCGGTGGTAAAGGCGGCGGTCGGCCGGATATGGCGCAGGCTGGGGGGAATGATCCTGCTGGATTGCCGGCGGCTTTGGCGGCGGTGCCGGAGTGGGTGAGGGAGCGGTTGGGTTAGGATTAATTGATACGACGGGTTGTTTAAGCCTTTTGTTGGGAGATGACATTGAAAACGGTTGAATATACTTGCTGGAAAGACGGCGATTTCTACTTGGGTTTTCTGAATGAATATCCTGATTATTTAACGCAAGGCGAAACTAAGCAGGAATTGCAGGAAAACTTGTTGGACTTGTGTAAGGATTTTGAAACGCAGGAGATTCCTTTTATTCGTAAAGTGGAGACTTTGCAGGTCGCCTGATGAAAAGACGGGATTTGCTGAAAATTCTTGAAGAAATGGGTTGTCATTTATCCAGGCATGGTGGCAATCACGATTGGTACACCAACGAAGAAACAAGGCAATCTCAGGCAGTGCCGAGGCATAACGAGATTAACGATTATCTGGCGAAAACTATTATCAAGAAACTGATTGGTAAATAGCCATGCAATACATACCCGTTGTCGTTGGCTGGAGTATATCTTGGCCGAATGGAGCTGATATTGAGCCGGAGACTTTGTATGAAGAGGGTGAGGTTGTTTGAGTTAATGTGTCGCTGACGCGACGGATTATTTTAATGTCGGTTCTCGGACCGACAACCGAGATACTTTTCTTTGCTTGTCCAAAGAAAAGTATCCAAAAGAAAAGACACCCGGATGCCGCTTATTCCCTGCGCTCCTCGCTTTAGACGGGGGTTGCCGAAAGGGGCTTCCTGCCCCTTCGGCAACGCGATGCATCCATGCATCGCCCCTACGGGCTGATCCCGCCAAAAGCTCCGGTGCTCGGCGCGGCATACGGGACAAAACCCGCCCCAATGCAGGATTGGTTAGCGATAGCGTAATCCAACAAATCGGAGCGGAAATCGTTGGATTGTTGGTTTTTGTAGTCTGGGTTGAATGAAATGAAACCCAGCTTGACGTTTTTGCTGGGTTTCGCGTTGCTCTAGCTATCGTGCAGCCCTTTAAGGTATGGAGTAACAATGAGAAGATTGCTTCAAATATTGGCTGTCGCGGCAATATCGTGTATTTCATCGGTTACATTTGCTCAGGTCAACACTGAAGAACTATTGCGAGGTATTGAAGCAAGCAATCGCTCTGCACAACTTGAAATGGAGAAGTCTCGGCTCAGATTGCACCAGATGGACGTTGAAGCAGCGCTGCAGTATGCTGAAATTGAACGTCTACGCATTAAGAACGAATCCGAAGACGCTTCTATTCGTGCGGAAGAAGTTGCCGAGCGTTTAGAGCAAGTAGCTTTAGATCAGGCCGAAGCGGCTAAGCAAGCTGGCGAGGCGACTGAGGCGCTTCTAGATGAGATTGAACAGACCGCAGTTAGAACCAGAAATCATACCTACCTTGGAATATTTATTCTCGCAATCATAGGTTTTGCTTGGCATGTCGTTCGAGGATTAAAACATGAGGATCTCATGAAAGAAAATCAGAAATTTGGAATAGTAACTGTTATTTGCTCCATTCTTTTAATGCTTTTCGTTGTAATGATTTCGGAGGATTGGCTGTATAGAGTTGATTTCCTTCAGAATCTCATGACTTCGCTCAAAATCAAGCTCTTTGCCGAGGATGATTGCACAGGTTCATATTGCTCTTACGTGGTTAACCTTCCGACAAAATATGTTGTGCTTGCTTGTCTCGGCAGCTCCTCGTATGGTTTTACCACCTATCTTGGAATTACCCCGACACCGAATCTAAAGGACTTCGTATCCGATAAAGGTGATGCTACCTAGCGTTTTTGAATAGGTTCGCTTTGTCATGGCCAAGATTGATTCCCCCTCTAATGAAGTATTTTCATTGCTGGATGAGTTATGTGAATTTCCATGGGCAATTGACGCTTTCTCTGACTTGCGACGCTATGTGAAGATCGTTAATGACTTTCTGCCTCATGCCACTGCTCAACAAAAAGTGCGGCTGAGCGCACGCATCAAGTCAGAGACCGAACCAGTGAATGTTGGTGAATGTGAGAGCGAACTAGAAAGCGTCCAGCGAGATGAATCAACCGTTCTTCCACGCTTAGTGTGGGGTGGTGTTCTGGTATCTTGTTACGCAGCATTTGAGTTTGGTCTGGAAAGCATATTTAGGCATTGGCAAATCGCAACAAAACATTCGATTCCCTTCAAAAAAGAGCCTAAGAAAGACTTTCTTTCGTCCGCTGAGAGGTATGCTAAGCAACAAATAGGTGTCCCTTTGTTTGCCTCTAATGGCTTGCGAGGAAAACTTTTTGAGCTGAAAGACTTGCGGAATTCGTTTGCTCATACGGGGGGACAGCTTTCACCAACATTGAAACACAAAATTATCAAGATAGGACGCAGTGGACTCGCTCTTGATATTGTTGATGACCACTGGATAGCAAGTTTACAGGCTGTGGAGTTTTACCTTTTGATTGCTGAAAAAGTTATTCTTTCCTTTGGTGATGCTGTTTCAGAAAAGTGTTTATCTAACAACTACAAGTAGCTTTACTATGATTTCTTGGAATTGAATCCTTTAGTCATGTAGGGTGTTTATTGCATATTTTTTGTTGGCTTTGGATATTAATAGGGCAATCTGAAAATGGTACGCGATGCGTACCCTACATTCGAAATCGAAATTATCTGGTTTGCTTTAAATAGGGGGATGGTTTTTGTCCCGTTTGCCGCGCCGAGCACCGGAGCTTTTGTAGAGAATAGCCCGGAGGGGTGCGGCAGGGATGCCGCACGTCGGCAGAGGGGCAGGAGCCCCTTCTGGCGACCCTCTACAAAAGCGAGGAGCGCAGGAATTAAGCGGCATCCGGGGCGCCTTTTCTTTGGATACTTTCTTTTGGCGAGGCAAAAGAAAGTATCTCGGCCGTCGGTCCGAGAACCGACATTAAAATAACTCGTCGCGATAGCGACACATTATTTAAATCAGAGGCCCTAACCATGTTGACTTACCAAACCACAGACAAAACAATCAATTTAAGTTTCTCCAAAGAGTTTTTGTCGGCGAACGAATTGACAAGATTGATTGAAACGCTGCGTGTTAAGGAGCTGATTTCTAAAAGCCAGATGAGCGATGATGATACAAGTTTGCTTGATAATGAATTGAAAGAAAATTGGTGGCGGGAGAATCAGGAAAGGTTTCTGGCAAAAATTAAATGAAACCGGTGACTGTTGATACCAATATCGTTTTTTCGGCATTGGTAAATAAAAACTCCAATATAGCCACATTGTTGTTGCGCTCGGAGCAGCCGTTATTGATGCCTAAATATGGCTTTGTCGAATTGTTTAAATACAAAGAAAAAATCTGCGCGGTCAGTAAGCATTCGCAGGATGAAGTCCTAGAGCTACTTTATGAGTTGATTCGACATATCGATTTCTTTGATGAAAACAGTATCTCGGTCGAGGCTTTACAAAAAGCGTGGGTGTTGGTGAGAGATGTGGATGCAAAAGATTTGTTGTTTGTCGCGCTGACCATCGAAATGGGCGGTTTGCTATGGACCGGCGACAATCAGTTGAAAATCGGACTTGAATCAAGGGGCTTTAATGCGTTCTTTTCACCGACTGCTGATCCCTGATAATTTTGTCGGGTAAATAGGTATCTCGCGTTAAAATTGCTCGTCATCTTGGCGGTATCAAGCAAAAAATCGCTTAGTAAGTACAAATCTAAAAGATGAGATCGCTGGTGATTCTCTTCACTCCAACCCTCTCCGGTACGGCGAGGGAGTAATAAAAAGCCAAAAGGTCAATAAAAACATGGCATTGTACGTCTATAAATTTGGCGGCACTTCCGTTGGTACGGTGGAACGTATCAAGGCGGTTGCTGAGAAAGTAAAAAACGCTCGAGACGCGGGCGATCAGATTGTGGTGGTGGTGTCGGCGATGAGCGGCGAGACAAATCGCCTCGTCGGCCTGGCTAAAGAAATACAGCCGTTGCCCACCGACCGGGAGTTGGACGTGTTGCTGTCCACCGGCGAGCAAGTCACCATCGCTTTGCTGTCGATGGCGTTGCACCAGTTGGGTTGCGAGGCGCGTTCCTATACCGGTGCACAGGTACGAATTCTCACCGATAGTGCCCATACCAAAGCGCGGATTCGGGAAATTGACGAAGCCAATATGCGTGCGGATCTGGATGCTGGTCGAGTGGTGGTTGTAGCCGGCTTCCAGGGTGTGGATGAGCAGGGCAATATCACCACGCTGGGGCGCGGCGGTTCGGACACGACGGGCGCGGCATTAGCGGCGGCCTTGAAGGCTGACGAGTGCCATATCTACACCGACGTGGATGGGGTCTATACCACCGACCCACGCGTGGTCCCCAAAGCCCGCCGTCTGGATCGCATCACCTTCGAGGAAATGCTGGAAATGGCCAGCTCGGGCTCGAAAGTCTTGCAAATCCGTTCGGTAGAATTCGCCGGCAAATACAAAGTCAAATTGCGCGTTTTGTCTTCATTTATGGCAGGCAACGGCACCCTAATTACCTACGAGGAAACAGAAATGGAAAGAGCGTTAATTTCAGGCATCGCGTTTAATCGGGACGAGGCCAAGCTGACCTTGACCGGCGTGCCTGATCTGCCGGGTGTGGCGTCAAAGATCCTGGGCCCGATCGCCGCCGAGAACATCGAAGTGGACATGATCGTGCAGAACATTTCCGCCAACGGCACGACTGATTTCACCTTCACGGTGAATCGCAACGACTTTGTGCGGGCGCAAAAAGTGTTGGAAAGTTTGCGCGCCGACTTGGGCGGCAACACCACTATCATCGGCGACAGCGGTATCGTCAAGGTGTCTATCGTCGGTGTGGGGATGCGCTCGCATGCCGGCATTGCCAGCACGATGTTTAAGGTGTTGGCCGACGAAGGGATCAATATCCAGATGATCTCTACTTCCGAAATCAAGATTTCCGTGGTCGTGGATGAGAAATATTTGGAACTGGCTGTCCGGTCGCTGCATACCGCTTTCGGCTTAGACCAAGAATAATTTTACTGCCAAGCTTGGGTGAGGCCAAAATTAAAAAAACTGTGTTAAATAACTTATAAATAACGCGGCATTTCACTTATTTTTAGTTAATTGTTTTGAATGGGTTTGGGTTAGTTTAATATAATCATATGATTATATATTGGCACCCTTTGTGCTTTTTTACCTCGGATAGATTTCATTTTTTCTGTGCGAGGTAAATCAATGACTCAAGAGTTAATTGTTGCAAATCAAGAAGTGGTGGCTCAACAAATCAACACGGCCGGTCTTGTGCTGGGGGCCGGTTTGGCCGTCGCTTCGATGATTTTAGTGCCGGCTTTGGCGATGCGCCTTGGTCTGAGTGCAAGCCTTACAGGTGCGTTGAGAATTGCTTTGATGAAGGCATCGAGTCGCGCCGCTCACGGTAAAAGATAAGTCGTATTTGAATTCCCCCTTTCATAAAAAGGTCGTTTTGCCCGGCTGATTAAGCGACTATAATTTGCGCTGAGGGTTAGAATGCATTGGGCAATTAGTAATGGGTTCGTGCGAAGATGGATGAAAACAAGAAAAGCTGTGATCTGTGCGGTTTGGCCGTTGAAGTGGAAGGGTTTAAGTTAAAAACCGTAGAAGGGGAAAGACGCTTTTGTTGTGAAGGTTGTAAAGGTATTTACCAAATGCTGCACGAAGCGCAAGTATTGCCAGACGATACTGACAATTCAACACCGACAAAGTCTTAAGCAGCAACGAGAACGCAGATGGCGCATGTACATAAGTCAAAGAAAGACCCAAATCATTCATCCATGACTAAGCAGGTGGTGGCTGGTACACTAGCCACTGCAACTGTAAACACTGGAGGAAAGTTGATGGCTATATTGAAGAAACACCCCGTTTTGGTGTTTGGTGCCGGCATGGTAGCTGGGTATTTTGTATATAAATACAGAAAGGAAATTATCTCCAGTGCCACAAAGACAATTGATGCCGGCAAGGATTTTGTGTTGCATCAAAAAGAGAATCTAGAAGATATTGTTGCCGAAGTAAAAGAAGGCAATTAGGCCTGCTGGACTTCATCGTTGATCTTGAACATTTGGCTGTAACCAGAACGGGTGGTTCCTGTAGACACAGGGCCACCCGTTTTACTTTATTGTCTTGACTATGGCTATTCAAAAAGAATTTGTACTACGTTATCGACATGATGGACACGTGCGGTTTCAAATCCCTGCTCGAGCGTGTCAGCCTGCTGTGTCAGCCTTAATAAGCGGCAAACTAAGAGAGATTGCAGGCGTGCAATCCGTGAATCTTTATCGAAATCAGGGCAAATTATCAATCCGTTACGAAGAAAGTATCTGTAGCTTTACTTGCTTAGCAAATCAGCTATTTCAAACACTTTCGGAGTTGGAAAAGCTCGGTCATTTCGAGAGCAAGCCGCTGGCGGAGCAGGCGAAAAAGTCTGTGCTCGGTATAACAAAACGTTTGAAGCACAGTCGGATCGGCGGATGGTTTCAGCAGAAATATCAAGCCGGCAAGGAAACGGTTCAAGCCGCCAAGATTGTGGGCAAGATCGGTACGAAAGGCCCCAAGGCTTTGTTTAAGGATCCTGAGAAAGCCACCATAGATTTCTTAAACGATGTGTTGGTGCTGTATCTGATCAAAACGCATTGGACGCGCATTACCCAAGAGTGGTTGGTCAAACCGATCGTGCATCGTTACGAGTGGATGGCGGTGTTTTATTTGTTTTTCCTATTAGTTCGTTCACGCCGCCCTAAGTAAGTTGTTAACGCCGCTCCAATCTGCTTGATGGATCGGCTTATCGTCAATCTAATCCTCAGTTGCTTATGGAAACCGATACTCGACACTACGCGCATTTTTCCGTTCGACATCAACTAAAAAATCGGATTCGGATTATTACGCCGGTGTTGCTTAACGATCCTGAGCGCGGTTACATTCTGGAAATTCTGCTAAAAAAACGCGCAGAAATTAGCAGCGTGCGCACTGTGTTTCAGATTGGTTCGGTCGTTATAGAATTCGATTCCGACCGATTGCCGACGAAAAACTTGCTGACTATGTTGGACGCAGTGCTTGGCAATATTGCGCTCAAGCAAACCGAGTTAAAAAAAGATAAGAAAAAATCCCTCGAAGGCCCGTTGCAAGATATAGATTTGGCTGTGCAGGGCATGAGTTGCGCATCTTGCGCATTGTTGATCGAAATGGTGTTGAACCGCGACGAACGGGTTAAAAAAGCCGGCGTCAATTTTGCCACCGAAACCGTTACCGTGCAGGGCCAGATCAGCAAAGCGGAGGTGATCGATAAAATCGAAAAACTGGGTTATAGCGCCATGCCCATCGACACGCTCTCGCAGCGGAAGAAGCTCATCGAAAAGGAGTTGCAACGAATTGACGTGGCCCGGCGTCGATTTGTATGGGCAGGGCTCTTAACCGCACCCGTGGTGACGATAGCCATGCTGATGGGTAGCCGCAACTGGATGCATTGGTTGCAGTTTGCGTTGACCACCCAGGTTGTGTTCGGCACCGGCAGCCAGTTTTTCAGCAAGGCCTATCGGCTGGCCAAACAGCGCGCGGTCAATATGGACAGCTTGATTGCGCTGGGCGTGGGCTCGGCTTACGGTTATAGCATTCCATCCCTGTTCAGGCGGCGCGGCCATGTCTATTTCGAAGCGGCGGCGGCGATCATCACTTTTGTGTTGTTGGGGCGCTATTTAGAAGAGCGAGCCAGAGGCAAGGCTGGGGAAGCCATCCGCAAGTTGGTCGACCTGCAACCGCAAACCGCCACTTTACTGCTGGATGATGGCAGCGAGCGCTGTGTCGATGTTGACGACATTCAGATAGACGATGTCATGTTGGTCAGACCGGGCGAAAAAATTCCAACCGACGGCGTAGTGATTTTCGGTCTCTCCACTGTCGATGAAGCCATGATCACGGGCGAGAGCATGCCGGTGGTGAAGAGCGTCGGTCAACAGGTGATTGGCGGCTGTGTCAATGGCAACGGCGTGTTGCATATCAAGGCTACGGCGATAGGCATGGATACCGTGCTGGCGGGCATCGTGCATATGGTCGACCAAGCTCAGGCTGCGAAGCTGCCGATTCAGAAGCAGGTCGATAAAATTTCTGCAGTATTCGTTCCGGCGGTGATGGCTATTTCCGGAGCCACCCTTGCCGGTTGGCTGATTGCTGGCGCCCCATTTGCTTTTGCCTTTGGCAATGCCATCACCGTTTTGTTGATCGCTTGTCCTTGTGCGTTGGGGTTGGCCACACCCGCAGCGATCATGGTTGGAACCGGCCAGGCGGCGAAGCAGGGCGTTTACATCCGCAACGGCGAAAGTCTGGAAATTGCCAGTAAACTGAACGCCATCGTCTTCGATAAAACCGGCACCATCACTGAAGGCAAACCCAGGGTAAGCAAAGTCTTTAAATTATCCCGTCTGGCCGAAAGCAAATTAGTAATGCTGGCGGCGTCCGCTGAGAACAATTCAGAGCATTTTCTGGGTAAAGCAGTCGTGACATACGCCCGTGATGCGGGTATCGAGTTACAGGAGTGCGCCTATTTTTATAGCGAGACCGGTCATGGTATTCGCGCCGAGGTGGACGGCTATAAATTGCTATTAGGAAATCGGGCTTGGTTGGAAAATCAGCAAGTCGATGTCAGTCGCTTAGTCGAGCAGGCCGACAATTTTGCCGATCAAGGACAAACCCCGGTTTACATGGCGATCAACGGCAAAGAAGCTGCCTTATTTGCGATAGCCGACAATCCGCGCCCGGAAGCCGCTGCAGCCATCCAGCGTCTGCACGAATTGGGCATTAAAACCATGATGGTGACCGGTGACACCGAAAGAACTGCTTATTACATAGCGGATAGAGTAGGCATAGTCGATGTGGTTGCAAACGCCAAGCCCGAACAAAAGCTGGAAATTATTCGCCAATTGCAGGAAGAGGGCCACAATGTCGGCATGATAGGCGACGGTATCAACGATGCGCCGGCGCTAGCGGCAGCCAACGTCGGCTTTGCTGTCGGCAGCGGCACCGATATTGCCATCGAATCCGCCGACCTGACCCTGGTGCAAGGCGATATCGGCAAGGTCACCGACACCATAGAACTTAGCGCGTTTACCATCCGTGTCATCAAACAAAATCTGTTTTGGGCGTTCGGTTACAACACCATCGCAATTCCGGTAGCCGCGCTCGGCAAACTCAATCCGATGATCGCGTCTGCGGCAATGGCTTTGAGCTCCGTTTCCGTCATCGTCAATTCACTCCGATTGAATAAATAAGTGGAACACAATATGGAAGGTATGGATCATGCCATGCATGGTATGAGCGAAGTTGTAGCAGCTTCGGGGTTCGATTATTCCTTGGCTTTCGTTGCCGGGTTCTTGGGCAGCGGGCACTGCTTGGGGATGTGTGGCGCCTTGGTATCCGGCTACTTCATGCGGGCCGGGAAAAGCCGCAGTTATCTGCCATATATTGCCTATCAAGCCGCGCGGATTTCTGTGTACACCCTGATTGGGATGTTGGCCGCCTCGTTGGGTGTGGTATTGATTGCCAGCGGCTTGTTCGGCAAAATCCAAAGTATCTTGCAAATGTTGATGGGTACTGTCGTGATTTTTCTGGCGCTGGGCGTCTTGGGTTGGATACCCTGGCAAGGCTCTATACGCTTGATTCCCATGCAACTGTTACGCAAGGGCTACGCTACAGCGAATCAAAGAGGGCCATTGTTAGGGGCGGTGATTGCCGGTTTGTTGAACGGCTTGATGCCGTGCATGTTGACTTTTGCGATGGCTGTAAAAGCCACCACCGCCTCCACTTTGCTGGAAGGCGGGGCGTTGATGCTGGCCTTTGGCGCGGGTACTTTGCCTATGATGATGTTTATCAGTGTCGCCTTCGGCAAAATGAGTGTGACACTGCGCGGATTAATGTTGAAAGCTGCGGCGTTCATCATGCTGCTGATGGGCGGCAATACGATCAACAATGGCCTGAGTTTTTTCCGAGATCAAAACTTCAACCATAGTCATTTCCTGGTGTTTGTGCAGGATAAGCTTGATGAATTGATTATTTTCCTACACCAAACGCTCAATTACATCGGCAGCATGCTGAGCAGTATTCAGGGCGTGTGAGCGGAATTGGCCGAGCCAAAGCAAACTTTATGCTGGAAAAGTTCTAAAGACCGGGTATAATGCGCGAATAAATTGCTGGTGTAGCTCAGTTGGTAGAGCAGCTGATTTGTAATCAGCCGGTCGCGGGTTCGAGTCCCATCGCCAGCTCCATATATATCAAAGGCTTAGGTGTTTTTCACCTAGGCCTTTTTTATTGGTGCTACGCCAGTGCTACGGCTTTGATTAAAACACGCCGTATTTTGTTAACCATCTACCCGCCTAAGAAATAAAACCTGCCCGATTAGGCAATAAAAAGCCAGTGATCTTGCCCCCAATTCCCAGACACCCAGCTAAGAGAGTAATCTCGCAACCCGAGGAGTCTTATGAAAACCAATGAATCCAAACCATCATCAATCAAACGCAGTCAATATTCGCCGCAGTTTAAAGAGCAGGCGGTAGAACGAGCCAATCGCGACGGTGTACCCAAGGCGGCCCAAGATTTGGGTATTGCCCAATCCATGCTTTATAACTGGGTGACCAAAAGCCGCCAGACGGGCCAACCTAACCTTTTGAAGATCAAAAACTGCAACAGGCTGAACTCGCACGGTTGCGACATGAAAATGCCCGACCGGAACAGGAGTTAGCCTTTGTAAAAAAGGCCGCAGCGTATTTATGCCCTGTTGGTGCTTCGCGAAAAACCCGTCGTGAGGTACGCCATGATTAAAAACCATGAATCTGAGTTGCCGTCACCCTCATATGCCGGGCGCTATCGGTTTCCAAGGCCGGTTATCATCATTGGAAGATCCGTGCGCCTTCGCGACGGTCATTGTACCCACCGAAAAACCGTAGCCCACATTATGAAAACCCATGGTTGGCGGGCGAAAGCGGCCCGGAAATACAAGGCAACCACCAACAGCAATCATACATTGCCGGTTGCACCCAACCTGTTACATCAAAACTTTGAGGCCGATCGACCGGATCAAAAATGGGTATCTGACATCACATATATCTGGACAGACGAAGGCTGGCTTTATTTAGCGGTCGTGCTCGATTTGTATGCTTAGCAGGTGATCGGTTGGTCGATTTCAGAACGCATGAGCGCCACACTGGTTTGTGATGTCCTGACGATCGCGCTTTGGCGGACTCATTTCCCCAAGAGTGTGATCGTGCATTCTGATCGCCGTAGCCAATATTGTTCATCGGCGTATCAATAGCTGCTGAGCAAGCATCAATTAATTTGCAGCATGAGTAATAAAGGCGATTGCTATGACAATGCGGCCATGGAAAGTTGGAACCCAGCTTAAAAGTGGAAGCGATCCACAGTGAGCCGTTTACAACCGGCCAAGTTGCCAAACAACCTGTCTTCGAAAATATCGAGGTGTACTAAAATCGAAAAGGGCTTCATTCGAAGTTGGGCTATGTGTCCCCTGACGCTTTTGAACTTAAATTTGTCGCTTAGTGAACTGTCTGTGAAATAGGGGCAAGATCAGTTTTGGCTATGCCCTATATTCGTTTACTTTACCGTTGAATCAACCCGGTTTTTAGGCTGGGAAAAAACTGTACGTCACCAGCCTGCTAATCCTTATCTATCTCGTAATTCAGCTTTATTCTCTGTGAGGTGCCAGCTTGAGTTTCAAGGTTTATAGCATCGGTAATGTTATGCTTCAAAACCATGACGGCCTGTTTGTTAAATAGACCCACTTTGGTGCCCAAATAGAAATCCGGGGTTAGGTATTCGCCCATGGTGACCAGCGTATCTTGAAGAGTTTCGCCTTCCTGCACGTCAAATTCGTCAATTCCCAACTTCTCGGTAATCCAGGCAGCCTGACCGCCAGCATAGGACATTGCAGCGCTGGCCAGAATATTGCCTTCCGCTTTGCTAACCTGGCTTAATGAGCGCCCGGTCACCAGATAGGCCAACGCTTCCGATTCAGGCATTGCCGGGTCTGCATATATTCGAGTCTGCGGTTTCTTTAGCGAGCCGCTCAAGCTCAGGATGGCGGTGACTTTTCTATTTTTTGACAGCCGGATAGCTTCTACATCCACCCACGGATCATCCACAGGGCCGTTGAATACCAAGTGTCCTTGGCGCACGGTCAAATCTTGTCCATAGCTTTTGTAACGAGCTTTTAACATATCGATTTTACCGAATAGGCTGATTTTCTCGGCTGCTTTGCTAAGGCGCAGTTTCCCGGCCAGTTCGGTATTGAGACCGCGTCCGGAGAAACTTACCTGTTCACCCAATTCAAGCTCAATGTTCACATCAAGCCCAGGCGCCTCCTGGATTTGTTCAGCTTGATGCTCTTCACCGATAATGACTTCATCTGCACTGACTTTTACCGCATTCTCGGGAAATTCCTGAAGCGCAATTAGCGCCTTGGGGACTTTTAAGCTACCGGTAACCGTGCCTTGATTATGGGCATACGCCAGCTTCAGGTTCGGCGAAAGCGATGTTTGCGCCTCGGACAATTTGGCAACTTCAAAATTATCGCCAAGCAGTGTTAACTCAAGCGGCCAGCCAGTCTCAGCCTGCAAATTAGCGAAGCCATCGATATTAATCGCGCCGTCACCTGATTTTGCAGAGCCGCTAATTTGCATACGCTGCTCAATATCGCCTGAAGCCAGCGCCGTAACTTTGAGTTCACGCAGGGAGATGCCCAGATCATTCACCTCAATAGCATCGCCGATAAACTGTATTTCACCTTTGGCAAGCGGATTTGTTAGCGTGCCTTGCACGGCCAGGTCGGCCTTTAGATTCCCCTTGATGTTTGATAGCTGGGGAACCAAGGGATTGAGTAACGATAGATTCTCTATTGATGCGGTTATGGTGCCTGATAACGTTTGTTTTATGCTATCCAGGTTTAATTGGCTGTGCAGATAATCCTGGTCAGCCAGTTTGAGGTCGAGATCCGCTGAAATAGCGTCACCGTCTATACTGCCCGTTAGTGACGATGCTGCCACGGGGATTTTGGTGCTCCCCTCGCGGTTCTGCAAAGAAATCGACAGCGGAGGACTGTCGATGCGATAGCGTCCGGCCAATGCGCCTTTTTGCTGTTGTAAATCCGCGTGCAGTTTGATCAAGCCGTTGACTTCTATGGATTGACTTAGGTGTGTAGTGTTCAAAAGCTCGGGTAGCAATGATCCATTCAGTTCAATGCTATTGGGCTGATCACCCGATGCGAACGCGTGCAGTGTCATATTACGCAAACCAAAGCCTTGATCAACCAGGTTTACCGAGCCTTGGCTGAGATTTAATTGCCCCATGAAGATGGGGTTTTGGACTGTGCCTTTTAAGTTTAATTCTGCCGTCAGCAAGCCCTGGGTGGCCGATAGTTGCGGCAAAAAAGTTTCTGCCACGGCCAGTTCTCGTATCGATGCGCTTAATTGGCCGCCGATGGCCTGACTTTTCCCCATCTGCCATTGCAACTGGCCGCGGAGATAATCCTGCTGGGCTAGCGCCACATCGAATGTTGTGGACAGCATATTCGCTTTGATAGTGCCCGATACAGAAGATGCGCCCAGGGCCAGGGTCTTGTCGTCTAAAGACAATGTTGCCGGTGACATACCCACCTGAAAGCGCCCGTTCAGCAAGCCCTGTTGCTGGTTTAGCTCGGTGTCAGCGTTTAGGGTACCAGTGAGTGCTACTTCGGCCGGGAAAAACGACTTTAGCAATTGGGTGGGTAGCGCCGATGCCAACATTTTGGTAATAAAGTCGCCGTTAACTTGATAGCGTCCTTGAGTGCACAACGCCGCATTGTTTTGCGCCAAGCAGGCTTCGGACCACGAGGTATCTAAGCCTTGCGGCGAATTCGTCACAGTAATCGTGGGCGGACGTTTGAGCTGCCACATCCCGCTCTCTTGACTAAACACATCCAGTTTTGCCAGATTCGCAAGCCATTTTCCGGCAAGAAAACTGCCTGTCAAGGCGGCAGCGATAGTGCCGTTGCGGGAGTGTAGGTCTGCTTCGAAATGGTGCTGAGCAAGCGAACCCCCACCCTGCAATTGCGCGTTATCCAGTTGTAGATCGGCCGTTTTGATAGCCTTAGCCGAGAACAGTACTTTTGAAGTTTTGGCAGTATCGGGAGAATAATCAAGGTCGAGAGCGATCTGCTCGGTGCGGAAGTCGGCAATTCGTAGGCCTTTAGCATGTAACTGCAAGTTTATGGCAGGATTTTGCAAATTTCCCTGAATAACCCCTGCGCCTTTCACGCTGCCCGCTAACGCCGGGTGAAGGGTGAGTAGCGCGGGCGAATCGATTTGCAGTTTAAGCATGGATTGGGCTTGGCCGATGTTGCCGTTGGCGCTCAGGCTATTCACCCCAGAACGCATTTCCACGTTGTCCACTTTGACGTTATCGCCGTCTATAAGTAGTTTGCCATGGGCATTGACCGGGGTGCCACGCAATTGCCCCGTCAAACTGGGAAGTTCGGCGTCCAACTGCAAGCTGTCGCCAAGTTCCCCATTGATCTGACTGTTAAACGTCAACTGGCCGGGCATTTCTGGCAGAAAAATAGCCGGATTCAAATCTTTTGCGGTCGCGGCTATCGCAAAGCGCGGGACGTCCTGCCAGGAAACATCACCAGTGAGTAGAAACGATCCTGTGGTTGATGCCAGCGCCAGTTTCTCGATAGTCAGGGCCGTTTGGCTACCCTTGCCAGTAAAGTTCAGACTGGCGTCCGGCAGATATTGCTGGGATAACCGCCCATTCAGACTGATTTGATAATCGCTCAACAGACCGCTAACCTCAACACTGCCTTGATCGCTTTTTATCTGTGGTGCACTGGTGGGGGTTAGAGGCCAGACCAAGTTGTGCCAAACGGCATTTGCAGTAATGCGCGGCGCACTATCTAAATCATCCAGTTTGCCTTCTACAGCCAGTTGAAAAGGCGAGGAAACTTGGTGGTTGAAAGCCAACGCCTGCAGATTACCACTCACCGTCGTGGCCCCTTGCAATACACCATTTTGCTCGGTATCGAGTTGCCAGGCGGCTGTCGCATTGACATCAAGATCCTGGTTTAAAGTAATTTGGCCTTGCGCGCTGGCCTTGACGATGGCGTCGTCTATCGACAGCGCGCCGATTTTGAGTTGGTCGCCGTCCGTGTCGATTGCGAACTGCAGTTTCTCAATGTTTTGGACAAAATCGCCCGATTGATAGTGCAAACCATTGATTAAAGCGTTTTCTATCGTCATTTGCAGCGGCAAATTTAGCGCAAACCTACCGGTTTTTTCCGGTTTAGCGGTTTCGCTAAGGCTTACCTGCAAACCATCGATTGTGATGTCCAGCAGATGCAAGCGCCCCCAAAGCAAGGCTTTGGGGTGCCAGCGAATTGCCAGCTTATCGAAGCTGATGGTCTCGTTGTCGCTTTGGTACTGAACATCCGTCAATGAAAACTGATCGAGCAAGCGGCCAGCGATTTTTATCTTGGCAACTTGAAGGGCGGAGACCGACAAAACCTGCCTCAACAGCCATTGACTGCTGGCCTCACTACTGATTAAGCCTAAAAAACCGACCGGGATAAGCAACAGCAGCAGAATAAAAAGCGCTCTGCTCTTATTCATATGCGTGCGCCTGCGGCAAAATGGATTTGAAACGAAGAATCCGCATCATCCAAGGGCAGGGCAAAGTCGACCCTAACCGGTCCCAAAGGCGAATACCAACGCACGCCCAATCCCGCACCGGTTTTAAATCGAATACTATCTGGATTAAAGGCGTTACCACTGTCCACAAAGGCTGCAACACCCCAGTCCTCGAAAACCGTTTTTTCGTATTCAAGACTCACTACGCTTAAAAACTTGCCGCCAACGACATTACCCAGATGGTCTTTGGGGCCGAGTTCCTTGTAGCCATAGCCGCGAACGCTATTAATACCGCCAGCGTAAAAGCGGTAAGACGGCGGCAATTTGTCAAATTGATCCACCACCGTGGCGGCGATTTCTGTACGCATCACAAATTTACTATTCCAGAAAAACGGCTGCATCAAGACCAAAGACAGGTCGGTTTGTAGAAAACTGACATCAGACAAAGGATTTTCATAGCTGCCGCTGACCGCAATATTGGCGCGGTAGCCTTTGCTTGGCCGCAAGGGGTTATTCGAGACCGATTTAAGCCAGTTACCAGCGGGCACCAGCAGAAGGGTTTTGGTGCGGGTGGGTCCGATCGTAAAGTCTTCATAGTTAAGATCGGTTGATAGTGTCTGCTTCCAGTTGTTGGCTAAGGTGTGTTTTAAACGTGCTGACAAGATTGACGAGACCGTTTCGAAAGTCTCGGTATTTTCGCGTTTGAAACCGCCGCCCAAGCTGAACGCGTCGTTGATCGGGTCAGCCAGCGGTATGTTGTAGTTTGCATCAGCCGTCGACAAAACAGGCGAAAGGTTGAGCTCTGAGTTTAGAAAATGACCTTGTTCGTTCAGGCGGCGGTTCGTGTAAGCCCCGCTGAGTAGCGGGCCAATGTCGGTATCAAAGCCAACACCAAAGCCATAATGGTGCCGTTTTTTGGCTTGCAGCTTAATGGTGATGGGTACCCCGTCATCGACGCTCAAGGTATCTGGAACGATATCAACTGCGGAGAAATATCCGCTTTTTAAAAGATTGCTATGGGTCTTGGCCAACTGGCTGCCGCTATAAAAATCACCGCTGTTGATCGAGACATATTTATCAACAAACGTAGGATTTAACGCATCCTGCTTGACCACAATTTGATCAAAAACCTTACGATTCCCGCTATCGAACACCAACTTGATTTGGGCTTTATTGCTTTGCTTATCTATCAGCAATTTTTTTTCGGTAAAGCTGCCGTGCAAATAGCCGGATTCCATGGCTAAGGCTTCTATGCGGGTTTTCATTTTTTCATATTGGCTGTGATCCAACGGGCTACCGGCAGTTTTTAACAATTTGCCGCGTAACTTTTGGAACTCAGGAAGGTTCTCAGCGGAGCCGTTTATGGTGATGCTGACCTCGTCGACAAACACCTGGGGGCCTAAGGTGATGGCCAAATCCGCAGTCCAGCAATCTTTTTCAAACACCAGCGACTTTTTCACGGCGGCATGGTAATAACCAAGCGCGCGAAGCGCCTGGTCAACTTCGTGATCTGCTTTGGCGTAAAGGGTGCGAATTTTCCAATCAGGGGCGTCGCAGTTTTCTTCAGCCAAACCCAACATCAGCCGGGTATTCGATTCAGTTTTGCCGTCGAGCCCGCTGATACGGACGCTGGCAGACACCGTCGGGACAAATAACCCTGGCAAAGTCAGCATCAGCATTATTCTCATGCTTAACATAAGCAAAAATGTTAAATACTGCATGCGTGCGCTTTATGCCGATTGGATTTCCCGAGAAAGACCCCGCGTTAGTTGAACTTGACCGGATCAATCCATGAAGATTTGTTGTGGTCTAAACTCTCGCTGAACTGGCATTCATAGAATCTTGACCGCAATACATTTTTGCCATTAGCTTACCTTACTGCATCAGCTTAGGCGACATTGCGAAGGTTCGCCAAGGTCGGCGCGGGCGTCAGTTGGCAACGCCTGGCTTGGACCTTGAGGACATACTTTCATAAATTCATCACAGAGCAGACTAATGAACTGGCTTTTTCACAAAATATTCCTGTGCTTGGCGCTATTGATCATGCTGTTTAATTTTGGCTGTGCAACCAAAGGCACATCTCTCGAAGAGTTTGTGACCGTCACTGGCACGGCGGCATATCGCCAGCGGATTGCCATGCCGCCGGATGCGGTGTTGTCGGTGCAACTGGAAGACGTGACGCTGGCCGACGCACCAAGTCCGGTTTTGGCCGAATTTAGCGAGCGGTTTGGCGATCGACAAGTACCTATACCGTTCACGCTACAAGTGCCTAACACGGCTGTCCAAGCCGGCCATCGTTACAATCTGCGGGCAACGATTAATATTGGCGGCGCGCTGCGTTTTACCAGCACGCGCCGGTATCCGGTGTTAACCGGCGGCGGACTTAATCAAGTTGAGATGTTACTGGATGCCGTTGCCGCGAATCCAAGCGAAAGATCACCAGACGCCTTGCCTTCCCCCATCCGCTTGCCCGCCACCTTTTCAGGAACCTTACCCTGCGCCGATTGCCCGGGTGTTTTGCAAACCCTGACTTTGCGTGGCGATGGACTGTACCGTTTACGCCGGGTTTACCAAGACAAACCCAACGGCTTATTTAGCGAGGCCGGTGGCTGGAAAATTGCCGATAATGTTTTGCACTTGAACAATGGCACTGAAACCTCGTTGTTTGCCATCATTGCGGATGACATACTGCGTCCGCTTGATAGTGCCGGGCAGCCTATCAAGGCTCCTGCCAATCTCGATCTGCGCCGTGCCAGCGACGTTGATCCGCTGAACGACTCGGTAAAGTGGCGCGGTGAATTTATATATATGGCGGATGCGGCGACGTTCACCGATTGCGCCAGCGGCTTACGCTGGCCGGTGGCGATGACGGGCGACTACCTGACAGCAGAACGCAACTATTCCAAAGCATCGCTTGTTCCCGGCTCACCGCTTTGGATAGCGTTTACAGGACGACTTGAACGACTACCGGGCATGGAAGGGCCAGTCATCGAGCAGATGGTGATCGAAAAATTCGGCACGTCGCACTTTAAAAAAGCCTGCGGATCACTAGCTTCTAAAGCTGAGTTGGCTGTTGCCGAACTCAAAAACACCTTTTGGAAACTGCTGACTGTTAACGACCATCACATCCCCGTTGCCGCATCACCAACCCGCCAAATTCATATGACCTTGACCAGTGAGGGTTCGCGAATGGCAGGCTTTAGTGGCTGTAATCGCTTTACCGGTGCGTTCAAACATACAGGTAACAAATTGCATTTTTCGCAGATGGCCGGCACCATGATGGCTTGCCTGGCGCGTGAAATGGAACTTGAATCTGAAGTACTCAAAGCGCTCGGTGCCACCACGCACTACCGCATCGAAGGTGAACATTTATTGCTGCTGACCCGCGACAAGGTAGTGGCGCGTTTTGAGTCGGTTTATTTGCGTTGATTGCTAGTTTATTTTGGGTCGGCGCGTTTTTAGGCACGGCCCCATCGTCGGTCAAGCCAATTGAAGGGAATCGCCCGAGCAGTTGGCTCGACCGATTTCAGACCGTTTTTTTCGTAAAACACGTTTTCGTCTTCCTAACGACTAGCCCCTTCGCGCTAGCCTAAGTTCTTGTTCCGCTTCCAGCCAGTCCCTCAGTTTGCGGGAGCCATCCATCTGGGGAATGTCAATTATTTCTGCTTTCCGTAATCGCTTGTATCTTAGAAGCCGAATTCGTAATGCTTGACGACAAAGAAAACCTCCCAGAATGGCGGATTCAAGTCGTTGAAAATTTTGCCGGATTTTTGCCCGTATTGCTGACCATATCGTGATTGGAAAGCCGGGTGGTTTTTTGTAATTTAGTTCGTGGCTTATTTGAGCTGAATCGGCAAAATCTGCTTGTCGATGGCAGGGTCAATCAAATCCGCTCGATTCAACGTGGCAGCCTTCGAGGTGATGGCTTTCGGCAGGGTTTCCCAGTTGAGCGGCGTATTCAGGTCGTTTTCCGGAAACGCATTGACCCGGACCGTGTCATCGTCGATTTGGATCAAGGTAAAACTGCGCTCGGAGACTTTTTCAGTGTCGATCAATGGCCTTGGCCCCGCGCCAATACAGGCCTGGCCAATGTAATAAATTCCATCTTTGTGGCCTGGGTAGAAAGCATGGTGATGGCCGCTCAAGTACAACTCGACCCCGTACTTTTGCAACATTTTTTCCAGTTTGCCGTCGCCGATGTAATCGCGTTCGCGAGCAATGGCAAAAGGCCAAAGCGGAACATGGCTGAACAAAACGATTTTCTCCTGGTTGATACTGGCATTTTTCAGGATTTGCTCCAGCCAACGCATTTGACTATCCGGCAACGCGCCCACCACGGTCGCATCCAGCGAGACGAACATGACTTTATCGATGACAAAGGCGTAATAAAACGGGTATTCGGTGGCCTCGATAAACTGCAGTGCCGGTTTTCGGGGTTGCCATTGCTCGCCGAAAATCTGCCGCTCCAACAAAAAATCTGCGGCGTTAGCGCCATCGTGGTTGCCGGGGGTTACGGCAAACGCTAGGCCGGCTTTGGCAAGCGGATCGCTAATGGTGCGGTGAAAGGCGGCCCACATGGCTTCAACTTCCGCACGCGCCAAGAGTGGTTTGCGCTGACCGGCCACCATGTCGCCGGTACTGATCACCACATCGGGTTTGATGGCGGCAATTTTGTCGATCACTTTGCTGATAAACGGTGTGTATTCGGTCGAACCGTAACGCCCGTTGATGTCCGAAATCACGGCTATCGTCACCGGCTTGGCCAACGTCCAAGGCGCTACAGTCAGCAACACCAGCCAGAGTAAAAGTCGGCTTTGTTTGCTCATGACTTACGTTGCCTCGCAGGCGACGGTTTGCTCAGTGGTTTTGCCGTCCAATAAAAAGGCATCGGGGTCTAAATCAAAACGTAATTTTTTGGCCTGACAACTGTTGAATAAAATCGCGGCAGCCTGCTGGATATTGGCAGTCGCCAGTTGCAATTGGACATCGCTCAAGCCGAAGCTAGTTTGCAAATAGACATATAAGGGGCCTTTTTGCCCGACGTCTTTTGCCAGTTGTTGCAGACGTTGATAGGTTTTGCCGTTGTAGTGGCGGGTGGCCTCCAGCATGCCGGTGATTTTGCTGAAATTGGAATATTTCTTCTTGCCGCCGGCATCGTTGTCATTCAGAAAAGTCCGTTTCAGCAAAATAGCATCGACAGTTGGCTGATGCTGCCTGTCCATGGCTTTAATGTGGCTGATTTCGCCGTTTTGTTTGCTGTACCAGTATTCGACATAGTCGATATTGCCTACCCGATCTTGTTGACTAAAGATGTAATCTAGCAAAGTAATTTCGGTTAACTCCTGCATCCATAACACAACCTGCCCCGCAGCATGGCCTTTGGCAACAACCGGTTCGATGGCCTTGGCCAGCGGTTTTTCGCTCCGCAATGCCGTAAATGCCGGCGTCTGCTGAAAATCAAAATTTTGGCCCTTGCCCCAACCGGATTTGCGAGTACCGTTAATTTCCTCGCCATAACGTTTGCCTTCAATTCGCATCAGGATGCCAAATACCTGCTGCATGTCGCTGGTGAACAACTCGCTCAGCTCGGCATACGCTTTGGGATTTTTCTCGACTTTAGCCAGTTCCAGCCAGGCGGCATTGTTCATCTTTAATGCGGGATTCTTCGCTGACCAAGCGAGGCCGCGCGCTGAAATTCGTTGTTCGTGAATATCGCGATCGATAGTGCGAAACACACTGACCGGGACATGGGTGTAGGCATCGAAATAACGCGCAAAATGATAATAAAGCAACGATGCGGGAGCAAATGTGGCGCTGGCGTTATTGGCGTTCATGGTGACTTTGAAATCGGTCGGCGCGTCCTTGGCTTCTTTCACCACTACTTCACCGCGTGGGCAGACCGTTTGCTCGAACTCGGCTTGTTTCCCGGCTAATGGGCCGTGCTTTAGATCGTAGATGAACGTCGCCGGACTGGTACTGCGCAACTTAGGGCACATGGCGGTATCGGCATCGTAGATATCGATTTGGCAGTAGCGCGATTCGGTGGCTTTATCCTCGTCGCTGTAGACGCCGCCGGGAATATGATTCAGGATGACACAGCGTTCTTCCAAGCCGTTGGGGGATTTAAAGCTTTTGACCTCGCCTTGAACGGCATCGGAGGCCAGTCCCAAATTGGCCATTCCCAACATCAACAGGCCACCAATCCAGACGGAGCGTTTGCTAGAGCCGACGTGTCTAGTGTTTGTAAATTCTAGTTTCATGTTTGCTTTTATCCCTCAAGTGCTGAGCAGGTTTCTAACCGGTTTTGTTTTGGGCGGCAAGGGTTAATGAACTATTTCTACCGGATTGATTGTAGGATTACCAGATTTTTCACCCGTAAGCGATGCGCTGAGCAGCGCAAATTCAAGCTGATAAGCAAATGAACAGGGCATGATTTTGTGTCGGTAAATTGTTCGCAGAAGCGATCTGTTTTGACTGGGCCTATTCTTTGGTTAGCGCTTGGTAGCGGCTACCCACGTAAAACGCGACCACCAGCCAGACTAATACTAATGCGCTGTTGACCATAGCAAATTGCTGGGTATTCATTGACCAATAACTGGTGCCGGCAAAAATCAGCCCTGCTGAGAGCACATCGCCGCTGCGCACAAAAAAGGTGTCGATGGCTTGTTTAGCTTTGTATTTCTCTTCGCGGGTGGTCGGCAAGAATAACACCTGGCGAACTGTATTTTGCACCGAGTAATCGGTGGCATTCTCCGCCGTTTTGGTCATTCGCAAAATCTCTAACACCGGGTAAAACGCCGCGAGCATATAACCGCCCATGGCAATGATCGGCAGGATTAACACAGCAACCCTTACCCCCAGATATTTCAACAAACGCGACACGACAAACAACTGCAACACCACGCCCAATATGTTGACGACACTGTAGAGATTGGCATAAAAACCGCCAATGTAGGCTTCGACACTGGTGTATTCGGTTTGTCCTGATTTGACTAACGCTTCAGCGTTAGCCAGCACGGTCTTACCCAGTATGTATTCCCCGGTGGTATTGACCCAGTTCAGGAGTAGCATGAGCACTGCAATCAGTAGCAAGTAGCGATTTTGCACGACCATAGAAAAAGCCCCCGCTTTACTGAAGGTCTCTTCCGGTGCAGCCGTCTCTTCCCGGTCGGCGGTCAATTCCGATTTATGTTCCAGATAGTCGACAACATGCGTCACGACCAGGCTGCTGGCCAAGATACCCGCAGCGACCAACATTAGGTTGTAGACCCCCAAAGAGGCAATCAACACGCTGTCGATATAGCTACCGGTCACGGCGCCCAGTGAGGCGCCAAAGGCCACGATCACAAACAAGCGCTTACCTGCTTCGGGGGTATAGATATCGTTGGCAAATGCCCAAAATTGCGCAGGAACCATCAGGTTAAAAATGCCCACCCACAAAAAGAACACCACCCCAAGCGGCACTTCATAGGCATGCAGTACAAAAAACACCAACAAGCAGCCGATGAAGAAAAAGGTCACCGCATTGATCAATAGCCTGCGCGAAACATGATTGGCTAGCCAACTGTAAAGGGGGATGGCTACCAGTAATAACATTGCCTGTCCGGCGGCGGCATAGCTTTTGATCTCCGCGCCTCCGCTACTGAGAATCAAGGCTTCACGCACCGGTTTGAGCACATAGTAGGCACTTAGAATCAGAAAGATGTTGAGCGCCAACAACAAGGCGGAGGCGGCTTCTCCTGACCGCACGTCGGTGAAAATATTTAGAAATTTTTCCAGATAGGCGGCTGGTTCGCCAGAGTGGGGTTTTGTCATGCGTTGCCAGCGTTTCAGGCGTAATGCGGTCAACAAGCCATAGCAAATCAAAAGATTCAGCAGAATGCTGAGACCAATCACACTCCAATGCACCCAGATGTTAATACTGCCCCACAGCGTATCGATCATTGCTAAAAATTGTGACCATGGCATCGCGAGCATTAGCAAAAAAGCGGAGGTCGGGCTAGCGATCTCAGCGTTTCCGCCAATTAGCAAGATCGCCGCAACCAATGCGCTGGCTGCGTAAGCCCAAAAATAAGCGTTAATCAATCTCGTCAATAAACGATACATGCTAATTTCCAGTTAGATAAAGTAAATGCTCTAGGGTGCAGTTGAAGACAGCTGTCGCCAGTCTGCGGATCTCAGGATGTTCCCGCTATCACATGCCGGTTTGGGATAGCGTGAGAATTAACGAGCGTCATTAGTTAACAATTTTCCATTTAATGCGAGAGCATCAGATTGCTTTGGCTTGTGGTTCAGCCATCTCTGCGATGCCGTTACAAGCCTTCGGCTTGAAATAAAGCCACCTTGTCAGAAACGAGTTGAATACTGATGGTTTTCGGCGGAGTGCCCCACACACAGTTTTTGGCCATCAGAACTGAGTCGCAGTGGTCGGGATCGCCCAATAAGGCGACTACCTGCTGGTACTCCATGCCCATTTCCAGCTTCGCGTAGTTTTCTGTGGTCACCTTGCTGCAGCCGGGAAGGGCCGCAAACGCTACTATCGCAATCCAAATTATTTTGGACAGCCTACTGGTATTTATCATCTGTTTGTCCCCGTATAAGAATCGATGTATGGAAAATCAGGCTGGCAACTTAGATAGAGTAGCTGTCAGCCAAGTGGCTTAAAATCATTCTGTCACTTAAAAAAACGGCAGAGAGGATTGCCGATGCGCTCAAGATTGGACCACGTTATTGTTACGACGACTAGGCTGTTGGGCTCTGGCGGAAACTGTCAGGTTACTTGGGACAGATGCGTTGCTGCTCTTCGCTTGAAATCGCTAATGTAGGGTCGACTTTAAACTGTTTGAATTTACCATCAATCCATTTATCGCAACCGCCGCTGCAATTGGCATTATTGCGCGCTTTTTCCCAATAGCTTTTCGCCTGAGTTTCCGACCAGCCGCAAAATTGCACCAAGGCCATCGCGGCGACGGAACCGGATGAGTGCACACCCCACATGCAATGCACTAAGGCGGGACCTTTACTTGGGTTTTTGATGATGTCGTGAATGACTTTCAGCGCTTCATGCGTACTGGTGGAATTCGCTTTGTGGTAATCCAGCTGGTTGTCTGCACAGTCGGTACTATTGAAATCGGTATTGGTGCCAAAGTCGACATAAAAAGCGTTAGAGAATCCGGCCTTGCACAAATCCTGACGTTGCACCGCCGACAAACCGGTATGGCTTTTGTCGCCGCCGCTGAAACCGGCACGGTAGAGTACCCCGCTTAATACGGGTCGAAAAAATGCCATTCCTTGGATATTACCATCGCTGCGCACCAGCATCTGTTCCTGGCTCGGGCCCTGGTCGCGGGCTTTGAAGTCTTGTGCCGCGGCGGTCGTGATGCCGTTCATCAGCAGACTCAGAGCAAGGGCGGTAGTGAGCAAAAAGTTGCTTTGGTTTTTCATGACGGTCTTTAAGGGCTTAAAATGAAGGTTGACTTCAAATATATCACATAGTCTATTCGGCCCCGCTGCCTACCACTTTGACCCGTAGATCTGATCATGCCCCTTGCTTTCAAGCGCTTTAAAATCGATTTAACCCTGCAAATTTTTCTGGCGCTGGCAATTGGTTTATTGTTGGGATTATTTTTCGGTGAAGACATAAAGGTCATTAAATGGGTAGGGGATGTCTGGATTCGCTTGATGCAAATGGCCGTTTTACCCTACATGACCGCATCCTTGATCAGCGGCATTGGCTCGCTGGATACCGGGCTTGCCCGCAATATGGCCTTGCGCGGCGGCGGCTTGTTGCTGCTGTTCTGGTTGATTTCGGCAGCCATTATTTTGCTCATGCCGCTAGCCTTTCCGAAATGGGTGGATTCGGCATTTCTCAGCAATGAGTCATTGGCGGATCATCCTGGCTTCAATCCTATCGAGTTATATATTCCTGACAATCCATTTCACTCGTTGGCTAACAGCATCGTGCCAGGGGTGGTTTTATTCAGTATTACCGTTGGGGTGGCGCTGATCAATGTGCAGAAAAAGGCAGAATTTATTGACGGATTGAAGGTGTTGACCGAGGCACTGTCGAAAGTGATGGCTTTCGTGGTGCGCTTAACCCCGATTGGGGTGTTGTCGATTGTTGCGGTTGCCGCAGGGACACTGAGTGTCGAGGTAATCGGCCAGTTGGAAGTGTATTTTGTGGTGTATATCGTCTCGGCATTGTTACTGACTTTTGTAGTGTTGCCCTTGGTTATCAGCACGCTGACGCCGTTTAGTTATCTGGATGTGATGCGCTTCTCCAAGTCGGCGTTGTTGACGGGGTTTATTACCCAGAACGTGCTGATCACTTTTCCGTTGTTGATTACCAAAAGCCGGGAGCTATTTCAAAAGTACGCCCTGGAAACCGAGCAAACCGATCATGTGGTTGATGTGATCATCCCGGTAACCTTCAACTTTCCAAACTGCGGCCGTTTGCTGGCTCTGTTGTTTATTCCGTTTGCGTCGTGGATGAGCGGTGCCGATTTAGCACTGGGCGATTACCCGCAGTTAATCTCTGCGGGTATTTTTAGTTTGTTCGCCAAAGCCCAGATCGCACTGGTGTTTTTGCTGGACTTGTTTCGTCTGCCGCACGATCTATTTGCCTTGTACATTCCTAGTGCGATTATCAACGGCCGCTTCGATACCTTGGCTAGCGTTATGAATTTATTTGCCTTTAGCGTGATCGTCTCGGTCGGATTGAACGGGAACTTGATTTGGAATGTGCGCAAGGTGTTGATCAGTCTCAGCATTATTATATTGTCGTTGCTGTTGACGGTGTTGGCGACCCGCTTGGCATTACAGAGCTTTTTAAAGGTCGATTACGTCAAAGATCAAATGTTACAGAGCATGCAGTTGCGCAGTCCGTATGCCGGCATGACAGTGTTCAAGACCCTGCCAGAGGCACAGCCCCTGTCACCGAGGCAGGGCGATTTATTGAGTGAGATTCGTCAGCGCCAGGTTTTGCGGGTGGGTTACCGGGTAGATCGACATCCGCTGGCATTTTTTAACAATCGCGATGAACTGGTGGGGCTGCATGTACGCTTGCTCAATGAATTAGCCGCCGATTTGGGGGTGCGTATCGAGTATTACCCGTTCGACTGGCCGCACTTTAAGGATAATTTGAATACGCACCAGCTCGACATCGTACCGGGTGTTGCTTACGACACCTTCAACATCGTCGATGCAGCGTTAACCGAGCCATATTTGCAGGGGCACTTATGTTTTTTGGTCAAGGACTTTCGCCGTCACGATTTTGCTAGCAAAGACAAAATCCAAGGCTTGGAAAAACTGCAGATAGCGATTTCAGGCGATACGCTGATTGTCGAAAAAATCGGCGATCGGCTGCGCTCGAAACTGCCGGGTGTTGATTTAGATGTGACGCCGATCAACGAATATAGCGAGTTTTTTGCCCTGAACGATCAGGTCGACGCGCTGGTCGAGTCCTGTGAAATCTGTTCGGCGCGGGCTTTATTACACCCGGAATACACCAGTATGTTGCCAAAAGAACTATCCCTGGCTTATCCATTGAGCTTTGCGGTGCCATACGGTCAAACCGAGTTTGCCAACTTTTTGAGCCAATGGATTGCCGTCAAGAAAAACACCGGCTTCTGGCAAGATGCTATCGATTATTGGGTCTATGCCAAAGGTGCGAGACCCGCGCAGAAACGCTGGTCCATCAAAAAGGATGTGTTCGGTTGGTGAGGGTTTAGCTGAAGATCAGCATATTCCACCTCAAATCGGCTACCCGATCCTACTGTTTTCCTTAGGGCTGAACGGCGGCTTTTGGAGGGGATGAAGAGTCACAATCCAATTCGGTCGGTTACCTAATTCGCATTCCGTGACAACATTGAAAAAGGGAATATCCGCTCGATGTTGTTAGACCAGCCGGTCATGTTAGCGACTAAAAACTAATATTCCTAACGTTTTTTCCCTGGTTTTTGGAGATTCAGTTTCCCAAATTTCTGTGGAATAATAGCTAACGGATCGTATTGCTATGCATGTTAGGTTGATGCCCGGTAGGTAGCTGCACCCTAAGAAAAATCATAATGCTAGTTTCACTCTTGGATTAACCGACAAGGAACATTCCCCATGAGCAAACCGCTGAATCATTTTTGCCAAATCACTCTCCTCACTGCTGTTGTGACTTTGACCAGCGGTTGCTCGGTTAATCCAGTAGCTTCAAATCAAGCCAAATTTGGTTCGGCCTGGCAGAGCGTGGACTGCAAGACCTTTGATGTGCCTGATGCCATTGCCACCCAATCGGATTGTGGTTATGTCACCGTACCCGAACAGCATGCACAACCCAACGGCCCCACCATCCAGTTGGCCGTAATCAGAACGCGTAGTAGTGGCAAAAACCCGGCGCTCGATCCCCTCTATGTCGAACAGGGAGGTCCCGGCGACTCAACCATTGGCGATATTGCCGATGGCGCCTTGCCGAATTTTCCCGAACTCCCCGTCTTGTTAGAGAGCCGTGATTTGATCTTCTTAGAGGAACGAGGGACACGCTATTCCAAACCCTTCCTGTCTTGTCCAGAGCTTAATGATCATTATATTGCCGTGGCCAAAGGGGAAATAGGGTACACCGATCCAAGCTGGTTCAAGGCGTGTAATGATCGCTTCAAGGCGCAAGGGATTAACCCCAACGCCTTCAATACCCGCGAAAATGCTGCCGATGTCTACTTTGTGGCAGAGACTTTGGGTTACCCGCAGTTCAACTACTATGGGGTTTCCTACGGCACGTTACTGGGGCAATATGTGATTGCGCAGGCAGATAAGCACAAAGCAAAACTGCGCAGCGTGATCCTGGATGGCGTCGTCACAACCAATATTGATTTTAATCTGGGCGCCGGGCACTCGATGAGTTATGCCCTGCGGAATGTGTTTCACTCTTGCGCGCAAGATCAACAATGCGGTCAGGCCTATCCCAATCTGGAGCAGAAATTTTTTTCGCTGGTCGATCAGCTTAATCAGAAACCCATTCCCATCACGCTCACCCTTCCCTCCAGCCAAAAACCGATCGCGAGTCAGCTCGATGGCAATACCTTTTTCAACGGTATCCTGCACTTTTTAGTAAGGCCCTATTCCGCTGAATCAGCCCGCGGCAGTTCGCTTCCCAAGTTCATTTATGCAGCCAGTCAAGGCAACTTCGATTGGGTGACAGAAAAACTGTCAGAGGACTTGGAAAATCATACCAGCGCGAGAGAAATGTATCACACCGTCCTCTGTGCTCGGGCAAAATCGGTGCAAATCACGCCTTCCGAGGTGCTGCCGCCAGCGTATCCGCAACTACTGCCAGTTGGCATCCGCGAAGCCGAAGCGGTGACGAAAGCGTGTGACATTCTCCAGGCAGAGCTGAAACCGCCCTTCGCTTACGAGAACCCTGACATTCCAACACTTTTGTTTAACGGTACTTATGATCCAGTCACGCCGCAGCCCTATGGGGAAGCCGTGGCTAAGAACTTGAAAACCGCCTATGTTTACAGCTTTCCCGGAGTAGGGCATGGGGCCTTGTTTGTGCCGAAGGATATGCCTGCCGGGACCTGTTCGACGCAAATTGCCGCCGACTTTCTGGCTAACCCGCAGCAAGCCCCCGACAGTAGCTGCCTTACTCAGATCAAACCAAGATTTGTGGTTGAATAAAACAGCTTTTCAATAATCTTTGAGCGATTGGGCTAGCAATCTGGGATGCTAAAACTAAAGCAGATCCACGCATTTTTGGTATTGGCTTCGAAAGCTGCGCCTTCAATTTGGGTTGGACAGACTCAAGCTAAGGCTCAGCGGGAAACTTCGATGGCTCCGGATTCTGCGTCTACCCCGCTTTACCAAACTCAAATCATTACCTGCCCGGTCGCACTGCCATTAGAAACGGAAGGTAAAACCGTGGCCTGCGGCGTGCTCACCGTTGCTGAAAACCATGAGCAGCGGCCTGTCGCCGTTGCCCGATCCGGTATTGTACTTGGCCGGTGGACCAGGAAACAGCGCTGTGGTTGATTGCGATATTTTAAGTCGGTATGCATTTGACGCCTACCGTCTAACCCGTGATGTGGTGTTATTTGACCAGCGGGGAAACCTGGCAAAAAGCCTACAACAGGCTTGCAACAAAGCACATTCCACAACAACGTAAAGCGAGGATAAAACATGAGCGTTTCAAATAGATGCCTTTCATTAGCTGGCATTCTCAGCACTGCGATTGCAACCACCGGCTGCATTGTTGCGCCTCCCAATAATAACAATGGGTCTTACAACTCCAATAATAGCTATCACCCCAATAAAATTGACATCTCTCATCTGCATGACATCTACGAGGATGAGGCTTTTCGACGGCTCGGTGCGAAAGATTTTCATCAAGTCAGAGTAAATGAGTCTGGCAATACTAAGTGGCTTAATTCAAGAACCAATCAGTGCGTTGAAGTATTAGCCTATTCGGGTAAGGTTTCGTCCGTGGTGGAAAGAGATTTACATTTTTGTAACGAAAACTCAGGCTATAACTCCGGGTATAACAATAACTCGGGCTATAACAGCGCACCTGCACCTGTATTAGGACAAGTTCCACCTGCATTAGCCGACATGGTGGGTGCAAAAGGCGGTCAAGCAGAAGGCTATTTAATGAACAACGGCTATGTTAACCGAAGTACCCAAGGTTCATGGGCGTATTGGCAAGAACAATCTACAGGCGGTTGTGTTGCTATTAAAACAGCCGATGGACGCTATCAATCCATCGAGTATGTTGTTCCAAGCAACTGTAGATAAACCCATTACCTAAATTTTAATCACAACATCCGAGTTATTCATGAAAAGTATCTTTTCACCCCTCCTATTTTAGTGGGTGTAGGTGGTTGATTGAAAAGGCTTCTGCAACAGGGATGTTGCAGAGAGCGACAGCAACGTATTGGTGCGTCCTTTGAACTCAAGCATCTAGACCCCTTATGCAAAGCGGGCGAGTAGCTACGATAAAAACTATTGGTTTGCGTATTAGCGGGCGCTTTATTATCAAACATGGCCCGGATGGCAAAAGTGGCTTTTCTCAACACAAGCTGCCAACTGAGTAACTCAGTCAAAATCAACCTCACGGAGAACGTCATGTACAAGCTATCCCGAAAATACCAGTGGCTAGGCAGTGTTGGCTTTGCTATCGGCCTGACTGGTACCTTGAGCCTTTACGGCTGTGCAACTGTTCCTGAGGCGACTAAGACTGAGACATCGGCGTCCGCACTCAACAACTTCGGTTTTCCGTTCGGTTTTTCCGTCGAGAAGATGGATACGAGTGCCGATCCTCGCCAAGATTTTCGCCGTTATGCGGCAGGTCGTTGGCTAGATGCCGCAAAAATTCCCGCCGACAGTGTGCGCATTTCCAATATCGATGTGCTGGTCAACGTGGTCGAGGCGCAGCAATTGGCCTTGCTCGGAGACGCGGCGCGCGACAGTCTCAATGCGTCCAAAGGCACACCTTTGCAACAAGTGGGTGATTTTTACGCAGCCGGGATGGACGAGAAGCATCTCAGCGAGCTGGGCGTAAAGCCCCTGCAGCCGGAACTGGATCGCATCGCCAAAATCCATGATAAAAAGTCGTTGGCTGAGGAAGTGGCTCGATTGAATCTACTGACGGCCGACATACTGCTGCTGGGTCTTGAGGTCGGCACTGATCCCAGCGACCGAACCCGCACTAAGATTTATATCGGTGACGGTGAACTTTTCATGGGGCTTGAAAATTACCTTAAACCGGAAGCCGAGCCCATCCGCGCCGCCTACCTCAAATTGATCACCGACTCGCTGGTTATCGCCGGCAACACACCGGAAGTGGCTGCTGCCGTCGCCATCAAGGTGTTGGCCATGGATACCCGCATTGCGGCCGAAAAGCTAACACCCGTGCAAATGCAGGACCCGGCCAAGCGCTTCGTAAATATGCGCTATGCCGACTTTAGGGCGCAACTTTCCAATTTTGATGTCGACACACTGTTTCGCAGCCAGGGCATGCCGACTGGTGGCGAGCTGATTGTCGTGCAAGCAAACGCATTGCGTGAGCGCAACGCCATGCTGGCCGAACTACCTCTGGACGAAACCAAGGCTTATCTCAGCTGGGAGTTGCTGCGCCGATGCGCCGGGTATCTGACGCCAGCCTTTCTGGGGCCGCAGCAAGTGTTTTCGCAAGCGATGTATGGCAAGATCGACATGCCGACGCGTAACCGGCTGGTGGCCGCTGTTGTACCCAAGAAATTAGGCCATCCCTTGGGTCAAGTATATGTCGCCAAGCATTTTTCGGCCGATACCAAACGCTCAGTGGAAGAACTTATCCAGCGGGTGCGCGCCGAATTCCGCGAGCGCGTTGAAAAGAACAGCTGGCTGGAACCAAGTACGCGTGCCGAGGCGCTGAAAAAGCTCGACGCCGCCCGGATCGACGTTGGTTACCCGGCGACCTGGATCGACTACTCGGGCGTGGACATTCGCCGCGACGATTATTTGGGTAACGCGCAACGCATCAACGAATTCGTTGGCCGCCGTAATCTTGCCAAGTTAGGTAAACCCGTGGTCGAAGATGGTTTCGCGATAGCTGGAAACACCCTACCTACCGATATTAATGCTGCCTATCAATCCGGCCGCAACGGTATCGAGATTCCCGCTGCCTTCCTGCAGGCGCCGTTTTTTGACCCGAAAGCCGATCCGGCCAGCAACTATTGCGCCGTAGGCGCGGTGATTGGCCACGAAATTACGCACGGCTTTGATTCTCAGGGTCGGCAGTATGACGAGAAGGGGAACTTACGCAACTGGTGGACCGAAACCGACGCCCAACGCTTTGTCATCGAAGCGAAGAAACTCGTCGGGCAGGCCGATGCGGTCGAGGTGTTGCCGGGACTGCATATCAACGGCCAACTCGCGGTCGGGGAAAATCTGGCCGATGTCGGCGGGGTGTCGTTAGGCCATGCGGCCCTGAAGAAATACCTGCGCGAACATCCGGAGCAGGATCGGACCATTGACGATCTGTCGCAAGATCAACGTTGCTTTCTGAGTTGGGCACAGGTCTGGGCCGACAAAAGTAATGAGGGCTGGCTGAAGCAGAAGGTGCCAACCGACCCACATCCACCGGGCGTGTATCGTATGATCGCACCGGCGCAACACGAGCCATCTTTTTACGAAGCATTCGGTATCCGTTATGGTGATCCGATGTGGCTGCCGGAGAACAATCGGATCGCCATTTGGTGATATTGATGGTGGGTATAGTTTGGAGAAGTCCATGCTTGTCAAAATTTATTGAGCAGCATCACATTTCGTGCTATCAAATGGCTAACGGCTAAACCCTTGTTGGACGAGTAAACAGAGAGTTGCTGGTAGGAGTCAAACCTGCTGCGAAGTTTTTTGACGTTGTAGATTATGGTCTGCCCCGTTTGCAGGTCTGAGGTTCAGGTAAGTTAGGTCAGTTTGTCGCTTAGCAGGGTTGCAAAGCATAAAAACTATAAATCGAAAAACAATTAACCTAGAAAATGGATTAAAAACATGACCAAAAAGCTGATCATAACACTAGGGGCCACACTCCTGGTACAGACGCCTGCTTATGCGATCAACGCAAAATATCGGCAGCAGCTCGAGCGCTCCGGCTGCACCCAGGTCTCTGAAGCGCAAGGGTGCGATATTCGCAAGAGCAAGGCGGAAAACGCCAAAGCCGGCTTCGTGACCGAAGCGCCGGCTAATAATGGTAATTCTGCCAGTCAAGCACCCTACGCCGGTCAATGGGTTGCCAAGAACACCGAAGGGGCAACAGTGGCGACCATTCGCATCGATGGCAAAGAGCAGGTCTGGGTAAATGGAAAGAAAGTAAAGGCCAAGCGTAGTGATGGCGCACTGGTATTCCACGAAGGCCTTATTACTTACACCATCCAGGGTGACCGACGCTTGAAGGATGAGGACTCCTGGACCGATTCCGATGCCGGCACTAAAGGCCCCATTGTCACCGAGTAATAGAAATCACAGACAAGCAATAGCAGGGATAACGTAGCATGCGGTTGCCCAATTTACCTGTATTCGCGCATTTCCGGTGTACAGGCTAGTGGCCATTTATCTCGTCTTGACGCTGACAAATGCGAACCGAAAAGTGTGGCCGGCTGCTTTTTATGCTTAAAGAGAGGCTTTCTGAGTCAAAGAGTCCGATGTCTTTCGCGCTAAAACTTTGGAATCAACCATGAACACAATCAACACCGAACAAAGCCCGGTAAAACGCCAACCCTCTGTAAGGCTCGGGATTTTGCTGTATCTGGGTTATCTCGCGATATTCTTTGCGACTTGGACCATCAATGGTATCGATTACAACCGCATTGGCGAGAATGCGGAAACGACCAAGCTTTGGTACGCACTTCCTACCTTGTTCGGCTGCGCCTTTTTGGTGGTTGCGCTCAGCTTCCTGGGTTGGTGGCGCTTGGTACTATTTGACAAATCAACATCTGGACCGCGATGGATCTGGATTCTGCCGGTAGTGGCAACCGGCATCATTCTGAACAACTTTCTGAATGTTCCGGCCGATAAAATTTCCGCCGAACTACTGCTTTGGTCGTCTTTGGGAGCCGTAGGTGTCGGGTTCGGCGAAGAGATGATCACCCGGGGAAGTCTGATCGTCGGATTGAGGAGCCGTTTTAGCGAGGGTAAAGTTTGGCTAATCAGTTCCTTACTATTTTCGGCGCTGCATGTTCCCAACGTGATCTTTGGATTGCCACTGTCGTCAATGCCCATCCAGGTGTTGCTGACTTTTATCATGGGCAGCGGCTTTTATGTCATGCGTCGAATGTCCGGGACTTTGATTTTACCGATGATGCTTCATGGGCTTTGGGACAGTTCGTTGTTCATGAATGTGGCTGCGGGAAGACAGACCTCCGAACTGCAATTCGCTGTCTATCCGCTGGCGATTATCTGTTTGGTCGCGCTATTACTCAATGATCGAAATGAACGGTTGCCTTCTTGATGCGGCGCACACCGCCCGTGTGAAGAACAAGGGCCGCTAGTCAGCCTTGTTTACAAGAACAACGTTCTAACGTTTGAAGGGCTAAAATTAGATGCCAGCAAGACCAGATTAAGTAAGTATTGGCTCCAAGTTTATTGTTTGAAACCGCTATGGGTAAAGAAATGACACTGAATCCAATAACCTGACAAGACCTACCCGATTTCGTTGCAACTCAAGGGTAGGGTATCGTCTATTGAGGAAAGAGACTTACAATTTTGTAACGAGCACTCAGGCCATAACGCCGGGTATAACAATCACTCAGGCCCATCAGAATACGATCGCGGCTGTGCTGATGCCAAAGCGGCTCTTATGACCGCAGCGGCAATGCGGGTCAAGGTTATGAAGAGGGATGGAATTCCTGTAAGGGCGGCAGCAACCAAAATTCAGTGGTGATAGGACAAACACCACCCGCATTAGCGAATACAGTCGGTGCCAAAGGTGGTCAAGCAGAAGGCTACTTAATGAATAGCGGCTATGTAGTGGTTAAATCGCAAGGCTTGGTCACTTATTGGCAAGAACAAGCCACCGGCGGTTGTGTTGCAATCCGAACAGATGATGGACGTTATCAATCCATTGTCTATGTAGCGGCATACAACTGCCGATAATCGCTTCAACTCAACTTTTTAACACAACTTCGGAGTTAATCATGAAAACATTCTTCACCTGTTTATTATCAGGTGCATTATTAATAGGCATGGCTTTTACCGCAGAAGCGGCTAAACCCATTCAGTTTGCAAAAGGCAAAAGTTCGGCCGCTGTCAGTGGAAAAATCAAAGGCAGCGACGATGTGGACTACACCCTACGCGCCAGTGCCGGTCAAACCATGACCGTTGATTTTAAGGCCAGCAAAGGTGCGGCGTATTTCAATGTATTACCGCCCGGCAGCAGCGGTGAAGCCATTTTTATCGGTTCAAACGAAGGGAATAACTTTAAAGCCGTGTTACCCAGCGATGGGGATTACACCATTCGTGTGTATTTGATGGGTGGCGCGAAAGACAGCGACAAACCGGTAAGCTATACCCTGAAAGTCGGTATTCCAGCTTCTAAGCCTGCCAGTGCCAGTAAAGACAATAGCGGGACAGCTGTTGCCGAAAAAGCCTGCCTTGCGGCTGTCGCCGAGAAAGTGGGCGTCAGTGTAAACAAACTGAAGGTGATTGAGGTCTTGGGGGCAGAGGCTGGGATTGGTGTGACTATTCAAGTACCTGATGCGACAGCACCGTGGTCGTGTCTGTCTGATAAAAAAGGCAATGTACAAGGCGCGAGCTTTACTGGCTCAGAAGGAGCAATGTAAATAACCAGCAAATTTAGTCTTCGGCCAATTTATAAAAGGTGATATAGCCCAAATGCCCAACACTGTTTGGGCATTTTTATATTAAACAGTGGAGTATTAGTGATGGAAACAGTATTAGCATCGCTGTTAGCGAGTGTGTTGTTATTAGGAACAAATAGCGTTTTGGCTGAAAATATATCAACACCAGACAACAAAATTAAAACCAGCTCTTTATTCAACCAAACTCTCAAATTACACAACATTAGTTTTCAAGTGACTAGTGAAGGTAACAAACTCCGCATATTGCCTTCTGGTCTAGAAATTGATAACTCGCCAATTGATCGCGACATAGTCGGAACAGTCACGGGTGCAGACATAGGTGACATCAATATCGACCGTTCACCTGAAATATACGTTTATATCAAAGACGCTAAGGGTAGCGTGTCGTTAATTGCCTTTTCAGCCAATAAAAGAAAATCGCTGAGCGAAATTTATTTACCGCCATTTACTGATGACCCTCAGCTTGCCAAAGGCTATAGGGGACATGATGATATTGCGATGGTGGAAGGTATTGTCGCGTTACGTTTCCCTATTTATAAAGACAGTGACCCCGATGACAAACCGACAGGGGGTATGAGGCAGTTGCAATACAAACTGAAGCAAGGCGAAGCGAGTTGGGTACTAAAACTTGATAAAGTGATCGGATTTTAGTCATTCACCTTACTTTAGGTGGAAATGTCGGTGATATGGGTGGTGTTGCAATGGCTTATTCGGCTTAGAATAAATAGCTGTCGCCAAATACCCAGACGGCAAACCACCGGTATTGGATGGCTACACAGGCAATCAACGCTTCTTTTTGGGCTATCTCAACTATGGCGCAAGCTGCTTGCATAAAAAACCCGCCTGGCGGCGGGTTTTTGTTTTAGATCAGTTTGGAATTACCAATGATCTTATTTTTTCAAAGGCTGTTGTGCTTTACCATCGACTTCCAACTGCACGCGACGGTTATTGGCGCGGCCTTCTTCGGTTTCGTTGGTGTCAACCGGTTTGTCCCAGCTAAAACCGTGAGACGAGATGTTGGGGTTGTGAGTACCTTTGGTCAGGTATTTCTTAACTGCCAATGCGCGGCGCTCTGACAAATCCATGT